>JBOFYZ010000048.1:0-68181 GCA_051654925.1 Lachnospiraceae bacterium | reverse complement strand
CTGCCGTAGAGGAAACAAAGAAGTCCGGCTGGTACGAAGAAAACAGCGGCTGGCGGTATTACAATGGCGACACGGGCGATTGCGTGTGCAATAACTGGGTGCAGGACAAGGATGACGACAAATGGTATTGGTTTGACGGTGCCGGGATGATGGTTACAAACGTCTGGTATATGCATCGGGAACACTGGTATTATTTAGGATCTGATGGGGCGATGGTTAAGGGATTACAGGCGGTTGATGGGAAGTGGTATTACCTGGATGATGAGGGGCGAATGGTAACGGAACCGGTAACGCTGACACCGGATCAGGATGGAGCCTTGCAGTATCCGGGATTGGCGGAATAGGCAAAAAAAATAGCGGGTACCGATCACTCAGCGACATTTGTCCCTCAGTACGATCCATGACTGAAAAGACTTTTGCTCAAAAATGAGCATATGTTTTCTGCCTTTTGTATGATACTAATATGATACTAATAATTCTTATAGACATAATAAATAGCACTATTTTTGTATAAAAATCGCTAAAATATATACTAAAAACAACGTAAATACGTTAAAGAGAAAAAGCCGAAGCAGGGAAGCTGCCAGGCTTTTTCTGAGGGGAGTATAAATAATTAATAAGGTTGAAGAAAATAATTTAAGGGAAATCATTTTCTCACAGTCTATTATAATAGATCTGATAAGAAAATGCAATTAAAAAAGAATAAAGCAAAAAAAATGACACATACTAGTCCTGTAACAACAATCTAATGATTTTTCAGGAGGTAAAACCATGAAAGACAATTACAAAGATATGGACAATTTTGACAGCGGTAATAACGACAGTCAGAACGACAGCCAGAACAAGACCCAGAACAAGAACCAGAACAAGACCCAGAACGACAGCCAGAACAAGACTCAGAATAACAACAAAAACTGCAGCAGATAATTACGTGTAATGGCAGAAAAGCCGCCTCGGGACAAGGGGCGGTTTTTTTACATATAATAAATAAAAAAGGTTGGTATTATTATGTGGTTTATTATCAGTGCCACAGACTTGGAACGCTATCTGGATGAAGGAACGGAAATCGTTCTGGTTGATCTGAGAGATCCTGATGACTATGCAGAGAGTCATATAAAAGGGGCGATTAATATTTATTATGAAGAGTTATCGGTGCGCTGGAAGGAATTACCGGTGGACCGGCTGATTATATTTTACTGTTACAGAGGGCCTAAAGGCATACTGGCCGCCAGGAATATGTCAAACGCCGGATATCGGGCCGCAAATGTATGTGGCGGCATCCAGGCTTATCGGGGCAAATATCGTGTATAAACGGCGGGTTTTCGTTGACAGAAGCATAGGTCAGGCTATAAAATAGTACTATTACAGGCAAAATGACGGAAGAGGAGTTACGTTATGAAATATATGTTTGCATCGGATATCCACGGTTCCGCTTACTATTGCAGAAAAATGCTGGAAGCATATGACCAGTCAGGGGCAGATCGTTTGATTCTGTTAGGGGATTTACTGTATCACGGTCCACGGAATGAACTGCCCCGGGAATATGCACCAAAAGAAGTAATTGCGATGCTCAATACTTATAAACATGAGATTGCAGCAGTGCGGGGGAATTGTGAGGCAGAGGTTGATCAGATGGTACTTGAATTTCCGGTACTGGCCGATTATGCAATTCTGGTGCTGAATGACCTTACTTTCTTTGCAACGCATGGACATCTGTATCATGCAGACGCGATGCCGCCGCTGAAGAAAGGGGATATCCTGATTCATGGCCATACACACCTGCTGACCGCAGCTTGCCAGGGTGATCATTATATTCTCAACCCCGGGTCGGTATCGATCCCCAAAGGGGGGAACCCGGCAAGTTACGCAATGCTTGATGAGCAGACATTCCGGATTATGGATTTTGACGGAAATGTAATAAAAGAACTGGAACTGGTATAAAGTTGCAGAAAGGAAAACTATGGCGACAAAAGTATATGAATTGATAGCACCCTGCCATTTCGGCCTTGAGGCAGTATTGAAACGGGAGATTCTCGATCTTGGCTACGAGATTGCGCAGGTGGAAGATGGAAAGGTGATTTTTTACGGGGATGCCGAGGCGATCTGCCGGGCTAATGTGTTTCTCCGCACAACAGAGCGGGTTCTTTTAAAAGCAGGAAGCTTCCGGGCAACCACATACGAAGAACTGTTTCAGGCAACGAAGGCAATTCCCTGGGAATCCTATATTCCGGCTGAAGGCAAGTTCTGGGTGACGAAGGCGAACTCAGTCAAGAGCAAACTATTCAGCCCGTCCGACATTCAGTCGGTTATGAAGAAGGCGATGGTTGAACGGCTGAAGCAGGCTTACGGTACAAGCCTTTTGCCGGAGAGCGGCAGCAGTTACCCGATGCGTGTTTCTCTTTACAAAGATCAGGTGACAATCGGTATTGATACTTCAGGCGAATCTCTGCACCGGCGGGGATACCGCAAGCTTACCAGCAAGGCACCGATAACGGAGACTCTGGCGGCAGCTCTGATTATGCTGACACCCTGGCGGGGGGACCGGATTTTGGTGGATCCTTTCTGCGGAAGCGGAACGTTTCCGATTGAAGCGGCGATGATAGCAGCCAATATTGCGCCCGGAATGAACCGTTCCTTCCTGGCTGAAGAATGGAGCAACCTGATTCCTAAAAAGTGTTGGTATGAAGCGATGGATGAGGCGGCGGAACTGATGGACGATACCGTGGCAGTTGATATTCAGGGATATGATATAGATGGTGATATGATTAAGGCGGCACGTGCCAATGCAGAGCTTGCCGGGGTTGACCATATGATCCATTTTCAAAAGCGTCCGGTCAGTGAATTGAGCCATCCGAAGAAATATGGCTTTCTGATTACCAATCCGCCATATGGGGAACGGATTGAAGATAAAGCCAGCCTGCCGGCACTTTACAGTCAGTTGGGAGAGCGGTATCGGGCCCTTGATTCCTGGTCAGCTTACCTGATTACCCCATATGAACAGGTTGAATCCTGTATGGGACGCAAGGCAGATAAGAACCGTAAGATTTATAATGGTATGATGAAGACCTATTTTTATCAATTCATGGGACCAAGGCCGCCAAAACGTAAGGCAGGAGAGATTGGTGAAGAAGGCTAGAAGAAGACTTATCCAGATCGTCGGGGTATTGCTGGCAGCAGTTATCGGAATCAGCGGCTGCCATACTGATGAACAAAGCAGCAGATGGAGTACAGAAGAACCGCCGCCTGTAAGTATTGACGAGACGGAACCCGAAACGGTTGTGGAAGAAGTGATTGCGCCGCCGGAAGGTAAAGCAGTGCCGGTTTTTAGCAGTGATCCGACAGTGCGCAGCAATCTCCCGGAGCAATATGATGCCAGAAAAGCCGGCCGGACATCTCCTGTTAAAGATCAGGGTAATCTGGGTACCTGTTGGGCGTTTGCGTCGCTGACAGCACTGGAAAGTGTGCTGCGGCCAACGGAACAATGGGATTTTTCGGAAGATCATATGACCAACCATCCATATTTCAGGCTGAGTCAGGAGGACGGCGGAGAATTCACGATGTCTATGGCATACCTGTTGTCATGGCAGGGGCCGGTACGAGAGGAAGATGATCCTTACGGAGATGGCGAGTCTCCTCAGGGCCTTGGTGCGGTCAAACATGTTCAGGAGATTCAGCTCTTACCTTCAGGGGATCTGGAACTGATCAAAGAGGCTGTGCTTCGCTGCGGAGGTGTACAGACATCACTGTATACAACGATGGAAGACAAGAACAGCTCATCCCGGTATTACAACCGGACGGATCGGGCATATTACTACCCAAGGATTATGGTACCCAATCACGATGTTGTGATTATCGGCTGGGATGATAATTTTCCGGCAGACTTATTTCCCGGAGATGTTTCTAAAGACGGTGCATTTCTCTGTCAGAACAGCTGGGGACCCGAGTTTGGAGAAGATGGCTGTTTTTATGTATCTTATTGGGATGCCAATATCGGGAAGAATAATGTTCTGTATTCTTCGGTTGAGAATGCCGATAATTATGACTCTGTTTATCAAAGTGACCTGTGCGGCTGGATCGGGCAGCTGGGTTATGGTGGAGGTACAGCCTGGGCAGTTAATATCTTTCAGGCAGCAGATAAAGAACAGCTGGAAGCAGCAGGCTTTTATGCGATTAACAGGAACAGTCAGTATGAGGTGTATGTTGTCAGGCATTTGCCTCCGGATCCAGTTTACGAGGATTTTACTGAACGGATTATGGCGGCTGAGGGAACCTTGGATCATGCCGGCTATTATACGGTCCCGCTGACCGGCAGCTTTGAATTGGAACCGGGGGAGCGGTTTGGTGTTATGATCAGGCTGGTTACTCCGAATGAGATTCATCCCATCGCGATTGAATATGATGCCGGAGACGGCAAGAGCAGCGTGGATTTAAGCGACGGGGAAGGATATATCAGTCCGGATGGCATACAGTGGCAGCATGTGGAAACAGAGCAGAAGTGCAACCTTTGCCTGAAGGCTTATACGAGTACGCTGATGGAGGAATAAAAGTGAAACACAGAATTATATTTGCTACGGGCAATGAAGGGAAAATGCGTGAGATCCGTCTGATCCTCGGTGATCTTGGCTGTGAAATACTTTCTATGAAGGAAGCTGGTGCCAATCCGGAGATTATTGAGGACGGCCTTACTTTTGCAGCAAATGCTGAGATCAAGGCCAGAGCTGTGTGGGACTGTACCGGTGATATTGTCCTTGCTGATGATTCCGGCCTGGTTGTGGATTATCTGGGAGGAGAACCGGGGATTTATTCGGCTCGCTATCTGGGCGAGGATACGCCCTATGAAGCCAAGAATCAGATCATTCTGGAACGGATGAACGATGCCAGAGAAGCACAGCGCAGTGCCCGTTTTGTCTGCAATATTGCAGCCGCCATGCCGGACGGAGAGGTGCTGCATACGGAATCTGCAATGGAAGGACTGATTGCTGATGAACCTGCAGGCAGCGGTGGTTTCGGATATGATCCGATCCTGTATATACCGGAATTTGGTATGACGGCAGCACAGCTTCCGATGGAACAGAAAAATAGAATCAGTCATAGAGGAAAAGCGTTGGAGGCGATGAAAGAAAAACTGCGAAAGGTGCTGGAGGACAATTCCTGATGAAGATATTGATCGTAAGTGATACACACCGCAAAGATGATAATCTGCAGTATGTAATTGAAAAAGAGGCACCATTTGATATGCTGATCCACCTTGGTGATGCAGAAGGCAGTGAATATAGTATTAAACAATGGGTAGCCGATGATTGTGAACTGATGATGATACTCGGCAATAATGATTTCTTCTCTGATCTTGACAGGGAGAAGGAGATTGCTATCGGATCACACCGCGTGATGCTGACCCATGGACATTTTTATAATGTCAATCTCGGTGTCGAAGGCCTGCGGGAAGAGGCACGGTCCAGGGGCTGTGATATTGTCATGTATGGACATACCCATCGCCCCTACCTGAGTACCAAAGAAGATATTACAGTACTCAATCCGGGCAGCCTTTCTTATCCCAGACAGGAAGGGCGGAAACCAACTTATATGATCATGACACTGGAAGCTGATAATACAGTCAGCTATCAGACCATTTATCTGGGCTGATCAGTTGTTCCCATTCAATCGGATCCGGCACTGTCTGAGGGCAGTTAGAATCGCGGGGCCGGCTGAGATTCGATACAGGCCGCAGAGAGGAGAAACGTGAAAAGTGGAGAAAACCATTATTGCAGTCAGCGGCATTAAAAACAGTGGCAAAACGACATTTCTGGAGCATGTTATTCCATTGTTAAAAGAAAAGGGACTGAAGGTAGCAGTGATTAAACATGACGGTCACGATTTTGAGCCTGATGTTCCCGGAACGGACAGCTGGCGGCTGAATTCATCGGGAGCAGACGGCACCGTTGTTTATTCAGAACGGCGCTGGATGATAATCCGGCAGGAGCCGGGCAATCTGGCGGAGATCATCCGCCAGCTGGATGATTGCGACATCATTTTGCTGGAGGGCCAGAAATATTCTGCCTATCCTAAAATAGAACTGATCCGCAAGGGCATTTCAGTCCACAATGTATGCAGCCCGGAAACCTTACTGGCAATAGCTACCGACACGGAATTTGAACTTTCCGGGATACCCCGGATCGGTCTGGACGATTATGAAGCCGCGGCAGAGATAATTTTGCAAATTTGTTCCAAATAGAAAAATCAGAATATTTTCACCAGCCTGAGGACAGAATAGCAATATACAAATGAAGTACAAATCAGGAACAGGTGAGTCCATGGCTAAACCGAATAAGGAACTGAAGAAAAAAATTTTAATATTGGGAATTGCAGGTGCCGTATATGGAAGCTTTCGTTTTTTACTGCCCCTGGTGATTCCCTTTTTGATTGCTTACGGGATATCGTTGCTCCTGGGACCATCTTCACGGTTTTTGGCTTCAAAATTACGGACAAAAAGAGAAATCAGGGGGAAAAGAAGAGGAATTCCTGTTGGTGTGATTGGCGCTGTAGAACTGGTCGTGATATTACAGCTGCTGTTGTCGGGACTCTATTTTGGCGGCAAGAAGCTATGTATGGAGGCCGGCCGGCTCTTCGACCAGATACCGGTTTGGCTGGATTCCATGGAACAGTGGATAAATGGAATCTGTCATCAGATGGAGTTAGTATTCTGCCTGGAAAAAGATTATCTGGTTCAGCTCGTAGGTGAAATGAACGCAGGTCTGCTTACTTCCCTGAAAAATAAGGTAATGCCATATCTGATGTCTAATTCGGTACTATTCTTCAAAATCGGGATGGAGATCGTTATTTTTACCATTATTTTAATCATTGCCACAGCTTTAAGCCTGCAGGAAACGGAACGCTGGAGCGAACGGTGCAAAGAATCCGTCTGCCGTCAGGAGATCAGCATCATTTTGCGGAGACTGAAAATTGTGTGCAATGCATATTTAAAAACGCAGGGAGTTATCATGCTGCTGACCATGTGTATCAGTACCGTCGCATTCTGGCTGCTTGGTAATCCTTACTATATTCTGGCCGGAGTCGGACTGGGTCTGGTTGATGCCCTGCCGATTCTGGGAACCGGCACCGTACTGGTTCCGTGGGCTGTTATATCTTTTATTGGAGGCAGATGGGGAACCGGATTGGCGCTGTTGGCGCTTTATGTAATCTGTTATTTCATGAGAGAAATCCTGGAGGCCAAAATGATGGGAGGGCAGGTCGGACTGTCTCCGCTGGAAACGCTGATAGCCATGTATGTCGGACTGCAGCTGTTCGGGTTACCAGGTTTTCTGTTGGGGCCGGTTGGCCTGCTGCTGATTATGGATCTGGTTGCTCTGTTGGAATAATGCCGTCTTTGAATGCCTGTATCATTTCATAGGTAAGGCTCAGGGAAACATCATCTTCAGGCAGGTCTTCCCGCTCAAACCATTCGGCCAAAGCCAGTTCCTCTTCATCCAGGGTGATGGTATCATCGCCGTCGAGATCACAGAAAAATCCAGCCAGAAGAGTTCCACTAAAGGACCAGGGCTGACTTTTGTAATAGCGGACATTGCTTACGTTAAGTCCGGACTCTTCAAGTGCTTCGCGGATGACGGTTTCTTCCAGGGTCTCCCCGATCTCGGTAAAGCCGGCCAGCAGGGCATATCTGGTGTAGTCGCGTCCGGCATATTTTGACAGCAGCAGGCGGCTGCCGTTTGTGATCCCGATAATAACAGCGGGTGAAATCCTGGGGTATTCCATATAACCGCAGGCGGTACATGACAACATTCGTTCCTTGCTGTCTTTGCCAAATACCCCGCCGCATCTGCCGCAGTAACGGTGGTCACGGTACCAGAGAAAAAGCTGGTGTCCGGTAATACCGGCAAAGGCCAGATGCCTGGGTCCGGCCGTCCTGAACAACTGGGTGTTCTCCATTGTATAACGGGAAGGTGACGGACAGGTAATATGGTCTGCCAGAAAAAAGGATTGTTCATCAATTGAGAACAGATAAGTGTAATGTTCATAGATGTCGGGGTTGGCCTGTTCCAGATCCCTGAACCGGGGATAGTTGATGGAATCTTCCGTGCGTTCCATCAGAACCTGATGTTCTTCATAGTAAAGTGCATAACAATCTGCAGTCGGCGGATGCGGCCGGTAAGCATTGTCAAATCGGTGCGGAGCGATATCCTGTATCATAAAAACCTCCTTAAGGTCATTCTGTCTTTGATCTTACTACAGTAAATTATATTGGTCAATAAAGATTTACTGGAGGTGCTATTGACAAAAAAGGAAAAATAACGTAGAATCAAGCATACATAAAGGAATTTGGCTGTGAAGAGGATTATTAAGTTGCCATACACGTCCAGAGAGGGAATCATTCGGTGCGAGATTCCTGTGTCCCTGAAGACCCAACCTGCCTCGGAGCCTCGTATGAAAATGCGGCGTATCTCCGGCGTTAACGGAATGAAAAGAGAGCTTACAAGCTAATAAGGGTGGTACCGCCGGTGGATGAATGTCTTCGGTCCCTGATCAGAATGATCAGAGATCAGAGGCTTTTTTTGTTTTATAGGGAATTGCGGGGATGCGCACTACGCAGAGAAAAGAGATAAAAGAGAAGGAGATTATAATGGCAAAGGACAAGAAATTAGTAGAAGCAATCACATCAATGGACGTGGATTTTGCACAGTGGTATACCGATGTGGTGAAGAAGGCAGAGTTATGTGATTATACCAGCGTAAAGGGGTGTATGGTCATTAAACCGGCTGGATATGCCTTATGGGAGAATATTCAGCAGGAGCTGGATCGCCGGTTTAAGGAAACGGGAGTAGAGAATGTTTATATGCCGCTGTTTATTCCGGAGAGCCTGCTGCAGAAGGAGAAAGATCATGTGGAAGGCTTTGCCCCAGAAGTGGCATGGGTAACTCATGGCGGACTTGAGCCGTTGCAGGAGCGGATGTGTGTACGTCCCACTTCTGAGACTTTATTCTGTGATTTTTATGCAAAAGATATTCAGTCATATCGTGATCTGCCGAAAGTATACAACCAGTGGTGTTCCGTTGTTCGCTGGGAGAAGACTACCCGTCCGTTCCTGCGTTCCAGAGAGTTCTTGTGGCAGGAAGGCCATACGGCTCATGCAACGGCAGAGGATGCTGAAGAAAGAACAATTCAGATGCTCAACGTATATGCTGATTTCTGTGAAGAAGTCCTGGCGATACCGGTTATCTGCGGTCAGAAGACAGATAAAGAAAAATTTGCCGGTGCGGAGTCTACCTATACCATTGAAGCACTTATGCATGACGGCAAGGCCCTGCAGTCCGGAACCAGCCACAATTTCGGCGACGGATTTGCCCAGGCATTTGGTATTCAGTATGCGGCGAAGGACAATTCCCTGCAGCATGTGCATCAGACCTCATGGGGGATGAGTACCCGTATTATCGGTGCGTTGATTATGGTGCATGGCGATGATAACGGCCTGGTTCTGCCGCCTCGTATTGCCCCGACTCAGGTTATGATCGTCCCGATCCAGCAGAAGAAGGAAGGCGTGCTGGATAAGGCGTATGAATTAAAAGCAGCATTATCCGGGCTGCGTGTCAAGGTTGATGATACCGACAAGAGTCCGGGCTGGAAATTCAGCGAATCCGAGATGCGCGGCATTCCTATTCGGGTGGAGGTTGGTCCGCGTGATATCGAAAATAATGAGGCGGTTCTGGTGCGCCGTGATACTCATGAAAAGATCACCGTTTCCCTGGATGAAATCGGCACTAAGATTGATGAGCTGCTGGGGCAGATCCAGTCAGACATGTTTGAACGGGCCAGAGAACATCGTGATACCCATACGTATGAAGCAGCTGACTGGGATACCTTTGCCAATATGATTGAGGAGAAGCCTGGCTTTGTAAAGGCAATGTGGTGTGGTGATCAGGAATGTGAAGAGAAAATCAAAGAACTTACTACAGCAACTTCCCGCTGTATGCCATTCGAACAGAAGCAGGTAGCCGATGGCTGTGTCTGCTGTGGTAAGCCGGCAGCAAAGATGGTATACTGGGGCAAAGCATATTAAAGGACGAAAATTCATGCAGATACAGATTCCTGAGCAGGTAGAACAGATTATCGGACAACTGAATAATCATGGGCATGAGGCATTTGCCGTAGGCGGCTGTGTCCGGGATACGCTGCTTGGGCGTCAGCCGGAAGACTGGGATATTACAACATCAGCAAAGCCGGAAGATGTCAAGGCCCTGTTTCGGCGGACGATTGATACCGGCATCCAGCATGGTACTGTCACGGTGATGCTTGGTGATGCCGGATATGAGGTGACAACGTACCGGATCGACGGTAAATATGAGGATGGCCGCCATCCCCGTGAGGTTGCGTTTACGGCCAGTCTGCTGGAAGACTTAAAACGGCGGGATTTTACCATCAATGCCATGGCATACAGTCACCAGACCGGTATTGTTGATGCTTTTAACGGTATGGAGGATCTGCAGCAGGGGATCATTCGCTGTGTGGGAAATGCCACAGAACGTTTTAGTGAAGATGCTCTGCGGATCCTTCGAGCTGTCCGTTTCTCTGCCCAGCTGGGATTTGTTGTGGAAGACAGGACCTGGGCAGCGATTGCACAGATCTCTCCTAATTTGTCAAAGGTGAGCAAGGAACGGGTTCAGATCGAGCTGACCAAGCTGCTGCTGTCCATTCATCCGGAATATATCAAAAATGTGTATGAAACCGGTATGGCAGCGTATATTTCTCCGGCATTCCTTGATGTGCCCTATCAGTGTGCCAGCATTCCGGCATCACTGCCGGCAGAAAAATATATCCGCTGGGCCGCTTTCCTGCGTCTGATTGCGGCAGAACAGGCGGTGTCTGTTTTAAAAGACCTGAAGATGGATAACGATACGACCGCAAAGGTCAGGACTCTGGTATCCTGGTCAGGAATTGTACTGGATGCTGCCGCGCCTGACATCAGGAAAGCCATGAGCAGGATGGATGCCGAGGTCTGGGATGCAGTATGTATGCTGAATCAATATGATCATAAGATTCTGGAAATAACCAGGACGATCCGGGCCAATGGTGACTGTCTTACTTTAAAGGAACTGGCTGTTAACGGTCAGGATTTAATCGCGGCAGGTGCCAGACCGGGCAAACAGATTGGCGAAGTATTAAATAAGATGCTTGCCCTGGTTCTGGAACATCCGGATGCAAATAAAAAGGATATCCTGATGGGACAGTTTCCCCTGGAATAATATCCGGCCCCTCTTCATATGCTGAAATAGTTGGTAAGTGAAAGAGTGGAGGGGTGTGCGTGAACGATAATTATTTGGAAGTTTTGCAGCATTATGATGGGGAGACAGTTGATGTCCGCAGAGGACGCGGAGCCTGGGTTTGCCAACGCTCCGACGGCCTCCGACTGTTAAAAGAATACCGTGGCACACTGAAGCGGTTGGAATTTGAGGAATCAATCCTGAATGAATTAAGAGCACTGGGCATTTCCCAGGTTGATCAATATGTCCGCAACAAAGAGGGAGAACTTTTGACACCTTCCGGTGACGGAACAAAATACATATTGAAAAACTGGTTTTCAGAGCGGGAATGCAATTTAAAGGACGGCCGTGAGATTCTGTTTGCGGTGTCCCAGATTGCCAGGCTGCACCGGGCATTTAAACAGATATCCTGGTTGGACGAATGGAATTCCGGTTCGATGGTCTCAGCCAATCCGGCCGAAGAGATGGAACGGCATATCCGCGAAATGAAGCGGACCCGTACCTTTATTAGCCGCAAAAGAAGAAAGAACGATTTTGAACTGTGTGTGATCCGACATTTTGAAACTTTTTATGATCAGGCATTACAAGCTCAAAACGGGTTGGAACTACTCAGAAGAAAAGGCGAGCAGAACCAGCTTTTTTTATGTCATGGAGATCTTAACCAGCATCATATACTGCTCGGCGATGAACAGGCCGCTTTTATTGAATTTAACCAGATGCACAGAGGCATACAGATGACAGATCTGTATCATTTCATGCGGAAGGTGATGGAAAAGCATAACTGGAATGAACAACTGGGGCTGGAGATGATTACCAGCTATGACAGTGTACTGCCACTTCGGGATGAGGAGCGTGAATATCTGTATTTTCTGTTTTTGTATCCGGAGAAATACTGGAAGCAGCTTAATTTTTATTATAATGCCAATAAGGCATGGATTCCGGAAAAGAATGTGGAGAAGCTTAAGAACTTGGAGAATCAGGAGGTGGGGAGGAGATATTTCCTGTCTCTGATTAAAGGGTGAGCGTCGCCATGCAGGGGGCTCCAGGGGCTGTCGTACTAAAAAAGCCTGTGGACGCTGGCGGTGGTGGTGATGCTGGTTCGTATTTCCTGCTGTTTCGGATGGTAACGTTATCTAAAATAGGAAGCATGTGACTAAACGCATGGGATAAATCACAATAACTCGCGATAAAGCCGCTCAAACAATTGCTGATTTATCCCATAACGTCACATGCTTCCTATTTAAGATAACGTAACCATCCTGCAAATGCAGAAAATACGAACCAGTATCACCACCACCGCCAGCGTCCACAGGCTTTTTTAGTGCGACAGCTCCTCGGTAACTGTATGGCTCCTTCTGGGTGAAAAAGCAAAAACCAAAACATATTATGTATTATATTTGAGGTGAATAAATGTTTGTAAAAGCCGGGTAGCCAGGACGCTACTACTTTTTTGGTATAGGAATAACAAAAAAAACAATGGCTGCTACTCCAATGAATACAATAAGCTTTGCCGGAGGTGCATCAGAGTTGGAGAATAATGCCGCGGCAGCTCCAATTGCAATTGCCATAATTAACTTTAAAATAATTTTCATAATACATCACTCTCTTTCTTTAAAAGATTTATGGAAACAAGTATATCACAAATCATTTGATGAGTGGAGGCTTTGTCGAATTTTATTAATGGACAGCTTTTCTAAAGTGTTATATAATAATTTCATGAATGCCAGGTAACTGGGAGGTATTTGATGCTGGAAGAGACAGGAGGGTGTATTTTTATGAAGGATTATATAACGATTTATCAGGAATGGCTGGCTAATCCGTATTTTGATGAAGAGACAAAAGCGGAGCTGAAGGCGATTGAAGGAAATGAGAACGAGATTAAAGAGCGTTTTTATATGGATCTGGAATTTGGTACGGCTGGATTGCGTGGAGTGATCGGGGCGGGGATTAACCGGATGAATATTTATGTGGTTCGTCGTGCTACCCAGGGGCTGGCTAATTATATTATGCAGCAGGGTGGTAGCGGGAAGAGCGTGGCTATTGCTTATGACTCCCGCCGGATGTCTCCGGAGTTTGCTGATGAGGCGGCACGTACGCTGGCGGCTAATGGAATTAAGGCGTATAAGTTTGAATCACTTCGTCCGACACCGGAGCTTTCTTTTGCGGTACGGGAATTGGGATGTATTGCCGGGATTAATGTTACGGCCAGCCATAATCCACCGGAATATAATGGTTATAAGGTATATTGGGAGGATGGCGCACAGTTTACTCCGCCGCATGATAAAGGCGTGACCAAAGAGGTTCTGGCGATTGAGGATTTGTCGACAGTAAAGACTATGAGTGCTGAGACGGCTGAGGCGGCTGGTCTGTATCAGGTGATTGGTGCTGAGATCGATGACAAGTATATTGCCCATGTGAAGGCACAGGTGGTGAATCCTGATGCGATCCGCCAGGTTCAGAAGGATATCAAAATTGTTTATACACCACTGCATGGAACTGGTAATATCCCGGTACGCCGTGCATTAGCTGAGATTGGTTTTGAGAATGTTTATGTGGTGCCTGAACAGGAGCTGCCGGATGGTAATTTCCCAACCGTAAGTTATCCGAATCCGGAGGCTGAAGAGGCATTTGAACTGGGACTTAAGCTGGCGAAGGAGAAGGATGCTGATCTGGTGCTTGCGACTGATCCGGATGCGGACAGACTTGGTGTATATGTTAAGGATATTGAGTCCGGTTCCTATATTCCGCTGACCGGTAATATGTCCGGCTCTCTGCTGTGTGAGTATGTATTGAGTCAGAAAGCAGCGCAGAATGAGATTCCGGCTGACGCAGAAGTAGTAAAATCAATCGTAACGACTAATCTGGTAGATGCGGTGGCAGCGGCCTATGATTGCCAGCTGATTGAATGTCTGACCGGATTCAAGTGGATCGGCCAGCAGATCTTAAAAGAGGAGCATACCGGGATCGGACAGTATATGTTTGGCCTGGAAGAAAGCTATGGCTGTCTGATTGGTACATATGCCCGTGATAAAGATGCTGTATCAGCTTCGGTGGCTCTGTGTGAAGCGGCTGCTTACTATAAGACCAAAGAGATGACCCTTTGGGATGCAATGCTGGCAATGTATGAAAAATACGGATATTACAAAGATGCCGTGAAATCCATCGGTCTTTCCGGTATTGAAGGTCTGGCTAAAATCCAGTCTATTATGGAAAACTTCCGTAATGATGCACCTGCTCAGTTTGGTGATTATCAGGTCTTATCGGCAAGAGATTATAAGATGGATACCATCAAGGATCTGAATACCGGAGCAGTTACGCCGACCGGACTGCCATCGTCAAATGTACTTTATTATGATATGAATGACAATGCCTGGCTTTGTGTCCGCCCATCCGGAACTGAGCCTAAGATCAAGTTCTACTATGGCGTAAAAGGTGATTCTCTGGAGGATGCAGATGCAAAATCCGAAGCTCTTGGTGCAGCCTTGATGGAAATTGTAAATAAGATGCTATAAACAGTAAATAATTTATCTGACATGACCGGATTACTCTTTTTCCTGGGATGGCTTGAAACCCCTTGCAGAAGACAATCCGGTCATGTGATTTTGGGGGATAACAGAATTTTATACAAGGTTGTACCGGCAGCCAGAGAGAGGAGATATATAATGGGACTTTCAATAGATGTAAGCGTACCGTTTCTTACCGTATTTTTACAGGGGATACTCAGCTTTTTTTCGCCCTGTGTATTTCCGCTGATTCCGCTTTATATCAGCTATTTATCAGGTGGTACGGTAACCGCTTCAGATAGCGGCGAGGTCGTTTATCAGCAGAAGAAGGTTATCATACATACCTTGTTTTTTGTGCTGGGAGTAAGTTTTGCTTTTTTTGCACTGGGATTTGGTTTTTCAGCCCTTGGCAGTTTTTTTAAAGGGAATCAGTTACTATTTGCACGAATCGGCGGTATTCTGGTATTCTTTTTCGGACTTTACCAACTGGGCTTTTTCGGAACTACCCGGATGCTTGGAAATGAACACCGGCTGACCCTTCCGCTGGACCGTTTAGCGATGTCACCATTTACAGCATTGCTGATGGGCTTCACCTTCAGCTTTGCCTGGACCCCATGTGTTGGCCCAGTGCTGGCCAGTGTCCTGTTGATGACAGCATCCGCTAATTCAACAGCAACAGGTTTTTTGCTTATCGGTGTATATACTCTGGGCTTCGTACTGCCGTTTCTGGCCGTGGGATTGTTCACAACCAGACTGCTGGCCCTGTTTAAAAAACATCGCAGCATCGTCAAATATACAGTGAAAATCGGCGGTGTGCTGATGATGCTGATGGGCATTATGATGTTCACCGGAAAAATGAACTCCGTCACCGGCTATCTTTCCGAACTGACCCTCGAACAGCAACAGCCATCTGCCGCTGCCGAAGAATCAGCAGCAAGTCCGGAAACAGATGCAACGACTACAGCAGAAACTAAAGCTGCTGAAACAACACCTATAGCAGAAACAGAGGCTAATGAAACAGCAACTACAGCAGCAGAAGAAACAACAACATCATTACCACCATCCGTAGATTTCACCCTGACCGATCAGTATGGCAATACCCATACCCTGTCAGACTACAAAGGCAAAACAGTATTCCTGAACTTCTGGGCAACCTGGTGTCCACCCTGTCGTGCAGAAATGCCCGACATCCAGAAATTATACGAAACATATCCTAAGGAAGGCGATGATGCCCTGATCATTCTGGGTGTAGCCAGCCCCGAACTCGGAGGCGAGACCACCGAAGAAGGAATCAAGGCTTTTATGGATGAAAGCGGCTATACCTATCCCGTCTTGATGGACACAACCGGAGAACAATTCCGCAACTACGGAATCACCTCATACCCAACCACCTTCATGATAGACCGCGACGGCAACGTATACGGCTACGTCCCTGGTCAGTTGACTATGGAGATAATGGAAAATATTATACAACAGACAATGAATGGATCAAGACAAGAATAAATATATTTTCGGTCTACTTTTGGTTTCTACCTATAATGAGCCGATATAGTCGCCGGGGCGGTCGCGCTAAAAAAGCCTGCGGCTCCTGGCGGCGGCTGTGGTACCAGTCTGTATCCCCTGCCTTTGCAGGAACGTTAGAGTCTCTTAGAGCAGAGAACTGGCGCGTTAATGCCAGAAACGACCAACTGTTTGAGCGCAGCGAGTTTTGGCGTTTCTGGCATTGCATTTAGCGGCAGTTCTCTGCTCTTAGAGACTCTTACGATCCGAAACCGCTGGGGATACAGACTGGTACCACAGCCGCCGCCAGGAGCCGCAGGCTTTTTTAGCGCGACCGCCCTTGCCTACTATTAACTTTTAACAAAGCAATATTGATTATAAAGTTTATAAAATAAAACCGGATCCAATTCTCTGATAAATTCCCAGGAAGGCAGCTGTAGAGATACATTATGACCCCTCAGCCACGTGTTTTCCTGAGTGCCCTCTGCACAACTGATCAAATTACCGTTCTGTACATAAAAATTACAGATTTCCGGTGCTGTCAAACGCGAGATAACTGCTTTGGCCGTATACTCATCAATGGTATTCCTGACGCAAATATATGACGGAATAGCTACTGCTCCATCTGACGGGCAGAATACACTGGTGGTCTGTTCATCTGCCCGCAGTGCATAGATGGACGGAACCAGTGCAAGGTCGGCCTTATTCATCCTGACCTGATGAAAAGCCTGGATTGGCATATCGGTGATCTGGCTGGATGTTAAAAGGCTGGCAGCTGCGTCCTCGCCATATCGTTCCATAATGGTTTTTACAACGGTTTTGGCGGCAGAATTTTTGATTCCGCCAAAAGCAAAAGTAAGATCTTTCTGAACGGCTTCAAGCAGTGCCAGTGGCTGGGCTGATGCGCACCTATTTTTGTCGCCATAGAATACCAGTGGGATAGCGACATAGGGAAGCAGATGCTGATCGCGAAGCAGTTTGGGAACATCTTCTGTATCCTTTACCGGAAACCATTTGGTGATCGGATGAAGCGATGAACGAAAACGCTCAAAAATCCTCCGGTCTTCGAAAACCTCCAGATCGGCAGATACAATTATATCAGGTAGTTGGGAATCCTCACGCCGCAGATAATCTGACATATGGGAGCCATAGCCCAGGCCGAAGCAGGTAATCTGCAGATCGATATCCTCTTTCAGCAGATGTTCTCTGATCTGGTTTAAATAGATCAGCTCCTGCTTATGAAGTACGCAGATGTGGTTCCAGTATAATTTCACCTGTATCATACAAGATATACTCCTTCTCTTAATTTTCTCTGCAGGACAGCCTGCTTCTCATAATAATAATCCAGTTCCCGGAATAAATCCTCTTCCTGGGAAGTGCGTTCCATGACACCGCACATAGCCCCGTTTTTCATAACGATTCTTTTTTGCCCCATAAGTGAGGTATGGGGATCGTGGGTGACAATCAACACTAATTTTTCCTGGCCTGTCAGTAATTTCAGAGCTTTCTTTTTATCAATTCCGGCGTTTTCAATCTCGTCAATTAATACCACCGGACTATCGCAGACAAATGCAATGTCGGCAATCATTAAAGCCCGGCTCTGTCCGCCGCTGAGCAGATTCAGGTTCTGCTCAGGCGATATAGGTTCCGGAGTCAGCCGGTTGGCTTGGGCAATTACCTGCTGCGGGGATATTTGCATCTGATTCCGGCACCGGCAGTGCAGCAGAATAAAATCCTCAACCGACAGATCCAGGACGAAACGCATGCTCTGTTCCAGGTGCGCGATCATATGGCCGGAGAAATCCCGTCGTGCAGCAGCTGGAATTGCCTGTCCGTCAATCAGGATGGTTCTTTGGGTAACCGAATCACCGCAGACCAGTTGTTCGATATCTTTAATGAAGCGGCTTTTGCCTGACCCGGTGTGACCGGTGATGGCATATATTTCTCCAAGTGACAGTTCCAGGCTCTGGACCGGCTCCGCCGCCCTATCCTTACTTAAGCCGCCCAGTATTGTTATGGTTTTCATAGCCCGGCCTCCTCAAAATTAATTTTGCCGACAACACCTTGCTGGAAGGCGCTTCCCACCCGCCGTTCGCCGACACAATAGGAGCAGACGCAGCTGGGCATGGTGTGGCGCAGGGTATCGTTTTCGTAAGTTTCAATATCGTGCAGTGAGACCAGAAAATCACCCAACAGTTCTGCTCCGTATCCGGCCAGGCCGTCAACCGGAAACAGGGCGGCACCGGGATTAAGCTGCTTCAAATTCCACAGGATAATTTCCTGCTCAGCCTGGGAGACCATATCAATCTTGGTTGGGACAATGAAATCGGCATTAGTAAGCATCGGCCCTAGCTGGGACGGAGACTTGGCACTGGCCGTACAGTCCAGAATACAACCGGCCACGGATTGCACGGTAGCCGGAGAGCAGCGGTGACAGAGGCCGGCCGTTTCGATTATCAAGTATTCACAGTTATTTTGTTCGGCATAGTTCCATAACTCCGGAAGGTTGGATACCAGAAAATGATCAGGGCAAATATCGCCACTGACCGAAACCACATAAGGAACCTTTAAATCACGGTAGACTTCCTGTTCGGTTGTCTGAATACAGTCGATTTTACAAAGCATAATAGTTTTGTTCTGCTTTTTCAAATAGGGGACCAAATGCTTCAGGACCGAAGTTTTTCCTACCGAAGATCCACCTGACAGCATGATCATTTTTGTTAACATGGTTCCCATTTCCCTTCTGATTTTTATTAATTCATCAAAACGATATCACAAAAACAATGGTATTGTCCGTATCAAATGAGACGGTTGGTGAGAAATATAAACATTGAAAATTAAAAACAAACGTGTTAGGATGAAGGTTAGTATAAGCTAACTTGAGATAAATGGGGTGGGAGGTAATGACTGTGAGTCAGAGAGATATAGAAGCCCTTCTAAAATCCTTTGATTTATTTAAGGATTGTGAGATTAATACGCAAATTGTAAAACATAAGACCTATAAAAAAGGCCGAATTATCTCTGATAATGAAAGCGGTCAGTCTTGCGTAGTGTTTGTTGTACACGGAAGTATTGAAGTCTACAGTGTTGCACTCGATGGCAAAGAGATCATGCTGTCGCTGCTGGAAAAAGGCGACTGCTTCGGAATCTCCAATCTCTTTCTGGAGGAGGAAGAACTCCGTACCGTGTTAAAATGCAGTGAAGATTCCAGTGTATTGCTGATTCCCAAACCCCAGCTGATCGAAATGATGAGAAAGGATGGGACTTTGGCAGTTCGTCTGGCTGCTTTGTATAACCGAAAAATCGAATTTCTGCTCAAAAAAATCGAGTTTTTGACAATGCAGTCCGGAAAAGGGAAAGTGGCAGAGTTTTTACTTTCTCAGGCAGATGACAGCGGTATCATCAGGCTTTCCCATTCCAAAGAAAATCTGGCCTGTATGCTTGGGATCAGCAGAGCTTCCCTGTTTCGGGAATTATCCTATTTTCAAAGTCATGATATGATCAGCCAGGAACAAAACTGTATCAGAATTCAGAACCGGAAGAAGTTGGAAGCGGTTCTGTATCAATGCAGTTCTTAGACTTGGATCGAAGTTAGCAAATGCTAATTATTTGATGGTTTTACATATGGAGGAGACATGATAAAAATAGCTATTTATGGAAAGGGCGGTATCGGGAAATCGACTACCACCTCAAACCTGGCGGCGGCACTGGCCTCCCGGGGATTAAAGGTGATGCAGATTGGCTGCGATCCAAAGGCGGATTCCACGAAGAACCTGTTGGATGGAAGGCAGATTCCCACTGTGCTTGACCAGATAAAATGTATGGAAGATAATGTGTCACTGGAAGATATAGCATTTGAAGGTTATGGCGGTGTGGTCTGTGTGGAATCCGGTGGTCCGACTCCGGGAATCGGCTGCGCCGGACGCGGAATTATAACAGCTTTTGAAAAGCTGGAAGAACTGGATGCATATTCTGTCTATCAGCCTGATATTGTACTATACGATGTCTTGGGGGATGTCGTATGCGGAGGATTTGCCATGCCAATCCGGGGCGGTTATGCTGATCATGTGTTTATTGTGACTTCCGGCGAAATGATGGCATTATTTGCTGCATCAAATATTATCCAGGCGATCCGTAATTTCGGAAAGCGGGGATATGCCAGGTTCTCGGGACTGATTCTGAATTCCAGAAATGTGGAAAATGAACTTGAGCTGGTCAGAAAGATGGCAGAGGAAAGCGACACAGAGATTATTCAGATAATTCCACGTGATAAAGCTGTACAACTGGCGGAAAACCAGGGAAAGACCGTGATTGAGGCATACCCTGAGAGTGACATGGCAAAATGCTACCAGCAGCTGGCTGACCAGGTTCTGGAGGTGATCGGATGACCCTTCATTATTCTTCGCCGGGACACGGTGACTGGGGTGTGGTACGGATCGGAATGCTGGCCCCCGAAAGCTGCCAGCTGTTTGTCTGTCCCAGCGCATGCGGACGGCATGGTGCAATTGGCGCAATGAAGCAGCAGCTGAAAGACCGGTTGTTTTATCTATATGTGGATCAGAAGGATATTATCAGCGGTTATGATGACCTGATTTTAAATGCAGTTTTGGAAGTGCTGGAAGCAATTGACTGGGAACCGAAGGTTTTTTTCATTTTTGTCAGTTGCCTGGATGATCTGATTGGAACTGACCGCGAAGCATTGCTCGAACAGCTAGATGAGCTGTACCCGCAAATGAAATTCCGATTCTGCCATATGAACCCGATATCATTGGGGAGTACCACTCCGCCGCCTGTATCAATACAGAATAATCTATACAGTCTGCTGGATGAACAAGGCAATACGGATGCCGGTATTAATGCGATCGGCAATCTGGTACGGACTGCACCAAGCAGTGAATTGTATGACTTTTTGGAAGCATGTGGTAAAACCCCGTTGCGGCATATCTCAGATTACCAGACTATGGAAGCCTACCAGGCTATGGCCAGAAGCAGTGCTAGTCTTGTGCTGGGGGCACCGGGACGGCAGGCTGCCGGAAAACTTGAAACGCGGCTTGGCATTCCCTGGCTGTTTACGCCAATTACCTATGATATGGAAGAAATAGCGAGACAGTACCGCCAGATCAGTGCTTTTCTAACCGGCAGTGAGACCGTTTCTTTTTCCTTTGAAGATGCCAGAATCAGAGCTGAAAAGGCGATAGCAGAGGCACGGGAGAAATTGGGGGATATTCCGCTTATTATTGACGCCTCAGCAGTTTGCCAGCCATTTGGGCTGGCCAGGACCTTACTGCTGTATGGATTTACAGTCAAGCGGGTGGAAGCCCAGGACTGTATGGTCTTTGACAGTGAACACAAGGCATGGCTGGAGGAGCACCATCCTGAATTGGAATTGTGCAAGCCGGAAGAACACCGGGCCGTACTGTTTGACAGGAGAGCCGAAGATACTCTGGCGATTGGGGTGGAAGGCGCTTATCTGGCAGGTTCGCGGCATGTGGCCAATCTGTTCAATGATGAAGGGATGTTTGGTTACGATGGTATCTGCAGGCTGATGGCGCTGTTAATTGATGCGGCAGACCACCCGGTGGACTTGAAGGCATTAATTAATAACTATGGATTGGTGGTGTAACATGGCTAAATTATCAATATGGATTCCGCCGTTCTCGCCGGATTATTCGGGGGCGGCCGCTGTACTGTTCGATTTGAAAACCGTGACAGCCATGCATGATGCATCTGGCTGCACCGGCAATTACACCGGTTATGATGAACCCAGATGGTATGGCTCCCGCTCCGGTATTTTCTGCTCCGGTCTGCGCGAGATTGATGCCGTGCTGGGTAATGATGATAAGCTGTTGAATAAAATGGAGGCCGCTGCCAGGGATATCAAGCCTGATATTATGGCCCTGATCGGAAGCCCGGTACCAATGGTAATCGGAACTGATATGAACGGCCTGGCCTATGAACTGGAAGAACGGACTGCAATCCCCTGCTTTGGTTTTGATACCACCGGTACGAAATATTATGATCAGGGAGCATTTATGGCAGCCCGGGCTTTGCTGGACCGGTTTGCCCGGCCAATGCCGCAGGTACCTGGCAGAGTAAATCTAATCGGCGCAAATCCAATGGACTTTGGCAATGGCGAAGAATTAAACGATTTGAAAGAATTACTGGCCGGCCGCGGGTATTCAATCGGCCTGTCAATGGCAATGGATTATACCCTGGAGGATATCCGGTGCGCCGCGCAGGCAGAAGTGAATCTGGCAATATCGAGATTCGGTTATCTGACAGCCAGATATCTGGAAAAGCAATTTGGGATCCCATTCCTATGTGGTTATCCGGCCGGAATCAACGGGGCACAGTATTGGCTCGACAGTCTGGAAGAAGTACGTCGGACTGGCGTATCACAGGTTTTAACAGGAGATTTGTCCGTCGGCGGAACAAAGGTACTGATTGTCGGGGAACAGGTGATGGCGAATGCCCTGCGTCTGGCTCTGCAGCTGGATATGCAGGAGTATGACATTACGGTCGGATGCATATTTGGAAAAGAAGCTGCATTGGCTGCAGCTGCGGATGTGGATCTGCCGGATGAAAAGAGGATCCGTCAGGAAATCAACAAGCCTGAGTATCAATGCATCATTGCAGACCCATTTATGAAGATGCTGCTGCGTGACGAACAGAAAGAGAAATTGATTCCGTTTGCCCAGTATGCTGTTTCAAGTAAGCTGGGAATCAGGGAACGTGTTATGGTAACACAGGATAAATTTAATTCATGGTATGAAAAGGAGAAAAGACAATGAGACACACCAGAAAAATAACAACAGCTCTGCTGGCGACAGGCCTTGCCATATTCGCTGCCGGGTGCGGTTCTTCAAATACTAAGACAGCAGCAGAAACGGCTTCATCTGCTGTAGAAACCACCACCACGGAAGCATTGACAGCGGCCGCAAGCACAGCGGAAGCAGAAGAAAGTCCGGGTACCGGAACCAGAATTGTCGTCGATCATGCTGGCAATGAAATAGAACTGCCGGAAGAAATCAACCGCATCGTAATTTCATCGATTCTGCCGCTCCCTTCTGTATACAGCTTGTTTGAAGGATCTGCCGAGAAGCTGGTAGGAATTCATCCATCATCGATGGCAGCGGCTGAAAATTCCATTCTGCCGAGGGTTGTACCGGATATTCTGGAAGTGAATACCGACTTCCTGAAGGGGGACGAGCTAAATATTGAAGAGTTGCTGACCCTGAAACCGGATGTAGTATTCTACAGTGCCAATAATAAGGAAGAATATGAAAAACTGACAGCCGCAGGAATACCGGCGATTGGATTCTCCACTTCCAACTGGGATTATGACTGTGTGGCGACTTTTGAAAACTGGGTATTACTGCTGGGCGAGGTATTGCAGCAGCAGGATAAAGCAGCCGGAATTGCCGAAAATGGTCATAAAGTCTATGCCGAAATCCAGGAGCAGCTGGATGCCGCCGGTGAACTGGAACGGCCAAGGGTACTGATTCTGTTCCATTACGGCAGCGGTGTTATGAAAACCTCCGGAAGCAACTTCTTCGGTCAGTACTGGCTGGAATCGACCGGAGCGGTAAACGTAGCATCAGAATTGAGCGGTACGGCGGATATTAATATGGAACAGGTGTATGAATGGAATCCGGATATTATTTATATCACCAACTTCAGCTCCAGTCTGCCCGAGGATTTATATGATAATACCATTGAAGGATATGACTGGTCCCCGGTAAAAGCAGTTCAGAACAAGCAGGTATATAAATTCCCGCTGGGGATGTACCGCTGGTTCCCGCCGGCATCCGATACTCCATTGGTATTGAAATGGCTGGCAACCAAGAATCAGCCGGAAATCTTTGCTGATATCGATATGGCGCAGGAAATCAAAGATTATTACCAGGAATTTTATCAGGTAGAGCTGTCTGATGATGATATTGAACAGATTTTCAACCCGGCCAGAGAAGCAGCCGGAGGAAACTAAACCAGGAGAATATTATGGAGCGTAAGAAATATAAAGGCATATTAGAATTCGGACTGCTGGTATTGCCATTTCTGACTGCGGTTCTTTGTATCGGCATTGGTCGCTATCAGTTGTCACCACTGGAATCGATCCGGATTCTGTTCTCCCCGCTGACAGGAAGGACTGTTGATGCTACTGCCTGGACCGTTGTCTTTGTTGTCAGGCTGCCGCGGGTTATCCTTGCGTTACTGGCGGGTGCAGGTCTGGCGGTGGCAGGTGCTTCGTTTCAATCGCTCTTTTCCAACCCGCTGGCTACTCCTGATACTCTTGGAGTAGCCACAGGTGCTTCCTTTGGGGCTGTTCTGGCCCTGTTGTTCAGCCAGAATATTCTGCTTATCCAGCTCTCAGCGTTACTGATGGGACTGGTGGCTTTGCTGGGAACATGCCTGATCAGCAGAGTCAGTGACAGAGGCAATATTATGATGACGGTACTGGGGGGTATTGTGATGTCCTCCCTTTTTAAAGCCCTGGTATCGCTGGTTAAATATCTGGCTGATCCGGAAGAGGATCTCCCGACCATTACATACTGGTTAATGGGGAGCCTGTCAAGAGCAACCTATAAGGCAATTATTATCGGTGTTCCTTTGATTGTGCTGGGAATACTGGTACTGTTTTTACTTCGTTGGCGGCTGAATGTACTGTCGCTGCCCGAAGATGAGGCCAAAGCTCTGGGAATTCAGGTAAAAACACTGCGTTTTCTAGTTATGGTTTCGGCGACAATGGTAACAGCAGCCTGCGTATCGCTGTGCGGACAGATCGAATGGATCGGCCTGGTCATACCGCACATGGCCAGAATGTTTAGGGGCAGTGATAACCGGCAGGTTATTCCGGCCAGTATGACACTTGGTGCCACCTTTCTGATTCTGATGGATACCCTGGCACGTTCAGCGACAGCAGCGGAGATTCCGGTATCGATTTTGACAGCGTTGATTGGAGCTCCGTTTTTCATTATTCTGTTAAGAAAGCAGGGAGGGATGAAGCTATGAAATTTGAAGTATCCGGAGGCAGTTTCTCTTACGGCAATTCTGATATTTTACAGGCTGTTTCTTTCTCTCTTCAAAGCAGCGATGTCCTGGCTGTACTGGGGCCGAACGGAGTGGGAAAGACCACATTGTTAAAGTGTATGATGGGACTATTAAACTGGAAAACCGGAGAATCACGGATTAATGATATCGCGCTGTCAGAAATAAAGTATTCAGATGTCTGGAAAAAAATTTCCTATGTTCCGCAGGCTAAAACGACAACGCTGTCCTATACGGCCCAGGAAATGGTGCTGATGGGGCGTTCATCTCGTCTGGGGCTGTTCACCCAGCCGTCTGAAAAAGACCGCAAGATTGCAGAAAATGCAATGGAAATGGTGGGTATTAAGTGGTTGGAAAAGAAGCATTGCAGTCAGATGAGCGGAGGCGAGCTCCAGATGGTACTGATCGCCAGGGCACTTTGTGCCCAGCCTGAAATGCTGGTATTGGACGAACCCGAATCCAATCTGGATTTTAAAAACCAGTTAATCGTGCTGGAGACAATTCAGAGACTTTCACAGGAGCAGGAGATAACCTGTATCGTCAATACTCATTACCCGGCCCATGCGCTGAAGATCGCCAATAAAGCCCTGATCTTAAACCGGGATGGCAGCAGCTGCTATGGTGCAGCTGCTGAAATAGTCTCGGAAGAAAATCTCAAAAAGGCTTTTTCCGTAGAAGTCAAAATAGGTGACTTTTGGTTTCAGAATGAAAATTATAAGAATGTCATACCAATCCGGGTATGTTAAACACTATTTATAGTGATCAATTGTTTCCCGCAATTCTTTGAGTGCTTCCGCAAAGCGCCTGGAAGTAGCAGAAGGGTTGCCGCGGAGGATACCTTTCCGGTAAAAGTTAATATGACCAAGAAGGGAATGGCGTTTTTCCGTCAATTCCTGCAGCTGAACCGTCAGTTTTTGTCTGAGTGCAGACTTAAAGAGGGCGGTTTTTTGCTTACTCGCTGTTTTATAAGCAGCAACCTTCAGCTGGCTCATCTTTTTATGTTCTTCCAGATACTGACCGGTTTCAGCCTTCAGCAGGGCGAGCTGTACGTGAAGCTCCTCCAGCTCCGCTTTTACCGCAGTAATAGATTCCAGCGCCCGGGCCAGATCCAGGGCAGCTCTGACGGACTGGATACAGTCAAACATAAAGATGCAGCTGATTACACCAATCAGACTGAATTCAACCACCGCCGGCATATTAAGCACAAACCGTTCAACCGGTTGATGCAAAACCCGCGTCATCAAAATAGTTAAGAATCCCCAGGCTAAAGAAGAGCTAAGACAGACATACCCATGAAGATTCCACCTGACATTACTATAATCCCAGTAACGGACCTTAAAAAGCCGTTCCATCACATACCCGGTAATATACTCCAGCACCGTAGCGCCCATAACACCAGAGCAATAAAGCAGGAACAGATTATCCTGAACCGGCAGCGACAGCCACAACATCATAACAGCCCCCGTTCCATACAACGGAAGCAAAGGAAGCCGTAGAAATCCTCTATTAATATACTTTCTTTTTTTCAACGAAACATAGGTGGATTCAAAGATCCATCCAAAAAAACAATATATATAGAAAAAAGTAATCCAGTGATACCAGGCATGTGTATACATCAGCAGATATCCTCTCCTTTGTCAGACAAGATCCAAATCTAATTCAGTATAACGCAGCAAACAGAAATGTGCAAGAAGGTGATATTATAAAAAGGCATTTGCAGCGGATGATTTCTGAATTCCGATCAGAAACCTTCGCTGCAAATGCCTTTTTATACATCTCCTTTATGAAGAAGTCTGAACCCGTTTCTGATACCCTCTTACCAAACAGGAAAGCGAGAAGCAGATAACAAAATAGACCAATGCAATAAATACATATAACGTAATAATCTGTCCCGGAGTCCGTAACTGACCCATAACAATAGAACTATTTCTCATGAATTCAGCAATATCAACAGCCTTCAGGAACGACGTATCCTTGATCACCGTAATCATCTGAGATAGCATCGCGGGAACGATGCTTTTGTAAGTCTGTGGAAGCACGATATAAAACATGGTCTGCCAGAAGCTAAAACCCTGAGAGGCAGCTCCTTCAAACTGGCCCTTTGAGATGCCGTTTAAGCCGCCGCGGACAATTTCTGCCACAACTGCAGTGGTAAACAGCGTGCAGGCAAATATTGCTTTAACGGTAGGATCCCCCTGCATGGTAAAGCGGATCCAGAGAATCCACAGAACGTTAGGGGTACAGCGGAAAAATTCAATATAGGCACCGGACAGCCAGGAGAGAATGGTCAGTTTGCCGGTACAGAAGTGCCGGATCATAGCCATAATTGTACCGAAAAACAGACTCAGGGCAATTGTGCATGCCGCGATCAGGAGGGTCAGCACCAGACCCTGCATCATAAACAGAAGATTGGCTTTGGTGAAAATGGTGTGCATAATCTCAGCCATTTATGCCACCTCCTTCTGCTTCTTGGGTACCGGGGTACGCTTGGCGCGAATTTCCAGATACCTTGCCAGTTTCGCCAGCGGGAAACAGATAAGAAAATAAAGCAAAGCACAGGGTAAATATGCCTGTACGAAAAATCCACGGTCACTGCCCCAGGAATCGGCATGATACATCAGATCCATGCCGGCAACCATTGCAAGAACAGATGTGTTTTTAACCAGGTTCAGAGCCTGATTGGTCAGTGGCGGCAGGATCATCTTCATGGTCTGCGGCAGAATAATATAGCGCATTGTCTGAAGGTAACCGAAACCCTGCGAATAAGCAGCATCAAACTGTCCCTGCGGAACGGCTTCAATACCGGTACGGATAACTTCAGCAATATAGGCACCATGGTAGATCCCTACACCAATCACACCCAGCGTGAATTTGGGAACTCTTCCGCCGATTACATATGGCAGACAGGCGTAATAAAAGAAGACCTGCACAACCAGCGGTGTATTCTGGAAGATTTCGACATAAACCCGTGCAATGAATTTGAAAATTTTCAATTTAGAAGTAGAGAACATACCAAAGATGATACCAAGAATGAGCGCCAGCAGAAGGCCCGCCAGCGCTACTTTCAGTGTCATGATAAAACCTGGCATGTACTGCGTGGGGAGGACTTTCAGAAAAGCCTCCCAGCGTTTTACATCAAACAAGTCTTTAATCATAAGATTATTCAATTCCCCAATCTTTTAACATTGTGTCCATAGTTCCGGAGCTGACCAGATCAGAAACGACTCCATCAACCAGTTCGGCTAATCCTTTGTTGTCCAGTTTGGATGCAACGCCGTATTCCTGCTCAGCAAAACGATCTTCCAGAATCATGGTAGTATCATCATTGTAACCTGCCAGAATCGCTCTGTCAACGGAGAACACATCAATATTTTTAGCAGCCAGTGCAGCGGCGAGAGATGGGTAACCATCAAATTCCTCGAATGCTGGATTTACATCCAGGCCTTTTTCTGCAATATAAGCTTTAAAACCTTCTTTGGTAGTGGAACCCTGAGATACACCGATTGTTTTACCGTCTAAAGCTTCAATAGAATCCAGACCAGAATCTTTTAAAACCATCAGACCAACCGCATCGGTGTAGTATGGTGTGGAAAAGTTCCAGGTTTCTTTGCGCTCCTCGGTAATGGTAAAGGTTGCAATAACCAGATCGACTTCACCGTTATCCAGCAGCGGTCCTCTTGTCTTAGCGGTAACACCCTGGAAGGATACCAGCTTCTTTTCTTTTGCTTCTGCAGCAGTACAGTCGAAAATCTTGCCGGCAATTTCATAAGCCAGATCAATTTCCACGCCTTCCATCTCACTGGTTGAAGTATTCTGTAATCCAAAATTCGGTACATCAACTTTGGTACCGACCTTTAAAACACCGGCGTCGATGATTTTCTGAACATCGGCACTGACACCATCGGCAGTGGCATCACCTGATGCAGCTGTAGAACTGGAAGTACCAGAACCGGAACCACCGCAGCCGGTCAGTGCAACGGCCGCCATCATTGCAGCTGCCATAATAAATGAACTCGTTTTTAATGTCCTCTTTTTCATAATTGTTTCCTCCTCGTTATTATGTTATTTAGTGCAGAATTTTGCTTAAAAATGCTTTTGTACGTTCACTTTCCGGATTGGTAAAGAAATGTTCCGGGGTACCTTCTTCGACAATCGTGCCATCATCCATGAAGATTACACGGTCAGCAACCTGCCGGGCAAAGCCCATTTCGTGAGTAACACATACCATGGTGATATTTTCCTGAGACAGTCCGACCATAACATCCAGAACTTCCTGAACCATTTCCGGGTCAAGGGCACTGGTCGGTTCATCGAACAGAATCAGTTTCTGTTTGGTGCAGAGTGCCCGGGCAATTGCCACACGCTGCTGCTGGCCGCCAGACAAATTCTGCGGATAACTGTAGGCTTTTTCGGCAAGACCAACGCGTTCCAGATATTTCATGGCATTTTCTTCCGCTTCTTTTTTGGGAACTTTTTGTAACTTGATGGGTGCCAGGGTAAGGTTCTGCAGAACAGTCATATGAGGATAAAGATTGAACTGCTGGAATACCATGGAAGAGTAACTTCTGGCGATTTCACCGCGGTTCTTTTTAGTAAGCAGCTGATCATTGATATACACTTCCCCGGATGTTGGTTCTTCCAGAAAGTTCATACAGCGGATCAGAGTGCTCTTGCCGCTGCCGGATGGACCGATAATAACGAGTTTTTCACCTTCGTCGACGGTCAGGTTAATATCCTTTAATACCTCCAGGCTGCCAAAATTCTTCTTCAGATTCTCGACTTTAATCATATTTTTACCACCTTTCTATCAATGATAACAGAGCAATTTCCAGCGGAGTGTATCCCCCGGAGGGTTTTTGTTTCATAGGGTTCAATTTCCTATGAAATAAAAAAAGACATTCAGAACGCCCCCTTACCAGTAAGGGATGACCTGAGCGTCTTTGCTCATGCATTTTTTGTTTCGCTTTTCTGCATTATATGCCTTTGAACATCAAAAGTCAATACTTTTTGGAAATTTAACAATTTATTTACTGTTTAGTTCACAGTTTTCATGTTGTGACAAAAGGTGGTAAATTCACGTATGCTATGCTTGCGCACCGTGTTAAAGTGTGCTACAATCAACAAAAATGCAGCAGCATTATTTTAGCGTATATACAGAAAGGAAATAAAACAATGAGTTTATCCTATCAAAGTACAAGAGGCGGAGAACAGGGGCTGACGGCATCCCAGGCAATCCTGAAGGGATTGGCATGTGATGGCGGTCTGTTTATGCCAACGGAGATTCCAGTGCTTGATGTAACAATGGAGCAGCTTGCCAAGATGAGCTATCAGGAGACAGCATATCAGGTAATGAAGCTGTTTTTTACAGATTTCACGGAAGAGGAGCTGAGATACTGTATTAACAATGCATATGACAGTAAGTTTGATACGGAAGAGATTGCTCCACTGGTTAAGGCTGAAGGAGTATATTATCTGGAATTATTCCATGGCAGCACCATTGCATTTAAAGATATGGCATTGTCAATTCTTCCTTATTTAATGATAACCTCAGCAAAGAAGAATAATGTCCAGAATGAGATTGTGATTCTGACGGCAACCTCCGGCGACACAGGGAAAGCAGCAATGGCTGGATTTGCGGATGTACCGGGAACCCGCATTATTATATTTTATCCTAAAGGTGGAGTCAGCAAAGTCCAGGAACTGCAGATGGTCACCCAGAAAGGCGATAATACCAGTGTTGTAGCTATTCACGGCAACTTTGATGACGCCCAGACCGGTGTTAAGAATATTTTTAATGACAGGGATTTCGGGCAGGAACTGGCTGAAAAGGGCTTTCAGCTTTCATCTGCGAATTCAATTAATATCGGAAGACTGGTTCCGCAGATTGTTTACTATGTATACGCATATGCAAAACTGCTGCAGAATAATGAGATCAAAAATGGTGATCCTATTGATGTAACCGTACCGACCGGGAATTTCGGCAATATTCTGTCGGCATATTTTGCCAGACAGATGGGAGTGCCGATCCGGACACTGATTTGCGCATCCAATGACAACAAGGTTCTCTTCGATTTCTTTCAGACCGGTACATATGACCGGAACAGAGATTTTATCCTGACCAATTCACCTTCTATGGACATTCTCATTTCCAGTAATCTGGAGCGTCTGATTTATCTGAGTGCCGGGTGCGATGCAGCGGAGACCGGACGGCTGATGGATGATTTAAGCCAGACCGGCATTTATACTGTTACGGCTGAAATGCGTGACAGCATGAAAGATTTTGTGGGTGGATATGCAACGGAAGAAGAGAGCTGTGCAGCTATCCGGAATATTTTCAGGAACAGCGGATATCTGATGGATACCCATACCGGTGTGGCAGCTGCTGTATACCAGAAGCATGCGGCAGCGGCAGATGTTAAGATCCCTACGGTCATTGCTTCAACAGCAAGCCCATATAAATTCTCACACAGTGTCATGGAAGCATTATCCGGTGATCAGGAGGATAAAGACGAGTTCGCGATTATTGAGGAATTACATCAGGTGTCAGGGGTTGATATTCCGCAGGCGGTAGAAGAGATCAGGGATGCGAAGATCAGACACACCCGTGAGTGCGAAGCCGGCAGCATGAAAATTACAGTAGCTGAAATTCTGGGTTTTCAAAATAAGTAAAATATATTATAATAAATCAAGATCGTTAAACCATTAACGTTTCAATCATGAAATGGAGGATATCAATCATGTTAGTTTCCGCAACAGAGATGCTGAAAAAAGCAAAAGAAGGGCACTATGCAGTAGGGCAGTTTAATATCAACAATATGGAATGGACCAAGGCGGTTCTGACTGTAGCAGAGGAGCTGAAATCTCCGGTTATTCTCGGAGTGTCAGAAGGCGCGGGTAAATATATGACAGGCTATCATGCCGTAACCGGTATGGTGAATGGTATGATGAAAGATCTGGGAATTACTGTTCCGGTAGCACTGCATCTGGATCATGGCAGTTATGACGGATGTATGAAATGTATCGAAGCTGGTTTTTCTTCTGTAATGTTTGACGGATCTCATTATCCGATCGAAGAAAATATCGAAAAGACCAGAGCTTTGGTAGAAATCTGTCATGAGAAAGGAATCTCTCTGGAGGCAGAAGTAGGCTCTATCGGTGGTGAAGAAGATGGCGTGGTCGGAACCGGCGAATGCGCAGATCCTGATGAGTGTAAAGCTGTTGCCGATCTGGGAATTGATTTCCTGGCAGCAGGTATCGGTAATATTCATGGAAAGTACCCGGCAAACTGGCAGGGACTTAGTTTTGAGACTCTGGCAGCGATCCAGGAGAAGACTGGCGAGATGCCACTGGTTCTGCATGGCGGTACCGGAATTCCGGCTGACATGATCCAGAAGGCAATCAACCTCGGCGTAGCAAAGATCAATGTAAATACAGAATGTCAGCTGTCTTTTGCAGATGCTACCCGTAAGTATATCGAAGCAGGCAAGGACCAGGAAGGCAAAGGCTTCGATCCAAGAAAGCTTCTTGCTCCGGGAACAGATGCAATTAAAGCAACTGTAAAAGAAAAGATGGAATTATTTGGTTCTGTAGAGAAAGCCTAAATTTTTAAAATTTTTCCAATATTTTTGTGCAAACCTACAGAAAAAAAGAAAATGGTCAAAAATGCTTGCATTTTAAAGAACCATAGTATATCTTAATAAGGAACAATGGTGTTCTTCCTAAGGGAAGGGCACCATTTTTTATTCATAGGAAATTGCGTCCTATGAAATAAAAAACCCTCAGGGGGGGACGCGCACTACGCGCTAAGGAAGATGGTTGCTGAAGCAACCGCGCTCCGGCGCGAGAATGTGTCGAGGCACATTCTTTCTTGTTAAAGTATAAAAAGCAGATTCAGAGGAGAGGAAGAAAAGACTATGAGTGAGATGGTAAATGTAGCCGAGATGTACGGCAGAAACGTATTCAATGAAACTGTTATGAGGGAACGTCTGCCGAAGAGTGTATTCAAAAAGATGAAGAAGACCATTGAAAATGGTGCGGAGCTGGATCCGTCTATTGCCGATGTGGTAGCTCATGCAATGAAAGACTGGGCCATTGAAAGAGGCGCAACTCACTATACCCATTGGTTTCAGCCATTAACCGGGGTGACTGCAGAGAAGCATGATTCCTTTATCTCGATTCCTGATGCAGAGGGCAAAGTCATTATGGAGTTTTCCGGTAAGGAACTGATTAAGGGAGAACCGGATGCATCCTCATTCCCTTCAGGCGGACTGCGGGCAACTTTTGAAGCCAGAGGATATACAGCATGGGATTGTACCTCTCCGGCATTTTTAAGAGAAGATGCTATTGGTGTTACTTTGTGTATTCCGACTGCATTTTGTTCCTATACAGGCGAGGCACTGGATCAGAAGACTCCATTGCTGCGTTCGATGCAGGTAATTAATGAGCAGGCATTGAGAATCTTACGGTTATTCGGTAATACCAGAGCAAGACGCGTAGTACCGTCAGTTGGACCGGAGCAGGAATACTTCCTGGTAGACCGTGCCAAATATTTACAGAGAAAAGATCTGATTTATGCAGGACGTACTTTATTCGGTGCAATGCCGCCGAAAGGTCAGGAGCTGGAGGATCATTACTTCGGCGCGATCCGCGAGAAAATCGGTTCCTATATGAAAGAAGTCAACGAAGAATTATGGAAACTGGGAGTAACCGCAAAAACCCAGCATAATGAAGTGGCTCCGGCCCAGCACGAGCTGGCACCGATATTTGATCAGGCCAATCTGGCAGTAGATCACAACCAGATGGTTATGGAGACACTGAAAAAGGTTGCTGGTCGTCATGGGATGACCTGCCTGCTTCACGAAAAGCCATTTGCCGGTGTGAACGGTTCCGGAAAGCATGACAACTGGTCGCTGACATCGGATGACGGAGTGAACATGCTGAATCCGGGTGAGACGCCACATGAAAATATTCAGTTCCTGCTGGTTCTGGGTTGTATCCTGAAGGCTGTTGATAAGCATGCAGATTTGCTTCGTGAATCGGCAGCAGATGTAGGCAATGACCATCGTCTGGGCGCCAATGAGGCTCCGCCTGCAATTATCTCCATATTCCTGGGAGATCAGCTGGAAGATGTTATCGACCAGCTGTGCAGCAATGGTGAGGCAACCCATTCCAAACAGGGCGGTACGCTGAAAACCGGTGTTGCAACTCTGCCGGATCTTGATAAAGATGCAACCGACAGAAACAGAACGTCTCCCTTTGCATTTACCGGCAATAAATTCGAATTCCGTATGGTTGGTTCCGCTGATTCTGTTGCGCCGCCAAATACAGTGCTTAATACCATTGTTGCAGAATCCTTTAAAGAGGCTGCAGATGAGCTGGAAGGTGCCGCTGATTTCGAAACAGCAGTCCATGACCTGATCAAGAAGCTGCTGAAGGACCACCGGAGAATTATCTTCAATGGCAATGGTTATGCAGATGCATGGGTACAAGAAGCTGAGGAACGTGGTCTTCCGAATATTAAATCGATGGTAGATGCAATTCCGGCCCTTACCACTGAAAAGGCTGTAGCATTATATGAATCCTTTGGCGTATTCACCAGGGCAGAGCTGGAATCCCGGGCGGAGGTTGAATATGAAGCTTATTCCAAAGCGATCAATATCGAAGCGAGAACAATGATTGACATGGCCAGCAAACAGATTATCCCGGCTGTTATCAGGTACACCACTCAGCTGGCTACTTCCTTAAATGCCGTAAAGACAGCATGCGCAGATGCTGATGTCAGCGTGCAGGCAGAGTTATTGACCGAAACCTCTGCTCTGCTTTCTGACATGAAAGTAGCTTTATCTGCTTTAATAGATGTGACTGAGAATGCATCAGCAATGGGAGACGCCAAAGCTCAGGCTCATACCTATCATGATGTTGTTATGCCTGCTATGGAAGCGCTCAGAATGCCGGCGGATAAGCTGGAAATGCTGGTAGATAAAGATTTGTGGCCGTTCCCGAGCTATGGTGATTTGATTTTTGAAGTGTAAAAATAAAAGCAAGTAATGTAAACAGGTATGAAATGCGGTTGGATAATCCGGTTTCATGCCTGTTTTGTTTGGGCAGAAGATTGAATAGCAGAACAGAGTTTATGTACCGTTGATACACCAATCAATAATGTATTATTTTAATGTGGAATATATTTTGACGATTTCGAAAAACGGCAGTTTTGTCTTTGATTAAGTAAAACCGCCGTTTGGTAGATTTATGATTGCATGATATGATATTTACTCAGCATGTTGCGAATTAAGGAAGGTTGATTTTGTAATTGGATCAAATCCTCTGGGGTAATAACAGTCAGTAATGATTCCATGTTTTTTAATCCCTTTTCGATCCCTTTTCGATCCCTTCTTCGATCCCTTCTTCGATCCCGTCCTGCCTTTCATCATCCAGTAACTCTCCGAATAGCATATAATTTCCCTCCAATCCTTGATTATTTTTCAACTGGGACATTCGATCCTGAAGTTGTGCCAGTAACGGATCATAGGTGGTAACAGCCTTGGAATTTTCAATAAACCGGAGAAAATGAAGCAATTCTTCCGATACGTTTTGTTTCTTGATACCCTTGGTATTAAGAAATATCTTCCGTGTTTCATCTCCAAGCTCCAAATCCGTTTCCAAACACCGATTCTCAAAACTATAGCGAAATAAACCTTCTTCAAATGGATCAAACGTACAAATGAATATCACATAGCTTTTGGGCAGTTGTTGAAAACTTTCACCAGGTTTCAGTGTGGCGATATCCATCTGACTCTGATAGAAGCGTGTGCGCTTAGGAAGCTGTCTTCTTTTGCCGGCAGTTTCCATTTCCACATCATATAAAGTCCCTTCCTCATCTGCTGCGTACACATCCAGCCGGATACTCCGGTAGTCAGGATTTATGGCTATCGGGTTCTCGGAACGGACCTTAACATGGCTGATCGGTATCTCCAGTATCCGTTCTAAAACCTTCCGGCAGATATCTTCATCTTCCATAGTCGCAGCAAACAGGAACGCATCACATAATTCAAGCTCCTGAAATTTCTTTTTCTTTCTTGTTTTATCCATAACAGCCGCCTTTCTGGTGCGTTCAGACGGCATTGAAACTCTGTTCCTGCTTTTATTATATCGAAGGTAAACTCTGGATGCAAGATAATTTTGTCGCTTTTATGATGAGATCGGGGAATTTATGACAGATTGGTGGTGTTTTTTTTGAAATGTTTCTGTTATACTGACTGTTAGGAGATGAAAGAACGGAGAGATTTAAAAATGATTAATTTTACGATTGGTCCAGTTCAGTCAAATGATTTTGTCAGAGAGATTGGGGGACAGAATGTTCCTTATTTTAGAACCCTGGAATTTTCCGGGATTATGCTGGAAAGTGAATATCTGATGAAAAAGTTTGCCTTTGCAGCAGAAGATGCAAGGGTTGTTTTTATAACCGGATCGGGAACTGCGTCCATGGAGGCGGCGGTGGTGAATGCCTTTTCTGATCAGGATAAAGTGCTGATTGTGAATGGTGGCAGTTTTGGAGCCAGGTTTGTGGAAATCTGTGAGATCCATAAGATTCCCCATGAAGTGATTACGCTGGGGCCGGGTGCGGACCTGACCAAAGAGCATTTAGAACCTTATGAAGCGAGTGGTTTGACCGGTTTTTTAGTGAATCTGGGTGAGACTACCACGGGGGTATTATATGATTTACCATTAATCAGTGATTTTTGCAAACGCAACAGGTTGTTTCTGATCGTTGATGCAATCAGTGCATTTATGGCAGATGCCATCCAGATGGACAAGTATGGTATCGATATGCTGCTGACCGGGTCGCAAAAAGCCTTAGCTTGTCCGCCTGGCGTTTCCATCATTGTGATGGGAGGGGCGGCGGTTAAACGGGTTAACGGACAGCCGCCTAAATGTCTCTATCTGGACTTAAAGTCAGCCCTGAAAAATATGGAGCGGGGGCAGACACCCTTTACCCCGGCGGTAGGAACATTACTACAGGTTCATGCCCGGCTAAAACAGATTGAAGCAGATGGTGGTGTGGTGGCGGAGCAGCAGCGTATTGCCCGATTGGCTGATCATTTTAGAAGGTCAATCAAAGACCTGCCCCTGACCATTTGTGCCCGGACGTGTTCCAATGCCGTAACCGCGTTAATTACCCCCAATGGTTCTGCTCATCAGATATTTACAACTTTAAAAGATGAATATGATATTTGGGTTTGCCCCAATGGCGGCGAATTGGCAGAAACCGTTTTTCGGGTCGGACATATTGGTGATTTAATGATAGCTGATAATGAGGTTTTAATTAAGGCGTTACAGGATTTGGTGCAGAGGGGGATTCTATCTTGGTAGATATTAGTGAAAGCCGCGTATAGATTTACATTTTATGACAAATATAGTATAGTATTGATAGTTTCAAAATGGGAGAAAGACATTATGAAAAAATTTGATTATATATTAATTGGCAGTGGTTTATACAATGGTGTCTGGGCATATGAAGCGACGAAACGGGGCAAAACCTGCCTGGTGGTTGAAAAGCGCGATCATATCGGTGGTAATGTTCATTGTGATTGTATCGAAGGTATCAATGTGCATACCTATGGTGCTCATATTTTCCATACCAGCAGCCGTGAAGTCTGGGATTTTGTCAATCAACTGGCGGAATTTAACCGCTTTACCAATAGCCCGGTTGCTAATTATAAAGGCGCAATATACAATATGCCATTTAATATGAATACCTTTAGCCAAATGTGGGGCATCAGTACTCCGGCTGAAGCGAAGGCGATTATTGATAAGCAGCGTCAGGCAGTCAGCGGTGAACCACAGAATCTGGAGGAACAGGCAATCAGTCTGGTTGGTACGGATATCTATGAAAAGTTGGTCAAGGGTTATACCGAGAAGCAGTGGGGGCGCGATTGCCGGGACTTACCGGCATCGATAATCCGGCGTTTACCGGTGCGTTTTACTTATGATAACAATTATTTTAATGATTTGTATCAGGGAATTCCGATTGGTGGTTATAATGTAATTATTGATAAGATGTTTGCCGGCTGTGAGATTGAGACAGGTGTGGATTATCTGGAAGCCCGGGAGAAATATGATGCGCTGGGTGAGACGATTATTTACAGTGGTATGATTGATGCTTTCTATCAGTATCGTTATGGCCAATTGGAATACCGCAGTTTGAAATTTGAGAACGAAATATTGGACAATGAGAATTTTCAAGGTGTTGCAGCGGTCAATTATACCGATCGTGAGACACCATTTACCAGAATTATTGAGCATAAGCATTTCGAATATGGGACACAGCCGAAGACGGTTATCACCCGGGAATATCCGGCGAATTGGGAGCCGGGGCTGGAGGCGTACTATCCGATTAATGACGAACGTAATCAGCAGTTGTATGAACAGTATGCCAAGCTGGCCGGACAGGAACAGCAGATTCGTTTCGGCGGCCGGTTGGCGGAATATAAGTATTATGATATGGACAAGGTGATTGCTTCTGCAATGGAGCATACCAAAAAGGAGTTTGTTAATGTCTAAAACCTATGATCCGGATACCTTAAAGCAATTGCAGCAGGTGGAACTGGAGATTTTAAAGGATTTTATGGATTTGTGTGACCGGCATGGGCTGGTTTATTTCGGTATTGCCGGAACTGGTATTGGGGCTGTGCGGCACGAAGGTTTTATTCCCTGGGATGATGATATTGATGTGGCGATGCCAAGACGGGATTTTGAGCGTTTTTTAAAGTATGCAAAAAAAGAGCTGTCCGATCGTTATGTTGCCCTCAATGCTAAAAATGACAGCCGTTATCCGATGATGACGACCCGCTTCATGAAAAAAGGGACAATTTTTATAGAAGAAGCACTAAAAGGGGCTCGCTGTCCTTGTGGTATTTTTTTGGATCTCTATGTCCTGGATAATGTGGCTGATCACCGCCTGGCGTATCAATTACAATCATGGGAGGCGTGGTTTTGGAGTAAGCTCTTAATTTTACGTTGTATGCCCACACCTTATCTGTTTCAGACCGGTTGGAGGGCGAAATTGATTTGGACCATTTGTGGAGCCGTTCATCAGGGGATGAAGTGGCTGCGGATTTCACCACAGAAATTGCGGGGACGCTGCGAGCGGGTGTGCCGGCGGTATGAAAGAAGGAATACCCGCCGCATGGCTTTTTTACCGGACACCAGCCCGTACTGGAATGTTTTTGACAAGACGAAATTATCGCCGCTGCGCAAGCTGAAATTTGAAGACACACGGCTTAATTTTCCCAACAATGTGGAAGAACTGCTGACCAGTCAGTATGGCGACTACATGCAGATGCCGCCGGAAGATAAGCGGAAAACACACTATCCTTATAAACTGAAGTTCTAAAGGAACACCAAAGAGGTAAAATCAATGAATGCTATTTTACTGGCGGCCGGAAAAGGCAGCCGGATCAGTAAGAATATTCCCGATATTCCCAAATGTACGCTGGATGTTGGCGGGCAGCCACTGATTCGTCAGACTGTGGAGCGTTTGCTTGCGAATGACATAATCGTGACGGTCATCGTAGGATATCGTTATAAAGAGATTGTCCGGGTGCTGGAAGGCTTAAAGGTGCAGATTGTTTATAATCCGTTCTACGATGTGACCAATAGTATCGGTTCACTCTGGATGGCAATCAGTGCCGGGTTGTTTACCGGTGAGGATACCATTATCGCTAATGGTGATGTATTCTGGTCGCAGCAGATTTTGGATTTCATGAGGCAGCAGTGTTTTGACACCGATGTTTCGATGTTGGCTGACTCCGGTCGGGTGGCTGATGGGGACTATTTCTTTGGCACCGATAATGGCTTGCTGAAACGTTATGGCAAAACCCTGACCGAAGCTGAACGCGATTGTGAGTACGTTGGTATTGCCTGTTTAAGCCGCCGGTTTGTACCGCTTTTTTTAGAACGGATGCAGACCATGATCGAGCATCAGGAGCATGGCAAATGGTGGGAAGAAGTGATTTACAGTTTAAGCCATCAACATCCGGTTCTGGTCAAAGATATTGCTGGGATGTTTTGGGCGGAAGTTGATTTTATTGAAGATTATCAAAGAATTCTGGACTATGTCCGGGAGCAGACAGGGTAAATAAATGGAAGCATTACGGCGTTTGATCATCAATGACGATCAGAGGACAATTGAAAAACGTAACATGACCTGGAATATGCTGGGCAGTTTTTTGTACGCATTTGCGTCGATGATTCTGACGATGATCGTAGTCCAACTGGTTGGTGATGTACAGGGCGGAATTTTCACCTTTGCTTTTACGACCTTTGGACAGCAGATGTTTATGGTCGCATATTTTGGTATCCGTCCATATCAGATTACCGATGTGGAGAATCAATACTCCTTTGGTGAGTATCTGCGGCTGCGGATTCTGACCAGTGCCGGAGCATTGGCAATTGGTATTCTTTATATTCTTTCGCAAGGGTATAACCGTCAAAAAGCCTGGGTGGTATTTTTGATGGTCTGTTATAAGGTCATTGACGGTTTTGCTGATGTTTACGAGGCTGAGTTTCAGCGCAGCGGCCGGTTGTATCTGACCGGTAAGTCAAATACCTTTCGGACAATTTTATCAGTGGGTTGTTTTTTCATCGCCTTACTGGTTACCAGAAATCTGGCCTTTTCCTGTGCGGTCGCAGTAGCGGCGCAGGTGGTCGGAGTGTTATTCTTTGATATTATAATTATTGGGTCACTCGGCAACATCGACTGGTCGTGGCAAAAAGACCAGGTTATCGGACTGACGCGCAGTTGTATGTTGTTGTTTCTGTCCGTATTTTTGGACTTTTATATTTTTTCAGCCGCTAAATACGCGATTGAAAAGCACCTGGATGATGCGTCTATGGCTGTTTACGGTGCCATTTTTATGCCGACCTCGGTGATTAATCTGGTGGCCGGATTTGTGATTCGGCCATTTTTAACAAAACTTTCGGTGGCTTTTGAACAACGTGACTGGAATGCGTTTATCGGGGTGGTCAAACGCTTATTTTTGATTATCCTGGGACTGACCTTACTGGCGGTGAGTGGTGCTGCGCTGCTGGGGATTCCGGTTCTTAGTCTGCTGTATCCCAATCTACGGATGGAGTTGTCAGAATGCCGGTTGGCTCTGGTGATGATTATTCTGGGCGGCGGTTTTAATGCCTGGATGAATCTGTTTTACTATACTCTGGTTATTATGGAGCGGCAGCGTCATATTTTTGCCGTATATGTGTTGGTGTGTCTTGTTGCAGTTGCCATATCCCCGGTCTTTGTGATCTCCGGCGGGATTCTGGGCGCGGCATTATCATACCTGATATTAATGATATTACTGGCTTGTGGATTCGGGATTCTGACTTTGGCAGGATTCCAAAAAGCAGCAAAGGGGGCGTGAATACTATGGATAACAGACAAATGACTGTAGCAGTGCTGATCCCGACCTATCGACCGGACAAGCGCTTCTCACGGCTGCTGCAGATGCTCAGCCATCAGACGTGGCCGGTAACACAGATTGTGGTGATGAACACGGAGCAGTCGTTGTGGAATGAACACGGCTACGATGGAATTTCCGGCCTGGAAGTCCATCATATCAGGAAAGCTGATTTTGATCATGGCAAAACCAGACATCAGGGGATGGAATATGTAACCACCGATATCTGTATCTGTATGACCCAGGATGCCGTGCCGGCAGACCAGTATCTGGTGGAGCAGCTGGTTCTGGCGCTGGAGCAGGAAGAGGTTGCAGTTGCGTATGCGAGACAGCTGCCGGATAAAGACTGCCGGTTCATTGAACGCTATACCCGCTCTTTTAATTACCCTGCTGAAAGCATGCTAAAAAGAAAAGCGGATCTGCCCAGGCTTGGAATCAAGACATATTTTTGTTCCAATGTATGTGCGGCTTATAATATGAAGTATTATAAACAGAGCGATGGGTTTATCCGGAGAACTATATTTAATGAGGATATGATTTATGCCGCCGGAGTGATTGCAGCGGGATATGGAATTGCTTATACGGCATCAGCCTGTGTGATTCATTCTCATAATTATAATGGAATGCAGCAGTTAAAGCGTAATTTTGATCTGGCGGTCTCCCAGGCGGAGCATCCGGAGATCTTCTCCGGGCTTAAATCAGAGGGAGAGGGAATCCGTCTGGTGAAGCAGACCGCGAAGTATCTCGCGGGCAGGAAAAAGTGGTACCTGCTGCCGCAGCTGTTCATCCAAAGCGGCTGCAAATATCTTGGCTTTCTGCTGGGAAAACATTATCAGGCGCTGCCGCAGGGCCTGATCCGGAGACTGACGATGAGTCCCGGATATTGGGAGAATGATTAAATGTCAAATTTATTGATTGTAATACCTGCCTATAATGAAGAAGAGAATATTGAACGTGTGGTAAATGAACTGACCAAACACTATCCTCAGTTTGACTATCTGATCGTAAATGACGGCTCCAGGGACAAAACTGCCGAACTGTGCCGCGCCAGAGGTTACCGCATGATTGATCTCCCGGTAAATTTAGGGCTGGCAGGGGCTTTTCAGACCGGCTTAAAGTACGCGTATGGCCATGGTTATGAATATGCGCTTCAGTTTGATGGGGATGGACAGCATTTGCCCGTCTACATTCAGCCGATGCTGAATAAGATCCGGGAAGGATATGATATTGTGATTGCCTCCCGCTACCTGACGGATAAGAAACAGGGATCGGTGCGGATGATGGGCAGTAATCTGATTCAGGCGGCGCTGAAGCTGACAACCGGGATTACGATCCATGATCCAACCTCCGGTATGAGGATGTTCAGCCGCGGAATGATTAAAGAATTCGCACTGGGACTGAACTATGGCCCGGAACCAGATACCTTATCCTATCTGATTAAGAATGGCGCCCGTGTGGCAGAGGTACAGGTAATCATGCAGGAACGTCTGGCGGGAGTCAGTTATCTGACTCCGGTGAATGCGGTCAGATATATGATCCGTATGTTGGTTTCAATCCTGCTGATACAAAATTTTCGTAAACGGGAGGAACCCTCATGACAATCATGTTCCGGCTTTGTCTGGTGACGGCATCGGTACTTACCATGCTGGCGATGATGCATAAAATCCGGCGTTCTAAGGTACGGATTGAAGACGCAATTTTCTGGGTGTTGTTTTCCATTATCCTGATTCTGTTCAGTATCTTTCCGCAGATTGCATATTGGATTTCAGATCTGGTGGGCACTCAGTCTCCGGCCAACCTCATCTTTACGATGGTGATATTCCTGCTGCTGACCAAGGTGTTCACCATGGCGGTACGGATATCCCAGCTGGAGAGCAGGCTGCAGGAACTGGTACAGAAAATCGCACTGGATGAATTTGACAATGACGATACAAAAAAGGAATATAAAACGCATGAAGAATCGTAGCAATATAAGGAATGTCCGGCCAATTGTCTGGATTGGACTTGTCTTATTAATAGTTCTGGCTGTTCTGCATTTGCTGGATACCCGGGCCGGAGCGATCGAAAGCGGAGATTTGTGGCTGACAGGCCGGTATCTTGCCGTGACGTCTGTGGCAATACTTACCGTACTGCTCTGCGGTGTGGGACTTCTCTGGCCTGATCTTAACGCTAAGGTCCGGCTGGAAACGGTATATGTGGTGGCGGCAGTGCTGTTTGGACTGCTGTATCTGTATGTATTGCCGCCCTTGTCCGCACCGGATGAAATGCGCCATTATATCAGTGCCTACCGTTTATCGAACCAGATCATGGGAGTTCCTGGTATGGGTGAGGATGGTAAGGTAATAATTAGAGAAGAAGACTGGTTTATGGAAGATCCCAAACGCAGTTACCAGGCTTATATAACCGCTGATGGCGAACTGGCAACCGATGCCGATGGTGCAGAGGGAGCCGAAATACTGGGGCAGATACTGACCGAAGAGACATATCGGCTGATCCATGGAAAAGGGCTGATGGGATGGGAAGCACCCCGTCAGGAACATGGAAGCGGCACAGTACTGTCCAATCATCTTCCGGTGGTTACGACACCCTGCGCTTATGTGATGCCGGCGATCGGCATCAGCCTGGGCCGGCTGGCCGGGATGAACAGCCTGGGACTGGCGGTGATGGGACGGCTGATGAACCTGGTGCTTTTTATTGCAGGCACTTATCTGGCTATGAAAAAGCTGCCATTTGGCCGGGAAGTGCTGTTTGGAGTGGCTCTGCTGCCGATGACCCTGCATCTGTCGGCATCATTTTCTTATGATGGCTTTATTATGGTTGGAATCTTTTATCTGACCGCCTGCTGCCTGGACCTGGCCTGCCGTGCTGAGCGGGTCAGAGCCAGGGATGTCCTGGCTCTGGCATTGATTATGGCTATCACGGGGCCATGCAAAATGGTCTATGCAGTGTTTTTGGGCTTATGCCTACTGATCCCGGTCCGCAAATTCGGCGGCTGGAAACGATGGTTATTATCCGCTGTCTGTGTATCAGGCGCCTGGGTAGCGGCTATGATATTGGTAAATGGTCAGACCGTTGCTTCCTATGCAACAGAGACAGAAAATTATATCACCTGGGCACAGGAGGCGGGGTACAGCCTGGAACTGCTGATCCACCGGCCGGTGCAGACGCTGCAGATGTTTTACCGGACGATTGTATGGCAGGCTGAGCATTACCATCTGACGATGATTGGTGCATATCTTGGCAATGTCGATCTGGTGCTGGACGTTCCCTATCTGGTTGTTATTCTGTTTACTGCCGGACTATTGGGGCTGGCACTGCGCAAGCCGGGAGAATCGTTGATTCTGACTGGGAAACAAAGGATCTGGGTCTGGTTTTTATGTCTGGTATGTGCCGGTGCGCTGATGTTCTCCATGCTGCTGGCCTGGACGCCGCTCAGTTCTAAGGTTATCTGTGGTGTGCAGGGAAGATATTTCCTGCCGTTTTTGCCGCTTCTTATGATATCATGTAAAAATAACACAATCGTTTTGACAAAGAATGCAGACCGTAGTATATTGTATCTGATGTGCTGTGCCAACGGATATATTCTGTTCAGGCTTTTCAGCATTGTCAGCATGCGTTTGTAAAGCAATCGGCATCTCGGATAGCACAAGATAGAAGAAAAGAGGAAACAACAATGGGAAAAATATCGGTAACGTCATGTGGGATAGCAGGACTGTATGTCATTGAACCAACCGTATTCAAGGATGAAAGAGGATATTTTGTAGAAACTTATAACCAGAATGATTTTAAAGAAGAAGGTCTTAATATGACTTTTGTCCAGGACAATCAGTCGATGTCGGTCAGAGGTGTACTGCGCGGACTTCACTTCCAGAAACAGTTTCCTCAGGGCAAGCTGGTACGGGTGATCCGTGGTTCCGTGTTTGATGTGGCGGTTGATTTACGGCCCGGCTCTGATACCTACGGAAAATGGTATGGGGTAGAATTAACTGCAGAAAATAAAAAACAGTTTTATATTCCGGAAGGCTTTGCACATGGATTTCTGGTGCTGTCCGACGAGGCAGAATTTGCATATAAGTGTACCGATTTTTATCATCCCGGAGATGAAGGCGGTCTGGCCTGGAATGACCCGGAGATCGGAATTGAATGGCCGCTGCAGGACGGTGTGGAGCTGATTATTTCAGAAAAGGATCAGAACTGGGGCGGAATAAAGGATAAAACATGTTAAAAGAGATGATCAAAAAGAGAAAATTAATCTGGGATCTGGCTAAGGCTGATTTCCGGAAGCGGTTTGTCGGATCTTACTTTGGGGTTGTGTGGATGTTTGTCCAGCCGATGGTGACGGTGCTGATTTATTTTTTTGTATTCCAGATGGGATTCAAGAGTGTCCCGCCGGTGCCGGGCGTTCCTTATGTATTATGGCTGGTACCCGGGATTGTACCCTGGTTTTTCTACAGTGAGGCACTCAATATCATTACCGGATGCCTTCAGGAATACAATTATCTGGTCAAGAAGGTCGTCTTTCAGGTTGAGATACTGCCGGTGATCAAACTGCTTTCGGCGATGCTGGTACATGTGTTTTTCATTATCATTATGCTGATTATGTTTGGTTTTTACCGGCGGATTCCGCTGTTGACCTGGGTTCAGATTCTGTATTACTCATTTGCAGCGGCCATGCTGGCGTTGGCAATCGGATATCTGACCAGTGCCATTCATGTGTTTTTCAAGGATATGGCACAGATCGTCGGAATCTGCCTGCAGTTTGGCATGTGGCTGACGCCGATTATGTACCACGAGTCATTGTTTACAGAAAAAGCTCCCTGGGTGATTAACCTGCTGAAGCTGAATCCGTTTTATTACATTGTCGCCGGATACCGTGACAGTATGCTGACAGGCAACTGGTTCTGGGAACGTCCGATGCTGACGGTCTATTACTGGGGGGTGACAGTAGTGCTGGGACTTTTGGGAATGAAGGTGTTTAAGCGACTGCGGCCACATTTTTCTGATGTACTGTAAATCACGTCGGGTTGGAGGAATTAATGAAACAGGAATATGCAATTACGGTTCAGGATGTGACGAAGGTTTACCGGCTTTACGATAAGCCGATAGACCGGCTGAAGGAGTCCCTGAACCTGACCCATAGAAGCTATCACAAGGATTTTTTTGCCTTAAATAATATCTCTTTTCAGGTAAAGAAGGGCGAAACGGTAGGCATTATCGGAACCAATGGTTCGGGAAAATCGACAATACTGAAAATAATAACCGGAGTATTGACTCCGACGACCGGAGAAGCGAAAGCCGATGGAGTTATATCAGCCCTGTTGGAGCTGGGGGCCGGATTTAATATGGACTATACCGGGATCGAGAATATCTACATGAACGGCACCATGATGGGGTTTTCCCGCCAGGAAATGGATGATAAGCTGCAGGATATTCTGGATTTTGCAGATATTGACGATTTTGTATATCAGCCGGTGAAGACCTATTCCAGCGGTATGTTTGTGCGGCTGGCATTTGCCCTGAATATCAATGTGGAGCCGGAGATTCTGATTGTCGATGAGGCCCTGTCGGTAGGAGATGTCTTCTTCCAGTCGAAGTGCTATCGCAGAATGGAAGAAATCAGTAAAAACGGTACGACAATTCTGATGGTAACCCATGATATGGGCAGTATTATCAAGTATTGTGACCGGGTCATACTGCTGAATAAGGGGAATTTCGTAGCCGAAGGAAAGCCGGGTCAGATGGTTGATTTGTATAAGAAAATTCTGGCCAATCAGATGGATGTTGTGGAAGAAGAACTGAGCGGGACCAATGATTTTTCAGGGGAGCAGTCAAAGGTTTTGGATGGCCTGATGAAGGATAAGCTGACGATTAATCCAAGCCGGACAGAGTATGGTGACGGCCGGGCAGAGATTTATGATCTGGGTTTATTTGATGCCAGAGATAATCTGACCAATCTGCTGCTGAAGGGCGAATACTTTACGATCAGGGAAAAGATCCGTTTCCATGCAGATATACAGTCGCCGATTTTTACTTATACGATCAAGGACAAAAAGGGCGCAGATCTTTCAGGAACCAATACGATGTTTGAGGGAACTGAAATCAGGCCGGTCAGAAACGGCGATGAATATGAGATCAACTTCAGACAGAAAATGACCCTGCAGGGTGGCGAATATCTGCTTTCGATGAGCTGTACCGGATTTGAGCAGGGAGAACATGTGGTATACCACCGGTTGTATGATGTTGCCAACATTACGGTTATTTCCAATAAAAATACGGTCGGAATCTATGATATGGAATCCGAAGTGGAAGCAGTACTGACGAAGGGTAAATAAAGAATGAGAAAGATAGATGATGAGATTCAGACACTTCTGAAAGAATACCAGGGAGATGTCCGGCAGATTCTGACGGACAATCACCGGCTTGATTATCTGTATGCCTTGTCCGGCCAGCGTGAAATGCTGCTGGAATGGTATGAATTTGATCCCAAAGCAGCTCTTTTGCAGGTTGGTGCCGATTACGGTGCGATGACGGGTCTGTATAGCGAAACAGTCCGTACGGTTACGGTGCTGGATGGGGATCAGAATGCTCTGGATACCGCTGCTCTGCGCCATTCAGACAAAGAAAATATTGCATATGTAAAGGATTCCCTGGTTCGGTTTGCTGCTGATCCGGGGAGTCCTGGATTTGATTATGTGGTAATTGCCGGAATGCTGAAAGCACCATACGAAGAGAACATCCGGGCGGCAAAAGCTTTACTGAAGCCTGACGGGGTATTAATTGTTGCGGCAGCAAATCCGCTGGGCATGAAATATCTTGCCGGCACAGAAAAGGAGCCGGATGGCTTGTCGAAGCAGACACTTGTTAAGCTGCTGGGAGATGACAGCCGTTTTTATTATCCGATGCCTGATTATCGGACACCGGTCAGTATCTATTCTGATGAATATCCGCCGGGAAAAGGTGATATGACCAGGGTTGTTCCGGCCTATGATTATCCACGGTTCCATCTGATGGATATGGGGGAAAGTTTCGATACTGTTTGTGAGGACGGTCTGTTTGAATGGTATGCCAATTCCTATCTGGTATTCTGGAGTCCCCGGAGAGAGAAGCTCCGTCCTGAGGAAGACCGGATCTTTATCAAATATAATAAGACACGCAATGAGAGCTTTCAGATTAAGACCTGTATCTGTGAAAACCGGAACCGTCAGGAACGTTATGTAGAAAAAGCGGCCCTGTCTCTGGATGGCATGGGGCATATCTGGTCGTTTGAAGAAAAATATAGAATGCTGGAGCAGCAGCACCGTACCCTTCATGTCGCTGAGCCGGTCTTCAGGAAAGACCAGAATGCCGTTGTTTTTCCTTATCTGGAAGGCGAGACCTGGGCACAGCAGCTGGGCGAAAAGCTGGGGAGCGGAGAGCCGCTGGTGGAGACGATGTCTCAGGCTCTGGATCAGATCTTTGATATCCATCCGCAATTTAGCAGCAGCTTTGAACCGACCCAGGAGTTTGAGGAAGTGTTTGGGGAAGGATTAGCAGAAGCAGATATGGCGGTGCTGGCTGAGGATACGGCATGTGCAGCCTCCAATATTGATGCGCTGTTCGAAAATATATTACTAACCGGGGAGGGGATATTCTGCCTGGATTATGAATGGGTGTTTCTGTTTCCGGTGCCGGAGCACTATGTCAGATACCGGATCCTGTACTATTTTTACGAACAGTACAGCAGCCTGATGAACGGAATGAAACGGGACTCCTTTCTGGCGGCCTTTGGCATCACACCGCAGATGGAGGAAGTCTACAGCCGGATGGAAGAGAGTTTCCAGAATTATGTCCATGGGGAAAACCGCCGCATTTATCTGGGCAATTATATGGTCTACTCCCAGGACCTGCGCGCGATTCTGCAGATGGAAAGTGATCTTAGCCGGGCCAGAGAACGGATTGTCCAGTTAAAGGCACACATCGGAGAAAAAGATGTGACCATCCGTAAAATTACAGAGGTTCAGCGTCTGACCAATAACCATGTTACCAATCTGGAAACGATGATTGCAGACCTGCGCAATGAGATTCACGAGATGGGCAAGACCCTGACATACCTGAATGATCATGAAGCTGTGCTGTCAAAGTACCGCAGAAAACTAGGTGAGTCGTACAATCAAAAATATCCTAAGGGTTCGCTGGAACGCAAAAAACTGGATTATAAAAAAGAGTACCTGATGCATCCGCTGCGATCCATGAATTATTATGCTACCGAAGAAGGCAAAAATATGCGGGCTGGTGATTTTGATATCGGTGAGAGCTATCGTCAGCATGGCAAGTTAAGGTTTGACAAGGCTGAGAATCCCAAAGTGTCCGTGATTATACCTGTTTATAACCAGATCCATTACACCTATGCATGCCTGGTGTCAATTCTGGAACATACAAAGGATGTCAGCTATGAAGTCATTATCGCAGATGATGTTTCCAGTGATGCCACGGAGCACCTGTCCGATTATACGGAGGGCCTTGTAATCTGCCGCAATTCCAGCAATCAGGGATTTCTGCGCAATTGTAATAATGCTGCCCGCCATGCCAAAGGTGAGTATGTCATGTTTCTGAATAATGATACCCAGGTAACCGAAGGGTGGCTCAGTGCCCTGGTGAATCTGATCGAAGCCGATCCAACCATCGGTATGGCCGGTTCCAAGCTGGTCTATCCCGACGGCCGTCTGCAGGAGGCTGGTGGAATCCTCTGGAGTGATGGCTCAGGCTGGAATTATGGACGTCTGGATGACCCTGATAAGCCGGAATACAATTATGTAAAAGATGTTGATTATATTTCCGGTGCGGCAATTTTGTTATCGACCAGATTATGGCGCCAGATCGGCGGTTTTGACACCCGTTTTGCGCCGGCTTACTGTGAAGATTCCGACCTGGCTTTTGAGGTCCGTAAAGCCGGATACCGGGTCGTGTATCAGCCATTATCAAAGGTTATTCACTTTGAAGGCGTTTCCAATGGAACAGACGTGGAAGGCTCCGGCCTGAAACGCTATCAGGTGGTCAACAGCAAAAAGCTAAAAGAAAAATGGGCGGCAGAATTTGCTAAGCAGGCTGAAAACAACGGAAATCCCGACCCATTCCGGGCCAGAGAACGAAGCCTTGGCAAAAAAATCATTTTAGTGGTAGACCATTATGTTCCCACATTCGACAAAGACGCCGGATCTAAAACCACCTTCCAATATTTGAAGATGTTCCTCAAAAAAGGCTATGTGGTGAAGTTTTTAGGTGATAATTTTATGCATGAAGAGCCATATACTACAATTCTGCAGCAGATGGGAATCGAAGTCCTGTACGGCTCCGAGTACCAGGTTGGCATCTGGGACTGGCTGCGGGATCACGGAGACGATCTGGCTGTTGCTTATCTGAACCGGCCGCACATTGCATCAAAATATATTGACTATATTTTAGACCATACCGATACTAAGGTGATTTACTACGGACATGACCTGCATTTCCTGAGAGAAAACAGAGAATATCAGCTGACCGGTGAACCGGCCAAGCGGGAAGACGCGGAATACTGGAAATCCATAGAACTTACCTTAATGAGCAAAGCGGCAATCTCGTATTATCCTTCTTACATTGAAAAAGAAGCCATCCAGTCGATTGACCCGACCATCAATGTAAAAGACATTACTGCCTACGTTTACGAATCCTTCAAAACGGACATCCAAAAAGACTTCAGCAAACGCGAAGGGCTTTTATTTGTCGGAGGCTTTGCCCATCCGCCAAACGCCGATGCGGTACTATGGTTTGCCCGGGATATTTACCCTCATATTCGTACCGCGCTGGGAACTGATGCCCCCAATTTCTATATCGTCGGTTCCAAAGTAACCGAAGAAATTCAGGAACTCGAACAACCCGGCAATGGTATCATCGTCAAAGGCTTCGTATCGGAGGAAGAACTCGAGCACCTCTACAATACCTGCAAAGTAGTAGTAGTACCCCTGCGCTACGGTGCCGGCGTAAAGGGCAAAGTAGTAGAAGCCATCTATTACGGCTCCCCCATTGTAACAACCTCCATCGGTGCCGAGGGAATACCAGGTATCGAAGATATCCTCCTCATCGCAGACGAAGCCCAGACCTTCGCCCAAAGCGTTGCAAACCTATATATAAATGACACTGGATGTACAGACTTGTGCGAAAAAACACAAGACCACATCAGAAACCATTTCAGTATCGATGCTGCATGGAGTGTGATAGAAGAAGATTTTTAAGTGATAGTCGCAAGGGAAAGTGGGGAACTCATAAAAAGGGATTTGCAGCGGCACCAGCCCCAGGCCTGCCGAAATCTTGATGATTTCGCCGCTCAATCCCTTGCCTGCGACTCATATAGTTGATATATTATCTATTTTTTTAGTAATTTCACCCTTATCGCTCCCATAAAATGTGGAAAGTGCCGAAAATGAAATTTGCACTTACACGAACCGTTTCGATTGTGCTATACTCCCGAAAGAGACAATATGTAGCCACCTGCGTAAACCTAGGTTGTCGTTGCATAGGGTCTATTTTTTTATTCATTTGGAGGTTATTTTCATGTATTCAGAAGCAATTGAAACAAAAAATCCATTGGGTTATGAGCCTGTTGGAAAGCTTATCGGGAAATTTGCAATTCCCTGTGTCGTCTCGCTAATCGTCAACTCGCTCTATAATATCGTTGATCAAATATTTATCGGTCATGGTGTGGGGTATCTTGGAAACGGGGCTACTAACGTGGTGTTTCCTATCACAATCATCACACTGGCAATCGCGTTATTGATTGGAGATGGCGGAGCTGCCTATCTTAGCCTGAAATTAGGTGAGGGAAAAGAAGAAGATGCTGCAAGGGGTGTTGGCAACGCTATTTTATTATCGATTGTATCGGGTATTGTGCTGCTCGTTATCGGACTTATCTTTTTGAATCCGTTGCTGTATCTTTTTGGCTGCACTGATGTTCTGTACCCTTATGCCAGTGAATATGGCAGAGTGATTGTTTTGGGGATTCCGTTTGTTGTAATCAGCACAGCCCTTAATTCCATTATCAGAGCCGATGGAAGCCCTAAATACGCAATGGCATCGATGATTTTGGGAGCAGTGTTTAACACGTTGTTAGACCCTTTATTTATTTTTGTGTTTGGGTGGGGTGTTACTGGTGCGGCAGTGGCTACCATTATTGGTCAGATAGCATCTTGTGCTGTTTCGCTCTTGTACCTTGGTAAATTCAAATCTATATCAGTAAAAATAGCATCGTTAGCCTTAAAAGCAGAATACTGTAAAACAGTATGCATGTTGGGGATATCCAGCTTTATCACGCAGGCGGCGGTGGTTGTGGTGATGGCTGTGACCAACAACCTGCTTGCAGCATACGGGGCACAATCCGCTTATGGAGCTGAGATACCGATCACCGCACTGGGGATTACCATGAAAGTAAATCAAATTATGATTTCGATTCTGGTAGGCATCGCGGCAGGTGCCCAGCCGATCATTGGATACAACTACGGTTCTAAACAGCTTGACCGGGTGCAAAAGACATTGAAATGGACTATCCTTTCAGCCACAGTGGTAACTGTTATCTGTTTCCTCATCTTCCAGTTTGCCACACAGAGCGTTATTGACCTTTTCGGATCAGGAGAAGGGCTTTATAATGAGTTTGCTACAAAATGTTTCAAAATCTTTTTACTTGCCTGTGTACTGAATGGTTTCCAGACAGTAGCATCAATATTTATGCAGGCAATCGGGAAACCGGTACAATCGGCCATACTTTCTTTATCAAGACAGATTGTTGTGCTTGTTCCGGCGGCATTTATTCTATCTGGCAGGATGGGGGTCGAAGGCGTATTGTGGGCTGGCCCGGTGGCAGATATGGTTGCCTTTATCCTTGCAGCGGTCCTGCTGACATTTGAAATGCACAAGCTTATGAAACCTGACAGGTGCATTGCATCGTTAGAGGCCCAAAGACTGTAGAAAGCAATTTGCAGCGGAGGTTTTCTGATTTCGATCAGAAACCTCCGCATTATTTATTTCACAGACTGTTTATCATATTTGCTTACGATCTCACCCATCAAATCCCATTTCTTTTCCATATCTGCAACCAGCTTCAGCTGTGTCCGGGCCCTGTCCAGATTGTGATCCGGTCTGTGGATCTTAAAATAGGTGTCCCCCTGGAGATAGTCGGTCAGGAAACGGATTCCGCATTCCAGTGTCATAAGCTTTGCTCCCATCGGAAGCATCCGGATCTCCTGGTTAGTCAGGCGGCCGCTGCAGCCTTCAAGAAAACCTCTGGTATAGCTGTCAAAAAGCTCAAGCGACAGACTTACCCGGTCAAGGTCAGTTTCGTCTTCAAGGGCAGTATTTGCTCCAAAACGAATGGCATCGCCGAAATCATGGATCGAAAGACCGGGCATGATGGTATCAAGGTCAATGACGCAGATCGCTTTTTTCGTGGTCTGGTCAAATAAGATATTATTCAACTTGGTATCATTATGGGTCACTCGTAAGGGAAGGAGGCCTTTTTGCTGCAGATCGAAAGCGGATGAAACCTCTGATGCCCTTTTTTTGATAAATGTAAGTTCCGGTAATACCAGGGAAGCCCGTTGGCATAGATCCCTGTTGGCAGCCTGAATGAGCGTCTGATAACGCCTCGGCGTATGATGGAAGTCGGGAATCGTTTCGTGAAGTGTAGCTGCCGGATATTTGGCCAGAAGATTCTGGAAATTACCGAACGCTTTCCCGCTTTCATAAAAGTCTTTGCTGTTTTCTGCTTTTTCATAGCAGACAGTGTCTTCAATAAATAGGTAGCATCTCCAATAGCATCCGATGCCGTCTTGAAATAAATCCTGATTTTCTTTTGTTTTTACCAAATTCAGTGTTTCTCTGAGCGGATCACCTTGCTGTTCTTTGATTTTCTGGTTAAGGTAGGAAGTTACCCCGCTGATGTTTTCGATTAATTCCCCGGGATTTTTAAATATATGGTGGTTAATTCGCTGGAGAATGTATCGCTTTTCATTATCACTATTTTCCGGCTGTGTACATAACAGGAAGGTATCATTAATATGGCCGTTTCCGTAGCGGCTGTGGCCGGTTATTGTTCCGTCCAGCTGAAAGGCTGTCATGGCCTCCCTAATATTAGAACATAAATCTGTATTTAGCATTGTTATCCTCCGATCACTTTATCATTTGATTTTAGAAAAAAGTCTTTTCACTTAATAGAGAATATCGTATAATTATTAGTAAAAAAGGATAAAGTTATCGATTATTCCAGAGAGGAAAAAAATGGCAAAGGAAAAAACACTAGAAGAAATTATCCGGGAGCTGTATCATGTGTCCGGATTTCGGATTTCAATATATAACAGTAAACAGGAAGAAGTCTGTGCATGGCCGAAAAAGCTGCAGTTATTTTGCCAGATGGTACAAGACAATCCGGTTTGCTTAAGGCAGTGCCGGGTGAATGATGACAATGCTTTTATGAAGGCCCGGCAGACCGGTGAGGTGGTAATCTATCGCTGTCATATGGGGCTGTATGAGGCGGTTGCTCCGGTTTATGACCGGGGACGCCTGTCCGGTTATCTGATGATGGGACAGACTCTGGATACAATGAAGCAGTCAAGGCAGGAGGTTCTGAACAATGCCATTCCATATATCAGTGATTCCAGTAACCTGTGTCAGGCTGTAGAGCAGATTCCGGATCGTACCAAAGCTCAGATTCTTTCCTGTATTTCCATTATGGAGGTATGTGCTTCCTATATCAGCTTAAGCAACCGCTTTAAAGCATCAGAAGAGGATTTACCCCACAAGGTAAGAGCTTATATTGAGGAGAACTATCAGAAGGATATTACGTTGGATGAGCTTTGCCATATATTTTATTGCAGCAGGGCGACCCTGACAAATTCGTTCCGTAAAACCTATGTAACCTCTATTCATCAGTATTTAACAGCAATCAGGCTGAAAGCCAGCTGTGAGATGCTGGCGGATGAAGGCTGTACGGTCGGGCAGGCAGCCAGAGAGTCCGGATTTCAGGACCAGAATTATTTTACCAAAGTTTTTAAAAAGGAATATGGTATCACGCCTTCCAATTACCGGCAGACCATATCTGACAGGAGGAGTCAATGAAAGCACTGTTTTTTCCCAAAACAATAAAAGCCAGGATTTTAAGATACAATTTCTGTATTATCTGTGTGATCGCAGTTATCTTCAGTGTCAGCAGTTATGCAGCAGCAAATAAAAAAACAGTCGAAATCGCTCGCAATTCCCTTATCTTTCACGTCGAAAGTATTTCTATCCGGTATGAAATGGCATATGAAGAAATGCTGAATATCGTGCTTAGCTGTACGGAACGCAGTGCATTTAACCTGGCCCAGATCGGGAGCCTCAGTACTCCTGAAGAGAAACGGGCTGGTATTGAATATGCCAAGCTGGCCGGTAATTATTGTGCCATTACCGGGTATGGTACTTATATCAGGCGGTTGTCAATTTTTAACCGTGAGGGAGTGATGGTTCAGTCAGGTCCGGCTTTAAGCAGTACAGATGACAGCGAAAGAATTCTGAATGCGGACTGGTTTCATGCGGAATTAGGGAAACGGGCTGATCATTATGAGTTGGATTTAAGAGCACCGATTTTTTACAGTCAAACCGAAGAAATGCTGCCGATTATCCGGCCGATTTCCGGAATAACAGAACTCAGCTGGGCAGGAATTTTCATATCTCCCAAATTATTTCAGGATGAGCTGGTTAAAAATGATAATGATAATGAGATTATCGTATTTACCCATACCGGCACCAGAGTCGCATCCCTGCATGAGCTGCAAGAACACAGGGAAGAAAATGATGCATTGATTGCCCAAATCTTAAAAGAGGGTAAAAATCGTGGCTTTGTTGTTTCGACAATCCATGGCCGGTCCTGCATGCTGACTTATGAGACTTATGCCCGCAGCGGTATTACGGTAATGGAGATTCTGGATCTGAAAACTTTGAAAAATGACCGTCTCATGATGCTGCAAACGGTAATCTTAATCTTTATCATGTGCTTGTGCCTGGGATTGATATTAAGCTTTGTATTCAGCAGTCAGGTGAGAAAACCGATCAACGGCCTGGTAAATCATCTTAACAAAATCGCTGGTGGTGATTTTTCACAAAACCAGGCACTGGAAACTGAAGATGAAATCGGCCAGATCGGAAAAGTGGTCAATACCATGGCAGGTCAGATCGGCGGGCTAATGCAGCAGCGGCTTGATGATGAAAAAGAAAAGAGCAGCCTGGAACTGAAAATGCTGCAGGCGCAGATCAATCCTCATTTTCTCTACAACACGCTGGATTCGATTAAGTGGATTGCCGTGATTCAGAAAAACAGCGGAATTGTCAAGGTTGTAACAGCACTTTCCGGATTATTAAAGAACATGGCAAAAGGCTTTCATGAAAAAGTGACCATTGCCAAGGAGCTGGAATTCGTTAATGATTATGTGACAATTGAAAAGATTAAATATGCGGAGTTGTTTGATGTTCAGATTAATGTGGAGAATCCCATGCTTTACCGGGCCGGAATTGTCAAACTGACCCTCCAGCCGCTGATCGAGAATGCGATTTTCAGTGGAATTGAACCAAGTGGAAAAAACGGAACCATACATATTAATATCTATGCCAGAGATGAGATTCTGTATTTGCTGGTAAGAGATGATGGTATAGGCATTGCCCCGGATAAAATCGAACATCTGTTAACAGACACCGAACGGGTTAAAGGCTCCCGGATGAGCAGCATCGGAATTGCTAATGTAGACCGGAGAATTAAGCTTACTTACGGCGAAGATTTTGGCTTGACGGTAACCAGTGAATTGGGAGAATACACAGAAATCATGATTAAGATGCCGCTTGAGTTTATCGATGAAGGAGGACAAGACGATGTATAGAGTTATGCTGGTAGATGATGAGCCATTGATTCTGGCAGGAATTTCGTCCATGCTGGAATGGCCGGGGCATCAGTGTCAGATTGTCGGTAAAGCAACCAATGGCCAGCAGGCATTAGAGCGAATGGAAGAATTGCAACCGGATATTGTCATTACCGATATTAAGATGCCGGCGATGGATGGAATCACATTTATGAAGGAGGCAAAGGCACGTAATTATACCGCCAGCTTCATATTGCTGACAAACCTGGAGGAATTTTCGCTGGCAAGAGAGGCAATCCGGCTGGGAGCGGTTGATTATCTGATCAAGCTGGAGCTGACCGAAGAGAAATTAGCACATACTTTAGAAGAAGCGAAGAAAAGCTGTGACCACCATAAACGCTATGCAGTATCAGACGGACACCGCAATGCATTTGAAATAACCAGAGAAGAAAAAATCCGTAATTATTTCCGGGAGATTCTGGTCTATGATATGGAGACCCAGGTCGAAGAATCGGTTTATTGTATGGTTGAAGAGATGTTTCAGGAACCGGTTGTTGTGCAGATTCATTTTAATTACGGGTTTGAAGGCTTTACCCAGACATTTACCAGATTAGATCAGAAGAAGGTTATGGGATTTGCCGAAGATATTATCAGTGAAATGGTTCGCGGTTTTTTTGATCACAGTTGTCTGATCCGGAGAGACCAAAGCAGTTTTATCTTATTGCTGTCGGTCAAAGGCCGGACTCATTACCAGGATCAGATTCGTAAGATGTCGGAAAAATTCCTTTTAGTGATAAAGGATTATTTTGAAGTATCAGCATCCATTGCCGTCAGCTTAAAGGGAGACAATATTGCCGGGATTGCGGAGCTTTTATATCAGGTTAGTGCCATGAATCACAGCTATTATGACAGCGGAGAAACGATTATCTTTTACTCGGAAACCTGTGAGGAAACAAACCGGCAGAGCCGTAATTTTAATATTAATTTTTTAAAACAGGACATAGCCCAAAGCATCCGGCAAAATGATGGTATTCGGTTTACCTTAATTATGGATCAGGTTATCGGGTTGTTAAGTGAGTATAAGCCACCCAGGCCGCAGGCAATTAATGGATGCAGCAGTCTTTATTATTTTATCCTCTCTTTTTTTGACGATCAGGAAGAGCAGCTGTTTCCTTATTCGGTTGATATTATCGGACAGCTGAACCGGATGGAAAGTCTAAAAGATATTATCCGGTGGACCTGCTTGTTTCGGGATGGAGTGGCAGATATTCTCAAACGGCGCCAGGCCGTTAAATATGATAAGCATGTAGAACTGGCTCAGGATTATGTACTGGAACATTACCGTGAGAAAATTACGCTCGGGCAGGTTGCGGATGCCCTGAATATCAGTCAGGGACACCTAAGCAGTACCTTTAAAAAACAAACCGGAAAGAATTTTTCCGATTTTGTAAATGAGGTAAAAGCAGAAAAGGCCAAAGAACTGATTGAAACTCATCAATATATGATGTATGAAATATCGGATCTGTTAGGATTTGATACACAATACTATTTCAGTACTGTTTTTAAGAAAATGACAGGGTATACCCCAAAAGAGTATGAAGCACATACATTGGGAAAAAAACGAAATGAATCCGATCATATTATAAAAAAATAATAATTTTATAAAATATTTTTGCTGTAAGATTGATAAATTATAAAAAATCCATTTTCACTCCATTTGAGTGAAAATCTTAACCTGTTAAAATAACAATATGAAAAAAATCAAAAGAAATAGGAGGATTTGATTATGAAAGTCAGAAATTTAGCGATACTTTCCCTTGCTGTAGTTTCTTTAGCTGGCTGTGGAGGACAGACATCCAATGTTACGAATACCACCGCCGGTAATACGTCAGAGGCAGCTGCGGTGGATACCACTCAGGCGTCCGGTGATAAGGTAAAGCTTACCGTATCGACCTGGGATAATGAAAGTACACCACAGTTTAAGGCAGTAGCCGAGGCATTTATGGAGAAATACCCGAATGTTGAGGTCGAGTTAATTGATACCCAGTCTGCAGAGTATAACAACAAGTTAACTGTTATGCTTGCCGGAGGTGATTCTGATCCTGATGTTATCATGGTTAAGGATGCAGAGTCTCAGGTGACTATGAAAGATAAGAACCAGCTGCTTGACCTGACTGATTATATTCAGAAGGACAGCATTAATATGAGCATCTATGCTGGAGCCGAAGAACAGCTTAAGATGGATGATACCCAGTATACTATGCCATTCAGAAAAGACTGGTATGTTCTATATTACAATAAAGACTTGTTTGATCAGGCCGGTGTGGAATATCCAGGTAATGACATGACCTGGGATGAGTATGAAGAACTGGCAAGAAAGATGACATCCGGTGAGGGAAGCTCAAAAGTATACGGAACGCACAACCATACCTGGATGGCAATGGTATCTAACTGGGCCATACAGGATGGTAAAAACACCCTGATGTCTGAAGATTACAGTTTCTTAAAACCATGGTATGAGCAGGCTTTAAGACTTCAGGATGACGGAATTGCACAAAGCTATGCAAACTTAAAAACCGGAAGTATCCATTATATCAGTGTATTTGAGCAGCAGCAGTGTGCGATGATGCCAATGGGTTCATGGTTTATGTCCACTCTGATCCAGGATAAAAATGACAGTAAATTTGATTTTGAGTGGGGTGTGGCAACACTGCCTCATCCTGACGGTGTACCGGCCGGAAGTACGATGGGAGCTGTAACTCCGGTAGGAATTAATGCAAAATCAGACGTACCGGATATTGCCTGGGAATTTGTGAAATTTGCAACCAGTGAAGAAGGTGCTTTAGTTCTGGCACAGAACGGTGTATTCCCGGCCGCAACTTCTGATGCAATTGTAGAAGCACTCAGTTCAATGGAAGGATTCCCGGAAGACTGTAAGGGTGCCCTGGAAGTAACTAATTTTGTCGTTGACCGTCCTTTAGATGCAAAAATGGCCTCCGTTCGTAAAGTGATTGAAGAAGAACATGATTTGCTTATGATTGGTGAGGCAGATATTGATACCGGTATTGCCAATATGAATGAGCGTGCAGCAGAAGCAAGAGCAGAATAAGATAATAAACATTCGGGGCGGCCGGTTCACTATTGACCTGCCGCCCCTCTTTTAATCCTGAAAGGAGAGTGATTGCCATGAATAGCCGTCAAAAGAAAGCTCTGAAAACAAATATAATTGGGTATTCCTTTATTATACCTAGTTTTGTCGGTTACTTTATATTTATTTTTATTCCGGTTTGCTGTTCATTCCTATTGAGTGTAATGAAGTGGGACGGCTCTGATGCACCGATGGAATTTGTCGGTCTGCAGAATTTTTTAAAGCTTTTTCATGACAGTACCTTTATTATTTCTTTGAAGAATACCCTCTGGTATGCAGTATTTACCGTACCGCTGACGCTGGTAGCGGCGATGCTGATTGCAGTACTTTTAAATTCCAAAATCAAAGGGGTTGTTGCTTACCGGACCGCTTTTTTCTTCCCTTATGTAGCTTCTCTGGTAGCCGTCGGAGCGGTTTGGAATATGTTGTTTCAGCCGGAATTCGGTCCGATTAACGAATTTCTCAAGTGGATCGGAATTGTGAGTCCGCCGAAGTGGACAGCATCGGTTGACTGGGCAATGTGGGTCATTATCATTGTCAGTGTATGGAAATATATGGGATATTATATGGTGGTATATCTTGCTGCCCTGCAGGGCATCTCTGATGATTTATATGAGGCCGCCGGAATTGACGGAGCAACAGGACTGAAAAAACTCTGGTATATTACGATTCCGATGTTAACGCCAACAACGTTCTTTGTTGTTATTATGCTGACCATTCAATGCTTTAAAGTATTTGATCTGATCTATGTTATGACCGAAGGCGGTCCGGGAAGGGCGACTAATGTTCTGGTCAACCATATTTATAATGCTGCATTTATTGATTTTAAATTCGGCTATGCAAGTGCTTCGGCAATGGTATTATTTGCGTTCGTTCTGCTTATTACCCTGATACAGCTGCACGGTGAACGTAAATTCACTGATTTTGTATAAGGAGGGGGCACTATGAATGTAAGAGCAGTAAAAAGTAAAGCATTGATTTATCTAGTATTAACGATTCTGGCAGCAGGCATGGTAATTCCGTTTGTATGGATGGTCCTGGCCTCCTTTAAATCAAGCAATGAGGTTTTCAGTATCCCGATGAAGCTGCTGCCGACGACCTGGCATTATGAAAATTATATGGATATATGGAAGAAGATACCCCTTTTAACATTTTTTAAGAATACCACAAAGCTGACTGTTATTACGACTTTAATTCAGGTGTTTACCAGCTGCTTTGCAGCCTATGGATTTGCTAAGGTGAAGTTCAAAGGACGGGATATCCTGTTTGTTATCTATGTGACGACAATTGCTGTTCCATGGCAGGTATATATGGTACCGCAGTTTGCACTGATGACTAAAATGAGTCTGACTAATTCACATCTGGGCTTGATTTTAATGCAGGCATTTTCAGCCCTTGGTGTCTTCCTGATGCGTCAGTTTATGATGGGTATTCCTAATGAGCTTTTAGAAGCCGCCAGGATTGACGGTCTGAATGAGTATGGAATTTTTGCCAGGATTTCATTACCGCTGGTGAAACCGGGTATTGCTACACTGGTTATTTTTACCTTTGTAAATATCTGGAATGATTTTATGGGACCGATGATTTACTTAAACAGTACCGAGCTAAAAACCATTCAGCTGGGTATCCGGATGTTTATTTCCCAGTATGGTGCCGACTATGCTCTGATTATGGCGGCTTCTGTCTGTTCCCTGATTCCGGTATTGGTAATTTTTATGCTATGCCAGAAATGGTTTGTCGGCGGAATTACAGCAGGAGGAGTAAAGGGCTGACATGGACAAAAAAAGAGAAAGGTTTCTGCGGTTTCACCGACGAAGTGTGGAAGAAACCAGCGCATGTGCGGAATATGTAAAGGAATGGTGGCCTGAAGAATTGGCTCATCGCCTGCGGATTGCTGATGAGGTAACAGAGCAGATATTTTTATTTGATTTGCCGTGGGATATGGAACAGACAACCGTTCCGGTTACCTTTGATAAGGAGATTGACTGGCAGTACCAGCCGGGTAATGATCCGGAATTTATTTATCAGATGAACCGTCACCGTTATTGGGTATGTCTGGGTCAGGCATATGCAGTGACCGGAAATGAAACATATGCAGAGTGTTTTGTCCGTCAGATGCTGCACTGGATTGCGGCAAACCCAATTACTGACGAGACGAGACCGACCACCTGGCGGACGATTGAAGCCGGTCTCAGGGCTGGGGCATGGATAAAAAGTATGGGTTATATGATTCATAGTCCGGCAGTCACTGACGAGGTGTTTGAAGCTTTCTGGTCAGCTTTGGTTCTTCATGGCGAATACCTGGCTGCTTGTGATGTGCCTTTTAGTATTAAGAGTAACTGGGGCGTGTTGGAAAACAGTGGATTGTATGCAATCGGTAAACTGCTGGAGGATGAGCAGATGGAGTACGGATTTGCCGAGCTGGCCAAAAGCAGATTATGGAAACAGATCAGGACACAGGTTATGGACGATGGGGTGCACTGGGAGCAGTCACCGATGTATCACAATGAAGTTTTGAAATGTTTTATGGAAGTGCTGCAGGTGGCTGACTGCTATGGGGATGAAGTGCTTCCGGAGATGAGGAACCGGATTCATAAGATGGCTTATGCGAACAGGATATGGCAAAAACCGGACGGAAGTCAGCCAGCCACCGGAGACAGTGATGTAACTGATTTAAGGGACGTATTGACGATCTGTGCTTACTGGTTTCAAGATCCGGTACTAAAATCTGGCGGGTTTGAAATTATGGATTTTGAAGGAATCTGGGACTATGGAATGAAAGCACTGCAGATCTATCAGGATTTAGATAGTATTAATCCGGCCGATACATTATTCTGGCTAAAGGAAAGCGGCAACTGGTATCTGCGGTCAGACTGGGGGAATCGGGCGGATTATCTCCATGTACGCTGTGGAAGCCTGGGCGGCGGCCATGGACATATTGACAAGCTGCATCTGGATTTGACCATCGGCGGAGAGGATTTCTTAATTGATCCGGGAAGATATACTTATGTAGACAGCAGGCAGCGGCGGGAATTAAAAGGAAGCCGGCAACATAACAGCCTTCTTGTTGATCAAGGTGATTACAGTATATGTCTTGATTCCTGGGATGTCGCCGGACTGCCGCTGTCGATAAACGGATATTGCTGCCGGAAAGATCTGTATACTTTGATTCAGTGCGGGCATCTGGGATATATCAGTCAGGGCATTTTTCTGAACCGGCGGATTCTGGCAATCGGAACAAAACTGATTCTGGTCATGGACGAAGCCTATGGAACGGGGACGCATACGTATGAGCAGAACTTTCATATTCCTTCGCAAATCAACTTAAAGCCAGCCGGTCAGGGGCGTATGCTGGAAGGCTGGGATCATGATGTCCTGGCTTGCTGCCTGACAGAAGGAGCCGAGATTGCCGAAGGGGAATGCGGTATTTCCAGGTATTATAATCAGATTGAAAAAGGACGGAATCTTTCCTTCCGGCTTACTGCATCCGGAAATACCGGAATCATAACTGCTTTTATCGGAGCAAAGAAAAATGACAAGAAACACATTGCTGTGACTTCCGTAAAGATAGAATCGCCGGTAACAAAGCGGGTTCTTAAATCAAATGAAGCAGAGGGAATTCTGATACAATACGGAGAGGAACGCTATCTGGTTGTAACCGCCCACACCGATGCCGGTTCTGATTGTGAATACATCGGAGCCTGCGGCTGCTATGGACTGGGCAGAGTTATGGCTGCTGACCTGAATGAACAGGAACCGGAGATGAACGTGTTATTATGGTAAGGAGACATTATGAGGACAACAGAACAATTATTAAAGGCGCCGGAAATATCGGAGTCAGAGCTTAAACAGGCAAAAGAGCTGGCTGTTTCTCTGATTCGGGAAAAACTGGACGAATATACGGAATATTTTCCGGATTCCAACAGTCAGAATCAGTTTTATCCGAAGTCGGAAAATGTGGAATGGACCACCGGTTTCTGGACCGGACAGATCTGGCTCTCCTATGAGGTAACAGGTAAGGAATGTATGAAACATGCCGGTAATATTCAGGCGGAGAGTTTTTTGCAGCGGATTCTGAAGCGGCAGGATGTGGATCACCATGACATGGGATTTTTATATTCCCCGTCTTGCGTGGCGGCATGGCAGCTGACCGGCAATGAGACTGCCAGGAAGGCTGCCTTACTGGCGGCCGATAACCTGATGGAGCGTTTTCATGAGAAAGGACAGTTTTTTCAGGCCTGGGGAACGATTGGAGCAGCGGATAATTACCGTCTGATTATTGATTGTCTGCTCAATATGCCTCTGCTATTCTGGGCATCTGAGGAGACCGGCCAAGCGGTTTACAGAGAAAAGGCGATTGCTCATATTACAACAGCAATGCAGTTATTAATCCGGCCGGATTGTTCCACTTATCATACTTATTTTTTTAATCCTGAAACCGGTAAGCCGGTTCGCGGTGTTACTCATCAGGGGAACAGAGACGGCTCGGCTTGGTCCCGTGGTCAGGCCTGGGGGATTTACGGAGCGGCGATGGCCTATCGTTATGTCAGAGACGGAGAGTATGTTAAGATTTTTGAAAAAGTTACGAAATTCTTTTTAGAGCATTTACCGGAAGATTTGATTCCTTATTGGGATTTTGATTTTGATGACGGCAGCACGGAACCGCGGGATTCATCGGCAGCAGCCATTGCGGTCTGCGGGTTGCTGGAAATGGTAAAGTATCTGCCAGAAGAAAAAGCCGGCTATTACAGGCAGATGGCCAGCCGGCTGATGTATGCTCTTTGGCAGCATTGTGCGGTAAGAGACAGCGAGACTTCAGACGGGCTGCTGCTGCATGGCACTTATGCCAGAGATTCGGTAAATAATCCCTGTACGAATCGCGGTGTTGATGAATGCAATACGTGGGGGGATTATTATTATCTGGAAGGTCTGGTAAGACTGTCAACAGACTGGAAGCCTTACTGGTAATGACTTGATTGTTATCTTTTTTAATGATATAGGTTTTTTTGTTTTGATTCAGACTGCACTGTCTGACGGTAGAGAAAGAATGGTGAACATGGAGCTATCCATTTCCCATTACCTTTCGATAACGTTCAAATGGTGCAGTTTTTTTGTGTCGATGGCGGGGATGCATTCGGGTTGGTTTTTACCAGTATACGAGTGTGGATATATAAATCAGCCTATGTAGCAGCAGTAAACAAGGGGCATAAGATATTAATAAAAGGGTTTTCTTAATATGCCAACAATTAGTTTATGCATGATAGTAAAAAATGAGGAAGATGTTCTGGCAAGGTGCCTGGACAGTGCAGCTGAACTGGTTGATGAAATTGTTATTGTTGATACCGGTTCGGAAGATAAAACAGTTGAAATTGCAAAGCGTTATACGAATAAGGTTTATGAATTTCAATGGATTGATGATTTTTCGGCTGCCCGCAATTTCTCATTTTCAAAGGCCACGAAAGATTTCTGTATGTGGCTGGATGCCGATGATGTTATTGAAGAGGCGCAGCAAAAGCTGTTTTTACAGTTAAAAAGGTCACTTTCGCTGGATGTGGATGTGGTTATGATGAAATATAACACCGCGTTTGATGAAGCCGGCAACCCAGTGTTCAGTTATAACCGGGAACGGCTGATTAAAAATAATGGGACATATTTCTGGAAAGGTCAGGTGCACGAAGCAATTGCCCCTGAAGGTAGGATTGTATATGCAGAAGTAGGTGTCAGTCATAAAAAAATAGGTGCGGGTGATCCGGACCGTAACCTTAATATCTATCGGAAAATGATTGCGGATCAGATAGAATTGGAGCCCCGGCATCAATATTATTATGCGAGAGAGCTGTATTATCATAAACAGTATCAGGAAGCACTGAATGTATTTTTTGAATTCCTTGGTGATCCGGATGGATGGGTGGAAAACAAAATAGAAGCCTGCCGTTTGTGTTATTCCTGCTATCAGGAACTGGGAATGGAACAGGAAGCTCTGAATGCTTTATTTATAAGTTTTGCGCTTGATAAGCCACGTGCAGAGGTATGCTGCGATATTGCAAGGCACTTTTTTGATAAGGAGAATTATGAGAATTCAATTTATTGGTATGAGCGTGCGCTGGGCGCAGAAAAAAGACCAGATGGCGGTGGATTTATGCTTCCTGATTGCTATGATTATCTGCCATTTATACAGATTTGTGTCTGCTACGATAAACTGGGAGATCAGAAAAGGGCACAGGAATATAATGAACTGGCGGGGGCTTGTAAACCAGAATCAAAAGCGTATCAGTTAAATAAGCAGTATTTTGCCAGCAAAATGGGCAACTAGTGACTCGAGGACAATTCCAGGTTGTACTGCATATGATACTCTAGTAGGAATACCTACTGATATGAAAAAAATATATAAGGATGTGAAATCATGAGCAATTGTTACAATAATGGTAATAATTCTTCTCGTTCAAATGGAAATAATAGATGCCCGGAAAACTGGAGAGGCGATGAATGTGGATCCTGTAGACCGCGGTGCTGCCGTCAAGGACCGACTGGTCCAACTGGTCCGCGCGGTCCGAGAGGCGGTTCGGGAGAAACTGGAGCAACCGGCCCACAGGGACCAATGGGGCCACAGGGGCGACCCGGAGTAGCAGGTCCGCAGGGAGCCCAAGGACCGGTGGGAGCAACCGGAGCAAATGGAGCAACTGGCCCACAGGGGCCAATTGGTGCTCAAGGTCCAATTGGTGTTCAAGGTCCGACTGGTCCAACGGGAGCAACCGGGGCAACGGGTCCAAGGGGAGCAACCGGCCCAACAGGAACAGCAGGGCCGACCGGTCCAACTGGACCTACCGGAGCAACTGGACGTAACGGGGCTACTGGTCCTACCGGAGCCACTGGAGCAGCCGGAGCCACTGGGGCAACCGGAGCGACCGGAGCCACAGGAGCGACCGGAGCCGGAGAAACCGGAGCGACCGGAGCCACAGGAGCGACCGGAGCCACAGGAGCAACCGGAGCCACAGGAGTAACAGGAGCCACAGGAGCGACCGGAGCCGGAGAAACCGGACCTACCGGAGCCACAGGAGCAACCGGAGCTACAGGAGTAACCGGAGCGACTGGAGCCACCGGGGCGACCGGAGCCGGAGAAACAGGAGCCACAGGAGCGACCGGAGCGACCGGAGCGACTGGAGCCGATGGAGAAACCGGAGCGACCGGAGCAACCGGAGCAACTGGAGCAACCGGAGCCACTGGGGCCACTGGAGCGACTGGAGCCGATGGAGAAACAGGAGCCACAGGAGCGACAGGAGCGACTGGAGCCGATGGAGAAACCGGAGCGACCGGAGCAACCGGAGCAACTGGAGCAACTGGAGCAACCGGAGCCACTGGGGCCACAGGAGC
>JBOFYZ010000047.1:0-1569 GCA_051654925.1 Lachnospiraceae bacterium | reverse complement strand
CATTCCCGGACGCTAAGGGCAATGTTATGGCAAAATTCCTCGGCACAGAAACGGATGCTGCAAGTTTTGCGGCTGCTGTGCTGAGAACTGGCGTATAAGGAGGTTTACATAATGGGAAAAGTAACACTGACGCTGACTGATGATAAAGGCAAGGCGATAACATACACAAACAACAAGGTGACAGGGTATGACTTGCTGACAACCTTTAACCATCAGGATGAGATAATCAAGCTGAAAACTAATGCTGAGGTTGTCAGGGCACGTGTGGAGTACACGGCCAATTTGTTTGAGAGCCCAGAAGTGACCTCCGAAGCAATCCTAAAAGGGTTAGGAAATGAAGAGATAATACCTGTTCTTGATGGTATCATCAGTTCTGTTTTGGGCACAGATAAAGAGGATGCCGAGACGGGGGAAGAATAACGCCTGAGGAGGCGAAGGAACAATACTATAACCTATGCAGACAACTTATTAAAGCCGGGTGGACTTTGAACGATATCAACGATGCCGACTTTGAAACCCTGGTCGAGGTTGTCTGCGACAAAGCGAAGAAGGAAAAACGGATAGACCTAGTAGATTATATGAAGCAAGAGAAGGGGCTGACTTAATGGTTAGTCCTTTCTCTATTTTTACCGGGAGGTGAGCATATGGCGAATGAGCCTTTAGGACAAATGATAATTGAGCTTGGCTTGGATAGCAGCACTTTTGCTTCCGGCATGAAGGGTGTTAATCAGCAGATTAAAACCTCTATGACGGAAATGAAGTCTCACCTCAAAGTAATGGGCAGTAGCGGTTCTGAAGTTGATAAACTTAAAGCTAAGCAAACAGGCCTGACAAGTGTTATAGAGGCGCAGAATAAAAAAGTTGCACTGGCGACAGAAGAGTACGAGGCTTGCCGCAAAGAAGTTGAAGGTAATGAGAATGCTACCCAGGCTCAAAAAGATGCTCTTATTAAGGCGCAGAATGAACTTGTTAAAGCTACTGGTGAATTAGGCTCATATGAAAATCAACTTAAAGAAGTAACCATCAAGCTAACTGCTATGCAGTCCTCTACATATCAACTTGGCGAAAGCATGGAAAAGCTCGGCGGCAAGATGGTGGCCACTGGCGATAGTATGGCAAAAGCGGGTAAAACACTTTCCATTGCATCAGCGGGGATTGTTGCGTTAGGTACAGCGGCAGTAAAAACAGCGGCCGATTTCGAGTCTTCTATGTCTCAAGTTCAGGCTACCATGGGATTAACAAAGGACTCGATGTCAGAGCTTGATGGTCAGTCAGTTAACACTATGGACACATTGAGCGACTTGGCAAAGCAGATGGGGGCAGAAACTAAATTCACTGCTTCGGAAGCTGCGGCAGCCATTAATAACTTGGCTATGGCTGGCTATGATGTTCAGCAGATATATGATGCATTACCTCGGGTTTTGGCTTTGGCGTCGGCTGGTAACTTAGACCTTGATTATGCTTGCCAGCTGGCGGCTAATGGACTGAATTCCATGAGTCTTGAAGTATCTGATCTAACAGAATTGTCTGACAAGATGGCGGTTACAGCATCAAGTGCTTATGGCAGTG
>JBOFYZ010000046.1:0-1757 GCA_051654925.1 Lachnospiraceae bacterium | reverse complement strand
ATTTTGCCGCGGATGTTTTTGATATCGGCAAGCTGACCGGTACGCCCGGCAATATCCTCCCAGACTCCGGTTCCGGAGGTGTTGTAGACCCCTGCACCTTCGGTGACCACAATGCCAACGTCTTTTTTCAGTAGATCGTTAATTCCCTTGATGCCTTTAGGATTTCCCGGTTTCACCGCAATTACCGAACGCTGTAAATAGAGGGGCTGTACATCCTTACTTTGAATAAAGGCATACGTTTCCAGAAAAGCGGTCATCGACTGCTGGGAAGAGCCGAAAATGAGATCGGCATCGTGCTGCGCCTCTTTGCTCCATTTGCTTTCCGGTCCATAGATGATCGCAACGTTAACGCCCGATTGTTTCGACCAGGCGCTGGCGGCTTTTTGTAACGCAGAGTGCGGACCGCCCGGTCCATAGACCTTAATGACGCCATCCTGAGGCTGGTGCTGAATGGAAGGATCGGTAAGCGGTGAGGCAGAAAAAGCCGTAAAACCGGGTAACAGCATTGAAAGGATCAGGTACTTATATTTCATGAGGACTCCAGTAGCGGTGGGGGTTTACTGGAGAGACGATGCAAAAGCCAAAATGGATGCACCCGGATCAGATTTTTTTGTCGGGTGCTTTCCCGCTTCCATATGAGATGGGCAAAAGACCCGTCAGGGGGCGACGCGCTTATCTGACATGAGCAGTGTGGGTGTGTTTTGCATACCCCGAACCTTTACAAAGCCGCAGGCCTGGGGCATGTCTCGCCACAATGCGCAGCCGTAATTAAATAGTTGAATAAAATCATGCGGTAAAAATAGGCATTAAAAATGACGGGAGAGAATAATTGTGACTAATGAAAAATGCTAAATCATTAAACGATAGGCAATGATTGACGTAAAAAACTGTGTTTACTCTCGGTACTAATGCTTTCATCTTCACTATCAGGTTTCTGTTTTTAGATTGATGATGTTTTTTATCATGGCTCAGCGTTTAACTCTGCTTTTGTGTGTGTTGAGTATTTTGAGTGTAATGGTAATAATTTGAAACATTATGTGAATCTTTCATTAGGAAACCATCTGTATGGCCAGTATATCGCCTTCAAAATTTGACAGTGCCTTTACTTTCACAGGGTTAGATTTTATTGCCAGAAGTATGGTGATGATGGAAACCAACGGCACCTATATTTCACTTGCTGCTGTGACCGGTAATATGACCCATGAACAAAAAGAAATCTTAACGGCGCGTTGGGAATATCATCAGAACAGACGAAATATATCCGGTAATGAGAAGCAAATATCAGCTGAATAAATAGTTTCAGTGAATGTATTACAGACCAATTGTCTCTACAATTAGCCCTATTGATCAGGAAAGCGCGTGCCGTACGGAAAAATTGCCTCCTACTGTGGCCATCTTAGCCTGGCCGCAAAGCGGGGTTTACTTCTGCTGTTTATTTTTGTGCAAACGGCAATTCTTGCCGGGCATCTTTATTATCAATATACATATATTATGGGTGAGGCTGCCCGTATTCTGCGGAATACTATTTTATTGGAAGCCGAGCGTTTCGAAACCAGTCTGGATGCGATGGGGTATCAGGTACGTCTTATCGGCAATGCTTTGTTGCTGAATCACACCGTTACGTCTGAAAATACCGATCGGTTTCTTGATGAAGAGCTGAAACAAGACTGGCTCGATGGTGTGATAGTGTTCGATGAGAAGGGCGACTTTGTTGCTCAGCGTGCGCTTTTCCCGCTGGAAAATGCACTTAGCGCATC
>JBOFYZ010000045.1:0-1893 GCA_051654925.1 Lachnospiraceae bacterium | reverse complement strand
CTGATGCTGCCAGAGTTTTAGCTTACAGGCTCAGTCTCGTTTCAGGGTCTTTCCGGCGTAATATTGTTACCGCCATTGCGGGAGCACCGCCTCCCATTCGATTGCCTGGGGAAATTTTTGATACGCTCGTTGGCCCCTGGATTGAAAAGGAAGGCAGCGACCTTTATCGAGTATCCCCGTTGTTGGCCGGAGCAGCCAACGATACTTTGCCTGAAGACGAGATTAACGCCGTTCATATCAAAATTGCGCACAGTATTGTTAATGAAAAAGAACTCAACCAGTACGATGTGGCGAATGCATTCCTGCACGCATTCTTGGCGAAAGAAAAAACGATACTTATTTCTCTGGCAAGCCAGCTTATTCGAGAGAGTGATAAACATTTGAGTTACATTCGTGACTCAATGTCCTGGTTTACAGAGGTGGCTTTGAAACCGGGCCAAATGATTATTGATGATGAAGCAATGACAGAACTGCTGCTTCGTTTACTTCAATTCAAACTTCTTGCGCCTTCGTCACAAGAAACGAAGATATTGGCAAGTATTTTTAGAATAGAAGGAATTGTTGCTTCAATTACGTTTGAAGAGCAGAAGTATCTCTCAGCCTTAATGGCCTATGGCAGCATATTAGCTAATATAAGGGTACATATTCCGTCATTAACTGTGGTCAGATTGCTAAGTTCTATGATGGACGCCCTGGACAGTGGTGTCGTAGATAACGTGTCTTTTTCCCCTTATCCCGGTGCAAATTCTATTGATACAAACGATCCGGTAACGGTTCTATTTTCTCATCAGGCAATTAGAGTCAATGGGCTGGATGATCTCCTTGAGCTTGTTACTTCGCTTGACCTCCTTGAAGAAAATAAAAGAAACAGGCTGCTTGCTGTTTGTGACATTGATACTGATTTTTCGAATGTTTTAATTAACCAGTCTTGCTGGAAAGAAGAAAAAGGCAGTTCCCTGGATATTCAGAAAGCGCTACATATACTCCGACTTACAGAAACGAAAGCCCGCAAGTGGGGGGCAAGAAGACTCTATAAAGCTTGCTTGTCCAATATTTCAACTATTTATGATGAATATGAGCATTCAGTCGATGCGGCTTTATCTGTACTGGATGAAGCGGATAAGGAATTTAACGACGATGCTACTTTGAGCAACCAGCGCGCCAAGGTACTGTTTCACATAGAACGTTATTCAGATGCGGTACATTTTTTCCAGAAAGCCTTGCTCTTGCCTGATTTGGGTAGTGTGGATTATGTCTTTGCCTGCCGGTATATGGGCATTGCTTTTGCTAAATTGAACAACTGGTCAGAGTCAGCCGTTTTTTTCCAAAAAGGTACGGAAACTACCGGACAATCAAAGCCCCAAATAAAAATAAGGGTTGGTTTGATGGCAGATGCTGCTGTTTCCTTATGGCGGTCAGATAAGAAAAAAGAAAGCCTGCTTCTCTTTGCTAGCGTGTTGGAATGTCTGCCGTCAATTGAAACCAAGGATGATATTCGAGCCCATCATTTACATGCCACGGTTAGGCACTGTATCGCATGGGTTCATTTTGAAACGATAGGATATTCTGAACATGACTTAGTAGTGCCCCTGCCAGGAATGTGCAGCAATCAGGAACCCCATGAAAAAATTGTTGATCACCGGCTCATCGATATTGGTGGTTCATGGGGATTGCTGGCAGCAACCGGGGATTCTTTATCCCTGGGAGATGAGATTCAGAAACGTGCTCATATGTCCACAAAAGGCAGGATGCCATTAAATTCGGTATTTTATGGTCGTATGCTGGCGCTGGAATCATTATTCAGAGAAAAAACTTTTGATAACTTGATTCCGACCCTTGTCAGGGTGCATGAAGGGATATCCTATATGAAAATCTTGGAACGAAATAATATTG
>JBOFYZ010000044.1:0-2351 GCA_051654925.1 Lachnospiraceae bacterium | reverse complement strand
CAATCATGTCAAGACCAACAGAGCAGACACAGGTCATTGCTTCAAGTTTTTCTAATGTCAGCGCACCCATCGATACAGCATCAATCATCCCCTGATCTTCACTGACCGGAATAAAGGCACCGCTAAGGCCGCCGACATAGGAAGAGGCCATGACTCCACCCTTTTTTACCTGGTCATTTAACATCGCCAGTGCTGCGGTCGTTCCAGGCGCACCGACACGTTCCAGGCCAATCTCTTCCAGAATCTCTGCTACACTATCTCCCACCGCCGGGGTCGGAGCCAGTGACAGGTCGATAATACCAAACGGAATACCAAGGCGCTTGGAGGCTTCCTGAGCCACCAGCTGACCTACTCTTGTAATCTTGAATGCCGTTTTCTTGATTGTCTCGCAAAGTACCTCGAAATTCTCGCCCCGGGCTTTCTCTATCGCTACTTTTACAACTCCTGGGCCACTGACACCAACATTAATAATGGTATCTGCTTCGGTCACGCCATGGAAAGCTCCTGCCATAAACGGGTTATCGTCAGGGGCATTGCAGAACACTACCAGCTTGGCACAGCCAAGGGAATCTCTGTCTTTGGTCGCTTTGGCGGTCTCGATGACTATTTCACCCATCAGTTTAACTGCATCCATATTCAGGCCGGTTTTGGTTGATCCGACATTGACGGAACTACATACCCGTTCGGTCACAGCCAGGGCTTCCGGGATTGAGCGGATCAGATTCTCCTCTGCCGGAGTCATTCCCTTGGATACCAGCGCGGAGTATCCGCCGATAAAATTCACTCCGACCGTTTTCGCAGCACGATCGAGGGTCTTTGCAATGGTAACAAAATCCTCCGGACATTTGCACGCACAGCCGCCAACCAGTGCAATCGGAGTTACTGAAATTCTTTTATTGACAATCGGAATCCCGAAGTCTCTTGAAATAGCTTCGCCGGTTGCTACCAGATCTTTGGCGCGGGTAGTTATCTTCCGGTAGATTTTTTCATTTAATTGTGTCAAATCCTGATCACAGCAATCAAGAAGGCTGATACCCATGGTAATGGTACGGACATCCAGCTTCTCATGCTCGATCATGTTATTTGTTTCGATTACTTCAAACATATTTAGCATATGGTTTTTTCCGCCTTTCTTTGGGATCAGATCCGGTGCATTTTTGTGAAGATTTCTTCCCGCTGGCATTTGATGCTTACGCCGATAACTTCACCCAGGTGTTCCAGTTCATCACAGATCTGCTCAAATGGAGTATTGGTCTTTTCCATATCCACGATCATCATCATATTGAAATATTCCTGTACGATGGTCTGGGAAATATCCAGGATATTCACCTGATTTTCTGCCAAATATGTACATACCTTTGCAATGATTCCTACTGTATCTTTTCCCAGTACAGTAATAATGACTTTGTTCATAATCGTCTCCGCCTTTCTTTTCCTTACACTATAAATTGATTATCTGGGACATGGTATCCCGCTTTGCTACTCCGATCGGGAAGTCCGATGCCTTATAGCAGGTCTCTCCCTGGTCAATCTCCAGTTTCACTGTCTCGTAAGCCAGTTCCTCATAGTTATTCTCTTTGCTCAAATGCCCCAGCATGATATGCCTGATATTATCATGCAGAATATAATTCAGCAGCCGGCCGGCATTCTCATTGGACAGATGGCCGTGATCGCTCAGTATACGACGCTTTAAATGATAAGGATACGGTCCCGTTTCAAGCATATTGACATCATGATTGGCTTCCAGCAGCAGTGCATCCAATCCCTGCAGATGATCAATGATGTATTGGTTAAAATGTCCCATATCGGTTGCCACTGCCACACTTTTCTTATCATTCTGAATCCGGTATGCAACCGGATTGGCTGCATCGTGATCAATGGCAAATGGCTGAATGTCCAGATCACCGACTTTAAATGTTACATCTGGTTTGATTTCCTGAAACAGACCTTCGGGAAATTTGCCAAGGTATGACATCCCCTGAATTTCCTCCAGGGTCTCTCTGGTTGCATAAATCGGCACACCGTACTTTCTTGCCATTACCCCCAGTCCCTTGGTATGATCGGAGTGCTCATGGGTAATCACAATGCCCTGAATCTCACAACCTTTCAGGCCGATTTCATTCAGACCCTGTACCATTCTCTTGTTGCTGATCCCGGCATCAACCAGGATATGGCTGCATTCGGAACCGACATAAATACAATTGCCGCTGCTTCCGCTGGCTATACTTACAAATCTCATGTTCGCTGCCCTTCTGCCTGTAATATCGCTTTTATCTGACGGCGGATATCGTCCACCGTTCCATTATTTTCAATAATCCGATCCGCTAAAGCCAGAAAACTATCCCGGCTCT
>JBOFYZ010000043.1:0-4300 GCA_051654925.1 Lachnospiraceae bacterium | reverse complement strand
ACCATTACGTGGAAACGTCAGGCAGTTTTAAGGACGCGGATCACTACGAGAAAATGTTCCGTAAAGCCCAGAAGAACAAAAAGTCGATCCGCTTTATCGCATCCAACGGAATTACGGATGACATCAGCGTAAGTGTACTGATACAAAGCGTTGAGGTTATAGAGAAAGCCGGAGAAGAGGGTGATAAGTACATAACATTGAAGTTGCTGGAATACAAAGGCGTAGGCAAACGTTATGTGGCTGTCATACAGGAGGAAACTACGGTTGCCCAGGAGGATACTGCGCAGCCGGAGAATCCGGCGGTAACGGAAAATAAGACACACACAGTAGTTTCCGGTGACACCCTCTGGGGGATCGCGAAGAAATATTACGGGAATGGTGCTATGTACACGAAGATATACGAAGCGAACTCCGGGTTAATTAAGAATCCGAATCTGATTTACCCGGGGCAAGTATTCACGATCCCGGAATGAGGTGGCGTTATGGAAGTATTAGTTGAAACCGGTGGCTACATCTATGACATATCAGGCATGTGTAAAGGGGTTTCGTGGGTGGATACATTAAACGATGGTGCCAGCAGTTTAGAGGTGTCTTATATCAGCGATGGGCTGACACTGCAAAATGGAGATGTCATTCGGCTGACTCTAAACGATCAGCAGGATGGCATTTTCTTTGGCACGATTTTCAAGGTATCCGGAGACGAAACCGGGATTATTAAGATAAAGGCTTATGACCAGCTCAGGTATGGCAAAGCAAAGGAAATCATCGTGTTGCAGGGTGATACGCTAAGCACTTTAACACAGAAGATGTGCACATTTTTATCATTGAAGCCTGGTACACTGGAGAATCCTGGCTTTGAACTGGAGACAAAGGCAGAGGACAGTAAAACGTGGCTTGACATGATCTATGAGGCGGCGTCAGATACGCTCATCGGAACGCAGGACAAATACTGCTTGAGGGACGAATATGGTTTGATTTGCCTTTGGAATATGCGCAACCTGCAATTGCCTTTGGTACTCGGTGATAGCAGTCTTGTGACCAGTTACTCATGGGAGAAGTCCATAGACGATGAATTCTACAACAGGATAAAGGTTGGCTGGGAAAATGAAGAGACTGGTCAGCAGGACGTGGGGGCGGCAGTCGATCAGGAGTCTGTGAATCGATATGGTTTACTCCAGTACTTTGAGACTTCATCCGACATTGATAATGCCGCACAGGCACAGGAGCGGGCAAATAACCTACTAAAGCTTTATAATCATGAGGCTGAAACGCTCAAGCTTACCTGTCTCGGCGATCTAACGGTAAGAGCGGGAAACAGCGTCTATGGAAGTATTGCCGATATTTCCCTGAATCGCAGGCTGATTGTTAAGAAAGCGACTCATGATTTTCTGCCCATACACACAATGACAGTGGAGGTGATGACAGATGGCTGATGCGGGGGCGAATGAACTGTTTAACGTAGTAAAAACAATAGTGAATAATTATATGAATAACCGAAAGCCAGCGGCGTTAATGCTTGGTACGTACAACGGAAGTGTAGTTATCATAAATGAACGGTTGCCAGTACCAATGGAGCTGATTACCGGCAATATGGTGAGCAAGTTGACCTCCGGCGATAAAGTACGGCTGCTAAGAAATGACGGCGGCCGTCAGTATTACATACTGGAGATTGTCGGCAAGCCATATCAGACAGGGGGGATTTAATGGCTGCGATTAGCACGGATTTAGTCCTGGAAAGGCAGATCTATGAGACCAGGACGTATAAACTGACAGAAACAAAGATAGAGGGATTCGTAGATAAATTGGAAGCCCTCAAGCAATCCATTTATAAGGTACTTGCAACGGAACAGTTTGAATATCCGATATATAGTTTTAGCTATGGAATTGCCTGGAGGCAGCTGATTGGCGAGGAACGACCTTACGTGCGGGCAGAAATGAAGCGGATGATTGTGGAGGCTCTTGAAAAGGATGACAGGATATTAGAAATTGACGGCTTTGAGTTTGAGTTTATCGAAGATCATTGCACATGCACCTTTGATGTGCACAGTATTTATGGAGATTTTGATATAGAAACGGAGGTGACGGTGTGAGTACTACCTATGAAGAACTGCTGCAAGCAATGCTAGATCGTGTGCCAAGCAATGTAGATAAGCGGGAAGGCAGCATTATCTATGATGCTTTGTCTCCTTGTGCGTATTTCTTGACGCAACAAACCTTTCAGTTAACAAATTTCCTTGACCTTGTATTTGCGGACACTGCGGTGGGGGAATATCTTGATTTGGCCGTGTCAGCCTATGGTCTTACCAGGAAGCCAGCAACAGCTGCAATTCGTGAAATGATTACATCCGCTCCCGTAGATATCGGCACCAGATGGGGGATTAGTGGCCTTGTTTATGCCGTAACGACCCTGCTATCGGAAAGTATCTATGCGGTGGAGTGCGAGACGGTTGGGGAGATCGGGAACCAATACAGTGGCACGATGGAGGTAATATCCAATATCAGTGGAATCAGTGCAGAGCTTTCTGAGATCATTACTGCCGGAACTGATGAAGAGACGGATGATGCTTTACGGCAACGGTTTTATTTGCGGGTGCAACTGCCGGCAACATCCGGAAACGCTTATCATTATCAGCAATGGGCGTTGGAGGTATCTGGTGTCGGAGCTGTAAAAGTGTTTCCGCTTGATAACGGGCCGGGAACTGTGACCGTGTTGATAGTCAATAATAGCAAAGAAGCGGATCCGTCCATGGAATCTACCGTAGCGGAATACATAGAGACGGTGCGGCCAATCGGTGCAGATGTAACTGTCAGTAGTCCGGAAGAAACGGAAATTAATGTGTCTGCAGTCCTACAGATGGACGGCACAAAGTCTTTGGATACGATTATAACTGCATTTAAAGAGGCTTTGATTGATTATCTCAAAAGTTTGGTCTTTGCGGAATACCGTGTCAGCCTTGCTAAGATTGGCAGCTTGCTTCTTGCGGCAGACGGCGTACTGGATTACGAAAACCTTATGGTTGACAATGCTCATGCGAATGTAGTTATTGGAGAAAAGGCGATCCCTGTGCTTGGGACATTAAGCATAACGGAGGTGTAGCGGATGGAATTAATCAAGCTGTTGCCTGATTACTACGAACACAACGAGACCATGCAGTTATTGCAAAACATCCTGTCTCAAAAAACAGAACAGCTGGAAGATCAATTGAGCGATGCGATCTCAGAGTGTTTTATTACAACAGCGTCTGCTATGCTAGCCCGCTATGAGGCTATTTTCGGTCTGGACATCAATATCAAGAAAACAGATGCCTTTCGCATAGAACGTATCACTGCAAAACTGTCAGGAGCGGGAACCACAACGAAAGCTATGATTCAGGATGTGGCAAGCCGGTATTCCAACGGAGATGTGGAAGTGTCCGAAGGTAACCCCAACAGCATTTTTACTATTAAATTTGTTGGGATGCTCGGCATTCCTGCAAATATGGCAGACTTACGGTTGACAATAGAAGAGATCAAACCGGCGCATTTGGCGGTTGAATATGAGTATGTCTATAATACCTGGGATGATGTGCAAAAGTTGACATGGTCGGCCGCTGCGGCGTATACCTGGGAAGAGATAAGGACGGTGGGTATATGAAGTTAACAGAACATTATGAATTGAAAATGCCAGAAGGCAATGAATATGTGTCGGTAGATGATCTGAATCATAACGCGAGTGAGATTGATCGGATACTGGCAGAGAAAGCCGATTCGGCTGGTGGTGACATCTCCAATACCATTATCGGGGCACTGGAAGAGACTGCGGAGGAATTTCCAGCACCGGAAGCGGGGGAGAGCGTAGGTGCTTTTTTTGGCAAGATACGCAAATTTATCGTTGATTTCAAAGGGTGGTACATAACACTCCAAACGAATATTACGACACTGAATACAACAAAGGTTGATGTAACGGGTGGTGATGTGGCTGAAACGAAGGTTGGATCACTTGATACCATCACGACAGAATTTCCGGTACCAGCAGCCGGTGATAAAACTAAAACTGTTGTTGGGAAAGTGAAAAAATTTATAGAAGATTTCAACAATTTTAAAACCGGTATATTGACGATGGGAATGATCGTAAACAATGCAGTTACAAATAATTCGGGTCTGCCAGTTTCGGCGGCGGTGGCCTACGCATTACAGAATCAGCTTACTCAATTAAATAGTGATTATGTTTCTCGGACTAAAGACAATACCGTTGGTTCACAGCTACAATTGACAAAGAATAATGGTATTGGTGGCGGTTCCTACGCAGGTGGCCCCGTTT
>JBOFYZ010000042.1:0-71840 GCA_051654925.1 Lachnospiraceae bacterium | reverse complement strand
CCAGCTAGGATACATATCCATGTTGGACTATTATCTGAAAATCTGTGAAAACTAAGGAACCGCCTTGGTACCGGACGGTATGCCAGGTGGTGTGGGAGGTCGGCTAATCAACTAATGGTTAGCCTCCTACCCGATTATTGGAATAGGAGCAGATTATTTTGCCGGATTGACGGCATATACGATCTGATATACCTCTTCATCAGATAATTCCGGATCAGCCTTTATCACTTCATAAAGAGGCAGGATATTCTCCAGTTCGTCTTCCAGTGCATCCGCAATTGCTTCCGGAGCAATGTTTTTCATTATCTTTTTACGGATCTGATAAATAATTTGTAGTTTTTCGCCTTCCGCTTTTCCTTCTGTTTTTCCTTGTGCCCGTGCTTCCATCTGTTCACGCAGCTTCTCTTCCCATAACTGCATCCACTTCCCTCCAATCTCTTCACTTTCCCTGATCGTCTGAACCCGACTGTGGAGCTGCTTTAGTTTATCTCCCTTGATACGCGGCCGTTCATAACCGTTGACTGATTCAATATAATGCAAAAGTTCAATTAACTCCGGACTGGCAGAATCTTCATCACTGCCTCTGGTATTCAGGAAAATACGGAAACCGCCATCCTCCAGACTACACTCAGGATATTCGTCACATCTCATCTGAAAGGTGTATTGATAACTTCCTCGTTTCAGGATATCAAACGGACCGATCATAATAATATAACAGTTCTTCAGCTGATTATAGTCTATAGTTCCCGGTGGCAGCATAATTGCATCAATCATTGACTGATACTTCCTGCTTCGTTTTGGCAGATCTCCCACATCCTTCTTCTGTACCTCCGAATCGTAAACATTTCCCTCTTCGTCCGTCGAAAAAACATCCACCCGGATTGATTTCACCGATGGGGCTTTGCGGAATTCTTTCTCAGTCTGCGTTCGGCCTACGATAGTTATTTCCTGCCCAAAGATGATCTCCAGCAACAGCTGGTTAATAAGCGGATCGTCCATCGCTTCCGCAAACAGAAAGCGGTCTAGCAGCGTCAGGTCATTCAGTGTTTTTACTTCTGGTTCTTTTCTCAAATTGATACCTCCATTATAGAAAAAATTCGCTCTGGTTACAAGGGTTTTTCAATAAATAACGCTACAAAAAATACTCCAAATTGCGATCATGAAATATCCTCTGCCACATGCAAAGGCATCACCTGCTTTCTGTCTGATTTTAAGATTCTGTGAGATTTCAGCCGAACCGGCCAATATGACTCAATGGAGTCTTGAAGAGCCTTTCAGAAAGAAAAGCTCTTAGATTTTGTTCCCTTATTATGATGGTTCCTGTATCATTTGTCAATCACTTTGTGAAAATCGCTGTATGAGTTCTCTGTATGAGTTCTCTGTATGAGTTTGTTGATGAATAGTGCCATTCCCTTTGTAAACGCTGATCAAATCATTTTGCTGAATAATGGCGGGATCGAGGAAATCGGCAATCATCAGACCCTTATGGAACTGGGCGATCACTATTACCGGATGGTAAAAGAGCAGGAAAAAGCCCGTGCGTGGGTTGTGCAGGAAGTTTAAAAAGTAGAAAACAGGGCTGTTACCATAATCATTGAAATGTCATTGGGGTAACAGCCTCATTTTAAAGCAATATAAGCAGCTGTTGCAGCAGATACGCTGCTTATTTTATCACGGACATCCCCGGCCGCTTTTTCCAAAGTGAAACATCAGCAGCAGGCCACAGTAAATAAAACTGATCACCAGAATCCAGGTCGCAGTCTCCAGAAATAGAGGCAGAATCGATGAAAGGTGGATGATTCCGCGCAGGAAATAATAAATACCGATCGAAATCAAAAGCAGGATTGCAGGTTTGACAATCATTTCCCAGGCGTTCCATGGAATCGCGGTCATCTTCTTCAGTGACCAGAGGTGCAGCAGTGCCAGTACTGTTTCACTGACCAGCATGCCCCATAAATAAGCCAGGATACCAAATTCCGGAATAACAAAGATGACAAAGGCGAGGCGCAGCAGCATGGCACCGATATTGTGGAAAAAGGTGGTCTTTGTTTTGCCCAGGCCGTTGAGGATACTGCCCATGGTGGTGGCAAGATAGAGAAACGGGCACAGCCATGCCAGAACTTCGATATAGTAACCGGCACTTGAATCGTGAAAGACGCTGTTTCCGAGTGCATTGCCGAACAGTGTGAAGATACCGATACATAATATCCCCATATACAGGCTGTAGCGAAGCGATATCGAGATGCTTGAGGCGATGCTGCTCTGGTTGCCTTCGGCCTGTGCCTGAGCCACGGATGGCAGCAGCAGGACCGCCATGGAATTGGTGATTGCGGAAGGGAACAGGATAAAGGGCAGTGCCATACCGGTCAGCACACCATAGACCGCCAGTGCTTCGGAGTTGGTCAGTCCTGACATCTGAAGGCGGCTGGGGATCCAGATCGATTCGGCACTGGCCAGAATATTGAGCACCAGGCGGTTACCCATCAGCGGAAGGGCCAGCATGATCAGCGGCGCGGCAACGTTGTGGAGATGCCGGGAGGTCAGTTCATCGACGGATACATCATCCGGCAATTTACGACGCGGCTGCGGCGGACATATACTGAGACAGAGAAATGCGAATACCGCTGCGGCAGCTTCTCCGGCCAGATGGCCGAATACAGCCAGTTGAACGGTAATAACATTTCCTGCCTCAACCCAGTATTTGGCAATGAGAAAGACCAGGCTCATCCGCAGCACCTGCTCAACCACTTGGGAGAAAGCCGGTATTTTGGCATTCTGAGAACCATAATAATATCCGTTAACACAGGCATTAAAGGCAGCAAATGGAACGGAAATTCCCATCAGCGGCAGATACTCGATGCACCGCGGTTCCATCAGGATATGCGTGGCCAGAAATTCGGCATTCTGGCAAATCAGGAAGGCCAAAATAAAAGACATCGCCATCGAGATACAGAGTCCTGTACGGAAGATCGACCGCCCACGGTTCATGTGGGAGGCTATGTATTGAGATAAAGCTGTCTGTATGGAACCGGCACACAGGGCGAAGCAGATACCGTAAATCGGATGGATCATATTGTAAAGCCCAAGGCCTTCCGCGCCAATGGTACGGGAAAGGAAGATACGGTAGAAAAAGCCCAGTACACGGCACAGAAAGCCGGTACCTGTCAGAAGGATGGTACCGGCCAGAAACGCACGTTTTTTAGGGGATAGCTGAAAAGGAAGTGTCATGTTGGTTCTCCGGCAAGATAAGTAGATTACTAAAATATATGAAAAAATGAGAGAATCATGAGAATTTATTTTTGTGGAAGAATTTTATCATCTGGAAGCCCTCGTATGCAGCCAATCGACCATATTTATGAAATGAATTATAACTTTAAGTTAGAGTACTCTAGTTAATCGGTATTTTACTTTATTAGAGAAATCATTATATGATGAATACACAAATATAGCTGCAAAACAAGTCATATTACAAGGAGGGGATGCTTTGAAAAAACCGCTGTACATTAAAATCAAAGATCAGGATAATGTAGCGATTGCGGTGGAAGAAATTAAAGCAGGAACAGAGGTCATGCCAGAGGTCATAGCCCATCAGAATATTCCACAGGCACATAAAATTGCCTTAACGGATATTCCTGGCGGTGGTGCGATTATTCGCTATGGTGTGATTTTAGGTTATGCGATTGATCCGATTAACCAGGGCGACTGGATTAATGAGCATATGCTGGAACTGCCGACGCCGCCCGATGTAGACGAAATGGAATTTGCCACAAACCTGCTTACTGATTTGCCAGAACCGCCGGAAACAACCTGGGAAGGTTATAAAAATCCCTGGGGCGGCCCGGCCGGCACCAGAAACATTCTGGGTATCAGTACGACCGTCCAATGTGTTACCGGTGTTTTAAATGTTGCCGTTGCGCGCATGAAAACAGAACTGTTGCCAAAATATCCCCATGTGGATGATATTGTACCGCTCAATCATGCATACGGCTGCGGGGTGGCAATCAATGCTCCGGAAGCAAAGGTGCCGATTCGCGCCCTGCGTAATTTATCCAAGCATCCGAATTTTGGCGGTCAGCTAATGGTCGTTGGTCTGGGATGTGAGAAGTTTACCGTTGATATGCTTTGTGAAGCGGCGGACATCACACCGGAGAATGTCATTGTATTACAGGATTTAAAAGGCTTTGATGCGATGGTTTCGGCTCTGATGGATATGGCCGAAGCAAAACTGAAGATTCTAAATAAAAGAAGACGTGAACCCCTGCCGTTGTCTGAATTACTGGTTGGCCTGCAGTGCGGCGGCAGTGATGCTTTTTCCGGCGTTACCGCGAATCCGTCGGCCGGTTATGCATCGGATATGTTGGTCAAAGGCGGCGCGACGGTTATGTTCTCGGAAGTAACAGAGGTTCGTGATGGTGTATATTTGTTAGGTCAGCGCTGCGTGAATGAAGAGGTCGGTAAAAAGTTAGCGGCGGAAATGAGATGGTATGATAAATATCTGGATGCCGGTGAGGTTGACCGCAGTGCCAATCCGACGCCCGGCAACAAAAAAGGTGGCTTGGCAAATATCGTTGAAAAAGCAATGGGGTCCATTGCCAAGTCCGGGGTATCACCGATTGTCGAAGTATTGTCACCCGCTGAAAAGCCCGGCAAAAAAGGTCTTATTTATGCGGCAACTCCCGCCAGTGACATTGTCTGCGGACCCTGCCAGTTAGCTTCCGGAATCGGTGTTCAGGTGTTCATGACCGGTCGGGGAACGCCTTATGGTCTGGCGGTTGCGCCGGTTATTAAAGTTTGTTCCCGCAATGATATGAAGGAGCAGTGGCCGGATTTGATTGATATTAATGCCGGGCCGATTGCGACCGGTGAAGAAACGATTGAAACCATCGGAACACTATTGTTTCATGAGATTATTGATGTGGCCAGCGGCAGAAAACAGCCGTATGCTGAAAAATATAAGCTTTATAATGATCTGTGTATTTTTAATCCGGCCCCGATTACGTAAGGACCCAAATAAAGGAGGAATGTATTATGTTTAAAAAAGTGGTTAGTTTAGCAATAGCAATGGTATTGGCTGGATCTTTGATGGCCTGTGGTAACAGCAGCACCAGCGGCAGTGCCGGGAGTGCAGACAATGCGGCAGCCGGCAACAGCGGCTCTGAAACCGTGGCCGATGTAAAATGGCCGAAAACCGTAGAGATTGTAGTACCGGCGAGTGCCGGTGGTGATACTGATTTTAATGCCCGGCTGTTTGCCCAGATTCTTTCCGAAAAATTGCCGGCTACCTTTGTCGTAGCTAATGTCAATGGTAACGGCGGCGCGACGGGTACACGTCAGGTGAGGGATGCAGAACCGGATGGCAGCAGCATACTGTTCTATCATTCTGCCTTTGTTGTCAATGAGATGTGTGGGACGACCGATTATGGCTTTGATGCATACGACTTTGCCGGTATTGCTGGGATGAATGTCGGAAACGTGGTTACGGTAAACGCAAGCCTGGGCATCAATACGCTGCAGGAGCTTTATGATTATACGAAGGCGCATCCGGGTGAACTGAAAATGGCGGCACAGACCGGTGCAACCTCATATGCGGTTGCGATGCAGCTTAAAAATGCTGGTTTTGATGTCAATATTGTCGATGCCGGTTCGGCGGCTGATCGTCTGGCAGCAGTGCTGGGCGGACATGTAGATGTGATTCTGGCAGCGTATGGTTCAATTTCAGATTACGTTCAGGAAGGAACTTTGGTACCGCTGGCAATGGACGGTGAAGAAGATTTAGTGATTGCCGATGAAAATGTCAATATCCAGACCATTACCAATCAGGGTTATGACGTTTGCCTTCCCTTCTACTATTTTTTTGCGTTCCCAAAAGGAACCAACGAGGCTCTGGTCAGTCAGTTTAATGATGTAATCGAAGATGTTGTGAAAAACAATGAGAAATATCAGGGTCAGATTTATGAATCCTACTATCAGCAGCCGGTATATTACCGCGGGGAGGAAGGACTGCAGATTTTTGACGATGTATATAAGGCATTGGAAACTGTTGACTTCAATTAAAAAGGAGAGCTGTTTATGACGAAAAAGAAAACAAAACTGGAAGAGCTGATCATATGTCTTGCTCTGGTTGTGTTTGGTGTTGCTCTCGTGGTCAGTGCTCAGAGCATCCAGACCGGTGTCACGATGGGGCAGGGCGGCGATTTTATGCCAAAACTGTGCAGTAAGCTGTGGCTGCTGATCAGTGCCCTTTTGCTGATAACAACAATGATCAAACCGGAAGAAAGATTTTTAATAAAAGAAGCAGTACAGCTACGCGGTTTTTTAGCAACGATGACAATTCTGCTGGTATATGGATTGGCTTTAAAACCGGTTGGTTTTGTGATCAGCTCAATTGTATATATGCTAGTCCAGATGATCATCTTTGTGCCGGACGACAAACGGAGTACCAAAATGTATCTGATTTTTGCAGTCATTTCCGTGATTATGCCAATCCTGGTAAATATGTTGTTTGTGGATGTGTTTTCACTTGTATTACCAGCCGGCATCTTAAAATAAGGAGGAGTTCACATGAGTATACAAATTGAGGGATTGCTGTCCGTCATCAATCCGACCTGTTTTCTGGTCATGTTTGTGGGGACTGTCATCGGTATTATTTTTGGCTCCATTCCGGGTCTGACTTCCACAATGGGGGTTGCCTTATGTCTGCCGATTACATTTTCCATGTCACCGCTTAACGGCATCGCTATGCTGATTGCAATCTATGTCGGCGGCACCTCGGGTGGACTGATTTCGGCCATTCTGTTAAAGATTCCCGGAACCCCTTCATCGGTTGCCACTACCTTTGACGGCGGGCCGATGGCAGATCGCGGTGAGGGCGGAAAAGCCCTGGCAATCGGTATATTTTATTCCTTTCTGGGAACGGTGCTTTCTATTTTTGCTCTGATTTTCATTGCTCCGGGGTTAGCGACGATAGCGCTTAAATTCGGGCCGTATGAGATGTTTTCCATCTGTCTGTTTGCGATGACGATGATTGGTGCGATGGTGGGTGATAATCTGTTAAAAGGACTGATGAGCGCGGTTTTGGGCATTACGATATCTTTGGTTGGGATTGCCTCAATCGGCGGAACCGAGCGTTTTACGTTTGGCTTGCGGTCGATGGAAAATGGTTTTGCGCAGCTGCCGGTTATGATCGGATTATTTGCCGTCGCAGAAATTTTAAAAATCGGCGCTGACGGCATTAAAAGCAATGAAGCAACGATTCGCAGTTGTAAGGTCAAAGGAATCGGTGTGAGCTGGCAGGAGTTTAAAGATCAGTTTGTCAATTTTATCCGTTCCGCCCTTTTGGGTATCGGCATTGGTATTTTGCCGGGAATCGGCGGCGCTACCTCCAATATCGTGGCATATAGTGTGGCAAAGCAGCAGAGTAAATATCCGGAAAAATTCGGTACCGGTGTGATTGACGGTGTTATAGCCACAGAGACCGCCAATAATGCTTCCATCGGCGGAGCCCTGATTCCGCTGTTAACCCTGGGTATCCCCGGTGATACCGTTACGGCTATGATTCTGGGCGGTTTGACGCTGCACGGGATTACGCCGGGGCCGCTGCTGTTTAAGAACAGCGGTGTGCTGGTATATGGTATTTTTGCCGCTTTTATTATCTGTACAATTATGATGTATGTGGTTGAATACGGCGGCATCAGTTTCTTTGTAAAAGTACTGTCTGTACCGAAGTACATTCTGCTGCCGGCGGTCATGATTCTTTGCATTGTTGGTACATATGGAACGAACCACAGCTTCTTTGATGTCTGGACGGCCCTGATTTTTGGTGTCATTGGTTTCTTTATGGTACGGCATAAATTCCCGCAGGCACCGCTGATTTTAGGTCTGGTGTTAGGGCCAACACTCGAAACAAACCTGATTCGTGGACTGATGTATTCAGGCAATGATTTCTCGGCTTTTTTAAAAGCCCCGATTTCCGGTGCATTCCTGGTTTTTACAACCGGTATGGTGATCTGGACTGCGTATGGTCAGGTCAAGCGTGCGATGACAAAGACAAAGGCAGCGGCGTAGTAACGAAGGGGAAAGGATCTAATACAATGAAAGTAGTAAATGGCGGCACTGTATCGGGATTGCTGAAAGATATTAAAATCCCTGAAATGTTTCGGGCTTCGCAGACGTTTGTGCGGGAAGTGATACAGCCGGAACAGATTCCGGCCGTTGTTGCAGCTGAATTAGAGCAGGAATGTTTTTCTGCTCTGATCCGGCCCGGCATGAGTATTGCCATTACCGCCGGCAGCCGGGGCATCCGTAATGTTGACATTATTACAAAAGCAATTGTTGATTTTGTCAAATCCCGGGGTGCCGATCCGTTTATTGTGCCGGCAATGGGCAGTCACGGCGGTGCAACGGCCGAGGGTCAGATGGAAGTTCTGGCCGGCTATAACATTACCGAAGCGAGCATGGGATGTCCGGTCAAAGCAACGATGGAAGTGGTCGAATTAGGATATTCAGAGCGGGACAGAAGAGTTGCGATTGACAGGTATGCCTATCAGGCCGACGGCATTATTATTTCCTGCCGCTTAAAACCGCATAACGCTTTTCGCGGTGACTATGAGAGCGGTCCGTGTAAAATGATGACGGTCGGTCTTGGCAAACAGGTCGGTGCTTCGGTGGTGCATAGTGACGGTATGGATGTCATCGCGCAGAATATCCCTACGATGGCTAAGGTAGTATTAGAGAAGGCCAAAATACTATTTGCGATTCCCTGTATCGAAAATGCCTATGATGAAACATGTAAAATAGAAGCTATACTGGCAAAAGATATTTTGAAACGTGAACCGGAGTTATTAAAATATGCGTTCTCGAATATGCCAAATTTGATTGTCGGCGAGACGGATGTTCTGATCGTCGACGAGATTGGCAAGAATTATAGCGGAACCGGAGTTGATCCCAATATTACTGGTACGTTTTCCACCCCTTATGCCAGCGGCGGAATCAAGGTTCAGCGGACTTGTTTCCTGAACCTGAGTGAAGCATCACATGGCAATGCGCTGGGATGTGGTCTGGCTAGTGCGATCACGAAAAAGATTTTTGATCACATGGATATTGAGGTGATGTATCCGAACTGTATCACCAGTACGGTGCTGGCATCGGCCCGGATTCCCTGTGTTGTTGCCAGTGACAGGGAAGCAATCCAGATATGCATCCGTACCTGCAATAAAATTGACCAGAATCATGCGAGACTGGTCAGAATTCCAAATAGCTTGCATATTGATGCAATTATGCTTTCGAAAGCGTATTATGAGGATGTTGTGGCCGGTAAATATCCCGGTGTAACAGCGCTGGATCGGCCGATGCCGCTTGAATTTGATGAAGCGGGAAATATTAAAACCCCGATTCGGTCAGGGTAACCTGGCGATATCATCAGAATAGAATTCCTTGGCGAGTTCAATAAAAAATTTAGCGGCCTGGGTGAGATAACAGCCTTTTGGATATGATACAACAATATCCCAAGTGGGGCGGGAAGGAAGCGAGAAGCAGGCTATTCCTTCCGGCCTTTTTTTGATATAATGATATGGAATCAAACCACAGCAGAGACTGGAGCGGATCATTGTTAAAATAGTATTGGTACTGGAGGTTTCAAATAACACGCAGGGGTCAAAACCGGACTGTTCAAAAATATCATCAACTAATAACCGGATGGTTGATTCCGGATACATCAGAACGAACGGTTCGTACTGGACCGCGGAAATATCCATCGTAGCAAATTCAACGTCGGTTTCATAGTGGCTGAGCGGATGTTTTTTAGGCAGAGCCAAAAAGATTTCTTCTTTACTGAGCGGTATGTATTCGTCGCTGGTGCGGTGTTTGTCGCATAAGGTCAGAAAACCTAAATCCAGCTCGCCGCGGGCAATTAATGCCTGCTGCCGGCGGACACTTAATTCATGAGGCGTTAAGATAATATCCGGGTATTCACTGTAAAATTTCGGATATACATAGGAGAACATCTCACTGCCACGTCCAGGGGTAAATCCGATTGACAACTCGCCCATCTTTCCGGTTACCATATCATTAAGCACACGATAAGCCTCTCGCTTGATCTGAAGTATTTTTTGCGCACTTTCTAAATACACGTTGCCGGCTTCGGTGGGGTGCCAGTCGGAGCGGGAGCGGTGAAAGATTTTGGTACCCAATTCATCTTCAAGTAAAAGTAAATGCTTATTTAATGCCGGTTGTGAAATGAACAGCTTTTCAGCTGCCCGGGTAATATTACGCTCTTCGGCTATTTTCAGAATATACTCAATTTGTCTGATGTTCATCACAATCCCCCTATAATAATAAGATGATAATAATTCAACTATAACAGAAAATCTCAGTTAAGTGAATCTCACAAAATTAACTGTTCAATTAATTTTTTTAAATGAAAATGAGGAGAAGACGTCGTGAATTTGAAAAGTATTGAGTATATCGTGAAGATCGCAGAAGAGAAAAGCATGTCCAAAGCAGCGGAAAAGTTATTTATTACACCATCCGCCCTAAATCAGCACTTGCTGCATTTGGAGGATGAACTGGGCGCGCCTTTGTTTTATCGGGACAGATCTGGCTGGACACCAACGGCAGCGGGAGAGGTGTATCTGGAGGCGGCCCGGGAAATGCTGCGTATGAAGCGCGAAACCTATCATCGGCTGCAGGATATTGCTGAGATCCGCAAAGGCACTCTGGCGATTGGTTTTCCGCCGGAACGAGGAACGGCTATGTTTCGGGCAGTATATCCGCTGTTTCATAAGGAGTATCCGGAGATAGTCATTAATGTAGTTGAAGCAAGTGTCAGGAGACAACAGACGTTGATTGCGAAAGGTGAACTGGATATTGGTTTTCTGACATTGAGTGATCATCAGAAAACAGAAGATGAATATATTCACATCTGTTCGGAGGAACTGGTTTTGGCAGTGCCGGTTGGTCATCCGGCGGGCCGGCTCAGTGAAAAAGAATCAAGCCCTTATCCGGAACTGGAATTAACCCATTTGCGTTATGAGCCGTTTGCGCTGATGTATCGCGAATCGACGGTTTTTGATATTACAGACCAGATTTTCAGGAAGGCCGGATTTGTACCGAACGTTTTGTTTGAAACCGCCCGTGCTCATACGATTATTGATATGGTAGCTTCGAACCTGTGCTGCGGCATTGTGCCTTCTTATATCACACAGCGGGCGGATGAAGTGGACTTTTTTTGTCTGCCCCAGCATCCGACCTGGGATATCACCGCCAGTTATAAGAAGAATTGTTATTTAAGTGATGCGGCAAGACGGTTTGTGAAGTTGGCGGGGGATTATTGGTGTTGTTTGCATTGACCATGCTGCTTATTTTTTCAGCAGCCTTTGCAGTTCTTCAAGCGAATACACAGGAGCTAAACAGGAATGATTTTTACAAACATAAAATGCAGTTTTACTCTTCATGATGGGATAGTCCTTTGTAAATGGTGCAAGACAGGATAACCCCTTTTCTGTTGCTCTGGTTTTCACTAAAAAAGTAAGATTCAATAATTTTTCACTGACAAGGATATGGTGAAGCTCTTTCCAATCAGGTAATTCTTCGGCAGTACAGACAATCTGAACAGATTCATAAAGAACCGGTAACATTGCAGTTAATGCGGCAGTATATCCGGCGGGATAGTCTTTGATTCGGCCAGCGAGAAAACTTAACTGCTGATAGGCAGAGGCTTCTTGATTCTGATCGCCTGTTACATGTGAGAGCTGAACCAAAATAAGAGCAGCTATACTATTTCCTGATGGCAGAGCCCCGTCGTAGAGCTCCTTTGGCCGGCTGATCAGAGCGTCATTGTAAGAAGCATTCAAAAAATAACCACCGGCTTTCATATCGTAAAAATAGGTATGCATGATATCGGTAAGAACAATGGCGTCTTCCAAACAGGTAAGATCATATTGGCATTGATATAGCTCCAGAAGCCCCCAGCTGTAAAAGGCGTAATCATCCAGCATACCAATGCCCGCTGATTCGCTATCCCGGTAGCGGACATAGAGCCTGCCGTCTTTATCAGTTAGCTTTTCTTTGATGAAATCCCTCGTTTCAACAGCTGCAGCATAGTATCTTTCTTCCCCCAGAACCAGATATGCTTTCGCGAAGGCAGAAATCGCCAGTCCATTCCATGAGGTCAGTATTTTGTCATCCCTGTGAAGCCTGTAACGATTCAGGCGATACTGATACATCTTATTCAGCAATACCGGCAAATTCTCTGGTATTCGCTCAAAATCAGCATTTTCAAGCAAATTCAGGATGCTTTTTCCTTCAAAGTTTCCCTGCTCAGTCACAGAAAACCAGCTGCAGAAATAATTGCCGTCTTCCTGACCAAGTACTTTTTTTACTTCGTCCGGTGTAAAAACATAATATTTTCCTTCAACTCCTTCACTGTCAGCATCCTGGCCGCAGCAAAAGCCACCGTCTTCACCGCGGAGTTCTTTCAGCATATAATCGAGAGTCCGTACAGCAACCTGCCGATAGTGTTCTTTCTCCGTAAACTGATATGCTTCCAAATATAAATAAGCCAGAAGCGCATTATCATAGAGCATTTTCTCAAAATGTGGCACCAGCCATTTATCATCAGTGGAATAGCGGGAAAAACCTCCGCCAATGTGGTCAAAGATACCGCCGCGAAACATGTGATCCAGAGTTTTGGTTACCATTCGCAGCAGATCGTCACTTTCCTTACTCTGCTTTTCCACCGCAAAACGAAGCAGAAACAAAAGTACATGGGGAGAAGGGAATTTGGGTGCAGCATGAAAGCCCCCGTTTGTTTTGTCAAAGCCGCTGACCAGAGTAATCACGGCTTCTTCCAGCAGTGCAGTCTGCGGTATTTCCTCACAGGCAGAATCTTCGCCAGATTGCAGTAAGTAGCTGCAGATATGGTCTCCGCGTTCTGTTAAAACATTCTTTTGAGTCCTCCAGAGCCTGCTGATCTGTGGTAAAAGTTCCATCAAACCCATGGAACCATATTTATTATATTTGGGGAGATAGGTAGCAGCATAAAAAGGATGCTGCTCCGGTGTCATGATAATTGTTAAGGGCCAGCCACCGCTTCGCGTCAGAGCCTGGCAGACAGACATATAGACCGAGTCGATATCAGGGCGTTCCTCCCGATCAACTTTAATACAGATAAAGTTCTGGTTTAAAAGGGTCGCCACTTCCTTGTCTTCAAAGGATTCCTGTTCCATTACGTGGCACCAATGACAGGAGGAATAGCCGATAGAAAGGAAAACTGGCTTATCCTCAACTTTTGCTTTGGCAAAGGCTTCCTCACACCATGGCCACCAATCTACAGGGTTGTACACGTGCTGCAAGAGATAAGGGGACTTTTCATTTATCAACCGATTGGGTACTCTCGTTGCGTTTTTCATAGGGATTACCTACCTTTACACATTTTTGTTTCATTATTCTCCCCAGGTTTAAAAAAAATCATTCAGTTGACACGAATATTGCTCTTATACTTTTGATGAAGTCATTGACCGCAGCAAAAACCGTGCAATCAAAAAATAAGAAAATCATGTGGATTTATTTCTGCGGACAATATTGATGATATTCTTAGAGAAAAACAGCGGCAAAAGTGGTGTTTTATTTGCGTAGAATTGGTGTTATAATTTAGACATAAGTCTGAATCTACAGACATCCAGGGGGCCCATTTTATGGGAACTTGGCTGCGGAAGTAAACAGAGTTAGATTTTCACTTGTGAGCGCTTAAAAGATATAGTACAATTAATGGTACTATGCGTTTGGTAAAACGTGGCAGAGAATAAGGGGATAACATGCTTGTGAAGCAGAATTTTAAGACAGACCATACGGAGGACAAATGACCAGATGCAGCAATATAAAGGACATAAAGTAATCAGACAATCAGAGGCGAGGCTGGTGCCGCCAGATGATACCTATCCGGACTGTGTCTGCAGCCTGATACTGACGCAATGTTACCTGTTTGTGTTGGAAGATAATTACGATGACACGTATACTGAATATTTTTTCCTGCCGCTTGCGAAAATCAAGAATATGCGTATTCTGTCCAGTACAGCTGATGAGGGCGCGAAAGCGGAGCTGTTCTCTGGCGAACAAGGTCTGGTTGCTGCAATTATAACGTTCCTTGGTCTTTTTTCCAATCTCTATATTTATCATGGTGAGGGGACAAGTACAAGAAGAAAGCAAGATTATTTGCGAATTGATTATCTTGATGAATGGGCGCAGCAAAAAGACGTATTTTTTATCGAGTTAGGCACAGGAATTAAAAAGATCATTAAATATTGGGGAAAACAAAAATAACGTAACTATTCATAAAAGCCATAGTTTGTCCGGTATTGAATCGACTAAGTTTTGCTGCATATGATATTATGTTGAGAAAATATGTTTAATTCATATTGAAATACTAGAGATTGAATAGTATAATAAAAATCAATTATGAAAATATTCCAGAAAGGTGGATTTGCATATGAAACATTCAATATATTTAGATAATGCGGCAACAACCAGAACCAAGCCGGAAGTAGTAGAGGCCATGATACCTTACTTCAGCGAACATTACGGCAATCCTTCGTCTGTGTACGAATTTTCAACTCCGGCCAGGCAGGCCGTCAATCAGGTCCGTGAGACCATTGCGAAGTCGCTGGGAGTTAAAACAAATGAGATTTATTTTACTGCTGGGGGGACTGAAGCTGACAACTGGGTTCTGACCGCTATGGCAGAGGCATATAAAAATAAAGGCAACCATATTATCACCAGCAAAATCGAGCACCATGCCATTATGCATACCTGTGCTTATTTGGAACAGCATGGCGTGGAAGTCACTTATCTGGATGTAGATGAGCATGGTGTGGTGAGACTGGATGAACTGGAGCGGGCGATTCGTCCGACCACTATTTTGATCTCCATTATGTTTGCCAACAATGAGATTGGTACCATTCAGCCGATTAAGGAAATTGCTGATATCGCACACCGGCACGGAATCTTTTTCCATACCGATGCGGTGCAGGCCTATGGTCATCTGCCGATATCTGCTGATGAATACGGCATTGATATGCTGAGCGCCAGCGGCCATAAGATCAACGGCCCGAAGGGAATTGGCTTTATATATATTCGTACCGGCATCAAGATGCGTTCGTTTATTCATGGCGGCGGTCAGGAGCGCAAGCGCCGGGCCGGAACCGAGAATGTGCCGGGGATCGTGGGCCTGGGCAAGGCGGTTGAGCTTGCTATGGATACGATGGAAGAACGTGAACGTTATGAGGCCCGGTTAAGGGATTATCTGATTGGCCAGGTGATGAAACAGGTGCCTTACACCCGGCTGAACGGCCACCCGGAGAGACGTCTTCCCAATAATGCTAACTTTGCATTTCGTTTTATAGAAGGGGAATCACTGCTGATCATGCTGGACAGCAAGGGTATCTGCGGTTCCAGCGGTTCTGCCTGTACGTCGGGATCGCTCGATCCGTCCCATGTGCTGCTGGCAATCGGGCTGCCCCATGAGATTGCCCACGGCTCCTTGCGTCTGACGTTAAGTGAGGAGACGACCAAAGAAGAGATTGATTATGTCGTTGAAAATATCATAACAATTGTCGAACGGCTGCGGAATATGTCACCATTGTATGAAGACTTTATGAAAAAGCAGCGTTCATAAGAATATAAAGAAGTACCAATTAGTAAAAAGGAGAATAAAAAGTCATGTATACAGAAAAAGTAATGGATCATTTTGAACATCCAAGGAATGTCGGCGAACTGGAAAATCCAAGCGGTATGGGAACCGTAGGCAATGCCAAATGCGGCGATATCATGCGGATTTATTTAGATATTGATGACAACCAGATTATTCAGGATGTGAAATTTAAAACATTCGGCTGTGGTGCTGCCGTGGCAACCAGCAGTATGGCAACAGAACTGGTCAAAGGCAAGTCAGTGCAGGAGGCCATGCAGGTAACCAACAAAGCTGTTATGGAAGCACTTGACGGATTACCTCCCGTTAAGGTACACTGTTCCTTATTGGCAGAAGAAGCGATTCATGCTGCATTGTGGGATTATGCGCAGAAGCATGGCATCGAGATCGACGGGCTGCAGCAGCCAAAATCCGATATCGGTGAGCACGAGGAAGAGGAAGAATATTAATGGCAACAGACAGAAAAACAGTAGTGGTAGGAATGTCAGGCGGCGTCGATTCATCGGTGGCCGCCTGGCTTTTAAAGCAGCAGGGATATGATGTGATCGGCGTGACGATGCAGATCTGGCAGGATGAGAGCGAGCAGTGTCAGGAAGAGAACGGCGGCTGCTGCGGTTTAAGTGCAGTCGATGATGCAAGAAGGGTATCCTGGGAATTGGAGATACCCTATTATGTTATGAACTTTAAGTCGGAATTCCAGTCCCATGTAATTGATTATTTTGTAGAAGAATATCTCAAGGGACGGACCCCGAACCCCTGTATTGCCTGCAACCGCTATGTAAAGTGGGAGTCGCTGCTGAAGCGAAGCATGGATATCGGAGCAGATTACATTGCCACAGGACATTATGCTCAGATTGAACAGCTGCCGAATGGCCGCTATGCCCTGAAGAAGTCAGTGACGGCAGCGAAAGACCAGACCTATGCCCTGTATAACCTGACTCAGGAGCAGCTTTCCCGGACGTTAATGCCGGTTGGTGAATTCACCAAAGATGAGATCCGAAAGATGGCCGGGGATATTGGTCTGAATATAGCCAATAAGCCGGACAGCCAGGAGATCTGTTTTATTCCCGATCATAATCATGCCCGGTTTATTGAAGAGGAAACGAATCAGGCGTTTACTCCCGGTAATTTTGTTGATAAGGATGGGAACATTCTCGGACAGCATGCCGGTATCGCCCACTATACAATCGGACAGCGCAAGGGCCTGAACCTTGCGATGGGACATCCTGTATTTGTTACAGCGATCAGACCGTCGACCAATGAAGTAGTGATCGGGAGCGGGGAGGATGTCTTTACTGATTCACTGCTTTGTGATAAACTGAACTGGATGGCAATTGATGGATTGCATGGAAAAGAAATGCAGGTAACTGCAAAAATCAGATATAGTCATCCCGGAGCACTTTGTATGATCTGCGAAAGCGGGGAGGATCTGGTTGAATGCCGTTTCATGGAACCAGTCCGGGCGGTGACTCCAGGACAGGCAGTGGTGTTTTATGATGGTGACTATGTTGTAGGCGGAGGAACAATTCGATGATCAAATGGAATACTGGATGGCAGATAGCGGGTGTGATGTTGGCAGCCGGTCTGATGATGACGGGCTGCCAGTCTGGAAAATATCAAAAAATAGCAGTGGAAGAAGAATCTTCTGCAGCAATATCTCAGGAGGCCGATGCAGAAATGCAGGCTGTCAATGTGAATCAGGTGGAGAGCAGTTCGATGCAGGCTGAACGGACAAACGAGACGGTATTGTCCATGGAAGCAAGGGATGAAATTGTGTATGCGACAACGAATCTTAATGTACGGGCCGCACCGACTACATCTGCAGCACAGGTTGGCCGGCTGAAACCCGGTGAAGAGGTACGGCGAATCGCCTACAATGAGGAATGGAGCAAGATTATTTATCAGGAGAATACATATTATGCCGCATCAAGATACCTGACAACAACAAAGCTGGAGGAGACTCAGGCAGCCGCTGAGACAAGCAGTTCTTCTTCGGAAGGACGTGAGGAAGTGAAGCTCAATCCTGACTGGACGTATGCCGGATTTTCCAAGATCAATACAGGAGCAGCTGTCTTGTACCGCTCGGAAGCCGCCAACAGGAATGGCAAAGTAATCTGTGTAAATGCCGGTCATGGTACAAAAGGCGGATCCAGTGTGAAGACCCAGTGTCATCCGGATGGAACACCGAAAGTAACCGGCGGAACTACCGCAGCCGGCGCTACGACAGCGGTTGCAGTATCCGGCGGAATGCAGTTCAATGACGGTACTGCGGAAGCGAAGGTAACTCTTTCCATGGCGCTTGTGCTGAAGGAGAAGCTGCTGGCAAGAGGTTATGATGTCCTGATGATCCGGGAAACTGATGATGTCCAGCTGGATAATATAGCAAGAACAGTCATTGCCAATAATAAAGCCGACTGCCATATCGCCCTGCACTGGGATTCTACCACCAGTGATAAAGGTGCTTTTTATATGAGTGTGCCAAATGTTAGTTCCTATCGGAATATGGAACCGGTGGCATCTAACTGGCAGAAGCATCATGCTCTGGGTGACAGCCTGATTGCTGGTTTGCGTGGGGCAGGGGTGAAGATCTTTTCCGGCGGTTCGATGGAGATGGATCTGACCCAGACCTCTTATTCAACAATCGCATCCGTCGATCTGGAGCTTGGTGACAAAGCCTCTGACTATTCAGCATCAACATTGGATAAGCTGGGTAACGGAGTGGCCGATGGCATCGATCAATATTTTGGTATTCAGTAAGAAATATCATTTACAATTTGGAGATTTTGAGATATAATATCAGAGTTGTGTCTTGATTTTGCCACAACACATGAATATTGGGAGACGTAGCGAAGTGGTCATAACGCGGTGCACTCGAAATGCATTTGCCGGGAGACTGGCACGGGGGTTCGAATCCCTTCGTCTCCGCCAGCTAATAATGCCTTGAAACAATTTTATTGTTTTAGGGCTTTTTTGTACAGGAAATTGCGTCCTGTGAAATAAAAAACCCTCTGGGGGATGCGCACTACGCGATAAGGAGCATATCAACTAGCGTTTAAAAAGTAGAAACTCAAGAGGTAGTTTCCTGCCCCTTGTGTTTCTACTTTATTTGTAAAGTTATGATTGTGGTGCTTTTTGTGGTTTGCGGATAAATTCTTGTGCAGAAATATTATTTGCATCTGCTTGTTCTTCACCTGATGTTTCTTCGGTAGAAGTGTCTTCCTCGCTGGATTCTTCGGCAGAAGTTTCTTCGGTGGTAGTAGTGGTTTCTGGTTCGCTTTCTGTTTCTGTTGGTGTTTCTGTAGTTGTCTCAACTTCCGAGGAGGCAACGGTAGTGGCATCAGCTTTCTCTGATGAAGAGCCACAGGCAGTTAATACCAACATTAAAGCCGTACAAAGTGGTAATAAAATTCTTTTTTTCATAATGATCCTTCCTTGTAAATATTAAATTAGTTCTCTTATAAAGAGAATATGTTGATTATAATTTTGTTTTATATATGTGTCAATAGAACCGAAGCGAATTAATGAATCCTTAATATTTGCAGATACATTATGCACAAGAAAAAACGTAAAATCCTTTTAAATACGGGGTTTTTTCCTGGCTGATACTGGTTCAACATCGTCACCAGATGTAGCCCGTTAGTAACACGTTAGTAACAAATTTGTATTTTTTCTATCTCTGCTCTCAATTCGCCCACCGAGCGGTGGCCATAGACCTTATTAGTGATATCTGACCCGAAACTATGTCCCAGCAGTCGCTTCCTATCATTTTCATTTACGCCGCACTTTTCGCATAGCATGGAGAAAGTGTACCGACAGTCGTGCGGTGGCTGCTCTGGTGGAAAACTTAGACTGGTCGGAATATTCCTTTGACTTGTCTTGGTATTTCCACCTGTAATAAGCTTCGTAGACTGCACTAAAGGTGTCTTTTGGGGGTTCGTCAGCCTTCGCTCGCTGGGATGCATTGAAATTGCTTATGATGCCCTGTACAACGTCCTGTGGTTTCTCACTATCTATGTAATCAGGCAGCTATTGACCGGGAATATAAGTGCCATTGTGATATGAACTTAACACACCAACTCCCTTTAGCCATGAACGTACTCTGTCAGCCCTGGAAGCGTCCATCATGGCCGAGGTTATGGAACGCATACAGGAACAGCCGAGATCACATCGCTGATTGACCAAAAGATGAACCGTCTGCAGGCCATTGGTACTAGTAAGAGCCGGCACAGATGGTTACGTTAGATCTGATTCCGACATGCCTGCGGGATATTATTTTTTTAACTTCAGTTATGTCATTAGACCACATACCAGTTTGTCACACATGTCTCACTGTCCACATATAATTTATTACAAGCAAAATTAACGGAGATTTCTAAAATGTGTCGATTTATTTGTTGTAATAGATGTGATTGGAATAACAACTGTGACAGATGTTGTAATAATATTCTCCAGACGCATAGAGCTTTTCGCGAAGGTTGCCAGGCCGGCTTCAGAGTCGGATATAAGAAAGGCCTTTGGGATGGCAAAAAATCGTGTGATGACTGCGAATGCCGTTGCTGCCACAAATGTAAATAGCGTGTAAATATGCCAGATCACTAAATAGATAGAAAGTTAATCTTCCCAAAAAAGAGACACCAGACCGCCACCTGGTGTCTTGTCGTTATTATCGTACTCGCTTTCTCGTAGAAATACTTGATAATATCCAGAATCTTCTTTTGTGGCGACCAAATCACTATTTAACGGAGGAAGAAAATTGAATACGGATCCCATCAACCAGACCCGAGAGGGTCTTATTTTATTATCAGAAAGGAAAAGGATATGGAAAAAATTAAGTTTGGAAGCACGCAGTACGATCTTGTGCCAGTCGGAACACATTACATTGGAGAGCAGTTGCAGATCACATTTGTCTGGCCGGATGGCGGCAGCTATGAAGAGGTCGAAGCCAGCCTGACAGGATGTGACCGGATTGAGGTACTGTCCGAGAGTGGCGAAACCACGCAAAAGAAAGAAACAAACAGTTAAGTGATGAAACATTCTGTTAATAAAAGTGGATTATACTAGCGTGAGCTTACAAGTTATTTATTCCAGAATGGGGGGATGCGACCTATGCCGCTTATGCGGAGCTATGTGCTGTCCTGTGTACCCGGTGGGGGGTGATCCATTGTATGGTGGATTGATCCGGCACTATGACGTTACCGGAAAATGCTGCCCGAAATGGCTTGTTGATAGCCCGACATCATGGGAGCAGTTTAAGCAGGATGTGTCGGCCAAGATGGCTGCAGACAACAAAAAGTCTGGATGGCATGAAGAAGACGGCGGCTGGCGGTTTTACATTGGCAACACCGCGCTTCGGCGATTCCGGTCATTTTCGATACATCACCGATTGTCAGCATTTTGTTTTTCATAATATCCCCTCAACACTCCTATTATAGTATAGTTTGTTATCCTCTCGCCAAGAATGGGTTCCGGTTCTGCTGCGCATAATATTCTGGTATCTGTAAATAATAAAGTTATAGTAAAATACAAGGAGAATAACAATGGCAAAGGATTCCCAACTTGACCCGAAAGCGGTCCGAAAAGAGAAGGCCAATGGTGGCCCGACCATGGCAGAAAGTGCCTTGGACGGAGAAAGCCGGAATATTAAGAAACAGTCCGGCAGCCGCCATAAACCCGGTAATGATAAATAAGCTTGATGTAAAGGAGTAAATCAATGAATCACGACAAATTAATCGCCCAAGTAAAAGAGGAATACGCACGAATTGCTTCGATGGAGTCTCAGCAGCATTTTCACGAAACAACAACAGAAATCACAGCAGAAGCTTATTATGAAAAATTATTAAATAAAGCAATTGATGAAATCAGCAAAGGTACATTCGATAATTTTAAATCGGGTAAGGAGATTGTTACAGCAATTGCGAATGATAAGTCCTGGATTTCTGATTGGAAAATTACGTAGGGCAGTGTTAAGGTTGCAGCGGCACCGAATAAGTACAGCCTTACTACGTCGTCGCTTCGCGGACGCGTTTCTGATGCGAATATCAGATACTCATGATTGCAATATTTACACAATGCTGTACTCGGCACGCCGAAATGTTGATGATTTCGCAGCCTCAACGCCTGGTTTTCTGATCGGGATTCAGAAAACCTCCGCTGCAAATCCCTTGCTATAATCCAAGAAATGTTGATGCTTCGTTCAATGTCGCCGCATCCTGCACGAACTCCCCACTTTCCCCAGCAACCTGATTGGCACCGCTGTGGTATTGTAAGGTTATGCGGTGCATGATGACAGCGCGAATTTATCAGGATTCGCGAACTTGAGGAGGGCTGGCAGATTCAGCAAAATTCCGGTCATACAGCAAGGCTGCATTTAAGACAACCAGTACCGATCCGGCATTGTGAACCAGCGCGCCGGTAACCGGGTTTAATATGCCGAATGCCGACAGCAGCACGGCAACAAAATTTATCGCCATAGAAGCCGCGATATTTCCTTTAATTGTATTGAGGGCAGACCGGGAGAGTCGTTTCAGATAGGCAATCCTGACAAGGTCATCACTCATCAGGGAAATGTCTGCGGCTTCAACGGTAATATCCGTTCCCATAATACCCATGGCAATACCGACATCAGCAGTTTTCAGAGCCGGAGCATCATTGATACCATCTCCAATCATACAGACGTTCCGGCCGTCCTTCTTTAGCAGCAGGATTTCGGACACTTTCTGTTCCGGCAGCAGATCGGCACGGACAGAGTGGATGCCGGCTTGCTGTGCGAAATATTCAGCAGCCTGGATATTATCTCCGGTCAGCAATATTGTTTCTGTATTCATGGAAGATAACTGGTCTATCAATATCCGGGCATCCGGACGCAGCACATCGGTAAGGGCAATCAGACCAAGGCAGTGCGGGGCGGCGGCAATCAATACGGCGGCTTTCCCCTGCCGGCGAATCTGTTCCAGGGCATTTTTCATAGGAAGTGTCAGCACGATATCATGTTCGGTAAGGTATGCCTCGTTTCCGCAGATGAGTCTGCGGCCGGATATGGATGCTGATACACCTTTGCCGGCATTCATTTGAAATGCGTCAGCATCGGCGAGAATACATTGCTGGTTTCTGGCATGGGCGACAATCGCCTGGCCCAGCGGGTGTTCACTTTTTTGTTCGGCAGAAGCCGTCAGGGTCAGCAATGTATCCTCATTGATTTCAGGGCTGAAGGAAATTACATCGCTGACTTCGAGTTTGCCCAAGGTCAGCGTGCCGGTTTTATCAAAGGCAATCGTATCAATCCGTCCCATGCTTTCAAGAGCCTCTCCTGATTTTATAATGATACCGTATTTGGCCGCCTGGCCAATCGCCGCCATCACGGATGTCGGTGTTGCCAGTGCCAGTGCGCAGGGGCAGAATACCACCAGTACGGTAACCCCCCGGTTCAGTGCATCCATCCTATCCAGTCCGGCCCAGTAATTGATGATAAAAGCCAGGAAAGCGATTGATAAGGCGATAGGAACCAGCCATACCGCCCATTTATCAGCAATACGCTGAACCGGAGCTTTTTTTTGTTCTGCTTCTTTGACCATCCGGATCAGCTTCTGAAGGGAAGAATCTTCTCCGACACCGGCCGCTTCGATGTCAATCGAACCAAAGCAATTTTGCGTACCGCAGAAAACATCATCACCGCAAGTTTTATCAACAGGCAGGGATTCGCCGGTCAGAACAGCCTGATCAACGGCAGTGCTGCCGGATAGTATTTTACCGTCGGCCGGGATTTTTTCACCCGGTAGAATGCGCAGGATATCACCGGCTGCAATTTCTTTGGCCGCAATCATTTCTTCGGTCTGACGGCCTTCTTTGATGATCAGCCGGCGGCCTTCGGCGGGGGCCAGTGCGATCAGCTGAAACAGTCCCTGGCGGGCCCGGTCAACCGTTTTATCCTCAAGAATAGCGCCGATTGCCATAATAAAGGCAACCTCTCCGGCCGCAAATAATTCACCGATACACAGGGAAGCAATCATAGCAATGGATATCAGCAGGGCTGATGATACCCATTTATCGTACAGCAGCCTGGTGACAGCCAGATAGAGCAGCGGATAGCCCGACAGCACCACGGTTATCCAGGCAGGATCGGCGGGAAGGTGGTATCCGCCAAGCATACAGCCCAGACTGGCCAGCAGAAAGATACCGGATATGGTCGTCATTTTTACACCGGCAAAGCAGTCACTCATTTTTCTTAACATTATGGAATCCTCCTTTTGATGCTTGTGTTTTCCCGCAGACAGCGTTACAATCTATATAGATGCATTGAGCATGGTGTTACAACATGATTATAGGAGAAGGCATTCATTCTGATCAAGGAACAATCCTGACAGAATGTAAGTTATTGAACATTTTGGCAGATTTGTCCGGGAGGTTATTAGATGGACAGAAGACAACAGAAAACGAGAGATGCGATATTTATTTCTTTCGGCAAACTGCTGGCAGAAAAGAATTATTCAAAGATTACGGTACAGGAAATTATTGAAGCCGCCAATGTCGGACGAAGCACCTTTTATGCCCATTTTGAGACAAAAGATGAGCTGCTGCGTGAAATGTGCAGTGATATCTTTCAGCATGTTTTTTCGGATCATCCGGGAACCGAATCCACCCATGATTTTTCACTTTCGAAGGGCAGTCCGGAGACGGTTATCACACACATTCTCTACCATTTGCGGGACAATAAAAAGAACATTACCGGTATCCTGGGCTGTGAAAGCGGCGAACTGTTTCTGCAGTTTTTCCGGCAGTATCTGAGTGAGACGGTAGTCGATTGTCTGATGGAAAAGGTGGCATTTAAGTCCGGCGGGCCGCCGGATGATTTTCTGATGAATCATGTTACCGGAAGTTTTGTGAATATGGTACAATGGTGGATAAAGAATCAGCTGAAACAATCACCAGAAGAACTGACGAGTTACTTTATGGCTGTAATCCGCCCCTTACTGTAAGCGGTGGAATTAATAAAACAAACAAAAATCGGGAGGACAGTTATGATTAAACTGATAGTATCTGATATTGACGGTACGCTGCTGGAGGACGGAACCAATGTAGTGAATCCGGAGCTTTTTGAGGTGATTCTGAAGCTTCGGGAAAAGGGGATTCAGTTCGCCGCCGCCAGTGGAAGACAATGGGCCAGTATTGAACGGGTATTTTCCCCGATCAAAGAGAAGATTTTTTACCTGTCTGATAATGGTGCCTATGTAGGATGTCATGGCCGTTCCCTGTTTGTCAACGGGATGGAACGTTCTCTGGTCATGGAACTGATTGAAGATATCCGCAGCGAAGGGCTTGAGGCAATGCTTTGTGCTCCTGATTATGTATATCTGGACAGCCGTGATGAGGAGCTGTATAACTGGATGAAGAATGGCTATCAATATAAGATTAAACAGATTGACGACCTGCGGAATGCTGAAGGTGTATTTACTAAGGTTTCTGCCTATCGAGAAAAAAATATCGAAGCTTTTTCCGGCCGCTTATGGGAGAAGTACCATAAACGCACCAAGATGGCATGTGCAGGCGATATGTGGCTCGATTTTATGGCACCGGAGGTGAATAAGGGCCAGGCCGTCAAACTGCTGCAGGAAAGTCTGCAGATCACACCAGAGGAAACCATGGCGTTCGGCGATCAGATGAATGATGTGGAGATGCTTGAACAGGTCTACTACAGCTTTGCGATCGGCAATGCCAGACCGGAAGTCAAGGAAACCGCCAGATTTCAGGCTGATACCAATACCCGGGACGGCGTCCTGAAAATTTTAAAACTGCTGTTATAGCATTCGGACTGATTTTAGTGTATACTCTTAATGGTAAAAACCAGAGAAAAAGGAGTTTTATATAGATGATAAAATGCAGGAGTATAACCGGCAGGATAGCTGCCTGTCTGGCCGCCATTATGTTGCTGGCGACAGGCTGTGCAGACGGCATACCGATCGTTTCCGAAATACGTGAGACGGAGAGCTACAGTGATGCGCAGATGATGATACTGATTACAACCGAAAAGAACAGATACAGCAGTGTCTATGGAACCGAGATCTGGGATGTCGCGATTGGCGATACCGGAGAGAACTTTCAAAGTCATCTGGTGGGGGAGATCCGCAGTTTTCTGCATGAACTGAAGACGATGAACCTGTTGGCTGACGAACATGGGATTGAACTTACGTCCCAGGAGAAGGAGGAGCTTAAAAAGCTGTCGACGGCTTACTATACCAGTCTGTCTGAGGATGATATTACATATATGGGAATTCAGGAAGAAGATGCCTACCATATGTATGAGCAGTATCACCGTGCGAATAAGTTAGTCACCGAGCTGACCCGGGATGTGAATCTGGAGATCAGTGACAGTGAGGCCAAAGTGATTGCGGTTCAGGAAATTAAACTGGATAATGCCGGGACGGCGCAGTCTGTATATGAACAGGTTACCGCTGAAGGGGCAGATTTTACAGCGATTGCCCGGGCCAGTTCCAGTGATTCCGTCATTGATAAGCAGGTCGGCCGCAGCGAACGTTCCCGGGCATACGAGGATGTGGTATTTCAGCTGCAAGCCGGTGAGATCGGCCAGCCGATTCAGGAGAATGAACAGGAATTTGTGATTGTTAAATGTATCAGCGATTACGACGAGGCGGCCACCCTGGAGCGGAAGCAGCGTCTGTCACTGCAGCGCAAGAATCAGGCGTTTCGGCAGATTTACGAAACTTATGTGGCCGAGCATAAAGTGGAAATCAAGAGTGATATCTGGGAGCAGATTTCATTCACAACTGAAGATAAATCTACGACAACCAGCTTTTTTGAACTGTATCATGAATATATGAATTACTGATAAGACAGGGAGTATCGGATGGTAGCACTGAAGATTGATGATATCAAAGCATTTACCTCCAAATTATTTGTAGGGACTGTTTTTGACCGTTTTTTGGTTCGTGAAATAAATATTGTAACCTTCAATTCCTTTACGATTGACGGTCATATCCGGCAAGGGTATTATTCAGATCAGGAACTGGAGGACAACAAGATAGAAGATCAATCCTCCTGGCAGGTCATGAGACCGATCTGTTTTTCACTGATTAAAGGAAAAAAGCTGCCGGGTAGTTTTCAGATTACGCTGCAGCTGTCACCGGCGGAAGTAGAACGTTTTTTGAAGTCCCGCCAGCTGGATATCAGTTCTGGACAGATCAACGGAATTTACATGAATATCCGTTATGAAGACCAAATCCTTTACTGCATCAGCGGAACTTCATTGAATATCTTTACGCTTGACAAGGCTCTGGATCATGAATGGGATGAGGCAATGCGCTTATTTCTGCGGGAACATGAAATAATCTTTATGGAAGACAAGTAAATTACGATTAAATATCGAATTAGCACTCGCGTTAAAAGAGTGCTAATTTTAGTTGACATTTTTCTCGTATGGTAGTAGAATAATTTCATGAGTTAGCAGCCGAGCATCGTGGTGGCTAAAATAACGAAAAAGGAGTATTGACACATATGAGCAGTAAAAAAGGAAACTTATCAATTAACAGTGAGAATATCTTTCCGATTATTAAAAAATGGCTGTATTCAGACCATGATATCTTTTACCGGGAGCTGGTGTCCAATGGCTGTGACGCCATAACCAAGCTGAAGAAGCTGGAATTAATCGGTGAATACACCAAACCCGAAGATCTCGAATACAAAATTCAGGTAACGGTAAATCCTGATGAAAAGAGCATTTCTTTCGCTGATAACGGAATCGGTATGACCACTGATGAGGTGGAAGAATATATCAATCAGATCGCCTTTTCCGGAGCTCAGGATTTTCTTGATAAATATAAAGACAAAGCAAGTGAAGACCAGATTATCGGACACTTTGGTCTCGGCTTCTATTCAGCATTTATGGTAGCGGATAAGGTGACGATCAATACCCTTTCCTATAAAGAGGATGCTGTCCCTGTATACTGGGAATCGGAAGGCGGTTTATCCTTTGAGATGAAGGACGGGGACAAGCAGGATCATGGTACGGTTATTACCCTCTACCTGAATGAAGACAGCTATGAATTCTCGAATGAATACCGGGGGCGTGAAGTTATTGAAAAATACTGTTCCTTCATGCCAATCGCCATTTATCTCGACAATGCGACAGCAGAACCGCAGTACGAGACCATTGACAAAGAAGAACTGACCGATAAGGATACCGTTGTAGAAACTGTTCTTGAAGAAGCAAAGACTGAGGAGCAGGAAAATGAAAACGGAGAAAAAGAGACCGTTGAGATCGCTCCGGCTAAAGAACGATACAAAATCCTAAAACGTCCGGTCGCATTAAACGATACCAATCCTTTATGGAACAAGCATCCGAACGAGTGTACCGACGAGGAGTACAAGACATTCTACCGCAAAGTGTTTATGGATTATAAAGAGCCGCTGTTCTGGATTCACCTGAACATGGATTATCCATTTAATCTGAAAGGAATTTTATACTTCCCGAAAATTAATACCGAGTATGATTCCCTGGAAGGAACCATCAAATTATATAATAATCAGGTATTTATTGCAGATAATATCAAAGAAGTGATACCAGAGTTTTTAATGCTGCTGAAGGGTGCAATTGACTGTCCGGATCTGCCTCTTAATGTATCCAGAAGTGCCCTGCAGAATGACGGCTTTGTGAAAAAGATTTCCGATTATATCACTAAGAAAGTAGCGGATAAGCTGTCTGGCATGTGCAAAACAGATCGTGAAAATTACGAGAAATACTGGGACGATATTGCTCCGTTCATCAAGTTCGGCTGCCTCAAGGACGAAAAGTTCTCCGGTAAGATGAATGATTATATCCTGTTCAAGAATCTTGAAGGCAAATATCTTACGTTAACGGACTGCCTGGAAGCCAACAAAGAGAAGCATGAAAATACCATCTTTTATGTGACCAATGAAAAGGAGCAGAGCCAGTATATCAATATGTTTAAGACAGAAGGTATGGATGCCGTAATTATGCCGCACAATATTGATAACCCGTTTATCAGCCACCTGGAGCAGAAGAATGAAAATCTCAAATTCCTTCGTATCGATGCTGATTTAAACGAAACATTTAAAGAAGAAATAGCAGAAGATGATGAGACTTTCAAAGAGAATGCAGATAAACTGACGGAGATTTTCCAGAAAGCTCTGAATAACGATAAACTTTCCATTAAAGTGGAAAAATTAAAGAACGAAGAACTTTCCTCGATGCTGACCGTATCAGAAGAAAGCCGCCGGATGCAGGATATGATGAAACAGTACAATATGTATGGCATGGATCCGTCGATGTTCGGAGGAGCCGGAGAGACTCTGGTATTGAATGCCAACCACAAGCTGGTACAGTATGTTCTGGCTCATGGTAAGGATGAGGGAATCGATGTTTTCTGTGAGCAGCTGTATGACCTGGCACTGGTCAGCCATGGTTCCCTTTCTCCGGAACGAATGACAAAATTTATTACCAGAAGCAATGAAATCATGATAAAAATGGCGGAGAAATAGACCATGAATAAAAAAACGGACTTGACCCAGGACAGTCCCGGCAGAAGCTTACTGATGTTTGCATTGCCGATGATCTTGGGCAACCTGTTTCAACAATTTTATAATATGACGGATTCCATTATTGTCGGGAATTATGTCGGAGTAGATGCGCTGGCGGCTGTCGGCGCTTCTTACTCGTTGACAACCGTATTTATTATGATTGCCATTGGCGGCGGTAATGGTGCTGCGGTGCTGACTTCCCAGTACCTTGGGGCAGGATGTTACCGCAAGATGAAAACCTCTATTTCAACATCACTGATTACATTTCTTCTCGTCAGTCTGGTTCTCGGTGGTGTCGGGCTGGCTCTGAACGGAGTGATTCTGGAGGCGTTAAATACACCTTCCGGCATTTTGGAACAGGCTAAGCTGTATCTGGGGATTTATTTTCTGGGTCTGCCTTTTTTGTTTATGTATAATGTTCTGGCATCGATATTTAATGCCATGGGGGAATCACGGACGCCTTTGTATCTGCTGCTTTTTTCCTCCGCATTAAATTTGGTGCTGGATTTGATTTCAGTAACATGGCTGGGGATGGGCGTTGATGGTGTGGCGATTGCTACAGTCCTGGCACAGGCAGTTGCGGCCCTCCTTTCGTTTGTACTGCTGCTCAGAAAGCTGCGCAGCTTTGATGATGGCCAGACCGGACGTGCACCGCTGTATGACCGCGACATGCTGATGACCGGAACCAGGATTGCGGTTCCGACCATTTTGCAGCAGTCGATCGTATCAATCGGCATGCTGCTGGTTCAGTCGGTGGTCAATGGTTTTGGTGTCGAGGCAGTGGCCGGGTATTCCGCCGGAACAAGAATTGAATCGATCTGTATCGTACCGATGATTGCAACCGGCAATGCCGTAGCGACTTTCACGGCTCAGAATATTGGTGCCGGAAAACCAGAGCGGGTCAGGCAGGGGTATCGCTCCAGCTATGTGATTGTAGCGGTTTTCGCCGTAGTCATTGCGGTTCTTCTGAATCTGTTGAATGAGCCGGTTATTGCTGCGTTTCTGGGTGGAGTACGGAATTCTGTAGCATTCGAAACAGGAACCGGATACCTGTCCTATATTTCGTTCTTTTTTATCTGCATCGGAGTAAAGTCCTGTGTGGATGGCCTGCTGCGCGGGGCTGGAGATGTTTTGGTATTTACGGCGGCCAATCTGGTCAATCTAAGCATACGGGTGATCGGTGCGTTTACGCTGGCGCCGGTCTGGGGCATCAAGGCGGTCTGGTTTGTCATTCCCCTGGGTTGGACAACTAACTACCTGATCAGCTTTACCAGATACCTGACTGGAAAATGGAAAGAAAAAAAGGTTATTTAATCAATCTGTTACTTGCGGTATTGAATTATCAAAAATATATGCTATAATAAGTAGTAATTAAAACTACATGTACTAGAGCGTGTTTGAAAATCTAGATAAGTGATGCAGGAGGAACAGTATGAGCTTTCGAATTATTGGTGACAGTTGCCTGGATCTGACGGACGAGTTAAGGCAGAATCCGCAGTATCAGATGGTACCGTTAACCCTTCAGGTAGATGATAATATGGTGCTGGATGATGAGACATTTGACCAGTTGGCTTTTATTAAAATGGTCAAAGAAAGCCCTAATTGTATCAAGACTGCCTGTCCTTCTCCTGATGCCTTTAAGACGGCATATACCTGCGAAGAAGATGATGTCTATGTGATCACATTGTCCAGCCATTTGAGCGGAACATACAACAGTGCGGTACTGGGCAAAGAATTGTATGAGGAAGAATTCGGCTCCGGTAAAAAGAACATTCTGGTAATTGATTCGGAATCGGCATCCTCCGGCGAACTGGGGCTGGCTCTGGCGATCCGGGATATGTATGTAGAAGGGTTGGAATTTGCCGAGATTTCCAAACGGATTCTGGCTATGCGTGATGCTCAGAAGACATATTTTGTCATAGATTCTCTGGATCCGCTCCGCAAGAATGGCCGGTTAACCGGACTGCAGGCTTTTTTTGCAACGGCCTTGAACGTTAAACCGGTGATGGGTACAGAGCATGGTGTCATTGTTAAGCTGGATCAGGCCAGAGGAATGAACAAAGCACTGACCCGCATGTGTGACCTGGCGATGAAGAATGCCGGAAATATGTCGGAAAGGCGAGTTGTTATTGCTCAGTGTAATACTCCGGAGCGGGCAGCTTTTGTCAGAGCAGATCTGGAGAAACGCGGCAGCTTCCGTGAGATTGTGATGACTGAGATGGCCGGTGTGGCTACCGCTTATGCTGGTGATGGCGGTATTATTATGGTGGTGGAGTAAGGAACAGGTATGCAGAGATATCGGCTGAAGACCGGATTGATGATTGTGGTGATATTGTGCATGGCAGCATCGCTGACAGGGTGTGGGCAGCCGAAGTATGAACGCATCGGTGGACATGCAGAAAATACGAATCAGATGCAGGATGGGGCGGTTGCGGATATCCGGATTGCAGTAGAAGAAGATGATGAGATTGCGATTGTGATTCCGGAAAACCAGGAGGATGATACCCCGGAGGCAGTGACCGGTCAGGAACAGAGAATTACGCTGCTGTTTGGCGGTGATGTGCTTCTTTCTGAGCATATCCTGCAGGCATACAAAAATAACGGCGGGATCGGCGGTGTGCTGGATTCCGGTTACCGGCAGGCGATTGCGGCTGCGGATTTTTTTATGGTCAATCAGGAATTTCCCTTTAGTAACAGGGGGACGGCAGCAGCCGATAAGCAGTATACATTCCGGCTGGCACCGGAATATGTCAGGGTATTTCAGGAGATGGGAATTGATGGAGTGACCCTGGCGAATAATCATGCCCTGGATTTTGGGCAGGAGGCTCTACTGGATTCCTGTGAGACTCTGGATGGAGCCGGGATTGCCTATACAGGCGCAGGTGCGAATCTGGAACAGGCAAAACAGGCAATTATTTTTAAAAAGAATGAATTTCAGATCGGTGTGATCGGAGCGACGCGGGTGATCCCGGAATCTGGCTGGGCAGCCGGGCAGAATCATCCGGGCATGCTGGCTACTTATGATCCGGCGATTCTACTGAAGGAGATTGAGACGCTCAGACAGTCCTGTGATTATGTGATTGTCTATGTGCACTGGGGTATTGAACGGGATGAGAACCCTCAGGAATACCAGCGTCAGCTGGGTCGGCAGTATATCGATGCCGGGGCTGATCTGGTGATCGGCAGTCATCCCCATGTGCTGCAGGGAATTGAGTATTATCAGGGGAAACCGGTGGTGTACAGCCTGGGCAATTTTGTCTTTGGAAGTTCGATCCCAAGAACCACCTTACTGAAATTGACATTTGAGCAGGATCAGGAGGTACCGGTGCTGCAGCTTCTGCCGGGAACATCCGGAGCCGGGTACACGCGGATGCTGACGGAGACAGACAAGCTGCAGGAGTTTTATCAGTATATGGAATCCATTTCATTTGGAGTTAAATATGATAATGAAGGAACGGTTCATTCCGGGGAGTAATGGTCTCCCTGGGTAATTGCACGTTCTTTGAAGCGTCTGGTCATGGTATTGAGGACCAGGCGCTTATTTGCGCTCCAGAGCGGAGCCAGCAGCAGGTATTTGGGGCCGTCACCGGTGATCCGGTGAATGACCATCTCAGGCGGAAGCAGGGCAATACAGTCGATGACAAGATCGATATATTCCTCCATGGACAGGATCGGGCATTGTCCCTGTTCATAGAGTCCTTTCAGATCCGTATTTTTGAGAACATGAAGCAGCTGCAGCTTAATGCCCTGAATATCCTGGTGGGCCAGATATGAGATGGTATCAAGCATCTGTTCTATGGTCTCTCCGGGGAGCCCCAGAATTACATGTACAATCACAGTCAGACCGCGCAGCCGCAGCCTGGCCAGGCTGTCTTCAAAACAGGACAGCGGATATCCGCGCCGGATTACAGCCGCAGTATCTTCGTGGATGGTCTGCAGGCCGAGTTCGAGCCATACCGGTTTGTCTTTATTTAATTCAGTACACAGATCCAAAACCTCCGCCGACAGGCAATCCGGCCGTGTGGCAATCGACAAGGCTCTGATATCCGGATGCGCCAGCGCCTCGGTATACAGGCGGCGGAGTCTGTCAATCGGAGCATAGGTATTGGTATAGGACTGAAAATAAGCGATATAGGCGGCCGGGGATCGGCCCATCTTATGGGTGATCCGGGAAATTGCCGATTTGATCTGGCTGCTGACTGATTCTTCCGCAGCAGCAGCGAAGTCGCCGGAACCACCGCTGCTGCAGAAAATACAGCCGCGGCTGTCCAGGGTTCCGTCCCGGTTGGGACAGGTCATGCCGCCGTCCAGGGCAATTTTGTATACTTTTGTGCCAAATTGCTGCTTCATGGCATAATCCAGAGAATGGTAAGGTTTTTCATTCCAGTTCATGTATTCCTCCGCGGCTGATTTACTATGAAAGTCACTGGTATTATAAAGGAAATGGTGATAAAAATATAGGAAAACCAAAAAATATTCTATTGTTCACAGTTGCCAGGGTATGCTATACTCTCTTAGAAGGTACAAAATATAATGGAGGATAGCGGAATGAAAGCAGACAGACTGGTACAGACTCTGCAACATGACAGGGCAGTACAATTGATGAAAGAGCTTTACGGTGAGGCCCATGCAGAAACCAATATTTTGCGTTATCAGGAACTTATCGGTAAATTCGGGGAGCGGTTTGGCGACCAGGATATTTATATATTCAGTTCACCGGGACGAACAGAAATCAGCGGCAACCACACGGATCATAACCACGGTAAAGTGCTGGCAGCAAGTATTAACCTTGACTGTGTCGGCATTGCTGCCCGGAATCAGTCTTCCCAGGTACATATTATCAGCGAAACATATGACCAGGATTTCGTGATTGACTTAAACCAGCTGGAACCGAGCGACAAGAAAGCCGGAACCATCGATCTGGTGAAGGGCCTGCTGAAAGGATTTGTCGATTCAGGTTATGAGATTGGCGGGTTTGATGCATATTTGACCAGCAATGTGATTAATTCAGCCGGGGTCAGCTCATCAGCTGCCTTTGAAATGCTGATCTGTTCCATCCTTAATGAATTTTATAATGAAGGCCGGATGAGCACAGTTACCTATGCTCATATCGGAAAATACGCAGAGAATCATTACTGGGATAAGGGATCCGGTCTGCTGGATCAGATGGCCTGTGCCGTTGGCGGCCTGATTGCCATTGATTTTACGGAACCACAGGTACCGCAGGTGGAAAAGATTGCTTTTGATTTCCCTTCTATGAATCATAGTCTGATCATTGTTCAGACCGGTAAGGGACATGCCGATTTAAGTGCCGACTATTCATCCGTTCCCGATGAGATGAAGAAGGTTGCCGGGTATTTCGGTAAATCGGTCTGTGCGGAGATTACCGAGGAGCAGGTGCTGGAACATCTGGCAGACGTCCGGGAATATGCCGGTGATCGTTCGGTAATGCGTGCCCTGCATTTCTTTGAAGAGAACAAGCGGGTGGAAGAAGAAGTGAAGGCCCTGAAAGAAGGACGCTTCTCCGATTTCCTGATGAATATTACCGCTTCCGGTAATTCTTCATGGAAATGGCTGCAGAATTGTTATACCAATAGTAATTATCAGGAACAGGGGATATCGGTTGCCCTGGCTCTGACCGAACTGTTCATTGCAGAAAAACAAAAAGGAGCATGCCGGATCCACGGCGGCGGTTTTGCCGGGGTTATTATGGCGATCCTGCCGAATGATGTTACCGATGAATATACTACATATATGGAGAAGGCAATGGGAGCAGGTAGTGTTTACCGGATGAGTATCCGCCCTTATGGAGCTGTCTGTGTAAATAATCTGATCTTATAGAGAAGAATGAAAAAAAAGCAATTATTTATTATATTACTATATCTGAGCCTGATATTAGGATGTTTAGGGGTGGTTGTGTTTGTGCGATATCTGACTGGTTTTCAGCGGCCGGAAGATGCGCAGCAGACAACAGCCCCCCTGTTGCCGTCTGAGGAAGGATCAGAACCGGAAAGTCCGGCAGCTACTCCGGAGAATGTCGATCCTGAATCAGCTGCAGAAACTGATATTGCCTGGGAGGATGCTTACCACTACTGGTATTATGAAGCGCCGAAGGAAGAGGAAGAGGAAGAGGAAGAACCGGAGCCGGAAGAAATACCCTATGAACCGCCGCGTCTGATGCTGGCGTCTGACCTGCATTACATGAGCGAGACTACCCATGATGATGGCAAAGCATTTCAGAAGATGGAGGCAGAAGATGATGGCAAGATCAATCGGTACAGTGATATCATGATCGATACTCTGCTTGATGAGGCACTCAGGACAGCGCCGACGGCTCTGGTACTGCCAGGGGATATTACCCTGAACGGCGAGACGGAGAACCATATCCGGCTGGCGGAGAAGCTGGCACGGGTGCAGGAGGCTGGAATTCAGGTTCTGGTAATTCCGGGCAATCACGACATCAATAATAAATATCATGCGGCCACCTACTTCGGTGATCTTAAGGAGCAGGCAGAATACATAGAGACTGCGGAGGAATTTGCTGAAATTTATCATGCATATGGCTATGACCAGGCGATTAACCGGGATGAAGCTTCTCTTAGCTATGTGTATCCACTGGATGAGTTTCACTGGATCATTATGATTGATTCCTGCCAGTATGAAGATTATAACCATGTAAATGGCAGATTAAAACCAGCGACACTGGCCTGGCTGGAAGTGCATTTGCAAGTGGCGAAAGAACATGGGATTACCGTATTGCCGGTAGCCCATCATAATCTGTTGTCCCAGAGTCGGTTATATACGACCGAATGTACGCTGGAAAATAATCAGGACGTTATTGCATTGCTAGAGGAATATGAAGTCCCGCTTTATTTCAGCGGACATCTGCATGCGCAGCGGATTAAAAAGCATAAATCCGAACCGGGAGTACCGGACGATGCGTATGGTATTACGGAGATTGTCCTGAGCCCTTATCCTTTGGCACCGAATCAGTACGGCTGTCTGGCCTGGGATCTCGACGGAAATATGACCTTTGAAACGCGGCAGGCAGATGTTGAGGCTTATGCGCGTTCCATTGGAAGTGAGGATGAGAATCTGTTAAATTTTCACACCTTTGGGGTGAATTTTCTAAAGCAGGTAATCATGGGTCAGGTCATGGAAACGATTGATAGTATCCCGGATTATCTGAAAGAAGAAATGGCTCAGTTATATGCTGATCTGTATTTCGACTATTGTGCCGGCAACCGGATGAGCTGGGATGTGGTAAAGGCGACCAGGAGTTACCAGGTGTGGCAGCGGGTGTCACCAAACAGCAAGTATGTGGCTGAAATGGGACAGATGATTGAAGATGTGAAGAAAGATCTTCACGATTGGGAATGGGAACAGCCGGGGCCAGGGGAGACCAGAGAGGAGATAGAAGATGAGACGACCGATGATCGGATTGATTCCGCTCTATGATGAACATAAAGAGAGTTATTGGATGCTGCCCGGTTATATGACCGGACTAGAAGCAGCCGGTGCAGTTCCGGTGATGCTGCCGCTGACTGCTGATGCGGAAGTGATCGGCCAGTTGGCAGAGCAACTGGATGGTTTTTTATTGACCGGAGGTGATGATGTGAATCCGGCCCTTTATGGTGAGGAGCCGCTGCCCGAGGGAGCCCGGTCATGTCCTCAGCGGGATGCGATGGAATCGATACTGGTTAAGCTGGCGCTGCAATATGATAAGCCAATATTCGGGATCTGCCGTGGGATTCAAATCTTAAATACAATGATGGGCGGAACTCTGTATCAGGATATCCCGACCCAGAGACCGGGCGGATGCAGCCATCAGATGACACCGCCCTATGACCGGGCGGTGCATCAGGTGCGGATTGAGGCCGGAACACCATTATATGAGTTGTTGGGTAAAGAGACTATTGCTGTCAACAGCTATCATCATCAGGCGATTAAAGATCTGGCACCGGGACTGGTGACAATGGCATACTCGGAAGATGGTCTGATCGAAGCAGTTTATGCTCCGGAACAATCATTTGTTATGGCTGTCCAGTGGCATCCGGAGTTCTCTTACCGGGTGAATGAAGACAGCCGGAAACTGTTTGCGAAGTTTACCGAATCCTGTTAAAAATAAAAATAATTTTTCTTTTCCATAAAAATCCATGTCTTGAACCGTATAGTAAGTACAAGGCTGGAAAACAGAGAGGACAGAGCACTCACATATGAATGACCAAATGTTTGAAGAACAGATTGGCTTGATCTGCAGAAACGAAAAAGAGGGGCTGCGCAGAATCTATGAAGATTATAATCCCCTGATCTATTCTGTCGTTGTTGGTATTCTGCATAATAAAGAAGATGCAGAAGATGTGACTTCAGAATTTTTCATCCGTTTGTGGAAGCAGGCACAAAGGTATCGTCCGGGACAAGGGCATCGGGCATGGATGATCACCATCGCTCATAATATGTCAATCGATTTTCTGCGAAAGCACAAGAAGGAATATCTGGTGGATGAATTGCCGGAGATGGTGCAGCCCGGACAGGAGTCATATGAGGAACAGCTCTGTCAGAAACTCAGTCTTGAACAAGCAATGAATACATTGAAAGAGGAGGAAAGACAGGTAGTTCATCTTAAAATCATGGGAGAACTGACCTTCCGTGAGATTGCGGCAATCATGGGGATACCGGCGGGAACAGCAGCCTGGAGGTACCAGACGGCAATCAGAAAGTTGAAGAGGTGCGGCTATGATCGATAACAAACGGTTTGAACAGGAATATAAATCAATGCAAAACCAGAATGTGCCGGATCTTTGGAATCGAATTGAAGCTGGACTGGACAGCAATCCCGACAGAAGTATACCGGAACAGGAAAAGAAACCGGCACCTTTCAGGCGCTCCCCGGTTTATGTGTTTGCCACAGCAGCAGCTTCCTTTGCTGTTCTGGTTACAGTCATAATGCTGTCAAGACAGGCGGAAAGTATTGCACCTGAGCCTGTAAGGACGGATAACGTGATGGCGGAATCGGCCGGTGCTGGTTCAGCGGATTATGAGGTGGCGGCGGAGGCACCGGTGATGGCGGAAGCGGCAGATACAGCAGACGAGGCTGATACTGTGGAAGCAGAAGCATCTGCGGTTATGACTGTTAATGCGCTGCATATCCCGGAGGATGCCCGGACGGTGGCGGCGGATGCCAGCTATTTTTCAGAGGCAGTACTGCAGGAAACAGACTTGCTGTGTTCCGTTGTTGTGGACTCCGTGGCATTTGGATATCATGAGTCCGGGAATGCAGACCATGTCGTGTATGAAGTGACGATTGGAGAGATTCACTATGCTTCCGGATATGTGTCTGATAAGGAGCCAATTACGGTAAGCAGTCCGATTGTTCAGGCAGATGCAGATGAAGCTTATCTGCTGTATCAGATGAAGCAGGGGAACACATATCTGCTGCCGCTGAAGGAATCCGCAGACGGCTGGGAGCTGATCTATCCATTTGCACCGCAGATCCAGATGATTGATGACCGGAAATATGTATTTCATTCCGGGTATACCAGCCTGATTAACCAGCAGACGTTCGTGACAAAGGGAGAAAAAGAAGGAGCGAATGACTTTTATTATGACCGGATGCTGGTAAGAGAAGATGAGACCTTTCTTTCCGACCTGATTTCGTTAGTAGATTAATAACGTTCAAGGGAGGAAGTAAATGATGAGAAAAATGAACGATTGGAAGTTTGGCGGCATTTGTATATTAGCAACGGTTCTGGCACTGGGAGGCTGCGGCGGGAGTACAACGTATGAATTATCTACCCAAAGCCCGGAGCTGGCAGCAACAGCAGCAGCTATGGAAGACATAATGGAATCCGAAGCAGCAAGTGACCTGTCATACCAGTATCAGGCTCTCTATGACCAGAGCGGTCATAATACAGAAGAATATAATTACATCCAGGAAAATGGCTATAAAAGTGTGGCGGATGAACCATTATCGACGTTTTCCATTGATGTAGATACTGCGGCATACAGCAATGTACGCAGGATGATCCAGGCCGGTACTGGGGTTGTGGCAGATGCAGTCAGAATTGAAGAGATGATTAATTATTTTTCATATGATTATCCGGAACCCAACGGCGATGCTCCGTTCTCAGTAACAACAGAATACGGCGCCTGTCCGTGGAATGAGGAGGCAAAACTTCTGATGATCGGTTTAAAGGCAGAGTCGATTGATTTTCATGACAGACCGGCCTCCAACTTCGTATTCTTACTGGATGTGTCGGGTTCCATGTATGATTCCAATAAATTGCCGCTGGTTCAGAAATCCTTTGCCATGCTGGCAGAAAACCTGACAGAAAATGACCAGGTATCAATTGTAACATATGCCGGATATGAGTCCGTAGTACTGGATGGCGAGCAGGGCAATCACACCTCAGTTATTGTGGATGCGCTGGATGGGCTGGAGGCCGGTGGTTCGACAGCCGGTGCAGCAGGAATTAAGAAAGCATATGAACTGGCCCGGCGTCACTATATCAAAGGCGGCAATAACCGGGTAATCCTCGCCACAGACGGTGATCTGAATGTTGGAATCAGCAGTGAAGGAGAATTGGTGCGCCTCATTGAAAAAGAGAAGCAGAGTGGTGTCCATTTATCCGTACTTGGTGTGGGAACTAGTAATATCAAGGATAATAAGATGGAAGCACTGGCAGACCATGGTGACGGCAACTACAATTATATTGACAGTATTTTCGAAGCCAAGAAGGTGCTGGTAGATGAAATGGGCGGAACTCTGATTACGGTTGCCAAAGATGTCAAGATCCAGGTGGAATTTAATCCCCGGCAGGTTGCCGGATATCGCCTGGTAGGCTATGAGAACCGTATGCTCAATAAAGAAGATTTTAATGATGACACCGTTGATGCCGGAGAAATCGGTGCCGGTCATACCGTAACGGCATTATATGAAATCATTCCGGCAGGGACCGCAGAGTTGCCGGAGACGGAGCTAAAATATCAGACCAGCGGGGAACCCGTAGGCAGCAGTGAACTGCTGACTGTATCGCTCCGTTATAAAGCCCCGAACGGCAATACCAGCAAGCTGTTGACCTGTCCGGTAGAAGCGGATACCTTTACAAAGTCCCTTTCTCCCGATTTGACTTTTGCCAGTGCGGTAGCAGAGTTTGGGATGCTGCTGCGGGACAGTGAGAATAAGGGAACAGCCACATATAAAGGCGTTATTGAACTGGCTGAATCTGTTGTAAACGAGGATTCTGATGCATATCGAAAAGAATTTATCGAGCTGGTAAAGCAGGCTTATCGTCAGTATGATTAACACAATAGTTTGATTGTAGTACATCCAATGATATTCGTGTTTGTGCTTTCGGTAGAAAAGGGGTATATTTTAGGCATAAAAAGGTATTTCTTTTTTGAGGAGAGCACGAGCGCGATGAAAGAGATTAAGAATCCCACCGCCAGAATTATGGCAGAGTATGGATTGATCACATTAAGTATATGGATCCTGGTAATCGGAGTTTACTTTTTTAAATTCCCCAATCACTTTGCATTTGGCGGTGTTACCGGATTTGCTGCGGTCATCAGCCAGATCACCGGGATGTCCGCCAGTTCATTTACGAGTATCGTAAATATGCTGCTGCTGATCTTTGGTTTTTTGTTCCTGGGCAAGAGTGTGGGGGTTAAGACCGTTTACGCCAGTGTCTGGATGTCAGTCAGTCTGGCTATTCTTGAATGGCTGTATCCGCTGCAGCGTCCGTTGACGAATGAACCGCTGCTGGAGTTGTTTTTTGCCATAGCCCTCCCGGCTTTTGGTTCAGCGGTGTTGTTTCATATCGGAGCATCAAGCGGTGGAACTGATATTATTGCCATGATTCTGCGCAAGTACACCAGCTGGAATATTGGTACGGCCTTGCTGGTCGTGGACATTGCCTCGGTACTGATGGCATTCGTGGTATTTGGTCCGGCGACCGGGCTGTTCTCCAGTCTGGGATTGCTGGCGAAATCGCTGGTCATTGATGAAGTGATTGAAAGCTTCAATTTATGTAAATGTTTCAATATTGTATGTGATGACCCAGATCCGATCTGCGATTATATCATCAATCATCTGCACCGGGGAGCTACAGTGTATGAAGCGCACGGCGCTTTCAGCCATCACAATAAGACCGTTATTATGACCACCATGAAACGCAGCCAGGCGATCAAGCTGCGCAATTATATCAGGGAAGCGGAGCCGACGGCATTTATCCTGATATCTAATTCCAGCGAGATTATCGGCAAAGGTTTTATGACCTGCTGATCGGGTGTGATGTGTACACTGGTTACACGCATTTGCATTTCTGCATATAGTAAGACTATAAAATAGTTTACAATATCTGGAGGAGTGCGATGGATTCTTATAACCGTGAACCTACGCAGGCGCAGCAGGAATATATTGAACAGGAAATTTTTCATAAGAGAAAGGTGGCAATCTGCCGGGTAATGATGCTGGTACTGTTGCTTGCCGTTTGGGAACTCTGTGCGAAACTGAGGATAATCAATGATTTTATCTTCAGTTCACCGTCCAGAGTTTTCTTCTGTTTCCGGGATATGGTGATGGACGGCAGTATCTTTGCTCATATTGGCATTACGCTGCTAGAGACTCTGGTCAGCTTTGCCCTGGTCGTGATTCTGGGCATACTGATGGCAATGCTGTTGTGGGCCAGCCGCAGTGTCTCAGAGATTCTGGAACCGTATCTGGTCATGCTGAACAGCCTCCCCAAATCGGCGCTGGCACCGATTCTGATTGTCTGGATGGGCAACAATGTCAAGACGATAATTGTGGCTGCCGTATCGGTAGCTGTGTTCGGATCGATTCTTACTCTGCATAACGGTTTTAGCAATATGGATCCGGATAAGATCAAGCTGATCTATTCCCTGGGAGGAAACCGCAAGGATGTCCTGACCAAGGTGCTGCTGCCGGGATCGGTGCCGCTCATTGTCAGCAATATGAAGGTGAATATCGGGCTTTGCCTGGTTGGGGTGATTATTGGGGAGTTTCTGGCAGCACAGAAGGGGCTGGGGTATCTGATTATTTATGGAAGCCAGGTGTTTAAGCTGGATCTGGTGATGATGAGTATTGTGATTCTTTGTATTGTATCGGCGGTGTTGTATCAGGGGATTGCGATGTTGGAGAAGAGGATTGGTAAATAAACTTAGTAGGTAATAGAAGAGCCGATAGCAGTGAGGCACTGTATCGGCTCTTTGTTTGTGTTTGCCTAAGAAAGAACAGGCTGATTTACGGAACCCAGATACCATCTTGATTTACGTAGTAACCATCTGGGGTTTGTTGATTGCGCAGCATGCGACCGTAATCTTCACCTTTATTTTGAGATAAGAAATAGTAGGCGTCATTGTATTTCAACCAGCCAGTAGTGATAGAACCATCATTTCCCATATAGTACAAGTCGTCCTGATAAGTAATCCAAGTATCAGTGACCATTTTACCAGTGGCTTGATCCAGCCAATACCACGTATCATTTGTGTAGTTCCAGCCAGTCATCATATAGCCATGTTGATTGAAATAATACCAGTTATTATTTAACTTTATCCATTCGTCTTTCGGATAGCCGCCACTTTCATATTGATACCACCAACCGTAGTTATCTTGAATCCATTCCCCCGTGGTAGTGGTAGTTGCTGCTGTCGGTTTTTTTGAGCCACCACCGCCTGAACCACTGCCACCTGAGCTGCTGTTGTTTTTCTTTTTGAAATTTGCAATTAGAGTACAATCATCTTGCAGCATAAATGTGAATTTGGGTTCATCACTAACTTCAATACCATCCATTGTCCAATTGATAAAGTTGTAGCCTTCGTCAGGAGTGGCCTGAACTGTACAATAAGTACCTTTATTAAAGATACCTCCTGGAGTAACAGCACCTGCACCTTCAGCCAGTACGGTTAGAGTGGATGTCAGGTTTTCAAAATTAGCATTCAAAGTACAATTATCAGTTATGATAAAAGTATATTCTGCATCATTACTGACTTCAACACCATTCATCGTCCAGTTGACAAATTTGTGTGTCCAATATGGTGAGGCCACAACCGTACAAGTTGTTCCTTTGTCATAGTATCCACCATAGGAAGTCGAACCGCCATTTCCAGCCATTAACTTTAATAATACTCTTTCCTTTTGAAAATTAGCGATCAAATTACAATCTTCTGTTAACGTAAACGTATACATTGCATCTTCACTGACCGGATAGCCATTTTTTGTCCAATAAATAAATTCATAGTTTTCATCAGCTGTTGCAGTAAGGGTACAAGACGTGCCTCTTTCGTAAATGCCTCCTGAACTGGCTTGTCCGCCCTCGGTTGCTGATGTTGTCAGCGTGTATTGAGGAATTGGCGAAACGGTAATATCCTTAGTTGTTTTAAAGGTATGACCAGCCACCGATAGTTCACAACTATAGGTGCCACCATCAGTTTCCTGAACATTCGTCATGGTAAATACATTGCTGACCTCACCAGCTAGGGGGGCATCTTCATAATACCATTGATATGTACATAGATTGCCAACATCCGGCAGGATTTGTAATTTAACTGTATTGCCGACTTCGTATTTTTCAGAACCATTGATAGACGGTAATCCTGAGCCGATAGGGAAATCAGAAAAATTGTTGTAGAACTGTCCGTTTTCGACTAAAAGCATTAGTGCTGGAACATTACGTAAGGCACTGTCATCAATTGTTGGTCGCACAATTGGCAGAATCATTACTTTCAAATTAGAACAGCTATTAAAAGCATCATTGTATACTGCGTACACATTAGATAAATCTACGATATCTAATTGGGTACACACCGAAAACGCTCCTGTTGGAATTTCGGTTAATGCAGGATTTAGTATACCGTCTTTTATTTTTATGCCTGATATTGAGAATGCATGATGGCCAAGCTCTGTTACATAAGTCAAATCCAATGTACCAATATTTGTGCAGCCGCTAAAAGCATTAGTTGGAATTTCTGTTAAGTCGGAATTTAGTTTTCCATCTTTTACAGAGAGTTTAGTGCAACTGCTAAAAGCATTCGCGCCAAGAATTTTTACGTAAGATAGGTCTAACTCTTCAATGCTGCGACAAAACTCAAATGCAGAAGCTGGGATTTCAGTTAAATTAGAATTCAATATACCACTCTTTATTGTGAGTTTATAGCAACCGTTAAAAGATTTTTCTCCAATTTTTTCCACATTAGATAAATCCAACTCTCCTAATGAACGACAATAGGCAAATGCAAAATCCCCGATTTCGGTTATGCTATCCGGTAAAATTACTTCCTGGAGATTGAATAATTTTCCTTGTTCCACATTTCCACTAATATCTGAATTTTTTAAAGCATTATCCGGTATTTTAGTATTCGTGATTTCTTCCAGGTCAAGTTTTACCAAGTTAGAAAAGTTGTATCTTATGTAATTAAAATCATCCTCATCTAAAGCACCTGATATCTTAAGGCTGGTTATATTTTCACTTTCTATATCATTATCTTCTAATGCTTCTGCTATAGCTGACTCCAATTCCCCTTCAGCAACATTATTAACTTCTATTGATACATTATTGCTCCGTCTACGTGTGGTATCAGCATTCGATGAAGATGCACTCAACTGTTCTGTAATATCATCGTCAATAATAAATATCTCTTCTATAGATGCCAATGCCGGTGTGAACTGATTTAAGCATATTGACAAAACCAAAACAATTATTCCTCGTAACCGTATTCTTTTTGCTTTCATATATCCCCCTTTTGTACGTTTATAATATTTGGTCTATATATATCAGTAAATATATTTTTCCTGATTTCATGACCATACAACATGATAAGTATATCATAATTTTTTAAAAACAAAAACCAGTTGTCTGTTGAATCGAAATGTCTTGAAGAAGTAACAACAAAGAGATATAATAAAATCAGAGCGGAGGATATCGTATGAACATAAATGAAAAGACTCCAAAAGAGAAAGCTATAGCCCGGCTACATGATTTGCTGAATCTTCAGAAAGAGATTACAGGACAGTTTGGCGAAGAAGATTATAATGTATTTGTCTTCGGCAGCTATCCCACAATCAAATATGATGAAGAAAAGAGCGATATTGATATTGCAGTTTACACACAAGATTTTGACTTATATAAACGTCTTTCTTGCTATCTCGAAGAATATTTTAATATGAAGAATATTCCCAGCGATATTTTTTATATTGATTCTACAGTTGAAGCTCCTATTTATTGTGCACCATTGAAGTCCAGAGTGCAGTTTACAGATTACTATCCTGAACAGCTTGTGGAATTTCGGGAAAGATGTGAGCAGAAACTAAAAGAACTAAAGGAAATGGTGGCGGTATGAAGTTTAGTGAAGATCTGCTAAAGGAATTTGATTTGGAACCAACGGAGAGTAAAGATCCGGTAAATGTCATGCAGGTAAAGGACATGCTGCATTTTCTGAAATTATGTGCGGATCGAATTGATCGAAAGAGTATTTTGTATCAGGACACAAAGGACGCTGATATACAGTTGGATTGTATTGACATTGTGACAGCGAAACTAAATGATTTTACTCAAGTGTTTAAAGATTTTATTATTTTTATGCGGAAAGAGGAAGGCACACAAAAAAATGCTACATCTTTGAGATATGCTATCACAAGTTATGACACATTCGGATTTTTACAAACAGAAAAGGAGAAAGAATTCCTGCGTGAATTGTTGATTCGCAATGAAATAACACATGACTATTTCAACCGTGATATTCACCAGCAAAAATTAGTGTGGATTATGGAGAATTGCAGTTCAGGCGCGCTGGATGTATATGAAAATATCAGTTATTATTGTACGGAAAAAGGGTTATTGACGAAATATGCAGATAGGAATGCATAAGGGTACCCAATCATATCATTTTGTCTCCTCACCTCTTTAAGCTGGATCTGGTGATGATGAGTATTGTGATTCTTTGTATTGTGTCGGCGGTTTTGTATCAGGGGATTGCAATGCTAGAAAAGAAGATGGGGAAATAAATGATTATAAAATGGCTTTATATCTACCGTGCGATGGATATAAGGCCATTTTAATTTTTTGACCAATTTATCGTTAGGTGGTGAATGAACGTTTCTGTAAAATAGCGGTGCTGCACATCCTTGAAACATTGATTATTCTCAAGTAAGATTATGTGGTTACAAATTACCTAAAATAGTGGATTTATTTAATAAGTATCGTATTTTTACGAGACGCATGATATAATTCCAATAATTGGTAAATCTTCTGGCAATCAGCCCTGGCAGGGGAAGCGTATCGGGATATTTATGCTCCAGTGCTTGAATTTCCGTCATCTCATCGGTAGAGATCACGTGGATCCCCTGAGTACTGAGTTCCTGTGCATGCTAGTACAGCCAACAGATTCATCAGGAGCTTCTGTCTTTTCGGTGGAGTGCAGCCAATATCGGCTCTTATGAGGTTTTAAATTTACCTCATTTTTAAATAACGACTGACCGATTTTACAGAAATGCTGTCATCAATACCTTGTTTATTGATTTCAATCACCAAAAGTGGAAGGCTCCACTGGCTTACTTCATAGCCAAAATCAGTGGGACATTTACAGGCGAGGTCGATAATCGTTACGATCTGTTCCGGCGTAAATTCGCCAGGAGCCCCAGAGCGTTTGATATCTGTAAGAATCAATTTAATCTCATCAGCAAGTTTTTCCGGACTTCCGGCCTCAATGTCACGCAATGAGGGGAGTGCCTCAAGGAAGCGGTTCCGCCATGTGGCAACATGGTTAAAGTGCAGCCCGACTTCTTTAGCAATCGCCTGATTGGTGAGCCCCTGGGAAGCCAGAGTATGATCTTCGAGCGTTTTACCAAACTTAATGGAAGAGAACGGCTTCTGGAGAAAGAAGATAAAATATGATTCATAGCATCGGACAAAACGGGAATGGTGGTTATTATGTGCCATAAAAGACGAAAAGAAAAGAACTTTTTTATTCACCGTTAATTAAGCAAAGCAGTATTAGTGAAGGAGGGAGAACGTGTATAGAAAAGCAGCGAAAGGCTGGATGAAACATTTTGATTTTATGATAATAGATGTATTTTGTCTGGAACTGTCTTATCTGTTCGCTTACTGCATCAGAAATGGTTTTAATAATCCATGGGAAAAGACCTTATACCGCAGCATGTTTATGCTGTTTTTAATGGCGGATATCATCGCGATTGGGTATTGTGGATCATTTAAGAACACCTTAGAACGCGGATATTACCGAGAATGGGTTATGACGTTTAAGCACGTTTGTCTGGTCATGCTGTCCGGAACCTTTTTTCTGTTTATTACGCAGATGGGGAGCCTTCATTCGCGAGTTACATTGATATTAACCACTTTTTTTTACTTTTTGACAAGTTATATCAACCGGATACTCTGGAAAAAGCATTTAATATCAAAAGGTGTTTTGATGAAAGGAAAAACTTCTTTTTTGATTATAACAACAAGTGAAGCATTAAAGGGGATTGTAGCAGAAATTAAAAAGGATCAATATGACCGTTTTTATATGCCCAAATTGGCAATTATTGACCTTGATATGACAGGACAAACGGTTGAGGGAATACCGATTGTTGCCAACCTTGATACCGCAGCAGAATATGTATGCCGGGAATGGATAGATGAGGTGTTTGTGAAGCTCCCTCCAGATATTCCTCAGTGTAATGATTTCATTAATCAGTTTGTTGAGATGGGAGTAGCAGTACATTTGAATCTGTTTAAGATTGATGAGTTTGGCGGACAAAAGCGAACTATAGAACGGATTGGGCCATATACGGTACTGACGACGAGTATCAACATGATGACAATCAAAGAGTCTTTTGCGAAACGGTTTCTTGATATTTGCGGTGGAATTATTGGCTGTATCCTGACTGGTGTGCTGTTTCTGATTATTGCTCCATGTATTTACATAAAGTCACCTGGTCCCATTTTATTTTCGCAGATTCGGGTCGGGCAAAATGGTAAAAAGTTCAGACTATATAAATTTCGCAGTATGTATCTGGATGCCGAGGAGCGGAAAAAAGAGCTTATGGAGAAGAATTGTGTGAACGATGGGTTGATGTTTAAATTGGATTATGATCCAAGGATTATTGGGAGCGAGAATGGTAAGGGTAGAGGCATTGGTAGTTTTATCAGAAAATATTCCCTTGATGAATTTCCTCAGTTTTGGAATGTTTTAAAGGGAGATATGAGTCTAGTTGGTACAAGACCACCGACTTTGGATGAATGGGAGAAGTATGCCTTACACCATCGAGCCAGGCTGGCGATAAAACCGGGAATTACCGGAATGTGGCAAGTGAGTGGCAGGAGTGATATAACGGACTTTGAGGAAGTTGTGAAAATGGATACCAGCTATATTAAAGCGTGGAGTGTTGGATTGGATATAAAAATATTAATTAAGACAGTTTTTGCTGTGTTGGGGCAGAATGGGGCAATGTGAAGACATGAGATGCGAATCAACTGTAATAGATATTGATTATTCTGATGTTCCCGAAAATATTATACATGCAATAGTTGGGTCAATCAGAACTCGCAAGGACTTTATTGGGGCTGGGTTGTAAATGTCTTGGAGAAATTTAAAACTCAGTGAGATGCTATTATTGTCAACCGATATGATAGTTGTTTAGGCGATGTGAAGGATAAGGTGTACACACGCGATATCTTTTAGAGGGATTAAGTTGAATGACTGGTTAAAAGAGCTGAAAGGGGTGCGGCGTAAATGGATAGAAAAATTCGTATTCTGCATATCGCCCAGTCAGCTGGTAGTGTGGATAGATATATTCGGATGCTGAAATCATTAAGATATACAAACCGGGTTTGTATGTGCGCATTCTAGCAAGGTTGAAGCAGTTGCGCGAGTGATTTGATAAAGAGAAAGCTATTAAAGGCATTAACTCTCAGATTAATTCAGTACTCGCTTTTATCAGTTGATTTGACGACTAAACGCAATTATGTTTGTAGTAATGCTAATGACTTTGTGAAGAGCATCAAAGCTGCTCAAGCTTGCCTGCGCCGGTATATGTTCTAAGAATTGTATTGACGATTTATGGTCAGAATCTGCAGGATCCAAAGAGATGTTTGAGTCAGTTGCACGAAATCCACAGCGCCAACAATTCTTCTACGATGCCAATAGAAAGGCAGGGCTGGAGCTGTTTGAGCAATATTTTCCAGAAACAAGTAAAGTAAAGCTGAAGAGGACAGCTCGTATTATATGCTATAAAACAGGAATTTATAGTATTGCAAAACGAGCGGTAAAAGCAATTATAAAGAAATGAGGGCATGGTACATGAAATTACTTTTTGTGCAAGGTGGTACTCGTATAAAGAGGGATACCAAAGGAAAATTGTATACAGATGGTAATTTTAATTTAAAAGTGTGGAAAAGATATATAGATTTAACATCTGAAAAGATGACTGTCATATTCCGAGAGGATTCTCAAACGTTTCCCGTTGAAGAAGCACGTAAGCATTTAAACGTTTTTGATGATTCTGAAATTAATAGTATTATTTTACCGGATATGTATCGTCCAAAGTCTTATTTCTTTTCAATTAGTAAGAGGAAACTACTTAAGAAGGAAATTGATAAGGCTGTAAATGAACATGATTGTATTATTATTCGTTCGCTTGGGAATATTTATGTTGATTATGCAATCGAATCTGCGAGAAAATACAATAAGCCTTATCTGGTAGAGGTTACTGGTGTATATTGGGATAATTCTTGGTATCATAGCCTGCCCGGAAAAGTATTGGCACCGCAAAGAGAGATTTCAGCAAAAAAAGCTATTAAGAACGCACCATATGCAGTATATGTGACTGAAAGAGCACTGCAAAAACGGTATCCGTGCGATGGAGTATTGTTGGGATGCTCTGATGTCGAACTAAAAGAATCCGACTGCATTGTGATTTCTAATCGTCTTAAGAGGATAGAAGCCAAAAAAGAGAAGATTGTTCTAGGTACGGCAGGTTTTGTATCACTTAAGACAAAAGGCCAGCACGATGTCATAAAAGCATTAGGTGAGCTAAAGCGACAGGGTATTAACAATTATGAATATCAACTTATCGGCTTAGGCGATGATTTGTTTTTGAAAAGTGTAGCAAAAAAATATGATGTTGAGGATGAGGTTGTTTTTCTGGGCGGGAAGACCCATGATGAAGTATTTAAATGGTTTGACAGTTTAGATATTTATATACAGCCGAGTTATCAGGAAGGATTATGCCGAGCGATTATAGAAGCAATGAGTAGAGGCTGCCCGGTTATTTGTTCAAATGCAGGCGGAAATGATGAACTTATAGATGCAAATTTTATTTTCCATAGAGGAAATGTAGCAGAATTTAAGAAATGCTTAAAACGAATGACTCAACAGCAAAAGAAAGAACAGGCCCAAATCAACTATAACCGTGTATCCAAATATGATAAAAAGAGGCTGGATGTGATACGTTCTGAATTTTATAAAAAATTTATCGAAGAATCGGTAAAGTAGGAGATTTATAATGATTTCTTTGGTTTTAACTACATATAACGGCGAAAAGTATATATTGGAGCAGTTAGATTCAATTAGGGATCAGTCAATGGCACCGGATGAAGTACTTATATACGATGATAGATCATCCGATTATACATATCATATGGTACAAGAGTATATAAGTAAAAACGGATTGGATAATTGGCATGTTTTCCTGAATCAGGAGAACAAAGGTTATTCACTGAATTTTAGTGAAGGAATGAAAGTATTAAAAGGTGATATAGTTTTTCTTGCTGACCAGGATGATATCTGGCTGCCAAATAAAATTTCCGATATGTATAAGATCATGGTTGACAATCCACAGATTAGTCTTTTAGCTTCAAATGTGGTACCATTTTATACAGGTGACGCTCCCGAGAAAGTGAATTTTGAGAAGTTTGATTCCAAGAAAGAACTAATAAAGATAGAATGTATGGGAAAGTGGATTAAACCTTGCCGTCCAGGCTGCTCAATGTGTTTTCGCAGAAATTTGCTCGAAGACTATGGAAAGGTTTGGTTTCTGAAATATCCACATGACTGTTTGCTATGGGGGCTTGCTGTTTTAAGGGACGAAGCATACATATACAATCGGGATACTATGAAATTTCGTAGACATAACACAAATGCATCAAGCAGAAATGGACACAGTAAAGATATTCGGATAAACATTTTAGCAAATGAAATTAAAATTTTAAGAAGAATGCTTACCTTTCAAAAAGAAATGGAAAATGAAGAGATTGTTAGCTATTTGGAGAAGCAGTTAGCTGTATTTCAAAGGCGAGAAAAAGCATTAGACAACCATAATGTTTTTGCCATTATATATCTACTTCCTTCGATAAGATATTTTGGACGCAATCGTTTTTGGTTTACGGATTTGTATTATTGTATAAAGAAATAAGTATAAAAGCATGAAGAGGAGTTTGCATATGAGTGATGTGCCTAAGATTTTGGCTTTCAATCTACCCCAGTACCATACATTCCCTGAAAATGATGAATGGTGGGGAAAGGGATTCACGGAATGGGTAAATGTAAAAGAGGCAAAGACCATGTTTGAAGGACACAATCAGCCGCGGATACCGTTGAATGGAAACTATTATGATTTGTCCGAGTATGAGACAAGAAAATGGCAGGCTGAATTAGCACAGAAATATTGTGTTTATGGGTTTTGCTATTATCATTATTGGTTTGATGGAAAATTGTTGATGGAGAAACCGTTGGAAGCGTTGTTACTTGAAAAAGATATCCGACTTCTTTTTTGCCTGTGCTGGGCGAACGAACCGTGGACGAGGGCTTGGGATGGCAGCGCTCATGATGTGATTATGCCTCAATATTATGGAAGTGAAGAAAATTGGAAGGCTCACATTGAATATTTAATGCCTTTTTTCAAAGATGATCGGTATATCAAAGTAGATGGCGCGCCGTTATTTGTACTATATAGGACTAATAATATTAATAATTGCGATGCTATGATTAAATATTGGAATAAATCCTGTCAGGACAATGGGTTTAAGGGCATTTACATTGTTGAAGAAAATAATGTATTTCAAACGGGTGCATGCTGTGCAGGTAGCCGTGGTATTCTTGATTTCGAACCAGCCCATGTACGAACAGTAGGAAGAAAAAAAGGATTATTACGAATTTTAGATATTTGGGATAACCATATAGTAAAAGATTTAGTCAAGAGACCATACTATCGATTTAGTTATCGTCTTTACTGGAGCGAAATCTTGAAAAGGGCCAAAAAAGAAACGAATCGTTCAAATGGAATAAAACATTATTTTGGTGCATTTGTGGATTGGGATAATACTTCAAGAAGGGCAGTAAATGGTTTGGTTTGTGACGGTGCTAACCCAAATGATTTTTATAAGTATTTTAAGCAGCTTGTAGAATATGCTCAAAAAAGTAACAGCGAATTCATTTTTGTAAATGCTTGGAATGAATGGGCGGAAGGTGCTTATTTAGAACCAGATGAAAAAAATAGATATGGATATTTAGAAGCCATTCGTGATGTTATGAATGGCAATTAAGTTGATTATTTTAATATACGCAGGGAGATAAATAAATGAGAAGTCGAGAATTAACAATATCATATTTCTTTTTTATAGAACTTTTCATGCTGCTGTATCCCATTTTGCCCTGGTATTTTATGGTATTTGGTGTATCGGTGAGAATATTACTGTTACTTGCAGTCTTCTTTTTGCTTCTATTATCCTATGGTGGGAAATTTCCTAAAATGCTTAGAAATAACAAATGGATTGCTAAAATAATAATAATATGGGCAGTTACCCTAACAACTATAGCAGTCATTCACGCAGATACTTTGTATGTGATAACATGGTCAGTTCCGTGGCTTGGATTGATGCCCATCATTGTTAATAAGGTGAAAACAAAAGATGAATTTATTAAGTTAATTGATTTTATGATTTACACAGGTGGAATTGTAGCTGTCCTGGCAATTTTTGAAGAATTTACAAGAATTAATGTGTTCCGTTTCTTTAATACGTCAGGAGCTGAGTTAAGCACAAATTTTGTAAGAATGGGAATGTGGAGAGTGATAAGTTTTACATCTCATCCGATAACATATAGTCTATATTGTATGTTTATAATGTGCTTTGTTATTTATAGAATAAGCCTGCCAGAAACAAAGCGTAAAGCGTTACTTGTTAGCATTTATGCCATAGTTTTTCTCGGATCATTGTTTACATTGTCAAGATCGTCCATAATTGTGATTATCCTTAGCCAGGTTGGGCTACTATGGCTTTGTGGTTATAGAACACTTTTAAAACGAATAATACAGATTTTGATTCCAGTGATTTTGATAATGGCTATTTTATGTTTTGTAAATAAAGAGTTATGGGAGATGATCCAGACTCCTTTAATTATGGTATTAGCCGTTTTTAGTGATAGCTATGCTGATACATTATTGTCAATGGGATATACTGGTGACACCTCTGGAATTGCTGATAGATTCCTGTTGTATTCAGTTGTTTGGGATAGCGTGAAAGATAATTTGTTAATTGGATTTGGTCCATCTTCAAATTTAAATGTGAAGATAACAAATTTCCAGGGATATTTATATAATAAGCAATCTATTGAGGTTCAATTACTTATACAATTATATAGATATGGCTTATTTGCGGCAGTTCTCGAAGTATTACGCGACATTTCACAAATTATTAGTGCATTTAAACGGCGAAAATTTGGAACAGCATATTGGGAGGGAGAGCTGAGCTTTTCAAAACTTTGTTTTATACTCTTTGCAGTATATTTTATCGCTATGTTTTCAGTTATGCGAAATGAAGATGGTAATATATTCTTTTTAACTGTTGTTTTGTTCATGACTTATAATGCGAACTATGGATATGGTGATGTAAATAAATAGGAGGAAATATGAAAATAGGACTATTTGGTTTTACTCTTGGTCATGAAAATCTTGGCTGTCAGGCATTGACATGTTCTTTTTTGGAATTACTTGAGAAAAATATAACAATAGACCATGTAGAAGTTGTGTTTTTTACGAATGAGAAGACTATGGGGACAATTCCAGGTTTATTTCCTCAAATTGTTTTCAAAAAAGTCGGAGTTTCTCTAAGGCGGTATCCGCCCGTGTTTTTAAAAGAAGTTGAAAAGTGTGATATTTTGTTTGATGTAACTTATGGGGATGGATTTTCTGATATATATTTTGTCAAATCGGTATATCGTGATGCATTGATTAAATTTTTACTTGGCAAAAAAGAGGTACCTTTTGTACTGTTGCCACAAACATATGGTCCGTTTAAGCGTAAAAGTTTGGAGTGGCTAGCTGGAAGGGCTATACATGCTGCTGATTATGTATATGCTAGAGATCATATTTCTGCCGATTATGCAACTCGCATCGCTGGAAGAGATGTGAGAACAGTGACAGATATGGCGTTTGCACTTTCTTTCAAAGTAAATAGACATATAAATGCAAAGGAACAATTGGGTGTTAATGTCTCTGGTTTGCTTTGGAAAGGCGGATTCAGTAGCTCTAATCAATTTGGTATGAAAACTAACTATCAACTATATTGCATTAAATTAGTGGAAAAAGCATTGGAGGAAAACTTTGAAGTGCATATAATCCCACATGTTACAAAATCATCAGACCCAAATAGAAAGATTCCAGATGGAGATTATATGGCCTGCGAAGAACTCGCAAAACAGTTTGAATGCGAGTCTGTCTATTTAGCGCCATGTTTTGAATCTCCGTATGAAGTCAAGAATTATATTGCAGGAATGGATTTCTTTATAGGGGCACGGATGCATGCAACTATTGGCGCATTTTCAGCGGGGGTAGCAACAATTCCATTTTCTTATAGTCGTAAATTTCAAGGATTATATGATAATTTGGAATATCCTTTTTATGTGGATGGAACAACTTTGCATACTGATGAAGCGCTTAGTTTGACTCTTGAATATATTCATCGTGACAATGAACTGAAAAACGCAGCGAATATAGCAATGAGTCAAGTAATGAAGAACCTTAAAGGATTTGAAAGAGAATTGCAGAAAATTTTGGATCAGAGATAGGTATAATCTATATGGAAGAGGAACGATGATGCAAACTCCAGATTATAAAAAAGTAAGTACATTTTATTTGGTTGGTAATCTATTTAACAAAGGAATTACATTTTTGACAGTACCAATCTTTACTCGTATTTTGTCAACTGCAGATTATGGTATTGTTACAACTTACAATTCATGGATAGCTATATTATCCCTTGTGATCGGTTTTGCCATTCATATGGGTATAAGAGCCGCGTTTATTGATTATAAAAGTGAGATTAATGAATTTATGTCAGTATCAACGGCATTCACTTTAGCATGTGGGATTTTAATAAGTTTATTTCTAGGCTCTGGTGCATTGCTACTTCAAATAAACATTGATATTACAATTATAGTTCTGTGCATAATTCAAGGACTAGCTACGGCGCTGGTACAAAATTATTCAATGTACTTAATGATGCAGTATAAGTATAAATTCCGTACGGTTTTAATGATTCTTCCTAATTTAATATCAGTGATGTTTTCAGTACTGTCAATTTTATTTATTGTAAAAACCGATCTTTTCATGGGACGAATTGTACCAACAGCATTAATTAATGTAGCATTTGGTTTACTAACAGTAGTACTTGTTTATAGAAGAAGTCGTGTTTTTTATAATAAGACATACCTAAAGTATGCGTTGACAATTTCTGCGCCATTAGTACTTCATGGAATTGCCTTAAATATTCTTTCACAGTCTGATCGGACAATGATTACATGGTTAACAGATGCATCACAGACGGGAATTTATAGTTTGATTTATAATTTTAGTATGGTTGCAACGGTAATTACAACATCAATGGAAGGTGTGTGGGTGCCTTGGTTTACAGAAAATCTTATATCCACAAAAATTGAAAGTATAAATACATTGGCGAAAGACTTTATTAATTTGATGACGTATGCAATGGTTGGAGTAATGCTATTAGGACCAGAAGTTGTAAAAATTTTGGCGACTGAAAAATATTGGGAAGGTATTGTTATTATTCCTCCGGTAATTTTAGCGAATTATATTATTTTTGCTTATACACTATATGTTAATATAGAGCATTTTCATAAAAAGACGCTATATATTACAGGTAACACTTTAATTGCAGCTGGAATCAATTTAATTCTTAATTATTTACTGATACCAAGATACGGATATGTGGCGGCCGCCTATACGACACTTGTTTCCTATTTAGTAGCATTTATTTTACATTCCCGTTATGCAAACAAGCTTGATCCAGGGTTATATCCATTAAAAACCTTTTTTGGGCCATTTATTCATATATTCATAGCAGTTATCATATTCTATCAATTCATGGATCAGTGGTACATAAGGTGGCTGGTTGTTATCGTGTATATTATCGCAATGATTTATATACATAGAAAACGCATAGTAGAGTTTTTTCCTGAAATAAAAAAGCATAGAAAAATGTAATATTATGTGATAGATGGAGGATAAAGAATGAAAAAAGTAGCTAAGATGTGTGCTTTACCATGTTATTTATTGTCAATCATATTATGTTTGTATTTTATACCAGATAGAATGATTACTATAATAGCGATACATATTTTAGTAATATTTTTGTGTGCAACACCTATTCTGCTTGTTTTAAAGTATACAAAATCTGGAACGTACTATGTTAAAATTGCACGAGGAAAGATATTTGCGATAATAACGAAGCAGGAAAAGGCAAAGCATTTATCTATAGCCCAAAATGTTATAATAAATAATTCCAATTGTATAAAAATTGGTAACAATGTTTCAATCGATCATGATGCGGAATTCTACCCATTGGGACAATTTAAAGGTATAAGGTATCCATCCAAAATAACTATTGGTAATAATGTAAGTATTGGTGCTTATAATAGGTTTGCATCATGCGATAATATTGAAATAGAGGATGATGTTTTGTTCGCGGCATATGTACATATTACTGATCATTCACATGAATTTCGAGATATTACCTTACCAGTTTTACGGCAAGGGATTTTTGAAAAGAAGCAAGTTAAGATTGGCAAAGGATCTTGGCTTGGATTTAGATGTAATATTTTATCAGGTGTGACTATTGGTGAGCATTGTGTAATTGCGGCTGGAGCAGTTGTTACAAAAGATGTACCATCATATAGTGTTGTGGCAGGCATTCCGGCAAAAGTGATAAAACAATATGATTTTACGAAGAAAGAGTGGGTGTCTGTATGAGCAGTAAAACAGTGGAGAGTGTAAACCATGATATATGTACTGGATGTAAGCTTTGCTATGATATATGTCCCGTTAATGCTATTACATTTGCAGATGACTACGAAGGCTTTTGGTTTCCAGTTGTTAATCATAACAAATGCATAACGTGTGGTAAATGTTATAAAGAGTGCCCAATGGAAACGAAGGTATGTGAAAACCAAGCCTTCTCAATAATTTGCTATGGTGCGAAAACAAGGGATGAAGAGCTTCGAGAGAAAAGTACATCTGGTGGAATTTTTGGTGAATTAGCTAGTGAATGGTTTCGTGAGGGTGGTATTTGTTGCGGAGCTGAGTTCGATGACAAAAATGATGTTGTTCATGTTATTGAGGAGACGGAGGAAGGAATAGAGCGTTTAAGACAGTCAAAATATGTACAAAGTGATACTGAAGGAATTTATGGAAAAGTACTTGAAAAGTTAAAAAAAGGATTAAAGGTAATGTTTTGTGGATGTCCTTGTCAAGTCGATGCATTAAATAATTTTATTGGTAGCGACAATCCTGGACTTTTTACGATGGATTTTGTTTGTTGTGGAATTTGTTCGCCAGCAATATATAGACTATATTTAGCAGATCTTGAAAAGAAATATCATTCAAATGTAAAGTCTGTATGGTTTAAAAACAAGCAAAAAGGTTGGCGAAGTATTGGAACTTTAGTAGAATTTCAAAATGGGAAAAAATATTTTAGGACGGGATATAGAGACTCGTATATGGTTGCGTTTGTCTATGATGGATTATCAATGAGACGCAGTTGCCAGTCATGCCGATATAGAAAGATTCCACATAAGAGTGATATTACAGTAGCAGATTTTTGGGGAATAGAAAAAGTAAATCCGCAAATGGATGATAATAAAGGAATTTCAGCTTTGATTATTAATTCTGAAAAAGGTATGTTTTGGTTTGAAAAAATAAAGGATAGAGTTGATTACTTTGACATAACTATAGATAAGATTGCACAAGGGAATTTTACAATATATCAGCCTAAAGAAAAGAATCCATTGCGCGAAGATTTTTTTAGGGATTGTCATGGTATATCATATAATAAAGCAATAAGTAAATATAGCTCTTACAGCGGAATTGAAAAACTAAAGAGTGATGTGAAATATAATCTATCCGAATGTAAGAGAAGAATAAAGGGCAAATAGGGAGGAAATCATATGGGACGTGTAACATTAAAAACTGCAATAAAGAAATATGTAAAGGGATTCGTGCCGATAAATATTATTGTAAATAATGTTACTTTGGCACCGAATGAACTGCTAAAAGGAAAAAATGCGATTGTAACCGGTGCAAGTCGAGGAATTGGTAAGAGCATTGCCAAGTCTATGATTGCCAGTGGTGCAACTGTTATTGCGCTTGGAAGAAATCCTGAACATTTAAGTAAGGCTAAAGAAGAAATATGCTCAGAAAAATATATTCCCTTTCCTTGTGATGTATCAGATGTTAGTAGGTTATCAGAGTATATCAGGGAGATTTCTAGCTTGTTGGATGACGGAAAAATTGATATCTTAGTAAACTGTGCTGGAGTAAAAAATGGAAATGATGAAAGATTTTTCGATTATACACCAGAGGACTTTGATTTTGTTGTTGATACAAATCTAAAAGGAACATTCTTCTGGTGCCAACAAGTGTCTAAGCATATGATATCAAATAATGTCAAGGGGCATATTGTAAATGTGATCAGTATTAAGGGTCTTATTGGTGAGGCTTCGCCATATTCGGTATCAAAATGGGGATGCACAAGTTTAACAAAGGGCTTAGCTAGGATATTGGCTCCTAAGGGAATTGTTGTGAATGGACTGGCTCCTGGTGGTACTAAAACAGACATGGCAGATTTGTCAGATGATAGTATGGTTCATTTATCAACACCTAGTATGAGATTGGCTGACTCAAACGAGATGGCAAATGTTGCTGTTTTCCTTGCGAGTGATTTGGGGAATAATATTGTTGGTGATGTGATTATTTCTGATGGCGGTCAAATTCTTCAATATGGAAATGATAGATTATAATGCATAAACGGTGCATTAGTGTTATAGAATGAACAGGAGGTACAGATGTTTACCATAGGGTAGAGAGGTAAGCCATGCAGACCTTGAGTATTGGCTTGACGGTGCTGTTCACTCATTATTTACCCCAACGCCTGCTTCTCCATCATCATAAGAATGGCGGCAAGCCTCCAGGATCACAATCAAAAACATATATGTGAAAAGAATAGAGTTCCCGAAAGTAAATTGACGCTATCTCCAGAGAGCATTCCCTTTGACAAAAGGTTTCAGGTTTAGTATAATTCAGATATAAATCAGGGTTTAGTTAAGTCGCTTATAAATGATTTTTAGCGATGACAAAATTACTGCATAGAAAAAACCGTCTGTTTTGCAGAAACAATTGTGATACGGATATAAGGTACTCTTTGCACACAAACTTAAATACACTGTACTAGTATAACTCAACTTTATTAACCATATGTTTCTGCCTTTTATGAGGGCAGTGTTTTAATCGGATTATTCACATGAAACATATGGTTAATTAAAGTAAACTATACTAGGTGCCGGTGTAAATATATGATAAAGACTCCCTTGATGACCTTGCCAGGATATATGAGCTGGTGGTGGATGCTGGAGTATATCGTGCCGAAAGCATTAAGGTTGCTGAGGCGGCCAAAGTGATAGAAAACAGCCAGAGAGATATTAATATTGCATTTATGAACAGCAATGCCAATATACAAAAAGCAAGAGATTTGCTTGATAATGATCCAGACTGGAGTTTTGCAAGAGGATTTGAAGCGGCAATCAGTTGGTATAAAGAAAACCTGTAACAGAGAAATCTATACCTAAGGAGGAATGAGTATTAATATCTGGAAAAGAAAAGCACATTTATTTGCAGATGGTTATACTGATATTCATTCTCATATTCTGCCGGGCATAGACGACGGGCCTCCTGATATAGAGACTGCGAAGCAGATGCTCAGGATTGCTAATGAATCCGGGACAAGAAGAATGATAGCAACTCCTCATTATTTTCCGGAGCGATATAGTTATTCAAAAGAGATATATGAAGAAAAATGTCTATTGTTGACAGAATTGGCAAAAGAAGTTTCACCACAGATTTCGCTTTATTTTGGCAGTGAAGTATATTATAGTAGTTCATTGTTATCGAATTTGATAAACGAACAGGTGCCAGTCTTAAACGGTACCAATGTACTTTTGCTTGAGTTCATGCCATTTCAGGGATTTAATTATATCAAAAGCGGAATACAGGAAATACAGTTGGCAGGTTATCAGATTATTCTGGCTCATCCGGAACGATACTTATGTTTTATGGATCAGACAGAAGCAATTGAAGATATTTATGCCATGGGAGTTAAGCTGCAGGTTAATGCAGGCAGTATTACAGGAGCAAACGGAAAAGTAATGAAAAGAGCGGTACATAAGTGGTTAAAGAAACGTCTGGTGGATTTTGTATCAAGTGATGCCCACGGTATCAGACATCGAACTCCTGATTTGAGTCAGGGGGCAGAGATTGTCCGGCGCAAGTATGGCCGGGAATATATGGATTTGATATTCACACGTCATGCACAGAACATGCTATTGTGATTGTTACAGAAAAGGAGTAGTGAAATCGGATGGGGAATACAAAAGCAGATACTGAAATCATTGAAAAAGAAATATATAGAATCCTAAGAAGCAACATAGAGTTTACTGGTGTGGAAAATAAGGTGATTGCGGTAACCAGCTGTCGCCCAAATGATGGCAAGTCAACCGTATCATATGCATTGGCGTCAATGTTTGCGGAGGCTGAAAAAACATGTGTATTTGTAGATGCGGACATGAGAAAGTCAGTTTTACTTCAGCGACTCGAACTAAAGGATCTGAAGATAGGCCTCAGCGACTTTTTGTCAGGTCAAAAGCCGCTTGAAAAGATTCTGTATCAAATGAAGACTCCTAATTTATGTTTGATTCCGACCGGTAAGTTTCCGCCTAATCCGACTGAATTATTAGCCAATGAACGTTTTGCAGAGTTGATCAGGGCATTAAGGCAGGAGTTTGATTATATTATTGTGGATACTCCGCCTTTGGGAAATGTTATAGATGCCGCGGTGGCAGCCAAAATCTGTGATGGCTCGATTTTAGTTGTTCCTTCGGATTATTATCGGTATTCGGAGGTGGTTTCAGTAAAGGAACAGCTTTATTCAGCTAACAAAAATATTCTGGGTGTTGTGCTGAATCATTTTAATATAAAGAGGAACGGACATAATCAGGGTGGATACTATGGCAAGAATTACTCAAAGTATTAAGCTTAGGAAAAGTGGAAGGTAACAGATGAAGAACAAACAGGATGAAAACGAGATTGTTATAGATATACTAGGATTGACTAAATTTCTGCTTCGCTGGAGCTGGATGGTTATTTTGATTGCAGTGATTGGCGGTAGTGCTGCATTAGCAGCCAATAAGCTAATCCTGACACCGGAATATGAATCTAAAACAATGCTGTATGTATTATCAAAGTCCACCAGTATTACATCATTTGCCGATATTCAGATTGGAAATGCCCTGACGAATGATTTAATTGTAATTGTTACCAGTAAGCCGGTGGTCGATAATGCAAGGGAAAATATTTTGAATGAATATGGCATTAGCCTGAGCCGCAGCGATATTTTGGATATGATTTCCGTATCAAATAAAGATGATACAAGAATTTTAGAAATTTCTGCCAGACATACAGATGCGGAGCTGGCATGTATTGTGGCCAATGCAATGGGACAAGAAACTGCCAGGCAGATGGCGTTTATAATGAAAACAGATACTCCTACAACAATTGAGCAGGCAGAAGCCAGTCTTGATCCGGTCACGCCCAGTGTCAGTAAAAACACCGCAATGGCAATTGGTTTTAGTGGAGTAGCGACAGTGCTTATATTAAGTATTATATTCATTATGAATGATAATATCATAACAGAAGCAGATGTGGAAAAATATTTGAATTTGAAGGTTCTTGCTATTCTTCCTGAGACTCAGGAACCGGCTGAAAAGGGCCGGAAAAGAAGAGGGCTGAGAGGTGAAACTAAAGGGAACGTTGTTCGTAAATAAGAAACGGATAATTACTATTATTGGGATTCTATCAGCCTTGCTGCTGGGGGGCTGGATGATGTTTGAACTACTGCACGAACCTTTTTATCACGGCAGCGGCGAAATTGATCCGGAAGTTTCCCAGGTTGGTCAGCGTTATATTTATTATAACGGGAATAGATATGAGTATAATCAAAATTTGACCAATATCCTTTTTATGGGAATTGATAAAAGTAAAGAGGTATCAATTCAGAGTGTGTCGGGGAAAGCAGGACAGGCAGACAGTGTTCTTTTGATTTCTTTGGATAAGGAAGAACAGACTGCACGAATTGTACACATTTCCCGTGATACGATGACCGATATTGATATTTACGATAGCGGCGGTTCTTATTTTTCAACCATTCAGGGACAACTAGCACTACAATACGCGTATAATCTGGGTGGAGTGAATAGCTGCTGGGCAATGAAAAAAACATTGCAGGAGGTTTTGTTTGGTCTTCCGATCGATGCTTATATTTCTTTGAATATTGATGGTGTCAGTATATTAACTGATGCACTTGGCGGTATTACCATCAGTATCAATGAAGACCATACCGATATCGATCCGGATTTTAAAGCCGGATCTACGATTATTTTAAACGGCGAACAGGCTGAGAAGTACATCCGCAGCAGAGATGTTAATGTCACGGCCAGTAATGAAAACAGGATGGGACGTCAGACAGAGTATCTCAGAGCTGTGCTGCAAACGATAAATGAACGGAAGGATATTGACTATGAGGGGATTCTTGCGATTGCTGAACCGTACATAGTAACCGACATGAATACAGATGTGATTGTGGCGATGAAAGACTATGAGTATTTGATTGATGAAGTGGAGTACCTGCCCGGTGAGGTCAAAGAGGGGGAGTCACATGAGGAATTCTGGGTAGATGATAACGCTCTTCAGGCACTTCTCATTGAAATGTTTTATAAACCGGTTTCTTAAAGATGGGATGGAGTAGAGAAATGAAAAATAGGAGTGTTTTTACGGTATTTCTACTTATTTTTATTTTGTCGGCAGGCGTTATGCTGGTTAATCAGATTAAGATGAAAAGACAAATGCGAATTTATGATGAACTGGTAGAAACGCTGGCGATAACTGAATATTTGGAAGATACCGGTCTTGATGTCCCCTTGCCTGATTCGTATGGACAGGCATCGGCAGAAGAACTGGCAGAGCTTGTTTTTGATGAAAAAGAATTGGAGAAAGTTGAAATTCCGATTGATTTTGAGAAGCTGTGGGAGGTAAACAAGGATATTTATGCCTGGATATCAATTCCTGGTACTGTTATTAATTATCCGGTATTGCAGCATCAAACGGATGATTCGTATTACTTAAACCATACGATAGAAGGGATAAAGGGATATCCCGGAACGATTTATACGGAAAGTATAAATGATAAAGATTTTTCAGATACCAATACGGTTGTTTATGGACATAATATGAAGAATGGCTCTATGTTTGGAGGACTCTATCATTATAAAGATGCAGAGTTTATGAGGCAATATTCTGATATTTATATTTATACTCCGGAGCACATTTATACATATCAGATTTTTGGGAGTGTGATTTATGATGATCGTCATATTTTGAGAACTTATAATTTTGAGCATGAACAAAGTTATCAGTCATTCTTGGATAGTTTATATGGAAGTAGAAATATGGCCAATTATATTATTAAGGACCAAACGGTGACAGTACAGGATCAGCTGCTGACTTTATCAACATGTACAAGCTCTGATGAACAGAGACTTTTAATCGTAGCAGTTTTAATAGACTGTCGCTGATGGTAACAGTTCAGCCTTCCGATCTAAAACAGATTACAAAATTGTTGTAAAGGTGGCTAAAAGAAATTATGAAAAAGGCATGTATAATCAGCTCATGGAAGTCATGGCACGCCTTGATGCCGTAGAAGGCAATCTCCGCGCGGAACCACTGTATCTGTTAATGGTGTGCAAAGTTATATTCGAAACTTCAGCATAAAAAATACAGTTATCTATCAAGCTATGAATAGTAAAACAATAGAGGCAATGAGCAGGCTGATAGGAATTTTGATGCTTGACCATGAGACTGCCCTTTATCATTTTGGAACAGACCACGCAGAATAAGTACAAAGAACTCATCGCCCTTGGCATGAAAATATAAGTAGACTGTTTAACGGTACACCGGTTATTTTTTAGCTGGTGATAAAGTCGTTGGCTCAGCAGAAGGCTGAACTGTTACCGCTGATGGTTATATTTTATACGCTGATGGTTATATTTTAAACGTATTGTTCACTTTTTGATTCTAAACTGTTATAATAGATCATGATAAAAAGTAGGAGGTAATGAGATGAAATATACAAAGCGGATATTAAGTGTAATGTTTACAGTTCTGTTACTTGCGCTCAGTACAACAACAGTCTGGGCTTTGCCAAGTCCCAGCTCGCCGGGAGTTGTTCAGCCGGAAGACGGGAAAGATAACAATGGCGATTCCATTGAGGTTATCATTGAGGAGGTTCCAAAAGATGAGTACCCCGGTGATATCGAAAATGGTAAGAATCCAATTGATATTATTGAAGTGATTGTTCCGGAGGGATCAGAGGGCCCATATGAGATAGTTGTAAACATACCTGGGGCAACCAGTGATCTTGTCGCATACCAGTATATTGATGGGGAGTGGGTTCCACTTGCTATAGTTGTTAATGGAGATAATGTTACTTTTATAATTGATAGATCGGTACCGATTGCATTTTATGGGGGAGATCGCTTCTCCTCGCCGAAGACAGGCGAAGGTGATTTTATGCGATACATGACGGCTATAATGCTTCTCTCAGCAACAGGCATGATATTTACCTATAAAAGAAGCCGATAGAAAAATGCAGGAATCAGTAACAATAGGTTAAAATCAAATAAACTATACCCTTTGTCAAGGATAATGAAAAAAGGAAGTCGATTAATCGGCTTCCTCTTCGTTTTCACTATCACCTGGAAAGACGTCTTCATGAAGAAAATAGTCCATGTTAAGAAGGTCGCTATCGCTCATGCGTTTGACCATATTGGAAGTCATGCCTTCCGGTGGATTTTTGATATATTCCGTCAGGTGTGGAATTGGAACTTAGCCATGGCCCTTTCGTATAATTGTTGTAGAGAAATGCGTTGGTGGTTAAAATATAGTTTGGCAAAAATCATAGTTTTGCCGTAGCAAGGACATTTTAACGGATCATAACCGAAAGAAAGCAGAATGGATTGTCGCCAGTAATTGTAGGACAAGAGAAACTTATGCTTTTGTTTTGAAATGGCACGATAAAGGAGTTTGTCCTGCTCACGCTGTCTGGCATAAATGCCGTAATAGCGAATCATCTTGAAGTGCTTTTCCGGGATGTGATTGCACAATTTATTTGTACTGTATATAATAAAACTATAGAATTAATCAAGGGAGAGTGGTTATATGCCTAGTATAAAACCGATATCTGATTTAAGAAACTACACGGAAGTATTGAAAGCTGTGTCTATTAATAACCCAGTCTATCTGACACGTAATGGAAGAGATGAATATGCGATTATAAAATCAGAGGAACTGGATCAGCTCCATGCGAAAGTGAAATTACTTGCAAATATTCAGAATGGATACGATGCTTTCCAAGGTGCTGGAGATTTCTACGGATTACTATTATTTGTATACAAATAAGAATTATGTTTTTTATCGGCTGGATGAAAATATAGTAAAAATTATCAGAGTTTTAAATGAGCGGCAGATTTATGTACAGATACTCTTTAGCGTTACCGTATCAAATGATGAAACAGAGTTATAGAGATTATCAAGCAATTAAATGGGGAAAACAGCAGATGGTAGGGATGGTTGGGGTTCTTGAGGTAATCCATATTAGTAGATAATTATCTAAGAATAATAAAAGTATTGACGTTGTCAATACAAAAAGATATAATAATATTATAGGAGGTGCTGACTATGGCAAAAACATTTTTGCAGGTACGTACTGAAGATAAAGTAAAAGAACAGGCAAGCTTAATTGTTGAAGAGTTAGGTACGAATTTGTCTTCCGTCGTAAACATGCTTCTGAAACAGATTATATTGACAAAAAGTATACCGTTTGAAGTGAAATTACCGCAGACATACACGGAAGAAGAAGCAATCGCTGAAGTGAAAGCGACTATGGCGATGGAACACATGCCACTGACAACAGAAGATGTTGATTTATTACGCTTATACAGAACGTCTCAGGACAAGGATGAGATAAGAAATCAGCTGCTGGCGGATTATCTGGAGGTCTAAATGAGCGATAAGGTCTATTGCTATCCGGATTCTGATGTGTTAATAAACAAATTAAATATACGTGATAAAGACCGGCTTCATGAAGCGGAGAGAAAGCTGACCTTGCTCAGGGTGAATGACTTATTGGAGCAGCCGGTGCGAGGTCAGTTTGATTTAAAACATTTACTGGCGATCCACAAATGTCTTTTTCAGGATCTGTATCCCTGGGCAGGTAAGATACGTACCGTGGATATTGCCAAATCCAATCTGTTTTGTAAAGTTCAATTTCTGTACATACAGGCACAGGAAATATTTGATAAGTTAAAGAAGGATCAATACCTGGACGGGCTGCCCCGATATTTGTTTGTACAGAAACTGTCATATTATTTTTCTGAAATCAATGCTCTGCATCCATTTAGGGAAGGAAACGGCAGGACACAGCGGGAATTTATCCGGCAGTTGGCATTGCGCCAGGGATATGTGCTTCATTTTGCGATGATCAGTGATGATGAAATGCTGGATGCCAGTGTGGAATCTTTTATGCTTGAATACGGTAAGATGGAAGCTCTGTTCACCAGAGCATTGGGTTGGAATGAAGATGATAGCGAAATGGGGTAATTGATTAGTAATAGTATTGGGATGTCTCAGGTGTTGCCCGGTATGGCGATCGGGATAGCGTTGCTAACGGTGATCTCCCGCCTCCACTTCAATATAGAATATCATCAACCGGAATCAGGATGGTGACAGAGTTCCTATAGTAGGGGATGCTTTCAAAGCGCAGGTTGGCCCGGCTGCCGTAATAGGTGGTGAGGCGCTGGTAGATATTGTGGAGACCGAAGTGAGTGCCGTTTTCAAAGATGCTGTCGCGCATGCAGGCTCCGGCGTAAGCAGTATCGAACCCCTGGCCGTTGTCGGTTACTTTGAGGTGGAGACAGGAGCCTTCGCGGGTGATGTTGATGGTAATGGCCGGCGGGATCATGTAGCTGGATAAATCCTGGGGAAAGCCGTGTTTGATAGCATTTTCAGTGAGTGGCTGGAGCAGGAGTTTGAGGATCTGTATGTTTCGCAGGGAATCGTCGCAGGTGCAGTTGAAGGCGATTTTTTCGGTGGCAGAGTGACGATTGATGATAGTCATGTATTCAGTTACGTGTTCGATCTCCCTGGCCAGCAGGATGGTGTTCTGTCCGTGGCTGAGCGTGAGCCGCAGGTATTTGCCGAGGCTGCTGAGCATCAGGCAGGCGGCTTCTTTGTGATCGTTCAGCATCTGGAAATGGATACATTCGAGCGTGTTGTAGAGGAAGTGGGGATTTACCTGCTCGGAATACATCTGGATTTCAGCCCGGGCTTTTTGCTGTTCTTCCTGTTTGATAAGCAGGATCTGCTGCTGGATCGTGTCATACATATGGTTGATTTGTTTGCCGAGCAGGCCGGATTCGTCTTTGTAGAGGAATTCGGCTTTTTCGGTATAAACACCCAGGTTGATCTGATCGATGACAGTGGTCAGTTTACGGAAAGGCCGGGTCAGGGAGTGGGCGATGATGAAGGAGAGCAGGCAGGACACAGCGATTCCAAGGAGCCAGATGAGCACCAGAAACAGCAGCATGGGCTGGATCGAGCGCATGATGCTGCTTTTGGAAAATATGTGTACGATTTTGAGGCTGCCGATGCCGAGGGGCCGGCAGCTGATGTAGAAGGTATCACCCTGGAGCGGAAGGGCGGCGTTGTGCAGTTCTTCCTGACTCAAGGCATATTGGCTGATTTCGGTGAGAGTTTCTGCGGTTAAGGTGCCGAAGTTCTGGTTGAGGGGCAGTCCTTCTTTGGTGAGCAGGAAGAAGCTGTCAGTCATGTTGGTGGAGAAACGGGACAGGGTCTCGTTTAAGTAGCGTTCATCCAGAAATGCAGCAAAGAATACTGGCTGGTGGTGTTCGGAGATCCCGTAGTTGAGCAGCTGGCCGTTGGTGGTGGAGATGCTGGTTAGGGGGAACAAGAGCGGGATGACATGGGAGGTCTGGGTTCGCTCATTCAGATTGTAGGGTTTGTAGGTGATATTCCCGGTGGCCCACAGGGTTTCGTCAATGATGTTGTAGGGGTTTTGAGAAGGACCAGCTGAGACTGTTCCATACAGGATTGAAGGATTGAACAGGTATGCGGATATCAGGGTGTCAAAACTGCTGACGTAGCTGTCCAGGATGGCACTGACACTCTGGTAGTTGGAGCCGTAATTGGTGGCATTGCCCTGTTCCATTTCGATAATGACTTGCTTCATCATGGGATCCAGGAGGATTCGCGAGGTTTTCAGGGTGAGGGAGGAAAGGGTGCTATGGAGGCTTTTGGTGGCATGGGTTACAGCCTGATCGGATTTTTCCATCTCGGCAGCGAAGTTGGTGGAAAAATAGTTTTGGTAGGTAGTGGTGATGATCGCTAAAAGGGCAAGGGAGGTTACCCCTGCCATGGAAAGCATCAGCTTGTATTGCAGTTTCAGGTTGGCAAACCACGTTTTGAGTCTGTTCATATGAAAAACCTCGTCAGTAAAATGATTTTTGGTAATCGGATGGTGAGAAGCCGGTACGGGTTTTAAAGGCGCGGCTGAAAGAGCTGTATTCTTCGTAGCCGAGCATAAATGCTACTTCTTTTGGTGTCTGGGCGTTGATTTTGAGCTGCTGCTGTGCATAGGTGATTTTCAAGTCCAGGATGTAGTCGCGGAAGTTTAAGTTGGTCTTCTGGCGGAAGTATTTGCTGAAATAGCTTTTGGAGTAGCCTATGTACTGGCAGACATCTTCCGCGCCGACTTTGTTGAAAATATTCTCGGTGATGTAGTCTACTGCTTTCTGAATCAGCGGATCCTGGGATTTGGCCTGAAGGACAGACAGCTCGTTCGTGTACTCGATCAGGATGTTATAGACCCAGTTTTTTATCTGGTCAAAGGTGTCAAATTGCCGCATCGCCTGATAGGCGTCACCGGTGTATGACTGCAGTCCGGCATCGGATAACTGGCTGCGGATGTCCATGATCAGGAAGTTGTACATGCTGAACAGATAAGCCGGCGGTGGATATGGGGTGAAGAACAGCATGCTGGTATATTTGTCCAGATCCTGTTTCAGTGCGTCAATATCACAGCGCCGGATGTCACCTATGATTCGCTCGTCTTTGATCAGGTTCTGTGAGTCAACGGAGGCGAGAATAGAGGCATTTGCAAGCCGGCCCATATCAGGGTAAATGTGCCAGGAAACAACCTGATTGGCGATGCGGAAGGATTCATGTATGTCTTTGAGTGTGTCTGTCAGGGGACCGACAGCACCAAAGGCGCGGATGCCACAGCCGGATTCCAATTCCTGAAGCATCAGATCAGTAAGTGAATAAAGTCGGTCAGCGGATTCGGTATTGTGGAAAGCCACTACAGAGGAGCGGTTCATATGTGCATAGATGGTCGGCGTACCCTGATAATAGCGTTCCAGAAAGCCCATAGTGGCGGCGATGCTTCCTTCGATGGCCTCGTCCCCGGCGGCCGGGGTCAGGCCGGATTGTTCATAAATGTGCAGTACAACTGCTGCGGAGCTTCCGGAATGGAGCGGGATGCGGTCGCGTTCCAGGATGGTATCAATATGATTCTGATTTAGTTCTTCCCGCAGCAGTTCGGAAATAAAGTTTTGCTGTGTGATGGTTTTGTTGGCCGCGTTCAGATTTTTGGACAGTTTGACTTGATTTTGGTACAGATTGCGTTTTAAAATAATTTCTGAGGTCAGGCGTTTTATGAGTTCGATGAATTCCCCGATGACTACCGGTTTTAGGATATAGTCATGGACGCCCTGTTTGATCGCTGTCTGGGCATACTGAAAATCGTCGTATCCGCTGAGAATGACGAACAGGCAGTCAAACTGTTCTTCTTTGGCGCGTCTGATCAGTTCGAGTCCGTTGATGCCCGGCATCTGAATGTCGGTGATGACGATATCCGGTTCATGGTAACGGATCATGTCCAGCGCTTCCGCGCCATTTCTGGCAGTTCCCAGTAGTTCAATTCCATAATCTTCCCAGCGGATGATGGTTCTAAGGCCGGAACGGATCTCGGCTTCATCGTCGGCCAGCAGCAGGGTAATCGTTTCTTCTTTGTACACTCGTTGTTTTCTCCCTCCTCGATACTATTATTAATTATAATGGAAATATTTTGGTAAAACAAGTAATCACATAAAAAATGCTAAATGGATCACTAAAAATGACATGTCCCTGGTTCAGAAAATGGGATACGATAGCAATGAAATAACTGATTGGTAATGAAGGTGAGGGAGGAAAACACCAAATGAAGATAAACAGGAGTGGATTTATTACTAATTATCTGGTTTCAGGACCGAGAGCAGTTGATTTTACTAATACGGAAAGTGACAGCAATCAGCTGCGTTATGAGCAGTATCTGCGTACGATTGTGGCGGATCGGGAGTTGAAGCTGCCAGAGAAGGAAATTGCCCTGGGTGGTATCAGTGAACTGGGGCTGCCGTGGCAGTATTATTACAGTTATGGAAATTGGTTTGTGGATGAAAGTACCTTTTACTCGATACTGCAGAAGGTGGAATTGGATGCGGTGACGGGACTGCTGGTGGAGTCGGATATGGAAATTCCGGTAGTTTTTTGGACTTATGCAGCGATAACGGTCTGGTGCAATGAGGAAAAGGTATGTCAAATCGATACACCGGTGTATAAGCCGATACAAAAGAAGAAGACAGTGCTGCGGCTGACAAGGGGATATAATCAGATTTACATAAAGCTACAGACGCTGGGGGTTCGGGATACCCGAACTCTGTTTGGGATTCAGCTTGTTGGTGAGATGGCAGAAGAAGAACAGTATGTAGGGAAACAGCGGCATTTACAGGTTATATTACCGGATTATGCCCATACAGAACCATTATTTCAGATAGAAAAATGGCTGGAACA
>JBOFYZ010000041.1:0-37415 GCA_051654925.1 Lachnospiraceae bacterium | reverse complement strand
AATTCATAATAGACGAATCTCCTTTAATAATGTAATAAAAGTTGAATACTGAACTTTTTTGACCAGTATCAATCGTTTAGTCTATTATCTCAAAAATTAATGTACCTTGGTAGGTACGGACTATCTACCACTTACTTTTGAAGATTGTAAAGTAATGGATTCAACAGTTCATTGTTTTATGGCATCTTGGATAGAGGAGAGTATAAAAATGATTTTGTCAAAATTCCGTATTAGCATATTTATTATATATTCGATCACAATAATTTCTCTTCTAACTTCATGTCAAGCTTATGGGGATAATAATGATTACTCAACTAATATTACACTAGAATACGTTGATTCTAAAACTATGTCCATTTCTGAAACATTTGATGAATATCAATCTAGAGAAGATGTCATTAAAAGCCTTCTTGAAGACTATCGCTATGTAATTAATAAAAGTGCCCCAACACTTTCAGCACAAACTGCCGGAACGTTAATTTCCAGCATTGATAAAAAGGTAATTTCTGCAATAAATACAGGCGATTTTTTAACATTAAAAAATTATATTCACCCTGTTAATGGTGTTCGTATATCTTGTTTTAATGAAGCGTCAACCTCTGATATCATTCTATATACTGAAACCTTCTCTACAGATTTAGTGTATATTTGGGGATATGAATGGGGGAGCGGTTACCGTATTCAAATGAGTGTTGCAGAGCTATTTGAGACAATAATATATTATAAAAAATATATCCTGTACAATCCCATTTATAATCCACATAACTTGCAGGATTATGCAGACGGAAATGAGTATGTATTTTATGATAAATGCATATCCGTACTGTATTTGTACGAAGGCAATGAGGCATCAACATGGTTAGATTGGAGTGGTCTCAAATTGATTTACCAAGTACATGAAGATGGCAATTGGTATTTAACAGGAATTATTCATTGTGAAAGAATTATGTAAGGAAAGTATTATAATACGGCTTTGTCAGACACAAATGTGGTGCTAGATTATTGTACACCTGAGTCTGTGAAAATTAATTCGGAGCATGAACAGGGCAGAGGAGCAATAAAAGATGGTTGGGCAGCTTATAAAGCGGATTTTGATATATAATAAAAAGGAAGAGGAAATGTTTTTAAAAATAAAAGATTTTTTGTGGTGTAGAGATTATTATAAAATAATAGCAGTAGCCTTATGTATGAACTGTATATTCGCAGTTGTTTATAAATACCGTTTCGAAACCAAAATAGATATAATTTATTTTATTATTTTAGCAGTCATTTCTGTTTTTAAAATTAAAAATATGATAGAAGTAGATGAAAAAAAATCCCTTTCTATATTTTATTGTATTTGGCCCATAATAATATTATTTATAAGTTTTCTAAGTTTATATAGATTACCTTTAATTACTTTGGTGATTTCATCTTTTATAATAATTGTAATCGGAAGATTTAAAAGAAGGTATATAAAAATTTTAATAATAAGTATATGGTTAATATTATGTATTGCTTATCTGTTTTGGGGAGTGCTCTTTTTTATGTTTAATTCGGTAACAACAATTGTTGAATGTGAGTATTCACATGATAATAAATATATTATGGTTCTTGAAGAAACTAGCACAGGTGCAACAGGTGGATATGTATTTGTCTCTATAGGTAGAAATATTGACTTTGGATTTTTCGGAACATTTATGCCTCAAAAAGTAAAATATCATGGCCGGTGGGGAGAAAGGCCGGAGTTTCATTTTGTTGATGATGAAATTATTAGTATAAACGGAGAGTTAATCAAACGAAGAGGAGGGGATTACATAGATGATTATTAAATGAAAACGCTAATCCCCCAGCTATGCTGGGGAGAATTGAGTAAGCGGTGGCGTAACTATATAGCAAGAGTAGTTGGCAGGGGCGATAGGAATTAGTAAGAACGAATGTATTATCATCCCAGATATAGCACAACCGGTTTTTTATACAGATGGAGGTGTGGGGATGATAAGAGATGGAACATCTTATTATATTTTGAAAGACAATAAGATAAAGAAGCAGATAAATAAGTGGGTTGATTTATAGGACAGGTGAAATACGAGCATTACCTGTAGCCGGAACTTGAAATTCAGAACAGATATAAATCCCCCAGAGCCATAACTCTGGGGGAATGCCATCGCAAATCACCAATCCTATTTATTCGCCATCGACAGCAATGCTTCCATAATAGTAGAAACCTCTTCGGAGTATTTCTCCGGCATTTTGACCAGTGCCTGTGAAGCAGGTGTCGACAATTCGGAGCTTTGGCGGCCGAACAGAACATAATCAGCAGAGGCATAGTAACGGCATATTCTGGAAAGTGTTTCGAAAGACATACCTTTGGTACCATTCTCAATTTCAGCAAGAAACTGAGGGGAAATATCGATGATCTCAGAGAATTGTTCTCGGGTGAAATCATGGCTTTCCCTAACGCGGCGGACTCTTTTGCCAACTTCAAATTTGTCTGGTTTTTCTATCATATTATGTTCGCTCATTTTGATACCTCTCCATCTTCATGTATTTGTTTTCTATTTTAATTGTTGCTGTCAGCGATAAAATAAGCTATAATATAATTATTACGCTTTGGGGGTAAAACTATGCAGAGAGGAGATGGGAAGTCAAAAAATGAAAATTTTTGACTGGATCAAAGCGAAAACTCAAACTGAAAATTATCGGGAAGAAATTACGGAACAACCGCATTCTGATTCTGAAGTATTACTGTCCGTTTATGAAGTAAGAAGAGATGAGATTGCAGACAGTACCAGGCCTGTTGAAGGGATATTCTATCTGCACGATGGCAAGATAATCTGTGATTATTATTCGGAATGTATTGAGCCAGAAGATGTTGACAGAAAGAAACAGATGTATCACCGGTATTTCTACCGGAACTACATGCGCAGGAAATATCCGGAGTTGGCATTGAACCCGGAGCATGTGCCAAGAGGGAGAACCTCCCTGTTTGGCACAGCGACTCTTTTTATTGATGAATGTTACTGCAATGATCAGGAATTGATCGAGAAAATTAAAGGACTGTACCGTTTGCCGGATAGCGTTATGATAATCGGCCGGTATAACTGTGCCCGATGCCGTTCGGGACTATAGGCGCGCCTGGAGTAGTGCGGCATGGCTTGCCCGGATCGGGATATATTCCTTTACGGTAAAGCCGGCGGCAACTGCGACGGTCACAGAATGATCAAAGGTTTCTTTACTGACATGCCGATCCGGTTCTGCGAACAGGACAAGCCCACCGGGTTTTAAAGCACTGCAGACTTCCCGGAAGGCGATCTGCTGATCAGGCAGTTCATGGACGACTGCGAATAACAGGGCAAAATCAATGGAACCATTGTACGTAGTCAGATTCAGCGATTCAGGGCTGCACAGCTGGGTCTGGATCCGGTCAGACAGCTGCTTCGCCCGGGCTCGTTTTTCCAGCCCCTTCAGCATCTGGGGCTGAATATCGGCGGCAATCACCAGACCATCAGGGCCGACCAGTTTAGCCATCGGCAGAGTAAAGAACCCCATTCCGGGACCGATATCGAGCGCGGTCATGCCTTGCTTCAGATAGGGGGCAGCAATTTTTGCGGGATTGTACATCAGGGTACGAATCGGACTGGCCAGAAACCACCCTAAATACCAGGGACAAACATTATGCTTCATGATATACTCCTTGTTGTCACACTTGCGACATTTTTAAAATGTAGTATAATAATAAAATGATATACAGTCAATCAATTTACGGAAAGTGCTACATTACAGCACTTTTGTGACAGGAGGAAGTGGTTAATGAAGGAGAATCAAAGTTCCGTGAGATCGAAGGAATGGCTGCTGGATGCACTGCTGGACTTAATGCAGACCAAGCCATTTGATGAAATAGCGGTGAAAGAGATTGCCGAAACAGCCCAGCTTGACCGTCGCACCTTTTACCGTCATTTTAAGAGTAAAGAAGATATTTTAAAGTATGGCATTGCCAAAGGTGTACGGGACTATCATATTCTGCATCAGGAGAATGGGATTAATGGAATCCGGGATATTGCATATGCCTTTTTCTGCGTATGCGAAAAGTATAAAGATTTTTTCCTGCTGCTCCACCGGCAGAACCTGAACCATCTGTTTCTTACGGAACTGAATCACATTTTTCCGGAGATGCATCTCAGGTATCATAGCCGTGAGGAACAGCAGCTTCCGTATTTCAGGTCGGCGTACCGGCTGGCTTATCACATCGGCGGCTTCTGGAATATTATGAATGAGTGGCTGGAGCATGGTGCCAGACGTTCTCCGGAAGAACTGACTGAGATTGTTCTGGCTGTATTTTCCTTGACAAATCCTTCGTGCAGTAGTAACCTTGGGTATATTTAATTTTTCAAGAGTGAAAGAGAACCGATGTAATCTATAAGAAATAAAAAAAGATCAGGTGGACTATGTGCGGCAGATATTATGTTGATGATGAGACAGCCAGGGCGATTGAGCGTCTGGTAACAGAAGTAGATAAGCAGCTGCGGCAAAAACGGCTGGGGATGGATATCCGTCCGACCGATCCTGCTCCGATTCTGGAGCAGGATGGCGGCAGTCTGCGGATGTCATGGCAGCGATGGGGCTTTCCGGGTTATGACGGAAAGCAGGTTATCTTCAATGCCAGGGCTGAATCGGTTCTGGATAAACGGATGTTTCAGGCCGGGATCCGTCATCACCGGATTGTGGTACCGGCCACCTGGTTTTATGAATGGAACCGGAACAAAGAGAAGGTTACCTTCCTAAGGCAGGATTCATCGGTGCTGTATATGGCCGGGTTCTGCAGCCCATTTGAGGATGGGCACCGGTTTGTGATCCTGACAACCCGGGCGAATGAATCGATGAGTACGACTCACGACCGTATGCCGCTGATTCTGGAACCAGGAGAACTGAAGGATTGGATTTTTGATGAAGGGCGAACCGAACGGATCCTTGGACAGACCCCAGTACTTCTAAAGAAAAAGATAGAGTATGAACAGCAGACATTGTTTTGACAAGAGTCAGAAGCTATGCTATACTGTGCTGGAAATTAAATAAATCAGTGACTGATTTTTTACCGCCGGGTAAAGAAACATAACGTCAGACTTCATATCATTAGGCCATAGAAGATATGAAGGACTGGCGTTTTTTTGTTTCTCCGGGGGATGTACGCTGCTTAATGGGATGATGTCACTAACATGACGTGCAGCGGCACCATAGTCTGACATGTCAGACTCTATCTGATCTGCGGACTTTGGATAAGAGGGCAGACAGTGAATGAAAGGAAGGTTCACAGATGAAACAATCAGCATGTTTAAAAGAATTTATGAAGTATGTATCCTTAAATGTAATGGGGATGATCGGTTTGTCCTGTTATATCCTGGCAGACACCTTTTTCGTAGCCAAGGGTCTTGGAGCGGATGGTCTGACGGCCCTGAACCTGGCGATTCCCATTTACAGCTTTATTCATGGCAGCGGTCTGATGTTCGGAATGGGCGGAGCAACAAAGTACGCAATTGCCAAAAGTCAGAAAAATAAGGAGCATGGCAACCGGATTTTTACCAATACGGTTTTGCTTGCTGTAGCTCTCGCCGTGGTGTTTTTTGCTGTCGGTCTGTTTTTATCCGGAACGATTGCAAAGTTGCTGGGAGCGGATGAAGCAGTCTATCAGATGAGCAGGACATATCTGCAGATGATCCTGCTGTTTGCACCGATGTTTATGATGAATAATGTACTGTTGTGTTTTGTGAGAAATGACGGTGCGCCCCAGCTGTCAATGATGGCGATGATTGGCGGAAGTCTTTCTAATATTGTCCTGGATTATATTTTTATCTTCCCATTTGGAATGGGGATTTTCGGTGCGGTGCTGGCGACCGGCATTGCTCCTGTGATCAGTATGCTGATCCTTTCACCGCACTTGATCAGCAGAAAGAATCAGTTCCATCTGAAAAAGTGTGGTGTTGAGGTGGAATTAAGCGGCCAGATTGTATCCGGTGGCCTGCCGTCTCTGATTACAGAGATGTCTTCCGGTATTGTCATTATAGTGTTTAATATTATTATCTTACGACTGCAGGGGAATATCGGAGTTGCAGCCTACGGTGTGATCGCCAATCTTTCGCTGGTAGTGATATCGGTATATACCGGAATCGCTCAGGGAATCCAGCCGATCATCAGCCGCATTTACGGGATCGGTAATAAAGAGAATATCCGGCTGGTGCTGCGTTATGCTCTTATATCTGCCGTGGTGGTATCGGTACTGGTGTATGGCGGGGTATTTTTTGGCGCGGAGCAGATTGCCTGGGTTTTCAATCAGGAACAGAATGAAGTGCTGCAGCAGATTGCGGTTTACGGATTAAGAATATACTTTACGGCCTGTATGTTTGCCGGAGTTAATATTATTCTGGCGGTTTACTTTACGTCTACCGAAGATGCCCGGCCGGCTAATGTTATTTCTGTGCTGCGAGGGTTTGTCGTGATCATCCCGATGGCTCTTCTGCTGTCCGCCGTGGGCGGGATGACCGGGGTATGGTGTGTGTTCCCGGCAACGGAAATTCTTGTTTGTGCATTTGCAATATGGTTATTATGGAAGAAAACTCCTATTGAGAAAGAACATGTGTTCTGATAAGATAAATGACAGAAAGAAGGTGACTGTCATTTTGAATCCGGTTATTTTTCATATTGATGTAAACTCAGCATTTTTAAGCTGGGAAGCTGTTTACCGCCTCGGCCATAAAGGCGGCAGAACTGATCTGCGCGAAATCCCATCAGCAGTAGCCGGGGATACATCGAAGCGCCATGGTATTATTCTGGCGAAATCGATTCCGGCCAAAAAGTACGGGATTCAGACCGGACAGGCTATCTGGGAGGCGAAGCAGAAGTGTCCGGATCTGATTCTGGTACCGCCTAACTACAATCTTTATCAGAATGCGTCTCAGGCGATGATGGAGATACTTGGTGAGTACACTCCTCAGATAGAACCGTACAGTATTGATGAAGCTTTTCTTGATATGACCGGAACCCAGACTCTGTGGGGCGATCCAATGGCAGCAGCCGGACGGATCAGCAGTCATATCAGACAGGAACTTGGTTTTACCGTAAATGTCGGCGTATCGGAGAATAAGCTGCTGGCTAAGATGGCATCCGATTTTCGCAAACCAGATCAGGTGCATTCCCTGTTTCGTGGAGAAATCAGGAATAAAATGTGGATATTGCCCGTGTCAGATTTGTTTTTTGTGGGCAGGCAGACGACAAAAAAGCTGCACCGTCTGGGGATCAGGACAATTGGTGAGCTGGCCGGAACCGATCCGGCGATTTTAAGACAGCATCTGAAAAGCCATGGACAGACGATCTGGAACTTTGCAAATGGCAGGGACGTCTCTGTAGTAGAGAGTATCCAGCCGGCTAATAAAGGTTACGGCAACAGTACTACGGCACCGTTTGATATTGAAGATCCACAGACGGCTAAAATGGTACTGCTGGCACTGTCTGAAACCCTGGCGTCAAGATTGCGGAAAGACCGGGTCAAAATCCAGGTCGTATCGGTGGGAATTAAGAGTTATGAACTGGCTTACAGTTCTCATCAGATGATACTTGACGATGCCACCAATATCACGCGGGTGATTCATCAGGCCGCCAGCCGGTTGTTTGATGAACTGTGGGATGGCCGGGCGATTCGTCACCTGGGCATTCATACCAGCCGGGTCTGCAGTCAGGATTCCCCGCACCAGCTGAATTTTCTTGACGAGACTGACTATGAAAAGCTGGAGCGGTTTGATGCTGCCGTTGATGCGATCCGCGGCCGGTACGGAATGGATTCCCTGATCAGGGCACCCTTCATCGAAAGTCCGGTTGATCATATGGAAGGTGGGGTATCCCGAGAGAAACGAACCGTTGATTACCACACATTAACGATAGAATAGGAGGGATAGCTGCGATGGGATTTGGAATCGGAATAAATTGTGAGACACCGGATGCCGGTGAGCTGAAGCGGATTCAGCAGGAAATTGCTTGCGAATGCTGGTACACAGCCTCCGGCCGGTCGATTCCGTTAATGTTTCAGATTAAAGATGACGATGGGATGATTCAGACAGTCCGCAATATCCATGTTATTTCATCAGAGCGAAAACGATATGCCGGAGTGCCGTCCATCGAATACGACTGTATGATCGAATGGAATGGTACAAGAAGGCCGGTCCGGTTAATTTTTTTTATTAATGAGAACCGCTGGGTTGCCTGCTTTAACTAAAACTGAAAATGATGTATAATAGATGAAAATGTCCCAAAAGCAGGAGGAACAGAGATGGATATCATAATAAGACAGTATCAGGAGGCAGACCTGCCACAGATGCAGCAGATTTGGAATCAGGTCGTTAAAGACGGTGTCGCCTTCCCGCAGGTAGACACCCTGGACAGTGCAGCGGCCGGACAATTCTTTGCCGGACAATCTTATACTGGGGTGGCTGAAGACAATGGCGAAATCGTCGGATTATATATTCTGCATCCGAACAACATTGGCCGCTGCGGACATATCGCCAATACTTCCTATGCCGTAAAAATCGGGCAGCGGGGCCGTCATATCGGCAAACATCTGGTCAGACATTCGATGGCAACCGCAGCATCGCTGGACTTTAAGCTTCTTCAGTTCAATGCAGTGGTTGCTTCGAACCATGGTGCAATTCACCTGTATAAAAAACTGGGCTTCGTCCAGCTGGGCACGATCCCCGGCGGTTTCCAGATGGATGACGGCAGCTATGAAGACATCATTCCATTTTACATTGAGCTTACTTAGACGGCATTCGGGTATACATAACCTGGTCAATCAGCCCATATTCGAGCGCTTCCCGGGCAGTCATAAAATAATCACGATCCGTATCCTGCGCAATCTGTGATACCGGCCGTCCAGTATTAGCCGCGAGGATTTCGTTCAGGCGCTGTTTGCTTTGCTGAATATGATCCGATACGATCTTGATATCGGTTGCCTGCCCCTGGATTCCGCCGCCATGGATAGCCGGCTGGTGGATCATAATGTCCGCATTTGGCAGGGCCAGGCGTTTACCGGGGGTTCCGGCAGAGAGCAGAACCGCGGCAAAGCTGGCGGCCATTCCCAGACAGATTGTGGAAACATCACATTTGATATAGTTCATTGTGTCAAGAATCGCGAACCCGGCAGTCACAGAACCACCAGGGCTGTTGATATATAAGAAAATATCTTTATCCGGCGCCTCAGCCTCCAGAAAAAGCAACTGCGCCGACACAACACTGGCGAGAGGATCGGAAACCTCTTCGCTGATAAAGACAATCCGATCAGCCAGCAGGCGGGAGTAAATATCGTAATTGCGCTCGCCCCGTCCGGTCTGCTGGATCACATAAGGGATCATGCTCATGCCGCCATCCTCCCGAAATACAGATTACAAACCGGAAGTCGCATAACAGCGTGATTCTTTGCCCGGACACCAGATATATGCACCCTGCGAATCCGGTATTGCTGCGGTGCCAGCAGATACTCTTTCCGGAATGCCAGCGTAAAAGCCTGCTGACTCCCATATCCGGCATCAGCAGCAATATCAATAATAGGATCATCCGTCCCGGCCAGCTTCTCAGCAGCAATATCCAGCCGCCGTTTCTTAACATATTTAAACATCGTACAGCCGACCTGCTCCGTAAAGATGCGGTTCAAATGATACTTCGAATATCCCGCATACACCGCAATCTCATCCAGATGGATATCCCGATTCCCTTGCACTGCCTATGCTACAACAACTCTCTCCGCAATTCCTCGCCGCTTTTAGCCGACAAATACCCCGGAGCCACATCAAACACTGTCTTCGCACCTGTCTGTCCCTCGGCAGCCATCCGGTAAGCGGCTCTCGCATATGCAACCAGCACGCTGGAAGTAAACTCCGGATTGGATTCCAGCTTCAGAGAATACTCAATCATCTGATTGGTAGCATTCCCGGCGCCGGTATTTCCGCTTCGCATCACAAATCCGCCGTGAGGCATGGTGCTGTGGCTGGCCTTAAATTCCTCTTCAGAAATAAACGCAACCGTAGTATCATAATCTGAGAAATAGTTCGGCATGGTTTTGATCGTTTCAGCAATTGCCGCCTGATCAGCACCGGCTTCTGCAATAACAAAACATTCACGAAGATGTTTTTCTCTCGTTGTGAGTTCTGGATTCTTGCAGCTTCTGACATCGTTCATTGCCTGCTCAACCGGAACGGTATACTGAACGGCATTTTTCACACCCGGCACCCGGCGGATCGCATCGGAATGCCCCTGGCTGACACCTTTGCCCCAGAAGGTATAGGTATTGCCGACCGGCAGGATCGATTCCGCATAAATCCGGTTAATCGAGAACAGCCCCGGATCCCAGCCTACGGAGATAATACCAACGGTAGAAGCCTGTTTGCAGGCAGCATCTACGCAGGCGAAATACTCAGGTATTTTAGCGTGGGTATCAAAGCTGTCGATGGTGTGAAAATGCTTTGCGAACTCCGGTCCCTGTACTGGCAGGTCGGTGGCACTGCCGCCGCAGAGAATCATAACATCAATAGCATCCTTATGATTAACAGCCTCATCGACATGATATGCTGAAACACCCGGGGTAAGTAAGGTCACATCCTCCGGATTCCTTCTTGTAAATACTCCGGCCAGTTCCATATCCGGATTCTGCATAACAGCCAGTTCTACACCTCGTCCAAGGTTTCCGTATCCGGCAATTCCAATTCTGATTTTACTCATAGGTACCTCCTGTCATTATCACATAGAAATTAGTCAATCTCTATTTTACACGATAACATGCTTAAAAACCAGAAAAAAATGGTATTATTTTGTCCTTTTCTTATGCCAGCCCTAATTCCTGGCGTTTGGAAATAATATGAGCTTCAATCCCGTCAGCTACAGCCACCGGATCATCTCCCAGCACAACCTTGCCCCCGGTCAGTCCTTCGACATCTTCGGTCAGCAGTTTGGCCAGCTTTGGTGCTCCGGTCAGGAACGGCGTTGGTGAAAGATGGGTATAAGCACCATATGCGACGGCAAAAATTCCGTCAATAGTTGCTTTCTGTTCCATCCATTCAGGGGCAGTTACGGCGATCGGAAGCTGTGGAATATCTACCCCCAGGTGGTCGGCCAGAGCAGTAACCAGCATCGATATCCGGCCCGTATCGGTACAGGTGCCGAAGCTTAAGACCGGAGGAATATGCAGGAGTTCGCAGACAGATTTTAAGCCGTCGCCGGCCAGTTCGGATGACTCCGGGCAACATAGTCCGGCTACTTCCAGGGCGTGATTTCCACAACCGGCAGCAACCACCAGAATATCTCGTTTAATCAATTCTTTTGTCAGGTTAATGGTGTTCCAGTCCTGCGGTCCATTGCTTAAGGTAGAACAGCTGACCAGGGCAACCACGCCCTTGATCTGACCGGAACTGATTACGTCCACCAGCGGTTCCAGGCGATTGCCGAGAGCCTGAAGGACGGCTTCTGTGGAAAATCCGGCAATGGCCTTCTGGGTGCGCTTAGGAACCTGTACTTTAATCTGTTTGTGACGTTTTTTGAAATTTTTAATGGCCATATCCAGCAGGGATTCGGCCATTTCATCTGCTTTAGCCGGAATATAGGACATCTGGGATGAACAACCCGGGACACCGATAATCGTACTGATTGATGCCAGCGTGACCTGATATTTCTCAGCATAGCAGTCAATCGCGGGAGGGGAACAGTTTTCCTCCATCGCCAGAACATCAACAGCGCCGGTTGCAAGCATTGGCTCAATCGCCAGCCAGTTGCCCATTAGACCAGAGAAAACATCATCGGTGGGATAACGCTGAAGCAGTTCCTGACCTGTTTCAATAGAGCCGATGACGCGGATACCTTTGGCTCCGACCGCCCGACCGCGTTCCTGAACGGCATCATTCCTGAGTTTTTCTATCATCAGTGCCCCGATCCATGGCTGATGGCCGTTAAATACGATATTGATATATTCAGGATCAAGAATGCCAAGGTCGGTTTCCGCTTCATGCGGTGTCGGGGTTCCAAAGATAATATCCTGTACCATTTCTAGGCCGATCTGGGTATTATAAATGGTTGCCAGTCCCAGACGAAGTGCTTTCAGTGCCAGTGATGTATAGTCACCGTCAACATTGGTCAGACAGCTGGCAATACAGGTCTGCTCTTCATGGACCGTCCCGGCTGGATAAATACCGAGTTTATTCCAAACTTCTTTACGCTTCTGTGGCGCAAAGGTTTCAACCAGAATGTTGGTATCGCCGGCCCCGATATTCTGCTGATCTTCCAGCAGGTCAGCCAGCTGAATCGCCAGCAGGTCAGCCGGCTGACTGGTATCAATTCCAACCTTTTCGCACATCCAGCGCAGTTTGGCTTCATCCTTAATCGAAAAAGGAGCAGTACCTTCACCGATGGATTTTAACGTCCGGTAGGCTTCATAGGCATGGTGGCTGTAAGTTCCGGCTCCCATGGCATTCTGCAGCAGAACTTTTCGCATGGCATTGCCATCCGGACCGATGCCGCAGACTCCTTTGTCGATTCCTTTGGGAATGTTCCAGCGACAGGGGCCGTGAGAACACAGCTGACAGCTTAAGCCTTCCTGGCAGAACTTACAGCGCATTTTTTCCTGTTCTTCGAAGCGGTCAAATACATTTGTTAATCCATCCTGTCGGATTCTTACCAGCATTTCTTCTACCGTATCATGGTAGCTGACCCGATCTTTGGGAATCTCTAATTTTACATTACTCATAAAGGACACCTTTCCTGTTTAGTTAATGTTTATCCTTTCCTGTTATTGATAATTTTATCCCGGGGGGCAAATTGACGTTAATATCTGATTGATCATAAAAACAAAGAAGTCAGCATGAACCGGTAGTTAACCGATTCATGCTGACTTCTCTAATTTTAGACACAAGTATTATATAACATAGCATATCCCAAAGTATAAGTCTAGTCTTTTTTTATTTTCCTGCTACAATTTTACTAAGACAGGCCGGCTGTCAGAAGGAGGAATAAAATGAAACAGGAACAGAGGACAGTTGCAGTGCCTCAAAATGACGGTGACACAAAGTTCCCGGATGAGATCGAGCATCTTTCACAAATACAGGAAAAACTCACAGCCGCGCTGGAACAGGCTGGGCAATCCGTGGATCATATCGACAGGGAGTATATGGCGGCGAAACGTTATATGGTTCAAAATCGCGGCGAAATCGATCCCCATGAGATGTTCCAGAATGAGCTGGATTTAAGGCGGATAGACCATTCCGGTGCGTTTGCAGTTGAAGTCAGGGACAGACTGGCCAGATTACAGGCGTCGCCATATTTCGGCAGAATTGATTTTAAAGAGGAAGATACCGGGTCTCTGCCATATTATATTGGCCGCTTTGCGTTCCACTATCAGAATGAATTACTTATTTTTGACTGGCGTGCACCGGTTGCCGGTATTTTCTATGAGTATGAGACCGGCCCGGCAGGGTATCAGGCTCCATGCGGCCGGATTGAAGGTGAACTGACCAGAAAGCGTCAGTTTAAAATCAGCAATGGGGTGATGGAATATGCGCTGGAGAGTTCTGATAATGTTCAGGATGACGTACTTCAGCGGGAACTATCCAATACCTCGGATGAAAAGATGAAATCAATAATTTTGACGATTCAGAAAGAACAGAACCAGATTATCCGTAATGAAAAAGCATCAACACTAATTATTCAGGGTGTGGCAGGTTCTGGTAAGACGTCAATTGCGCTGCACCGGATTGCGTACCTTCTTTATCGGTTTAAAGAAAGGTTATCTGCACATAACATAACTATTATTTCTCCTAACAGAGTGTTTGGCGATTATATCTCCAATGTCCTTCCGGAACTTGGCGAAGAACCGATTTTTGAAATCAGTTTTACCGATCTGGCTGAAGTGCAGCTGGAAAAAGTCATCGGATTCGAACCAGACAGGGGGGATCAGAGCTGGAATGATGCGGCATGGATCAGGCGGGTACAATTTAAATCAACGCTTGAATTCGTCCGGCAGATGGATGACTATATTTCCCGGCTGCCGGAGCTGGTACTGGATCCGAAAGAGTATCAATACGACCCGTTTTCGGTCAGTGCCGAATGGATCCGGGCACGGTTTGGGGCATATCCCGGACAGCCGCTGATGCGGCGCCTGACGTTGGTAGCGGAGGATATTCGTGAGTATTTTGACAGTAATAATATACAGGAAGACGAGCTGCCGGGTGTACGGACTATATTGAAAAACCTGAAAACCATGTTGAGATTTAAAAAAACCCTCGCATTATACAAAGACTTTTACAGTCAGGCCGGACAGTCTGAAATGCTGGTTATGCCTGATAAAAAGACGCTTGAATGGAATGATGTGTTCCCCTTTCTGTATCTCCATGCAGCATTTCAGGGTCTGCAGGAGAGCCAGTTGATCCGCCATCTGGTGGTAGATGAGATGCAGGATTATACGCCGGTACAATTTGCGGTACTCAACCGGCTGTTCCGGTGCCAGAAAACCATACTGGGTGATTTCGGCCAATCCATTAATCCCAATTTCAATCATACACTAACTGATTTGCAGCAGCTATATCAGGGCGCGGAACTTGTCAGGCTGAATAAAAGCTACCGGTCAACGTATGAAATTATTAGTTTTGCCAGGCAGATACAGCCTGGTGGTGACCTGGAGGCGATGGAACGGCATGGGGAAATGCCGGAGATTATCGGATGTGAGGATGATGGGGATCAAAGAATCAGAGTCATAGAGATAATCGATGCATTTAACAAGGGCAGCGGCAATACGATGGGGATTATTCTGAAAACAGACAAAGCGGCCAGGAAGCTGTATAAAATCCTTCGTACCGGACGCAGTATCAGTCTGATTGAACCAGGCAGCAGCGGGTTTGAGAACGGGATTTCCGTGACGTCGGTGCGGATGTCAAAAGGTTTGGAGTTTGATGCGGTCGTGATTCCTGACGCGGACAACCAAACATTTAAAACCGAACATGACCGTAGTCTGCTGTATGTTGCCTGTACGAGGGCGATGCATCAGCTGACACTGTTATACTCAGGGGAGAAATCTGCTTTTATCGACCATATTTAGAGCTTGATAATTTGCCCTCATTCTGTTACCATTAAAGAACCAAATATTACCACAAGAAGAAGGGGGTTTTTATGAGAAAGAGGGTATTATCGTTATTACTGACCGGTATGATGATCACATGTTCTGTGATTCCAGCACATGCCGGTACAGCGGGTTTTGCAAAGTATGACTCTCCGGTCATTACTTCAAAAAAGAACCAGTCACAGGCAGAATCGATTTCCGGCACCATTACCGAGATTGAAAAATACGGACATGTCGTAACCGACATCACCATCGCAGAGATGCCGTTCAATTTCGGTGACATTCTTACCATAGCTTTTGATAATGGATTTACGTTGGATGCGCCCTATTTACCTGATTATTTTGTTGATCATGGCGAATATCTGGTTCGGGGTTACCAGGGACACACCTATGTAGCGGTCTGTGTCAATTACGGCAAAATGAACGAAGTCGCCGATATTGATGTTGGCAGCAATGTCACCATCTCCATGAAAGAAAAAGAAGGCTACCTTGCACAATATGAGATGTATCAGTTAGAGCGTACCAATGATCGAAATGATTATTCCAGTGACGAAGTATTTGCTAACTTCCGTCCTATTACCGTTGGAAATATTGCCGACGGTGTCCTGTACCGTTCTTCCAGTCCGGTAAATCCGGAGCTCGGACGTGCTGCCTATGCCAGCGCCCTGGCTGAACAGGCCGGTATTGCTACATTTATCAATCTGGCCGATTCCCAGGAAAACATCGCAGAATATTTTGCTGCCGAAGACTTTAATTCACCTTATTATAAAAGTGTCTATGACAAAGGTGATGTCGTTTGCCTGAACATGCCGGTTTCTTATACTTCTGCTGATTTTAAAGAGAAACTTGGCGAAGGGCTTATCTTTATGTCTGAGCATAAAGGGCCTTACCTGGTTCACTGTAATGAAGGAAAGGATCGCGCCGGTTTCACTTCAGCTCTGTTGGAAGCGCTTATGGGAGCCAGTCTTGATGAAATCCGTTATGATTATATGACCAGCTATGTGAATTATTATTGGGTGGAAAGAGGAAGTGCCAAGTATGAATTAATTCAAAGCAAACATCTGGATGTTATGCTTTGCACAATTGCCGGAGTGGAAAAGAGCACCGATTTAAGTACTGTTGATCTGGCAAAAGGAGCTAACGATTATATGCTCTCCTGCGGCGTTTCACAGGCACAGATCGATACCATTACAGCAAATCTGTCCGGAGAATAAATAAAATCCTGATACACTGTACTGGAACATAAAAAGAGATTTGTGGAGCACCGGAGTCAGGCGCTGGAGAAAACTGATGTTTTCTCCGCTTCGTCTCCTGAATGTCTGATTTGGAGATCAGACATTCTCCCCACAAATCTTTTTTTAACCCGCTTTTCCTCAGCTACAGAATCATCTGTTTTTTCCATCTGTCGGGCAGCCAAGCTATGGTGTTGGCAATCATGTCATCTGCCAGTTGTTTTATTTCCTCAACGGAAATCCGTCCTTTTACCAGCGGATCATTTGCAAAGGCCTGGTATACTGGTTCGCGGCGGCAGGTCAGGGCGGCGTCAAGGATCAGTTCATGATTCTCTACATGAGGTGTGATCAGTGTAAGCACCTGCTCCGGTATTTCGCCGGCAATCAGTGGTTTGATTGAATTGCGGCTGAATACTGCGTTGGTTTCCACAACGGCAGATTCAGGGAGATTGGGAATTTGTCTGCCGGCATTAGGGATGTTGACATTGCTGACCACCCGTTCGAGTCCGCACAGTGCTTTGATCAGCAGAATTCCTTCTTCGCCGGTGGGCTTAAGTTCGATATCATCCTCGCCGGCAGCCAGTTTACGGCTGCGTTCCAGACGTGTTTTGAGGTCATTCTTTCGCCAGTCAACCGTAGTCAGGCCATATTTCCAACTGGTTACAGTCTCCGGATCTGATAAATACTCGTCACCAGGCATAAACTCAACCAGATGGCGGTCACCGGCAGCGGCAATCAGGCCATAGCGGCTAAACAGATCGAATTTCACGCGATGCGCACATTCAAAGGTGGAGTTCGCCCAGTTTTTATCGGGTTCATGATATCCCTCTTCAAAATGCTTATCAATAAATTCCTGATATACCGGGAACAGATCGATCCCCTTATAGGAAGCCTCATCAAACCAGGTGAAGTGGTTGATGCCCAGTACATTAACACAGATATCACGGCGGTCAATGTCTTTCAGACCAAAGGTCTCTTCGCAGATTCCTTTTAAAACCTTCTGGGTTCCAAAGACCTCATGGCAGCAGCCAAAGGCTTTGATCTCAGGAAATACATGATAAAGAGTCTTTACACAAAGGCTCATCGGATTGGTGTAATTGATAACCCAGGCCTCCGGAGCAAAGCCTTTAATGGCATTGGCAATGTCAACGAACATGGGTATCGTGCGGAGAGCACGGATCATTCCGCCGGGGCCGGCGGTGTCACCGACCGACTGATAGATTCCATGTCGTTCCGGCAGATGCACATCGGAAGCCATTTCATCAAAGGTACCGGGAAGAATCGAAATGACAACAAAATCACATCCGGTCAGCGCCTCATCCAGGGTCTGGCAGGTCTGATAGTTCCATTTTCCGGCAGCATCCTCACGGGCTGAGAGATGATTGCCGATAAGCTCATTATTTTTAGCAGCATCTGCATCAATATCATACAAACGTATTGTTCCGCTCATCGAATCATCCAGAGACAGGTCCGTCATAAACGTCCATGCCCAGCCCCGAGAGCCGCCGCCGATATAGGCGATCTGTAAATCAGACACTTTGTTGTCTGCATAGTTCATAATACATCCTCACTTTCAAAAAGAGATTAAAATAATCCTGGTTTCTATTTGCAAGTATAATACGATATTGTATAATAATCTTATAGAATCTTGCTGTATTTCAGAGAAATCGAACTATTGGACACTAAAAAGGAGGTGTTTCACATGGAAAAAACCGTGTTTTTGGAAACGGTAGAAGGAATGTTGGCAGAACAGGTCATCAGAGACCATGAATATTCCATGTATTCCAGACATTTTCATGAGAGTTATGAATTATATATTCTGCTGGAAGGCGAACGATATTACTTTATTGATAAGGAAACCTATCTGGTTAAGGCTGGTATGGCAGTTCTGGTCAGCCGCAATCAAATACACAAAACCAGTATGGCCGGTGATTCGTATCATGACCGCATGCTGCTGCAGATGGATGGAAAAGCATTCCAGCCATTTATGCAGCTTACCGGCACAGAAACCATGGAATCGCTATTTGAACAGTTGAAAGGTGTGGTGGAATACACCGAAGAAGACTGGGCAGCCGTAGTTTGGCTGCTCAGCCAGATTAAACATGAAATGAAACAGCGTAAGGTCGGATATGAACCAATTGTCAAAATGATGGTAATCCATCTGCTGACCCTGACCGCCAGAAACCGCAGCGCTCAAAGAACTACACTGCCCCGGCTGTTTTCCCAGGAGAACTACCAGGCCCAAACACCAAGACACCTGACCATCAGACAAGTAACCACATACCTGCTCAATAACTATCAGAAGCGAGAATCCCTGGAGGCATTAGCTGCTCGTTTTTATGTCAGCAAGTCTTATCTGTGCCGGATCTTTAAAGAGGTAACCGGATTCACCATAATTGAATATCAGAACCTCGCCCGCATCAAGGCTGCTCAGAAACTGCTCGCTGAAACAGCCCTTCCGGTCACAGAGGTAGCAGCCCGGGTAGGTTTTGAGAGTATTACCTATTTTGAACGAGTCTTCAAGAAACACACCGACCAACGTCCCCTTCAATACCGCCAGAAAAAACTAAAGCTTTAATTATTACATGTGCCATTATTCTGTTTCGGAAAATTCATCTTTGCCAACCGAACATAATGGACACGCATAATCCTCCGGTACATCTTCCCACTTCGTACCTGGTGCGATCCCGTTATCAGGATCTCCAGCTTCCTCATCATAGATATAACCACATACATCACATACATATTTCTTCATCACAACTACCTCCTTTTTTATTATGAAAGATCTTTGGCCAGTGCCTGCGCCAGATCTTCCAGCTCTTGTTCTTGTCCGTTCTGTAAAGAAGAGCGGAGTGTTACAGGTTCCCCGATAACCTCTGTTTTTTTCAATGATGCACACCATTCGGTTATAAGCTTACCGGTCATTGGTGCCCAGGAACCATTCTGAATGATTCCGACTTTACGATTCTGAAGGTTATGTGCCTTCAGATCGGCAAGTAATGTTTCCATTTTGCTGAAAATACCGTTGTTATAGGTGCTGCAGGCAAATACCAGGTGGCTGTAGCGGAATGCATCCGATAAGATGTAGGATGGGTCAGTAACCGACACATCATACATGGCAATTCGGCTGACCCCTGCATCCGCAAGCCGGCAGGCCAGGATATTGGCGGCATTTTCGGTATTGCCGTAGATAGAACCATATGCGATCAGAACACCATTGTCTTCTGGTTCATATGTGCTCCACTTCTGGTAGTATTCCAGAATATAATCCAGATTCTCTCTCCATAATGGTCCATGAAGCGGACAAATCATACGGATATTGAGTCCGGCAGCTTTTTTAAGGACAGCCTGTACCTGAGGACCGTATTTACCAACAATGTTGGTATAATAGCGCCGGGCATCATCAAGCCAGTCTTTGGCAAAATCCAGTTGATCTGCAAACAGATGGCCATTTAATGCCCCGAAGGTACCAAAAGCATCAGCAGAAAATAAAATCTTACTGGCCGTATCATAAGTCATCATTGTCTCAGGCCAGTGTACCATCGGCATCATATAAAATTGAAGGGTATGGGTACCCGTATTTAATATATCCCCTTCAGAAACGTTAACAAATCTGTCGCCCAGTTCCAGTGAATAAAACTGGCCGATCATCTGTAGTGTTTTGGCATTGCCAACCACCTGACAGGCCGGGTAGCGGTTCAGCAGTTCTTCTAATGTAGCGCAGTGATCTGGTTCCATATGGTTTACAATGATATAGTCCAGCGTACGTCCGGATAAGGTATGCTCCACGTTATCAAAGAACAGATCTGCAATTGAACGGTCCACCGTATCAAAAATGACGGTTTTTTCATCAAGTAGTAAATAAGAATTATAGGATACTCCATTTGGTATGGGATAGATATTCTCGAATAAGTTTAACCGGCGGTCGTTTCCGCCTATCCACACCAGGTCTTCATCCACTTGTTTTGTACAGTACATATTATGTCCCTCCTATGTTGATAATTGTATCCCTTTCATTTGTAAATGTCAATTAAGAACAATAGTAATCACTACTATTTTTATATTTGTGTTTGTTGACAAAGTTCAGAAAAATTGTAATAATCGTAAAAAACAGAAAAGAGGAGATATATGAACCTGATATTTAAAAAAGCAGTTCCTGAGGATATTGATATTCTGACAGAAACAAGAATGGAAGTTTTGCGGACCGTATATCATATCGGTCCGGATCAGGATCTGTCAGAGGTTGAAAAAAATTCTTATGATTATTATAAAGATAGTTTTCAGACCGGCGGCCATATTGCTTATCTGGTAATGGATCAGTGGGACGGCAGGGAGCAGTTCGCGGCAGTAGGGGGAGTCAGTTTTTTTCAGGTGATGCCAACCTGTGCAAATCCCGATGGCCGTAAGGCTTATATTATGAACATGTATACCAGACCGGAATACCGCCGTCAGGGAATTGCCGGAAAGGTACTGGAATTATTAATAGAAGAAGCTGTGCAGCGAGATATTACATTTATCACGCTGGATGCATCAGATATGGGACGGCCGGTTTATGAAAAACATGGCTTTGTCCAGATGCCGGATGAAATGAAGCTGATCAGGGACTTTGCAGCGGAATAAATACCGTAATTCCCGAATATATTCATAGTATAGCAAATTGCCCGGGAAACATACGTTATATATACGAATGCGCCAATACTATGAATTTGCGGGAAGAGGAATGAATGGAAGATAAGCGCAACACGATGCTGATTGTAGATGATATGGCAATCAATCGGATGCTGCTGCGGTCGCTGTTTAAGGACCGATACCGGATCATGGAGGCTAAAAACGGGAGACAGGCAATTGAAATGATCGACAAATGCCGGGATGAGCTGCTGGTTGTGCTGCTGGATTTAATGATGCCGGAGGTAGATGGATTCGGGGTACTGACATTTATGCTGGAGAACGGATATCTGGATGTCATACCGGTCATTATAATAACCAGTAAAGAAGAGGATGAAAGTACTCTGAAAGCCTACAGTCTGGGAGCATCCGATTATATTTTAAAAACTTTTAATTCCGAAATAGTAATAAAGAGAGTCAAAAACATTACGGAACTATACCAGCACAAGAATTACATAGAAGAAAAGGTAAGGCAGCAGGCCTTCCTGCTGTATAATCAGGACCGGAAGCTAAAACAGATCAATAACTTTCTGGTTGATACTCTATCCACCGCAGTGGAATTTCGTGACGGGGAATCGGGAGCCCACACAAAGCGGATCAAATTTCTGACCCGCTTTATATTGGAAATGTTGCATGATCTGTACCCGTTTTCCAGAGATGATCTGGATACCATTGCCAGTGCGGCAGTTCTGCATGACATCGGAAAGATTGCGATACCCGATGCCATTTTACTGAAGCCGGGGCGTCTGACAGCGGAAGAATATGATATTATGAAGACCCATACCATCCGCGGCTGTGAGATCCTCGAAAGTCTTCATTATATCCCGGATCGCCAGTATTATGAGATCACCTATGATATCTGCAGGCATCATCATGAACGATGGGACGGCAGAGGATATCCGGATGGCCTGGCCGGGGATGATATTCCGATCTGGGCTCAGGCGGCTGCCGTAGCAGATGTATATGATGCGTTGACCAGCGAACGGGTATATAAGGCGGCCTTTCCCCATAAAACAGCGATTCAGATGATTCAGCAGGGTGAGTGCGGTGTGTTTAATCCTGTTATTATGAAGAGACTGGCCGGTAATCATCATAAATTGCCGGCACTGATGCGTGAGATTATATAAGGAAATCGCGGGTTCCTTCTTTCTTTTCATTCAAAAAACCTTCCCTATGCAAGAATACAGCTTTGTGCTATAATATTTCATTATGAAAACTTATATTGTATTCGATTTAGAATGGAATCAGAGTCCGAATGGAAAAGAGCGTTCGGACGATAACTGTCCTTTTGAAATTATGGAAATCGGTGCGATAAAGCTGGACGGGCAGTGGAATGTGGTGGATGAGTTCCACCGGCTGATTCGTCCACAGATATATCCAAAGCTGCATTATATGATATCAGAAGTGACGCATATGGATATGGAAGAGCTGAACGCACGCGGCGTGGATTTTATAACGGCAATGGAGGCATTTACCGCCTGGTGCGGTACGGATGCCATATATTGTACCTGGGGATCTCAGGATCTGACAGAATTGCAGCGGAATCTGGTGTATTACGGAATGGAGAATCCATTCCCCAAGCCGCTGTGTTTTTATGATGTCCAGAAACTGTTTGGACTGTTAGACGAGGAGGGAAGAAGACTGTCGCTGGATGGCGCGGTAGCCGAGCTGCAATTACCACAGAACCGCCCGTTCCACCGTGCCCTGGATGATGCTTACTATACCGGATTTGTCCTGAAAAGTCTGGATAAAGATCAGATTCAACCATATCTTTCGGTGGATTATTTCCGGCTTCCGGAGAGTAAAGAAGAACATATCCGGATGGTGTTCCCGAGTTATTCGAAAGAGGTGTCCCGGGTCTTTCCGACGAAAGAGGATGCCCTGGCAGACAAAGGCATCCTGGAAATGAAATGTTATGTATGCAACCGTGCCCTGCGAAAGAAGATCCGATGGTTTGCCGCCAATCAGAGGATGTGGTATGGCCTGGCCATCTGTCCGGAACATGGTTATCTGAAAGGCAAGATCCGCATCAAGAAAGTCGATGATACCCATATCTTCGCTGTCAAGACTTTAAAACTGACTGATGAGGACGGCGCCCAGGGGATCCGTGACCGTAAGACCGGAGTTCAGCAAAGACGGGCTCAGCGCAATCGCGCCAAAAAACAAAGAAAGTCATAGGGCAGTCGGCAGGTTCCACTTATACCGGCGCGCCAGAACCCGAATCATAATGACCAGAAATACGCTGATAATCATGGCCCAGCCCGGGGCTATGACCGGCAGCAGGATCACATAGGCAATCGCTCCGGCAATGGAAGCACAGGCATAGACATGCCGACGCAGGACTGCCGGCGTCTGGCCGGCCAGAATATCACGGAGAATACCGCCGCCAACACCGGTGATCACACCTAAGAATATGATCAGAAATCGATAATCGTCATATCCGGCTGCAACAGCAGTATCTATTCCAACTACGGTAAATATCCCTAAACCAATTGCATCCAGCAGATTCATAACACGTTCATAAGTGCCGGAAGATAGCTGCTCCACAGACATCCGGCGGGACTTCACAAATAAAAACAAAATAAATACAGACAGTGCCGCGGTCAGTGTGTAGACCGGATTGCGAAACAGTGCCGGAGGGGTTATGCCGATCAGTATGTCTCTGAGCATTCCGCCGCCTACCGCGGTAATGACACCCAGCACAAGTACGCCCAGCAGATCCAGTTGTTTTCTGATAGCTACCATCGCGCCGGAACAGGCAAATGCAATGGTCCCGATCAGTTCGATGGGAAATAAAAAGGTTAATGTTTCAGGCATGGTTTTGATACGCTCCTTCCTGATTTCAAGTATAGGAAGCGTTGCTGAATTTGTCAATTAAATCTGGACGGAATGGGCAAAATAACGTATAGTATGATTGACAATGAAAAAGAAGAGAAAAGGAGCACGAATATATGAAGGCAATACAGTGGATATTGGGAATGATATGTTCTTTTTCCCTTATAATTACGTTACTGATTACTTCGGTAGAAGCGGTGGTATACTGGACACCGGGATATTTTGAAAAGGAATACAGCAAGTATCATGTGGCAGAGGCAGTCCAGATGGAAATGGAAGACCTGCTGGATGTCACCAGGGAAATGATGGCGTATCTGCGTGGCAACCGTGATGATCTGCATGTGGATACCATTGTGGACGGACAGGCCCGGGAATTCTTTAACGACCGTGAGATCGCCCATATGGAAGATGTCAGGGGATTATTCCTGACAGCGATTGCGATCCGGAAGGTTTGTCTTGGTCTGATTGCCGGATGTATCATTGCTCTTATCCTTACCAAAGCAGATATCAGGAGGGGACTGCCCCGGCAGATTTGCATCGGAACAGTAGCATTCTTCGGCGTCCTGGCCTTGCTCACAGGAATTATTGCAACCGATTTTTCAAAGTATTTTATTATCTTTCATGAGATCTTTTTCGAAAATGATCTGTGGATTCTGGATCCACGGACAGATTTGTTGATAAATATTGTGCCCGAGCCGTTTTTTGTGGATACGGCTGCACGGATCGGACTGACGTATGGTTTGTCGGTGGTTATTGTGTTTATTATCTGTTTGCTGGCAATGCGGCGGAAGAAAATAAATGTAATACATTCGTAACAGTATTGTCTTTACTTGTGGGAAATTTTACATTATACTATAGGAAAGTTTAATATTTATGAAATTTGGTAGAGAAAATTCGGAGAAAAACTTATGAAACGGATAGTACATTTATTTATTTGCCTGAGCCTGTTTATGGGATTGTGGGTACCACCTGTTTATGCCGCGCCTGACTGGCCGAATCAGGTCCAGATCTCAGCGGAAGGTGGGATTGTAATCGATGCGAATTCCGGAGCGGTTCTGTATGGGCAGAATATTCGCCAGCAATATTTTCCGGCCAGTATCACAAAGATTCTGACTGCATTGATTGTGATTGAGGAATGTGATCTGGACGATATTGTAACCTTTTCGCACAATGCTGTTTATAATGTGGAGTCTGGCAGTACTAGTGCCGGTATGGACACAGGTGATCAGCTGACGGTCCGGCAGTGTCTGTATGCCATGATGCTCAAGTCGGCGAATGAGGTAGCCAATGCACTGGCCGAACATACCGCCGGGTCGATAGAAGCGTTTGCCGCAATGATGAATGCCAAAGCAGTATCGCTGGGATGCACCAATTCCAGCTTTGTCAACCCCAGTGGTTTGAACGATCCCAACCATTATACAACAGCTTTGGATATGGCATTGATTTCAAAGGCCGCTTTTGAAAATGAGATTTTTGAGGAAATAGATTCTACCAGTTATTATGATCTTCCGGCAACGAAAAGGAATCCGGACGGGTTACGGGTTTATCCCGGACACAAAATGCTTAAAAAGAATACTTCTCAGTATTATCCCGGAGTCATCGGCGGAAAGACCGGCTTTACATCGCTGGCGGGGAATACCCTGGTAACCTGCGCTGAGCGGGACGGGATGAAGCTGATTACGGTAATATTAAATGGTTCGCAAACTCATTACGAGGATACTAAGGCGTTACTGGATTTTGGCTTCAGCAATTTTAAATCGGTTAAAATATCTGATTTTGATACGGTATATACGTCAATTGAGAATGACATGACAATTGCCGGACTGCCAACGACAGATCTGTCTGTAGTTGACGTGCAGAAGGACCGGACGATTACCTTGCCCAAAACCGCAGATGTTACGGATGCAGATTCATCTATTTCCTATGATCTGCCGGCCTCAGCACCAAAGGATGCGATCGCGCAGATCTCTTATATATACAATGACCGCGCGATCGGATCTACGTATCTGATGGTCAATCAGGATGGAGCGGCAGCGACAGAGCCGGCAGTTGAGGTGACTACTGAAGAAACGACACAGGCAGATGACCCTGACGGACTGGATCCTGCCGCTGCATCAGCAGACCTGCCCGGTGGTCCGGGCGGGCCGGATGCACCGGCAGGCGGTTCCGATAAAAAGCTGATGACAGCTCAGATCCCTTCGATCATCTTGAAGGTGCTGCTGGCAATAGCAGTGCTGGCCGCTTCCATCGGTGGTCTGATTTTCCTTAAAGTCCGGATCGAAAAGAAAGAAGAGGCAGATCGGCTGCTGCGTTATGAGAGACGTCAGCAGCGGCTGAAGGATATCGGTATATCGACATCAGAATTTGATATGCTGATACAGCAGCGTTATACAGCAGGTATTTCCGGCGGCGGTAAAAGCAGACCAAGAAAAACAGCACGAAAAAGAAAATCATTTTTAGACAATAAAAAACAGGAGCCTGGATTATAGCCAGAATCCTGTTTTTTATTACCTGCTGCGCCAGCCCTCACCCCTTATTACGTTTGATTACCTTCAACCGTGTAAACTCCTCACGTTCTTTTTCCTCTAGTGAATTCGTAATATTCGTCACCAAAGACTGATAAGTAGGAATCGTGATATTTTTCAAAGCATTTGCCCGCTTCTGTGCCTGCCGGATACTATTAGCCAGCCGGTAAGCAGAGTTCTCCACAGTTGAAAGCTTAATCGTAAGTGATTTTACCTTTTCAAAGTTGGCGCAGGCCGCATCCAGTGATTCTCTGGTATTGTAGTACGAGTAATGCGGTGCCGGAGGCTGCTGGCTGTATTCTACCAGCGGGATCTCGGTGCCCATAATGCTGCGGGTTTTGATCCGGATCGAATCTTCGACCGGGATAGCGGCAGCGATCTCGTCTACATAATTAATACCCAGTTCGATATTGGCTTGCTGAAGTGTTTTGTAGGCCGCGGTAAACGTAGTATCGATCTCGGTCTGAATCTCTTTGGCCTGATCGATCAGGCTCATCAGCTCGCGGAGCAGGATGTTGCGTTTTTTATCCATCAGCTCGTATCCCTGACTGGCCAGTGCCAGTGAGTTCTTCGCCAGCATCAGATTACCTTTTGTAGGGAATGTATTCGGATTCATCAAATCCCTCCTTACTCTTCAGACTGGGGGTTTGTCGGCTGATAATACTGATCCAGCATTTTGGTGTCGATCCGGTCAAGTTCTTCTCTCGGCAGCAATCCTAATAATTCCCAGCCCAGATTTAATGTCGTGATAATATTGCGGTTTTCACCGGCATCCTGTCCGACGAACTGTTTTTCGAATGCTTTGCCAAAGACCAGATATTTTTTGTCTAGCGGAGAGAGTTCGTCTTCACCGATTACCGAGGCAAGTGCCCGGGCATCGCCTACTTTGGCATAGCACGAGAACAGCTGGTTGGCTACATCCTGATGATCGGCCCGGGTAAAGCCTTCACCGATACCGTCCTTCATCAGACGGGACAGTGAAGGCAGGACATTGATCGGCGGGTATACAGACTGTCCGTTCAGGGAGCGGTCCAGTACAATCTGCCCTTCGGTAATATATCCTGTTAAGTCAGGAATCGGATGAGTGATATCATCATTTGGCATGGTCAGGATCGGTATCTGGGTAACAGAGCCGTTGACTCCCTTCACAATACCGGCCCGTTCATAAAGGGCGGCCAGTTCACTGTACAGATATCCCGGGAATCCTTTTCGGGAAGGAATCTCACCTTTGGATGATGATACTTCACGCATGGCTTCGGCAAAGGAAGTCATATCGGTCAGGATGACCAGGATATGCATATTCTTTTCGAAGGCCAGATACTCCGCCAGGGTCAAGGCTACTTTTGGTGTGATCAGACGTTCCACAACAGGGTCGTTGGCCAGGTTCATAAACATGGCAACATGTGAGGATACACCGCTTTCTTCAAAGGTTCTCCTGAAAAATTCAGCTACATCGTGTTTTACACCCATTGCAGCGAAGACAATGGCAAAATCATCGGTAGAGTCATCACCCAGGGATGCCTGCTGGACAATCTGGGCCGCCAGTGCATCATGGGGAAGGCCGTTGCCAGAGAAGATCGGCAGTTTCTGTCCGCGGATCAGTGTCATCAATCCGTCGATTGCTGAAATGCCGGTACGGATATAGTTTCGGGGGTATTCGCGCGCGATCGGGTTGAGCGGCTGGCCGTTAACATCCAGCATCTTATCAGCGGTAATTTCACCCAGGTTGTCAATCGGGACACCGATACCGTTAAAGGTCCGGCCCAGCATTGCTTCCGATACGCCCAGTTCCATCGGACGTCCGGTCAGCCGGGTATGGACATTGTGAAGTGCCAGTCCTTCAGTTCCTTCAAAGACCTGAATAATCGCCTTGTCTTCATATACTTCGATAATACGTCCCAGTTTTTTCTTATTGCCGTCTATGGTCATTTCTACGATTTCATCAAATGCGGCTTCCTGGACACCCTCCAGAACAACCATCGGACCGTTAATCGCACTCAAACCTAAATATTCAATTGCCATTTCTGTCCTCCTTATGCATTTCGTTCTACTACCGCATCGTAGAAATGGTCTACCTGCTGTTTATATTCATCAAAAAGTTCCGGTTTGTCATTGGGAATGTCGTACTTCATGGAGATGGCCTTATCAAAGATCGGATCTTCCTTGAGGACAGACATCGGCATACCCATGGAGATTAGTGAGCGGGATTTTTTATACAGATACAAAATTAAATCCATCATCTTAAACTGTTTTTCCATAGGAACGCAGGTATCGTCTTTGTGGAAGGCGTTTTGCTGCAGGAATCCGACCCGGATCACTTTGGCGATCTCCAGAATCAGCTTCTGGTCATCCGGAAGTACGTCGCTGCCAATCAATTTAACGATTTCCATCAGGCTGCTCTCCTGTGAAAGCAGGGCGACGATCTGGTTACGGTAATCGACAAATTTGGCATCGACATGCTGGTTGTACCAGTAGGCAAGGTCAGTTAAGTATTCCGAATAGCTGGTTAGCCAGGAAATAGCCGGGAAGTGTCTGGCATAAGCCAGGCTTTTGTCCAGTCCCCAGAAACAGCGGACAAAACGCTTGGTATTCTGGGTTACCGGCTCGGAAAAGTCACCGCCCTGCGGTGATACAGCGCCGATAATCGTAACGCTGCCTTCGCTGCCATTTAAGTTCTGCATCATCCCGGCACGTTCATAAAAGGCCGACAGCTTCGATGCCAGATAGGCGGGGAAGCCTTCTTCGGCAGGCATTTCCTCCAGACGGCCGGAGAGTTCACGCAGCGCCTCGGCCCAGCGCGATGTGGAGTCGGCCATGATGGCTACATGATAGCCCATGTCACGATAATACTCTGCCAGAGTCAGGCCGGAATAAAGACTTGCTTCACGGGCGGCAACCGGCATGTTGGAGGTATTGGCAATCAAAGTGGTACGTTCCATCAGCGGTTTACCGCTCTTTGGATCGATCAGCTCGCTGAACTCTTCCAGAACCTGGGTCATTTCGTTGCCGCGCTCACCGCAGCCGATATAGATTATGATATTGGCATCAGACCATTTGGCGATCTGATGCTGGGTCATGGTTTTTCCTGTGCCAAAGCCGCCGGGAATGGCAGCAGTACCGCCTTTGGCGAGTGGGAACAGGGTATCCAGAATACGCTGTCCGGTGACTAACGGCTGGGTCGGCGGAAACCTTTTGGCAATCGGTCTGGCTGACCGGATCGGCCATTTCTGAGTCATGGTAATGGATTCTTCTGTGCCATCGTTCAGCTGCAGGGTCAGAAGCGGATCGTTGATTGTATATTCTCCGTCGGTGACAACGTTCAGGACGTAGCCTTCTTTATCGGGAGGAATCATCACCTTATGAACAATAGCTGAGGTCTCCGGAACTTCAGCGATGATTGTTCCGCCGAAGACATGATCACCTTCTTTTACTGTGATATGGGTCGGCCATTTCTTTTCCGTATCCAGCGAGCTGACATTGACACCGCGGTTGATATAGGCGCCGCTGCTTTTGGCAATGGCACTCAGCGGCCGTTCGATGCCGTCGAAGATATTACTCAGAATACCGGGAGCCAGAATGACAGAAACTGGTGCATCTGTACCGGTTACGATCTCGCCCGGGCGGATTCCGGTGGTTTCTTCATAGACCTGAATCGTTGTCTTATCGGATGTCATACTGATGACTTCACCAACCAGATTCTCCTGCCCGACGTATACCATTTCATTCATTTTGAAGCCGGGATCGCCTTTCAGATATATAATCGGGCCGTTTATGCCGTAAATGATACCGGTTTTTGCCATTAGTTTTCACCTCCTGTTAAGCTTAAATCAAAGTGAAAATCTTCCTGTGTCTCGGCCAGTTTGCTCTGAAAGGAATTATCGATCAGAATGTGTCTGGATGGTATTACAGCCCGGGTACCGCCATTAAAAGAATACTCACTGATGGTGATATGGGCATTACTATTCAGCAAAGAAAGCTTGCGGGACTTATCTTCATCGACCGGATCAAGATAAATAGTAACTTCATCATCACCGGCAAATTCGGCGGCATGCTGAACCTGCTGTCTCAGCAGAGTGCTATATTCCGGTGTTTCCAGAAAGCGGGCCAGCATATCCTTTAACTCCACAAATAATTTTTCTTTTAATTCTTCTTTTTTGCGTCCCAGTTCACTTTTGATTTTAAGCTGTTCGATGGCCAGAGTTTTGTTGATCTCGCGTTCGATTTTATTTGACTCCAGCTGTATCTGCATATCTGCCCGGCGGCGGGCATCATCCTGATGCTCTGTAAAGGTCTGTTCCAATGCTGCTCTGTATTCATCCAGCATACGGCTGCTTCTGCCCTTGGCATCGTCCATACAGGCGTTCTGGAAATGCTGTAATTTTTCCTCGGTGGTCAAAGTGCTTCACCTGCTTTCTATAATTTTAAGCCAATTGCTTCATTGACATAAGATGTGATAAAGTCCGGCTTGCGGCCGGTACCGTGACGGTCAGGAATCTCTACAAACAGGGGCCGCTTGTAATTTAACTTAACGTCGTTTACAAGCTTCGGAAAATCACGTCCGAACTTCTCTGTCAGCAGGACAACGCCAATCTCTTTATCGGCCAGAACCTTATCCAGTGCTTCCTTCAGTTCCTGTTCTTCGTGAACCACCACACCTTCGACTCCGGCGAGACGCATGCCGGTCCAGGTGTCCAGGTTGTCACTGATTAAATACATTTTCATTGATTAAAGTTTACCCAGGATCATAAAGGAGATAATCAATCCATACAGACACACACCCTCGGCAAGGCCAACGAAGATGAGGGATTTACCAAGGATCGAACCATCTTCGCTGATGGCGCCCAGGGCAGCACTGGCAGCAGCTGATACGGCGATACCACCGCCCAGGCAGGACATTCCGGTAGAAAGTGCAGCGGCAAGATAACCCCAGCCGGCCACGCTGCCGGATGCAGCAGCGGTTTCAGCTGCCACCGCGTTACCTGAGAATACCAGTGCAGATGCAGTTACCATGGTTCCGACAAACAGAAGTGCGTTCAATGCCAGAGCCTTTTTATAGCGTCCCTTGTTTTTTTCTCCGGCGGCAAATGCGCCGAATGGAATTGCGATGCTTAAGATTAATGCAGATGCCAGAGTGATTTTTGCTAATAGAGTCATTGTTAATTCTCCTTTTTTGTATTAATTTATATTATTTCCCATAAGGCGTGAAGACGCGTCCGCTGCCGTGATAAAAACGGCTGAATAATTCGTAATATTCCAGACGAAGCACCTGGATTCCGACGATCAGGCCCTCCATTCCGCAGACAAATAGATTGCCCAGGATGATGATGAGCCAGTTGGTCGATCCGCTCTCTGCTCCGGCCAGCAACAACACCACTTCCATCATGGCTGCATGGCTGACGGCGAAAGCCCCGACCCTGACAAAGGACAGGGTGTTGGAAAAGTAGCTGAGCAGGATTTCGAACAGTTCGAAAAATCCCTGAACCAGAAACATTCCCTTTTCCGTTGGCATAACCTCGGCTTTTTTCTCAACAGCGGCAGTCAGCGGTTCTTTGAAAAAGATCACTGCCAGCGGCAGTACAAACATCAGAATCAGAACTGCCGTAGCCGGCAATGGCCGGCCGGTCATGTACAGAGCGATGGTAACTGTAATCGCACCGTAAAATACAATACCGGCAATACCGTTGGTATCAAAAAAAGCTTTTTCCGGATCGTGGTTACGAAGGCTGTTGATTACATTTAAGATCATTGTCAATAATATGATCCCCATGCCCAGAGCAATGGCAACTACAAATACGGTGTTCAGGCTGCCGATAAACGGAAGCTGTATCATGGCTTCTTTGGGTCTGAGCCAGACGGCATCCAGCACATGTTCGAAACCGAATACGCTGCCGAACAGGAATCCAAAAATTGTGGAAAAGAATCCGCAGCAGGAGATAATCGCTGCCAGATCTAATTTTCTGGCGCGGTAGATCAGCAGTCCGCCCAGCATCAGGCACAGCCCCTGACCGACATCGCCAAACATAAATCCAAATAAAATAGCATAACTCAAGCCCATAATAATCGTCGGGTCAATCTCTCCATATGAGGGCAGGCCGTACATTTTAAGAAATGTTTCAAAAGGCCTGAACAGACCGGGGTTGCGCAGCTTTGTCGGTGGTTTGCTGACCTTGCTGTGAACATTATCATCTTCCACGGTACAGAAGGTGTTACTGTCACCGGCTAATTCTGCCTGGAAAGACCTGGCGTCGGATTCCTGCATCCATCCGCACAAAATATAAAAGGGATGCTCCGGGTGATTCGTACAAGCTGCCAGATTACGTATATTAAAGGTAGTGCTGAGGGTCTTTAACTGCGTATGGGCAGCAACCAGATCATCACTATGCCGGGCAATCGTGTCAGACATTTGCTGATCAAGTTCAGCAATCTGCCGGCGCAGCTGGTCGATTTTATCATCCAGAGCATGCGCGGCCTGGCTGGGAGTGCCATCGTATTCATCCGGAACAATGAAACGTTCGAAATGAAGGGAAGCAAACATCGCATCAATTTTCTTACTCAGGCTTTTGGGTGTGAAATAAACGATCCATACATAGCTGTCGTCTTCTTGACATTTGTGTATGATTGTATCCACCGTACTGTAAACCTGATCCATAAACAAATGGTATTGATCAGGGGGAATCCTGCCGAAGCGGAATCTGATATGTTTAAAATGCAAAATGCAGCTTACGTCATAATTTAAGTTTTTAAACGGAGCAATTTTATTTTTTGAAGTCAGCAGCGGCTCAAGCTGCTTCTGCAGTTCGTTTCTTTTGGCATTTGACTGCTGCCATGCTTCGTTTAATGTCTGGACGGTATGGATGGATTCCTCTATGGACAGCGATTTGACCGCTTTGCGGGGCAAGCGGTCCTCAAACGCTTTAACCAGATCATCGGAAGCCTGCAGCTGTGCTTTATAAGGGCTGCTTTCGATATATGGCATTAAGTTCGAGACGGTCTTTAGTTCAGATAATGTGTGTTCCAGATGTATTTCATATTTGGATAAATACTGGCTGGTGACACGGTCAATATCTGCTTTCGGGCCGGTAATATTGATAAATTTCATTTTTTCAATCACAGAGCTGACCTCCTTTAGCTTTTTGCGGCGAGCGAGATAATGTCATTTGTGTTAAGTCCATAGCGTATTCCTTCAATCACGGTAATCAGCTTGCGCTGTTCGGCTTCTTTAAAGTAAAGGTAAGCCTCGACAATTGCAATCGAATATGGATGCTTCCGGCTGTTGTTCTTATATATCCGGTCTAAAATCTGCGTGTACAGAAATTCCACATCGGGCTGATCGGTCAGCAGCCCTGTTGATATTCTATGGTAATAGGTGTCCTTTAATATTGAGAAAAATTGATCAATCGTGTGGCACTTGGTCATCGCATCAATCTGATCCTGTTTTAGTTTAAAGTGAAATGGAATCAGCAGAATCTTGATCTGTTCAGGCGTTAACGCATAATATTTGATAGACCGGTAGATCCACTGGATATTCAGCAAATCAAGCCGGTTGCCGAAGATCGAAGACACAAATCTGCGGTCATTTTTGCTCAGTGATTTGCTGGCTGTCTTCCACATGGTTTTAAAATATAACAGATCGAGCCGCATCTCATAATCAAATACCGAGGTGGCAGCCCGTTCCTGAAGATCCTTAATCAAATCATAATAAATGGAACCGCTTAAATCCGCGATGAATTCGTCCAGGTTCTCGGCTTCTGCCAGTTTGACCAGGTTGATATGGGAATGCCGGTCGAAAAATTCCCGGTACAGAGACAGATCCAGTTCCGTCTTCTGATGGCTCATAATATTACGCAGACATCGTTTAATAATGGTAATCTCATAATGCATAAAGTATAGATCCAGAAATTTTCGCTGTTTCAAATCTGAGAATTTATACAATTTTGTAAAATCCTGGAATTTGGACAGGATGAGAAGTTTCTCAATATTGCCGCGATGCAGCATGGTATCGTCAATATGAGCAAAAATGCCGGCATAGGCGGGCTGGTGTTTCAGATAATCCAAGGCGCTTTGGACAGTATCCAGAGCAGCCATTTCACGAAACTGATCTTCTGATATCAGCCGTCCATGCATTGCTTTTACCTTGGTCGTAATTCCGCTGTAAGACAACAGACTCATAGTATCACTCCCCTATTAATTGCTGGAACAGTCTGCGGGCATATTCCTGGTGGTTTTGTTCGTAGTTCTTTTCCATCTGAAGAAGGCAGGATGCGGCGTTGGCCCGTTGGGTTTCCAGCTTGGCATTCATATCTACTTCCATATCAGCCTGGAGTTTAGCGATCTTTTTCTGCATCTCGGCGTCCAGTTCCTGGTCAAAGTCAGCTGTTTTCTGATTCATTTCCAGGGAAATCACTTTTTTCTGGGCGTTTGCCTCCTCCATAACTGCCGCAGCCCGGTTCTCAATCTCGGATATTTGTTTTATGATTGTATCCATGGCGATATCAATCCTCCTTTGCGCTATGTTCATCATACTCCTTTTTAAAAAAAAATCCATAGTAGATCTTATGAAAAAAATAAATAATTGTAATGAATTTTAGTGAAAATACAACAAGAAAGTATACGCCTCGACACATTCTTTTGCCTTTCCTATCACATAAAAAAGAAGCTTACTATGGTAGTATGCTTCTTTTATGATAAAATTTATTCAGTTGTCAGATAACGGCTGGCGACATATGCTTCCTGGCCTTCATACATGATCACGGCCCATTCATCATTGTGGGCACGGACATATTCGACCTGGCTGCCGGAAGAGATCTGTCCGAGGGCTTCACCGCTGGTATCCGGCTGTGTCCGTACATTCAGATTGGAGGTGGTCTTGTAGGTGACGGCCGGTGGTGCTGTCTCTTCTGGTGTATTCGTCTCTGGCGGTACCATGGTTTCTGTATTCGTAGGTGTGGTCACGGGCTGGGTCTCGTTGTCCTTGGCCGGTTTGACCAGCCTGATAATCAGGAACAGCAGCACGACGCAGAGCACCGGGATCAGCAGTTTTAATATAGTATAGAGTTGAAAAGAAGAACTCTTGGCGGCTTGTCTTTTGCGGCTGCGGCTGGCTGACTGAGACTGGCCGGACGAGGATCGCCGTGAGCCTCTCTGGGCATTGCGGTAATCATTCGCAAATGAATATACTTCCTGAGCTAATATGTGATAAGTCTGATTGGCATTATAGGCGCTGGTATCGCCTTCGTGAGCGGCCTTGTTGCCGATCATCCGGATCTTATGGTAGTGTTCGCAGGTAGACTTACTGATGGCGCGGTGCTGATAGAGTCCGTCGATCAGCTGCATCAGATCCTGATTCTCGTTGAGTCCGATGCGGTTGGCCAGCAGCTTCACCATGAATTCAAGAGTCTGGCGGGATTGTACCATAGCTGCATTGTATTCTTTCTGTCCAATTAATCGTTCCGTGTCTTTTACTCCACGCTGGATTTTCTCCCAGCTGCTGTTCACATTTGTGCTTGCCATAGCCGTCCTCCTTTGAATTCTGCAAAATGGTGCTTCACCCACCATATATAGATCCATTATACTACGTCTTCACTAATTGTGCACGCAAAAAAACGACAAAATCTGCATTGTAAGAGATTTGTAATAAACCAATGCTCTTGCAAACAGATGCACTGTCTGGTAGAATAAAGGTACTGGTAATAACCAGTAGTTTAAAGGAATGATTTTGGAGGAACCATCATGAGACTGCGTCATATACCCGGAGCGGAAGAGGAAGTGGAGAAGAGCCCTTATGTCATCCACAATCCGGAAAGCCACAAAGGTTCCTTCGGGAAGATATTTGGCAATGACAATCCGATCGAAATTGAGGTGGGAATGGGGAAAGGAAAGTTCATTATGGAACTGGCAGCGATCAACCCTGATATCAATTACATCGGAATTGAACGATACTCCAGTGTGCTTTTACGGGCGCTGATGAAACGGCAGGAGCTGGAGCTTCCCAATATATTTCTTATGTGTGTGGATGCCAGGGCAATGGCAGATATGTTTGCGCCCGGCGAAGTTAGCCGGATATATCTGAATTTTTCCGATCCATGGCCGAAAGACCGACATGCCAGACGGAGACTGACATCCCCGGAGTTTATGGCGGTATATGATCAGATCCTGAAACAGGACGGTGTCGTCGAATTCAAGACCGACAACAAAAACCTGTTTGAATATTCACTGGTAGCGATTCCTGAAGCAGGATGGAAGATCCGGGCTTATACCAGAGACCTCCACCACAGTGATATGGTACAGGGGAATGTAATGACCGAGTATGAAACCAAGTTCTCGTCCATGGGTAATCCGATATTTAAATTAATTGCCGACCGGTAGTGCTGCATATAATGGTAATAAAGAATGGATATCTGGTGATACTATGGATTGGAAAACAAAGGTGACGAATAGTATGCGGAGTGCAGCCAGTGATAAAGAATCACTGAACCGTCAGGTTGTCAAATGGAATAAAAGCTTTAAAGAGGTAGAAAAGATCTTGAACCGCAGCAAAGGTGAAAAGAAAGAAGAAGAATAAAACAAAAAGGAGAAAACAAATGGAAAACAATTTTACAGCAAATGATTTCGAATCGAGAGTACTTAAATCAGACGTGCCGGTACTGGTGGATTTTTATGCAGACTGGTGTGGACCATGCAAAATGATGGCTCCGGTGGTAGAAGCACTGGCAGAGACGTTCGCAGGAAGAGTAACCGTTGGCAAGCTGAATATCGATGATAATGAGTCAATTGCCGCTGAATATCGCGTTATGACGATCCCTACTTTGGCTGTTTTTAAGAACGGAGAGTTGGTTGATAAGCTGATCGGAGTTCAGCCAAAAGAGACTGTTCAGGCCATGATTGAAAAAAATCTATAAAAAAGGGTGTCAACCGTTTTTGAAAATGTCCTAAAAATTTTAAAACATTAGCACCAGCTATAGCTGGTGCATTTCTATGAGCTTAAGAGGTTTCGTTTTTTGTGTTATGATACTTGTTTTATCGCGCCTTCAGGGCAGTAAATGT
>JBOFYZ010000040.1:0-3442 GCA_051654925.1 Lachnospiraceae bacterium | reverse complement strand
ACAGTCATATGGAAAGTTATTGACTATGGAAAGTAAACCTCCGGTTATAGTTGGTTGTATGTTTTTTCAGAAATTTACTTTTCATAGTTTTTTATTTTCTGAAGCCTCTTAAAAATTCGGTCAGATTATCTTTCTCCTTCTGGCTATAGTACTCCAGACCCGTTGAATAATCCTTAGCATTCTTTTCAATTGCATGCCTTAGAAATTCAGGGTTTGTTTTCGCATAGAGCTCAGTAGTAATAACTGAGGCATGACCCAAAAAATCACGTATGTATACCAGATTTATATCACTTAACAACAAATTAGTAGCTTTTGAATGCCTCATGACATGAGCCGTTACTTTCGAGTTGAATTTATCGGGATAATGTTCCCGCGCCAGCTGCACATATTTATCCAGGATATAGTTTATGCCCGGTCTTGTGAGTGTCTCGCCTCTATTGTTCGTAAATACCGGGGATGCAGTGGCAGCAAGATCTTTTCCGTTTGATTTATAGTATACTTTTATGATATTGGCGGTAGCTGATGAGATGGGGACTATTCTCATTTTTCCGCCTTTTCCAAGTAGCCTAACCGTTGCCGTGTTTTTGTCCAAACGTATATCTCCAGTTTTAAGAGTTATCAATTCACTTACCCTTGCACCGGTGTCATAAAGAACTGTTAGTATGCACAAATCACGTATCCCTTTTTTTTCCTTGATATCCGGCTCTGCAAAAAGAAGCTTCAATTCTGTATCCGACAGTTGTACAGGCGGCTTTCTTTTGCACTTTTTCATAGAAATCCCCAAGATATCCTTGCATAAGGCCAGCTCAGAAGGCGCATGCATTTCAACATACCGGAAAAAGGAATGGATTGCTGTTAATCTTAAGTTGCGTGTTTTTATGCTGGAGTTTCTTTCGTACTCCAGCCATTTACAAAAGTCCACAACCCTGTCCCCCGTGATTTCTTGAAACGTAATCTTATCCGGCGATAGTCCATAGGCATCCCGGTAATAAGAGAAGAACAAGAGAAATGAATCGCTATAGGAAGCAATTGTGTTCTCGCTCAGTCCCTTCTCCAATTCCATATATTGATTAAAAAATGTTGTCAGAAACTCCGGAAAATTATTCTTCATCCCATGACACCTCCGGAATCATTCCTGCCACCAGTTTTTGGTCGGAAACAGCAATCTCTTCCATGCAAAACTGTGGCAGCCAAAGATATTTTTCCGTTTCGCGAAGCCCTTTGTGCCCCAGGTATACAGATAAAAGCGGCATTGCGCAGTATAAATCCATCCCTTCCGCTTTCATTTTTTCCATTGCGCTTACGGCGAATTGGTGGCGGGCATCGTGAACCCTGGGATGATATTCGTCGGATATAGTTGGAAGTCCGGCATTTTTAAAGATATTCATGATTGTACTGCGAACACCGCCCCTGTTATACCTGCCTCCGTCAGGTGCTTCAAAAATAAAGCGTTCCCTGGCAGGAGCAATGCCGTATCTGCAATCCAGATATTCTATCAGCACATGTGACATGGAAGCTGATAAAGGGATACACCTGCTTTTCCCATTTTTAGCGTTTTCAATCAGTAATAGGGCATCAGCGTAACTGAAATGCTTGATTTTCAAGTTCAATGCCTCTGAAATCCTTAATCCGCTTGAAAACAGCAGTCTTAAGAGTACGGGATATACTTTTTCGTAATTCGGATATCTTTTGATACAGGGAAGATTATCTGCCACTTGGAATATCGTTTTGACTTCATTCTGGGTAAACAGATATGGGACAAACGTTTTTTCTTCTTTATGAATGCTGTTTTCCGGATAAACATAAGCAGGTATGCCACGCATATTCAAATAAATGGCCAGTTGCCGGAGATACGAGATCCGCCGCGACTGTGTGGAATAGGCTTCGGCAGGGTGTTTTTCCACAAGGGCTTTTACCATCTCTTTTGTCATTTCCAAGCCATCTGCAGGATATTGGTTCATCTGATGGCAGATCATACGCAGAACATATGGGGCAGAGTCTTCATATTTTATGCCGCATGACCGCTTATAATGGATAAAATCCAGGGTATATGGTGTAAACAGCCCGTCTTCAAAAACAGGGAGGGCCTTGCTGTCATTCTTGTACATGTGGTACCTCCAATGCCAGTTTTCTAAGCTGCGGGGCATCCATCCAAAGATAACGGGATGTGATTTCAGAACTGCTGTGCCCCAAGATCCCTGAGATGACAGAAATGGAGGTTCCCTCTTTTAGCAGGTTGGAAGACAGGCTATGCCTCATGCTGTGTGTACCATGGCGCTTCCCTTCGGTTGCAATGCTGGCTTTTTGCATATACCGGTTCAAAATATAATATAGTGCACCTGTGCCGTAAGGTCTTCCTTTATTGGCTCCCCTGCATACAACAAAAAGGAATTCATTGTCTGTTTCGGGTCTGGCATTTTTCAAGTAATCAGCCAATGCCAGTTCCACTTGTTCCGGAAGTGGTAGATTTTCATAACCTTCTGTCTTCTGTTGTTTAAAGCAAAGGGCATGTTTTTCGATGTGCAGAGAGTCCAGAGGCAGGCAAACGATATCTGAAGTGCGCATACCAAGATGTGTTAAAAGGATAAGCATGGCATAATCTGCCTTTCCCGTAATTGTAGTTCTGTCAACAGATTCCAGGATACGGTTGATTTCAGCTTTTGTGTAAGTGGAGGGAAGCCTGTCATGTTTATTGCTGTAAATAGTTCCAATCAAGGATGAAGTGCCGACGGGTATGACACCTTTTTCTTCTCCGAAGCGAAAAAAATCACGTAACGTAAATTTTATATTGCTTTGTGCACAGGTCGAATAATTATCCGTCAGGTATTTCTGAAAAACTGTCAGCGTTTCAATGTCCATTTGGTCGAGGCAAAAATTGGTTTTGTCCATAAACCTCAAATAGACAAGCACACGTGATAGCTTGGTTTCTATGGTGCGTGGTTTTTGATTTTTTGAAAGTAAATACTCTTTGTATGATATATGTATTTCCTCATATTCAGGAGGGATGAATACAGGGGCAGTCATATATTTTATTTTGACTGGCCTGTCATGGAAAATATCATCCAATACTTTCATGGCATGGAGCTTATGAACATTGTTCTTGTCAAAGGATGGATCTTGCGCATTACGAATAAAGCTTTTAATAAAATCTTCACTTAGTTCAGTGGAGTAACTAAATATTCTCTTTTCTTGTGCGTAAGCGGTAAATTTTCGCCATAGCAATGCGTGAAAGTAAAGCGTGACCGCAGAATAGGATTTTGCAGACAAATATTGAATTGCCTTCCATACAAGATCTTGAATACTTGGGTTTTTCATGATTCCTTACCTCTCTTCTTTTTGAGATAAGGATACATGAAAACTATGGAAAGTAAAACAGAAAATAAAGTAATGTTTATCGGATGTGCATCGTTGTTCTTTCCATAGTCAATAACTTTCCATATGA
>JBOFYZ010000039.1:0-1701 GCA_051654925.1 Lachnospiraceae bacterium | reverse complement strand
TAAATATAAAATTTTTATAAACTAATTTCCCGAAATAACATTGTTTATAATTAAATAGCATAGCACTACTTTTAGTTAGATTCCATGGCAAAATTCTGATTGAAAATACTGCATATAAGTCATGCTTATAGTTGGTGTCAGTAGAAATCATCTGAGATCACTACAGATCATCAGAGATCATTTTGTTCATTTTTATGTTTCTAATTATTAGAAATAACTATAAATCATGAAGTGAACCGAGCAACCGGAATCCGCTCTTTTCTATCCCTGTAGGACGATTCTCTGAAAAAATCTGACGGCTGAAAATTGAGCCGTCAGATTCCAGTTGAATTATCAGGTTACACTCACCCCAAAAATGGGGTCAGTGATTAAATCCACTACCTTTTCTGTTGCCCTATTCCGCCAATCCCGGATATCGCAATGCCCCGTTATCATCCGGCGTCAGCGTTACCGGCTCCGTTACCAGCTCCCCGTTGTCATTTGTAAAGTACCACTTCCCATCGTCCTGTAACAGACCTTTCACCATAGCCCCATCTGATCCCAAGTAGTACCAATGATTATTATGCATATACCAGACGCTCGTAACCATTATCCCTGCACCGTCAAACCAATACCACTTATCCCCGTCCTGCGCCCAGTCATTACACACACAATCGCCCGTGTCGCCGTTGTAATACCGCCAGCCACCGTCCTCTTCCATCCATCCGGATTTCTTTGTTTCCTCCACGGCAGACAGACCGTAATATTCAGCGATACAATCTGCTTGCGCTTCTGCCAGACGATCCAGATTCGCATCATCAAGCAGCCAGCGTGTCATAGCTGTATTGGTATGAAAGGAATGCTCCAAGATCAGCCCTGGCACTCCGGCTGCTGATGCTCCGCGTAATACACCGTAATAGTCCCCGCTTGTACCGCTTCTGTGTTCGATTCGAGCCGCCTGCTTCGTTCCCATGATAGTTTCCACTACCTGCGCCAGAATCAGCCCAATATCATCGGCAGTCCGATTGACCGCACAGTACGAGACCGGATAATCAATACTTTCATTAACACCGCTTCCCACCGCATTGGAATGCAAGGAGATGAATAAATCACATCCCTTGGATGCGAAGCCGCGCTCATACAGTCCCCGGTCGTTCTCTTGAGCAGACCTGGTTGTAATAACGGTAATTCCATATCGCTCCAGATATTGTTTCAACAGCAAATGCAGCTTCCAGACCATATCGGATTCATAGTATCTACTATCCGCCGGACTCTGGTTATATTTGCCGTAGTGCCCGGCATCTAAACATATTCTCATTGTTTTCCCTCCATCATATTGCGTTAAATTGTTGGCTTCTATTACTGCGCATAGCTTATCTACATAGGCGGTATCCGTTGCATAGCCGCCGTCCTTGATCAGCTGCGCCGCCGTCCGGTAATCAGTGCATCCGGAAAGCCCGGTATAGCGCAAGGAGCTGCCGTTCATGGCTCCGTTCAGGTAATCGCTGTGATCCTTAATCGATGCCGCCCAGCTTGTGTACTTCCTGAAATCGGCGGTTATGGTGTATTCGTTACCGGACGTGTCCTGCTCCTGGGTTTCTTTGGTGTATACGCTGCCATCCCACTCGGATGCCCAGGTATTGCCGGATAGAGTGGTCTTCATGCCGAATAGGTTACAGGCATTAACTGCAAGTTCACTTTCCCCATAAGCTGATTCAAGGC
>JBOFYZ010000038.1:0-46566 GCA_051654925.1 Lachnospiraceae bacterium | reverse complement strand
TGCATAAGTTTCGATGAATATAGCACCCGCTATCCACACCAGAATCGTCCCTGCGAAACTAGTCGTAGGGTCCACTACGCCGTCGTTTCGCAGAAACGATTCTGATGCGGATATCAGGCACTCTATTCATCGAAACTTATGCAACGCAGTACTAGACTTTAAAAATAATACTAAAGGCATAGACGGAAATGACCTAACTCGTTGCACTCAAACAAGGACCATTTCCGTCTATAACGTATTATTTTTAAAGCCAAGAGCATCTAACATGCCTGCAAATGCGCCAAAACCATATCATACCGCCGCCCCACCCCTGCCCTCAGCCAATGATTCTCCAGCTACACTATCGCTATGCTCAGTTTTTAAGGGCGATATTCTCACTTAGGTAGTGAACGCAGTGGGGAGAATTCGAAAAACGTAGTGGAAAATAGGTAGGTACACTTTGGTAACATTTTATGGGCGACAATTTATCAGCTTTTCGCTCGGGGTTGGGAAGATGTGGCTGGAGAGGGGGAGGATTGGGACGGGGCGGGGAGCATACGGTACGGTGTGGCTGCATTTGCAGGCGCGTTAGAGTACCTTAGGGGTGTAAATCAGGCGTTATCAACGGAAATGAGCTCTGTCTGAGTGCAACGAGTTAGCCATTTCCGTTGATGCATTTAGCCTTATTTACAACCCTTAGGTACTCTTACGCACCGAAACAGCAGCCACACCGTACCGTATGCTCCCCGCCCCGTCCCAATCCTCCCCCTCTCTGGACGTCATCTCCCCAAAACCTACCGCAAAGCCTCACACAGAGCAACGAGGGTTAGGGATTGGCCGTAAGCCATCGGCATGATTGCGATATTTTTATAGTGATCTGCATCATATCCCATACCGGTGCCGGCGGATACGTTGAGGACAGTGCCGTCATCGGCAATATTGCGGCAGATGGCTTCGATCGCTCTGTCGGCGGCGGACTGATAGCTGGAATCGAGGATTCCCAGTTTGATGCCTTTGAGAATGCCGGTGGTGATTGCGGCGGAACCGGATATTTCTTCGTAGCTGGTGTCATCATCGAGGACGGTATGCCATAGTCCGGATGGGGACTGTAGTCTGATCAGGGCTTCGGCCTGGGCTTTGAAGGTGTCGATGAAGTAGGTGTACAGGCCGGGATCGATGTCTTTTTCAAGGGCTTCTATGAAATCAATGATGCCGAAGGTGAACCAGGAGTTGCCGCGGCACCAGAAGATTCCTCCGAAGTTGCTGTTTAAAGAGAAACTCCAGCCGTGGTAGAACAGTCCGTTGGTCTTTTCGTACAGATATTTGATATGTATCAGGACCTGTTTGGTAGCTTCACTGACCCAGTCGGGACGCTGGTAACGCTGGCCCATTTTGTTCAGGAACAGTACGGCCATAAACAGGGTGTCGATCCACATCTCGCCGTCGTTTAACGTAATGCCGTTGCGGTCTCCGATGGCGGTGGTGACATGCTGGAAGCCGCCTTCTTTGGTCTTGGGCAGTTCATCTGTCAGCCACTGGGCATGCTCGAGACACATTGTTTCATACTGTGGGTTGTTCAGGGCATCCAGGAGATTGACGAGGGTCAGGTAGGGGGCTGAGGTGTTGATATTTTTACTGGGGAGCCCTTTGTTGATGTTGTTCTGGTACCAGTTGTCGAAAAATTCCAGGTAACGGGTATCGTTGTAGAAGTTCTGCAGCTTGTTCATGCCGTAGAGGCCGACACCCTGAGGCCAGTCCCATTCTTCAATGCCGAAATCACGGGCGATAAAGCCCCGCTTTGATTCTTCTTTGGCAGTAATTTTGTCGCTGTCATAGTCAGCACCGCCCAGGTTAATCAGTTTGTCTACGACCAGATGGATCTTTTTTAAAAGCTGTTCGTTTGTCATGTTATCATCCTCCATTTACTTTTTTTGCATATGCACTCGGGGTCAGCCCGGTGTTTTTTTTGAAAATCTGACTGAAATACTGTGGATTGTTGCCGCAGCCAACCTGTTCTGCGATCCACTGGATCTGCTCAGAGTGGCCTTCAGCAAGCAGGGCTTTGGCTTTCTGGATGCGGAGATTGGTCAGGTAGTTGGAAAATTTCTGTTCCGTTTCTTTGATAAAACGCTTACTTACATAATCGACATTCATGTACAGGTAGTTTTCGGAAATCCACTTTAAGGTCAGGTTGGGATTGCTTAGATGTTCCTCTACATATTGCATGACCTTTTCAATAAACAAGCTGTATCGTTTGGGTCCGCTGGAAATCTGGGCGGCCATCTCCTGAATTTTATCATACAGCATCGGACGGATTACCTCGGCGTCGGATTCCTGGTTCAGCTTCATCAGAAACTGGGTTGCTTCAATCGGGGAACAGGTATTGCTGTCGGCAGCCAGTTTTATGATCATGCTGGATGCCAGCTGCTTGAAGAAGTCAGGATTGCTGATATCTTCCAAAATAGTCTTCAGCCTGGCAAGTGGTTCCTGGCGGTCCTCCTCTTTGGATTCGGTCAGTACGGTAGTCAGCTGTTCAATCTCTGCGATCAGGTTTTTGTAATTGCAGGTAGGAACCGGCTGCAGCCCATTTAAGAAATAGATAATTCCGTAGCGCCGGATTTTCCCAAGCAGATGCTCCAGCAGAGTCGATAGGCTGCCAAATGGCTGGCGCTGGTATTCGATGCAGGCGGTCTGTCCGACCGGGAATAGGGAGGATAAAAATTGGTCCAGATCCTCATAGGATACCTGGTGGCTTTCGAAGAATACCATCAGGGTATTTTTGACATAAATACTGTAGATCGGAATACCCGGAGCATTTTTTTTCATGTAGCCATAGATGGAAGCCATGGTACTCTGCAAGTGTTCCTCCTCCAGATAGTAGAGATAGCATAATTCGTAGCCGGTATTAAAAAAATCCATAAAACCGGAATAAGTATCCAGTGAAGGTCCGGCGGACTCCGGCAAAGATACCCCGTCGTTGATAATATTGGACAGGATGCTGTGGTGGAGATTGTCGGTCAGGGTACGCTGTTTGTCCTCCAGTTCGAGGGTGGCCCGTCTCCGGTAATATTCCCGGATTACTTCTTTCATGCTGTCAATAATCTGTTCTTCGTTGCAGGGTTTTAATAAATAATGTTGAACCTTGTATTTCATTGCGGTTTTGGCATATTCGAATTCACCGAAGCCGGACAACAGGATAAACTGGATGTTCAGGCTTGTCTGTGCGATCCGTTCGACCAGTTCCAGGCCGGACAGTCCGGGCATCCGAATATCAGTCAAGACAATGTCGGGGGATTCATCCAGAATCATATTGTAGGCTTCGATGCCGTCACTGCAGGAGCCGATCAGTTCGATTCCAAGACTGTTCCAGTCGATCAGATTGGCAATGGTTTCGCGGATGATTCGTTCATCATCGGCAATAATTAATTTCAGCAATTGTCTTACTCCTTTATGTGTATGCTGCCTTATAAAGTGGATGGAATTGGGAATGCGATCCTGGCTACGGCCAGGTCACCTTCGTTATAAAGTGTCAGTCCGAATTCCAGTCCGTAGGTCAGCTGCAGTCGTTCATGGATATTGAGCAGTCCGATGCCGAATCCATGAGGGGATATTTCGTGTGACTTTAATTTATGTAACAGGTTATCTTCAAAGTAGGATCCGTTGTTTTTGACATATAAATACAGATGGTCATCGGATGCCTCTGCCATTATCTGTATCTGGCAGGCTTCGGTATTTTCTTCCAGTCCATAGCGGATGGCATTCTCCACCAGCGGCTGCAGGGTCAGCTTCAGTACTTCATAGTTCAGCAGTTGATCCGGAACCTTCATTTCATAGTGAAGCCGTTCTTCATACCTGAACTGCTGGATGGTCATATAGCAGTGGATCAGTTCCAGCTCCTGGCGCAGCGGGAAGTGCTTGGTCTTCTGATCGAGAGTGATACGCAGCAGCTTTCCCAGCGATTCAGCCATGGAGGAGATATCTTTGGCTCCAAGTGCTTTGGCCCGCCAGTTGATCGATTCTAGCGTATTGTATAAAAAGTGCGGATTGATCTGGGTCTCCAGTGCTTTCAGCTGAGCTTCTTTACGGAGGATCTCATTCAGATAGTTGGAACGGATCAGCTCATTTACCTGATGAACCATCAGATCGAACTGGGTATGCAATATGCCCAGTTCATCCTTACGGCTGGCATAGTCCGTGCGGGTCAGGAGCGGCCGGGATTGTCCGTCACCGAAATTCTGCATTTTAATGATCAGATTATCAAAATGCCTGGTCAGTGAATGGATTAATCGTGTTGACAGAACCAGGGACAGCATAATAGCCGCCGCAATGATAAACAGACAAAGGTTGCGGCTGAATGAGAGAGCGTCGGCAATTGCTCCAAATGGAACAGCGCAGGCATAATCCCAGTCGGTAGTATCAATCGTTCCATGGACATAGAAGAAGTCATTACCATTCTGCTTGATCCGCCCATATCTCGATGGCGATGAAGAATAACCGAATTGCGGATTCTCTTTCAGGTTTGCTGAATCGTAGATGACGGTATGGTCATCATAAAGGAGATAATGGGTCTCGCCGTAGCTGCTGCTGGTCGAGGTAGTCCGGTTCATTAAGGACTTTATATCGACATTAACAATTAATACCCCCAGGGGAGTAAGTCTGAGGTGTTTTGTTTCACGCAGTTCTTTGACCATAAAGAGACCGTATTCTTCACTGTAATCAGTGACCCACAAAGTGGCGCCTGAGCCGGCTTTGGCCTTACTGATCAGTGCTTCAGTCACATCATCAGGCAGCTTGTTAATGGTTGCCATATAGGTATGTGTCGAAAAGTTATCCTGATAAAGGCTCATATAACTGATCTGGTGTTTGCGGAAGTTAAAATAATATTCGCTTAAAGCATTGTACAGAACCTGGCTGGCGGTGGTACGCTGGGTCTGGCTGTTGGATGACTTTAAGATAGTCAGGTTGTCCTGAATCGTAGTATTAGCCAGGAACATATCAGCCATCGTATTGATACTATCCATTTGATTTGCCAATTCTCTGGATGAATAGGAAAGGGAGCTGGCAACAGCCTGGTACAGCGCTTTCTGATATGAGGAGGCAATCAGCTGTATGCTGAGAAAGGCCACCAGTGACAAAAGGGCAATACTGAGCATAACAATCGAGCGGATTTTGTTTTTCAAGGAAAGACTTCCTATATACAATTGAATGAAATTCATATGCCATTCCTTTCTGATATGCATGGCCTGACTGTCGGCAAGATTCTTAGCTTCAGCTAATTATATAAAAATCAGAGGACAAAAACAACAGCCAGACAAAAATAATATACATATTATACAAGAAAGTCGGTTTTTTAAACTTGAAACGCGGTTTTACTCATTTTCAAGGCCAATGTATCAAGCTATAATGAGAACATCAAAATAGCATTATTTAACAAGGAGGAAGGTTTATGAAGAGAAAAGTAGCTTTATTGATGGCATGTGCCATGACAGCAGCAGCGGTCGCAGGATGCGGCAGTTCTTCAGGCAGCAGTGATACCGGAGCAGGAGCTGGTACGACAGCAGCAGGAACTGCAGCAGAAGGAGGCGCTGCTTCATCAGGTGGTGATATTAAACTGACCATGAGCTGGTGGGGGAATCAGATCCGTAATGAAAGTACCCAGGCCGCTCTTGATTTATACTCAGAACAGAATGCCGGCGTAACAATTGATGGGCAGTTCTCTGAGTGGTCAGATTACTGGAATAAGCTGGCAACCTCGGCAGCAGGCAAGGCTATCCCAGATCTGGTACAGATGGATTACATGTATCTGGATCAATATGTGAAGAGCGATCTTCTGGTTGACCTGACCCCATACATAGAAGATGGTACTCTGGATATATCTAACATTTCCGAGAATACCATGGCATCCGGTACTGTTGACGGCGGCGTATATGCAATCTGTGCCGGAATCAACTCACCGGCGCTGTTATACAACAAGACCTTGCTGGATGAGAATGGCATCACAGTAAAAGATAATATGACACTCGACGAGTTCTATGACGTATGCCGTCAGGTATATGAAAAAACCGGTGTAAAAACCAATATCGCTTATGGAATCGGTGAGAGCTACAGCAACTTCTTTGTAAGAAGTTTTGATACCAGCCAGTTTGTGGATGGTAAGATGGGCGGAAGTGCAGAAACCTATGTACCTTTCTTTGAGCAGTACACCAAAGGTCTGGCTGAAGGATGGCTGATCGATCCGGGTGTATTCGCAGAACTGGCACTAGGCTCTGTTGAACAGGAACCACTGGTATATGGCTCTGCTCCGGCAACTCAGTCATGGTGTGCCTTCTATAATTCCAACCAGCTGGCAGCCATGCAGAAAGCAGCTCCGGAAGGAATGGAGATTGGTATCACGACCTGGCCGGCAGTTGACCCGTTAAAATCCAACTTCCTGAAATCCGGCCAGTTCTTCTCAGTAGGCGCACATACGAAGAATCCGGAAGAGGCAGTTAAGGTTCTTAACTTCCTGATCAATTCCATGGAAGCAAATGATATCCTGTTAGGTGAAAGAGGCGTTCCGGCAGCATCTGATGTTGCCGAAGCAATTGCACCGAAGATGAGCGAAGAAGATCAGAAGGTTGTTGCATTCATCAATAATGTAGTAACCCCGAACTGTTCTCCGATCGATCCGCCACAGCCGGAAGGCGCAAGTGAAGTATACAATCTGCTGCAGCAGATGGTAGAGAAGGTATGCTATGGAGAGCTGGACGCACAGGCAGCAGCTGAACAGTTCTTTGACAGCGCATCAAAAATCATGGACTCAAAACAGTAATGAAGCTGAGGGGGCAGAGTGGTCTCTGCCCCTTTTAAAATGGAATGGAGGGGTAACATGGATAAGAAAAAGACCATGAGCTTTAAACAATTCATGAATAAAGAAAGCACTGCCGGCGTTGTCTTCAGCCTGCCGTTTATCATTGGCTTTCTGGCATTTATGGTAGTACCAATGGGTATTTCTCTGTATTATTCATTTTGTGATTACAATATTTTGTCCCCGGCTACGTTTGCCGGAGTAAAGAACTACATCAAGATGTTTACGGATGATGATGTGTTTTTCAAAACCATCGGCGTGACCTTTTATTTTGCTCTTGTTTCCGTACCGCTGCGTCTGATTTTCGCATTGATCGTAGCGATGATTTTACAGAAAACAACGAAGGCAACCGGTTTTTACCGGGCGGCATATTACCTGCCTTCGATTATCGGTGGTTCCGTTGCGGTTGCAATCCTCTGGAGAAGAATGTTTGCAACAGACGGCGTAATCAATAGGCTTTTAGCATCAATCGGAATCGAAACCAGCTTTGCATGGCTTGGCAATACCAAGACCGCGATCTGGGTACTGATTATCCTGGCAGTCTGGCAGTTTGGTTCTTCGATGCTGATCTTTTTGTCATCGCTGAAGCAGATTCCGGTGACCTTATATGAAGCAGCAAGGGTGGACGGAGCCAATAAAATCTCCCAGTTTTTCAAAATCACTCTGCCGCTTTTGACACCAACGATTTTCTTCAATCTGGTTATGCAGATGATCAACGGATTCCTGGCATTTACGCAGTGCTTTATCATTACCGATGGACGTCCGATGGACTCAACGCTGTTCTACACCGTATATATGTATCGGCAGTCCTTCAAGTTCTACAACACCGGCTATGGTGCGGCACTGGCATGGGTTATGCTTGCCATTATCGGACTGATCACGGCAGTATTATTTGCAACCAAGAAGTTCTGGGTTTATACGGAAGGGGTGTGATGAAGCATGAAGACCAAACAGACAATCGGGAAAATTGTATATCATGTGCTGGTATGCGGTCTTGGACTGATCATGATCTATCCGCTGATTTGGATGATAATGAGCTCCTTTAAAGATACCAGTACAATCTTTACCACGGCGGGTCAGCTGATTCCGGAAACATTTGTTCTTGACAATTACGTGAATGGCTGGAAAGGCTTTGCCAATATCGGTTTTGCCACATTCTTTGGAAACTCCCTGCTGATATCCATTGTGGCAACAATCGGTACCGTATTATCTTCGGCACTGGTTGCCTTTGGACTGGCAAGATGTAAATTCCGCGGAAGAAGAATCTTATTTGTAGCGATGCTTCTTTCGATGATGCTGCCGGCCCAGGTTCTGATGATTCCTCAGTATCTGTGGTATCAGAAATTGAACTGGGTAGGAAGCTATATGCCGTTGATTACTCCTTACTTTTTCGCCATTCAGGGCTTTTTCGTATACCTGATGATCAATTTCATCGAAGGTATCCCGAAAGAACTGGATGAAGCAGCTAAGATTGACGGATGTTCCTGGTACGGAATCTTTGCAAGAATTATCCTGCCGCTGATTACACCGGCTCTGATTACCGGAAGTATCTTTTCCTTCATGTGGAGATGGGATGATTTCCTTTCAGCATTGCTGTATGTCAACGAATCAGCCAGATATCCGGTCAGCCTTGCCCTGAAACTGTTCAGTGATCCTGGTTCTTCTTCGGATTATGGTGCAATGTTTGCAATGGCGACACTGTCTATTTTACCGGCGGTGACTATGTTTATCTGCCTGCAGAGATATCTGGTTGAAGGTATCAGCACATCTGGTTTGAAAGGATAATAGGAATCTATGCCGACTACGGTAACAAAAATACAGAACAACGGGATTTACAGCGGAGGATTTTTGAATTCTGATCAGAAATCCATCGCTGCAAATCCCGTTACCACCTACTCCGTGGTATGAATAACACATCCCTGCTCCCGGCAGAAAGATTCGAACTCTTCATCCGGCAGCTTTTCCGTCAAAATACAATCGAACTCCCCAATCTCCCCATACGTCATCAGCGAGGTCTTCCCAAACTTTGACGAGTCCGCCAGAAGATAATGCTTCTGGCTTTTTTTAATAGCAGCTTTTTTAATATTATACTCCTCCGTAGAAGCATTACATACCCCTGATTCCGGTGATACCCCGGTGCAGGCCATAAAAGCCCGGACAATATTGTAGTCCTCCACCAGATACTCCACACAAGAGGTGCCGACAAAAGAAGCGGTGTTGCGCTTTAAGGTACCCGGCAGGGAAATCAGATTGATATTGGGATGGTTCATGGCTTTATTAATGACCTGAACGCTGTTGGTAATCACAGTCACTGCATTCAGGTGAGTCAGGTGATCAATCATGTACATGGTTGTAGTACCGCTGTCAATATAAATGATATCGTGCTCCCGGACATAGGATGCGGCCAGCGCAGCGATCTGCTGTTTGTGGCGGGCATTTTTGTAGGTGCGTTCGCTGAAGGATACCAGCTCCGGAATGACTGGCGTCTGTTCGACGGCAACCACACCGCCATATACCTTTGCGACCGTTCCGCGCCCGATCAGCACCTCCAGGTCGCGGCGGACGGTATTCTTTGAGATTTGGAAAACCTCACACAGCATATCCATGGATACAGATTTATGTTCGATAATATATTGTTCCAGTTCATCAATACGGGAAACCCTCATGTTGATGTCCTCCTTTGTCAAGTATTGAGTCCATTGTAACAGAAAAGTTAAAAAATATCAATAAGTGATCAAAAAGGCACCAATTTACTAAAGAATATGACATAATATACTTGACTGAACTGCGATATAGTGCTAAAATCTGACTAAAACATAACAATGAATTAACTAAGAAATAACCATAAAGCAAATGGAGGTTGATATGGGAAGAGAATTTATCATGCCGGCCCGGACGGTAACGGGAAGCGATGCTTTGGATACGGCCAGAGATTACATAAAAGAAATGGGAACAAAGCTTCTGATCGTAACCGATCATGTGATGATTGATCTGGGAAATGTCAGCATCATAACCCAGATGCTGGATGACCTGAATCTGCAATACGAGGTTTTTTCGGGAATAGCAGGAGAACCGACGGATGTCATGATTGAAGCCGGATTAAGGAGATATCATGAGTTTGGTTGTGACTGTCTGCTGGCACTTGGCGGCGGCAGCCCTATTGATGCGATGAAGGCAATTGCAGCACTGGCAGTAAACGGGGGAGAGATCTCTGATTATATGGGTAAAGTGATTACCGGCAAATTGCCGCCGATGGCAGCGATTCCGACTACTGCCGGAACCGGCTCGGAAGCAACTCAGTTTACGATTATTACCGATACGACAAAAGACATTAAAATGCTGCTCAAGGGTGGTGTCCTGATGCCGGATCTGGCAATTGTCGATCCCCGGTTTACCATGACGGCACCGCCGCAGATCACCGCAGCGACCGGCCTCGATGCTCTGACCCATGCGATGGAAGCTTATACCTCCAGACGGGCGCAGCCATTATCCGATATCTTTGCCCTGTCGGCGGTGAAGCGTATTTTCACCTGGCTGCCGAAGGCGTTTCATGACGGCAGTGATGAAAAGGCCAGAGAAGAGATGTCCATCGCTGCACTGGAAGCAGGAATTGCTTTTAATAATGCTTCGGTGACTCTGGTGCATGGAATGAGCCGTCCGATCGGTGCGATGTTCCATGTGGCTCATGGAATATCCAATGCCATGCTGCTGGGAGCATGCTTCCGGTTTGCGCTGGATGGTGCTTATGACCGGTTTGCGGTTATGGCCAGAGAGATCGGTGCGGCAGCTGAATCAGACAGTGATGAAGCAGCCAGCCAGGCATTTCTGGAAGCAGTGATTGCGATCTGCCGGGAACTGGAGATTCCGACCCTTGAAGGATATGGAATTGACCGGGCGGCATTTTTCGCCGTGATTGATAAGATGGCTGGTGATGCCATGGCGAGCGGCAGTCCCGGAAACACCCGCAAAGATATGACTCAGGATGATGTGAAGCGGATTTATGAAACGCTCTGGAGTTAGCATATAGGAGAGGTGGATTATGGCATTAGTAACAATGAAAGAGCTGCTGGGCCGGGCGGCAACGGAGAACCGGGCAGCCGGTGCCTTTAGCGTCGGAAACATGGAGATGGTGATGGGGGCCGTACAGGCGGCCGAAGAGATGAATACACCGGTTATTCTGCAGATTGCCGAAGTACGGCTAAAGCATTCGCCGCTGGAACTAATGGGGCCGATGATGGTAGAAGCAGCCAGGCGGGCCGGGGTAGATATTGCCGTTCATCTGGACCATGGTAAAACTATCGATGTGCTGCAGCAGGCACTGGATTATGGTTTTACCTCAGTGATGCTGGATGGTTCATCCGAACCGTTTAACGAAAATATCAAAGCAACCAAAGCAGCCAGAGCCTTGGCAGACCGATATGGGGCGACCCTGGAAGCGGAACTGGGACTGGTCGGCGGCAGTGAAGACGGCAGCGCAGATCAGGGCATACGCTGTACCAATCCGGAAGATGCTTATATATTCTGCGGCGAGACCGGGGCCGATGCCCTGGCGGTAGCGATCGGCAATGCCCACGGGAACTATCCGGTCGCACCGCAGCTGGCCTTTGATGTACTGCAGCAGATTGATGAGCGGGTGGCAGTGCCGCTGGTGCTGCATGGCGGAACGGGGATCACTCCATCAGATTTTCGCCGGGCAATTGGTCTGGGAATTTGCAAGATTAATATCGCCACAGCCAGTTTTGACAGCCTGACTAAAGAAGCACAGCAATTTCTGGCAGCGGCAGGCAGTCATAATTACTTTGGTTTGAATGAAGCAATGGTACGTGGAGTTTACAACAATGTCAGGGAGCATATCCGTATCTTTAATTGTATGGAGCCGCTTGAGCCGTAAAGAACAGGAGGAAATAACATGCAGTATCTTGCATTTGATGAAAGCAGACCGATGGATCTGGTGCTGCTAGGAAGAATTGCGGTCGATTTTAATCCGGTAGATTATTTCCAGCCGCTGACCGAATGTACGACATTCAAAAAATATGTCGGCGGATCACCTGCTAATATTGCAGCAGGAATTGCCCGGCACGGAATGAAGGCGGGATTTTTTGCCAGAGTATCCGATGACCAGTTCGGTGATTTCGTCACCAATTTCTTTAAGCAGGAGGGGATCGACGTTTCGCGGGTGCGCCGTTGTGAGCATGGGGAGAAGATCGGCCTGACCTTTACCGAGATTTTATCTCCATCGGAGAGTAGTATTTTAATGTACCGCAACTGTATTGCTGACCTGCAGCTGTGTCCGGATGATATTGATGAGGACTATATCAGGAATACCAAAGCACTGCTGATTTCAGGTACGTCTCTGGCCGCCAGCCCCTCCCGGGAAGCAGCGCTTAAGGCCGTGATGCTGGCAAAGAAAAATAATACGGCAATTATTTTTGATATTGATTACCGGCCCTACAACTGGGTCAGTGAAGATGAAATTTCGATCTACTATGCGATGGTGGCAAGGGAAGCTGATATTATCATGGGATCACGGGAAGAATTTGATCTGACAGAACGACTGATTGAACCAGGAAGAAGTGATCAGCAGACGGCCGCGGCCTGGCATCAGGAGAATGCTAAGATTGTGATTATCAAACACGGTAAAAAAGGTTCAACGGCTTATACCAATGACGGCAGCAGCTACAGTATCAAACCATTTCCGGTTGATGCGCTGAAGTCTTTCGGCGGCGGTGACGGTTATGCATCCGGTTTTCTCTATGGTCTGTACCAGGGGTGGGAGATGATCGACTGCCTGGAATTCGGCAGTGCCGAAGCAGCGATGATGGTAGCGGCCCATTCCTGTTCGCAGGATCTGCCGGATTCCGGACAGGTATCTGCATTTATAAAAGAAAGCAAGGAAAAATATGGCGAAATGATTGCCCGAGTATAAAGGAGGAATTGGGGTCATGGGATACACAAAAATGACAGTTGCCCAGGCACTGGTAAAGTTTCTGGATAACCAATATGTGGAACGTGACGGTGAAGTGACCAAATTTGTAGAAGGCATGTTCACCATCTTCGGACACGGTATTGTCGTGGGTCTGGGTCAGGCACTGGATGAAAATCCGGGCGGGCTGAAGGTCTGGCAGGGCCGCAATGAGCAGGGGATGGCGCACGCAGCGGCTGGATATGCCAAGCAGAACAACCGCAAAAAGATCATTGCCTGTGCTTCTTCGATCGGTCCGGGAGCGGCCAATATGGTGACGGCCGCAGCCTGTGCCACGGTCAACAATATTCCGCTGCTGCTGTTGCCGGGGGACACTTATGCGACCAGGCAGCCTGATCCGGTTTTGCAGCAGCTGGAACAAAGTTATGCCCCTTCGGTTACGACCAATGATGCATTCCGGCCGGTATGCAAATTCTGGGACCGGATTGTCAGGCCCGAACAGCTGATGAGTACGATGGTCAATGCCATGCGTGTCCTGACCGATCCGGCCGAGACTGGTGCGGTATGTGTGGCGCTTTCTCAGGATGCAGAAGGCGAATCATATGATTATCCGGATTACTTTTTTGAAAAAAGAATTCACAGAATCAACCGTCAGCTGCCGTCAGAAGCAGATCTGCAAGACCTGACCGCGCTGATTGCGGCAAGCAAAAAGCCGATGGTGATCTGCGGCGGCGGTGTCCGTTATTCCGAAGCAGGAGCGCAGCTGGAAGCATTCTGTGCAGAGTTTGGGATTCCCTTTGGTGAGACCCAGGCCGGCAAGAGTGCCTGCCGCTCTTCCCATCCCTGTAATCTGGGAGGACTTGGTGTTACCGGCAATCTAGCCGCCAATACCATCGCCGAGGAAGCGGATCTGGTGATTGCGGTCGGCAGCCGTCTGACCGACTTTACAACAGCATCCAAATCAAAGTTTAAAAATCCGGCAGTACGGATGGCCGCCATTAACCTGTCCAGATTCCATGCTTATAAGATGGATGCGATTCCGGTCATCGGTGATGCCAAAGTCACCCTTGCAATGGCGGCGCAGCAGCTACGGGAAGTGGGATACAGATCCGGATATACCGGTGAAGTGGAAGCGGCCAGGGCCTCCTGGGATGTAGAGATGAAGCGGCTGGCTGAGTATGCTTATGATGATAATTTTGAGCCGCTGATTCAGGCCAGAAATCCGGTCACGATTGAAGAATTCGTCAGACTGACCGGCGGAGTGGTAACTCAGACCGCTGCGCTGGCAGCGATCCGGCAGGGGATTGATGAGGATGCGATTGTCGTCGGTGCGTCCGGAAGCCTGCCCGGCTGTCTGCAGCGAATGTGGACGACAGATCACAAAGATGCTTATCACATGGAATACGGATATTCCTGTATGGGTTATGAAATTGCTGCGAGCCTGGGTGCAAAGCTGGCCTGTCCCGGCCAGGAGGTCTATACAATGTGTGGTGACGGCAGCTTCCAGATGCTTCACAGTGAACTGGGGACGGCTCTTCAGGAAGGTGCAAAAATCAATGTTCTGCTGTTTGACAACTGTGGTTTTGGCTGCATCAATAATCTCCAGATGAGCAATGGCATCGGCAATCTGGCGACTGAATTCCGATACCGCAGCGATGACGGCAGCTTAAACGGCGGCCTGATTCCGGTAGACTACGCCAAAGTCGGTGAAGGATATGGGATGAAGACGTATACCGTTAAGAATCTGACAGAACTGAAAGCGGCACTGGCTGATGCCAGGAATCAAACGGTATCGACATTGATTGATATTAAGGTAATTCCAAAGACTATGACAGATGGCTACCAATCCTGGTGGAATGTCGGTCTTGCCAGTGTTACAGGGATTGAAGCCGAGCAGCAGGCTTATGAAGAGCTTATTAAAAACCGTGATCAGGCACGGCGATATTGAGAGGAGATTACTGTCATGTTAAATAAGAACAATGTAAAACTGGGAATTGCTCCGATTGCCTGGACGAATGATGATCTGCCGGATCTGGGTAAAGAAAATACCTTTGAGCAGTGTGTCAGTGAAATGGCTCTGGCCGGATTTACCGGATCCGAAGTGGGCAATAAATATCCAAGAGAAGTAAATGTCTTAAAACAAGCACTGGAGCTGAGAGGAATTGAGATCTGCAATGCCTGGTTTTCTACTTTTCTGATCAGCAAACCTTATGAAGAGACGGAAGCAGAGTTTGAAAAGCATGTTGCCTTTCTGGCTGCTATGGGAGCAAAGGTTGTCGGTGTTTCCGAGCAGAGCTACAGCACACAGGGAATTCAGGATCAGCCGGTTTTTGAGGGCAAATATGATATGAACGATGAGGAGTGGCAGCTGCTTTGTAATGGCCTGAACCGTCTGGGTCGGCTTTCCAAAGAAAAATATGGAGTAGATCTAACGTTCCATCATCATATGGGAACGGTAGTACAGAGTGTTGCAGAGACAGACCGGATGATGGCTCATACCGATCCTCAGTTCGTCAGTCTTTTGTTTGACAGCGGCCATTTTACATACTGCGGTGAAGACCCGCTGGCAGTGGTGTCTAAATATGCGGACAGAATCAAACATGTTCATCTGAAGGATATCCGTCCTGATGTGGTGGCTCAGGTAAGAGCAGACAGGATGAGCTTTCTGGATGGCGTACGGGCCGGTGCATTTACGATTCCGGGTGATGGCTGCATAGACTTTGATCCGATCTTTAAGGTATTAGAAGACAGTGATTATAAAGGGTATATGGTAGTGGAAGCAGAACAGGATCCGGCTAAGGCAAATCCGCTTGAATACGCAATCCGGGCCAGAGCTTTTATTGCTGAAAAAACAGGACTGTAATAACCAATTAAATATAAGGAGAGAACTAATATGGTAACAGTAGGAATTATCGGGGCAGGCAGAATCGGAAAGGTACATACGGAGAGTATCTGCAATATTGTTAAAAATGCAAAGATTAAAACAATCGCAGATCCGTTTATGAATGATGAGACTGCTGCATGGGCAAAGAGCATGGGCGTGGAACATACAACAAAGGATTATCAGGAAATCCTGGCCGATCCTGATATTCAGGCAGTTCTGATCTGTTCCTCAACCAATACCCATTCCCCTATTTCGGTGGAGGCAATCCAGGCCGGAAAACATGTCTTCTGTGAAAAGCCGATCGATCATGATATCGACAAAATCAAACAGGTCATCGAAGCATTAAAGGTACATCCGGTCAAATATCAGGTTGGTTTCAACCGCCGCTTTGACCACAACTTTGAGGCGGTCAGAAATGCGGTGGCGGCAGGCAAGATCGGTGATCCGCATATCATTAAGGTGACTTCAAGAGATCCGGAGCCGCCGAGCGCAGAGTATGCCGCTGTATCAGGCGGAATGTTTCTGGATATGACGATTCATGATTTTGATATGGTTCGTTACCTGGCCGGCTGTGATGCTGAAGAGGTATACGTACAGTCCGCCGTACTGGTCGATCCGGCGATCGGAGAAGCCGGTGATGTAGATACTGCCGTCATAACCCTAAAGATGGAAAATGGTGCGATTGCCGTAATTGACAATTCCAGAAAAGCAGTGTATGGCTATGACCAGAGGGCTGAGGTATTTGGTTCAAAGGGTATGGTGGTAACTGCCAATGACACAGACAGCAGCGCAGTAATCAGCACGGCAGACGGTGTGACCGGTGAAAAACCGCTGTATTTCTTCCTCGAGCGTTATATGCAGTCCTTTGCGAAAGAAGTCAATTGTTTTATTCAGGCGATTGTGGAAGACAAGGACACTCCTCTTGGTGTAGATGATGGATTAAAACCGGTACTGATGGGACTGGCAGCGAAAAAGTCGGTAGAAGAACACCGGCCGGTTATGATTTCTGAGATTATGGTGTAGAAAGGAAACAGCATGAGCGAATTATTCAGTTATCCGGAGTTTAATCCGGAGGGAGTCAGGGTACTGTCCAGAGCCGGTGACCGCGACAATGATATGATGATGGATATTACCGTATACCGGATGAAAGCAGGCGAGAAGCGGATCTTCGCTTATTCACAGCAGGAGATGGCGTTACTGCTGGTAACCGGTGATCTTACATTTGCCTGGGAAGGACAGGAGGTCGAAGGAAAGCGGAATAGCTTGATCGAAGAAGGCCCGTACTGCCTGCATGTGGCGAAAGGGGTAACTGTTTCGGTTACCGCGAAAGAGGAAAGTGAAGTTCTGGTTCAGTGTACTGAAAATGACCGTACCTTTACCAGTGTATTTTATAAACCGGAAACCTGTACCAATGATATCTTTGGGGAAGGTTTGTGGGAGAACAAGATGAAACGTACCGTCCGCACTATTTTTGATTATAATAATGCTCCGTATTCTAATATGGTGAACGGCGAGGTAATTACACATCAGGGCGGGTGGTCCAGCTATGTTCCTCATGAGCATGCTCAGCCGGAGGTGTATTATTACCGTTATGAACGTCCGGAGGGGTTTGGAGCCTGCTTTATCGGTGAGGATGCATTTAAGATTAAGGATGGCAGCTGTGCTGCGATTACCGGCGGGAAGACACATCCACAGGTGACGGCACCGGGATATCCGATGTATTATTGCTGGATGATCAGGCATCTGGAGGGGGATCCCTGGACGACCAGGGTGGATGATCCCCGCTATGACTGGATAAAATAGGGCAGGCCGGAGTGCTTCTGGTGCAGCATTGCACAGAAGGCAGAACGGGGTGGTTTTCGTCGGTTTCGGAGGGAAGAACATCTAAAAGTCTGCATGAAAACTAAAGGCATAATAGCAGCCGGCAAACTCGCTGCGCTCAGACAGATGTCCGGCTGCTATTATAACGTTCTCATGCAGACTTTAAGATGTTCTAACCCTCCTGCAAAGGCCGGAAACCACCCCGTTCTGCCTTCTGCAACGCTGCACCAGAAGCACTCCGGCTTTCCGGGCGTAAGGGGTGCGAGCGTGAGGCGGTTGGTGAGAGGGAAGAGGAATGCTGGCTTTGGATTGTCAGGTGTCATGTTTGGTTTCTTGACAATTGGTCTGGACCCTGATATTCTTAAATAAATGTAAGATTTTTCCATAATAATAATAGGATCAGGAGGACTGGATATGAGTGAGAATGAAAAGATGTTGTTTAGTGGGGCGGCGGATACGCTGTTGTTGAATACGTTTCGTAAGGGCACGGTGACGCTGGCGATTACAACTGAGCGGGTGATTGTTAAGCGGCTGTTGACGAGTGATGAGTATTCATGGGATGAGATTACCGGCGTGGAACGGTTTAAAGCAATGTTTATGAATATTGGTATCCGGTTTCAATTGAACAATGGTAAGAAGGTAGCACTGGCGACCAGGCATATCAATAAGGTGATGGAAGTTCTGGCTGAGCTCGGCAAGAGTGTATCTTAACGGTAGATGGTTAGATGACCTTTTGCATAACTCGGAGACTGGGTTCAAAGATAATGATATAATCGCCCACTTCGACAAGTACCCCATATTTCATATGATAGCAATCGATTGCCTCCTGCAGGTATTCTTCCGTAATACCAAGATGCTTCGCCAGTTCATATCGGTTCTGGCAGCGGGCTTTGTAACCGCTGATGATACCCTGCAGTCCGACCAGCCGGTTGTAGGCCCAGAGACGGCCAAGGTGTTCCTGCTTGCAGTTGGCGATGACTGACTGATCGGTGATGTCACCAACGTTTCTTTTGTGATGACCGATTTCCTCAGCCAGCGCACAGGCCTTCTGAACGGAAGGGATGTCCCGGCGTATGGCAATGCGCCTGCCGCTGATCAGTCCATCTCTGGCAGCAAGCGGCTTTTCCCTGACAATCAGTCCTTCGTTTCGTGCCTCTTCCAGTAAATCTTCGTATATCAACGGATCACTCCCATTCGCTGTCGTCGTTCATGATATCATTGTCGTGCTGAATCATATCTTTGGTTACCGCGATGTCGGTTCGTTCATGAGCGGCGATTACTTTTTGATAATTATCGTTATAAAGAGGATTGAAGGTCATTTCTTCGGCGGCGTCGATCAGCTTTGCCCGGCCTCTTGTATTCAGGTCATGATACAGGTGAAGCAGTTTAGCGGTGTTTTCTGTGAGCATATTTGCTGTTGGGAGAGATGTGATTTTCGCCGGTCTTTCGATTGGCACATCAAATCCCATAAGCCAGGTTTCGTTAACATTTAATGCACTTGCCAGAATGAAAAGCTTACTCTGGTTCGGCTCGGTTTTTCCGGATAAATACTGGCTGATATCGGATTTGTTCATTTTAACATGATACTCCTGGCAGTAGGGGGCGCAGGCTTTTAAGATATCGACCTGCCGTAACCCTCTGTCGTCGATCAGGGTTCTTAATCGGGATGCGGTGTTGACTTTCTTCATATGGCTACCTCCTTGTAAAGGTTAATGATAACATAAAATGTCTTATGGTTCAATGTAAAAAACATAATATTAAAATATCGGAATATTAAGCTAAGGTTCGGGGCAGTACCACTCATCTGAGTGATACTGCCCCGATTTTAAACCTCTTAATCTCCAATTGGGTTATCAATTAGCACAGCTACAATAAATTCGTGAAAGTGACCATCTTCAACATTTGTCATGGCAGACACAAAGTGCACATGGCGGCCGTCACCAACAGGAATCGCAGGTCCTGTTTTGGTATTTATAAAATGAAAATGATCCTCATAGAAATCTGTATTTGTGCATATCTCATGAATATGGCTTGATCCGCACGGAATGGCCTGTCCGGAGACCCCTGCAAATCGATGGTTATGCGGGTCTTCATTTAGTTCAGCAAGTCGTACACTACCAGTAAATTCATGGACATGGCGTTGTTCTCGTTCCCAATGACAATTTCTAGACATAATTTTGTCCCCCTTTATCTTGTTAAGCTTATAATTTATTAGCTCAATTTACTATATGTGATGTCATGTAAAAGGGTGCGAGACGCTGGCAGGAGCTTGTGGATGCGTTTCAAAGCCATGAGAATTATGTGTTTTCAAATTACCTCAATCTGTAGTAGAATGATAGCAGGAAATTTCGGGTAAAGGCAGAGGGGGCGTTGACAGATATGAAAGTGTTAATCGTAGAAGATGAGTTCCGCATTCGGGAAGGGATTAGAAAGCTGCTTGGCAAGATGCGGCCGGAATATGAAATTATTGGGGAAGCGGAAGATGGAGAAGAAGGAATGACTATGCTGAGTGAAAAGCATCCTGATATTGTGATTACAGATATCAGGATGCCGAAGCATGATGGGTTAGAGATGATGACAATGGCGGTGGAAGCTGGAATTCCGGTAAAGGCGATTATCCTCAGTGCCTACTCGGAATTTGAATATGCCCGTCAGGCGATGAAACTGGGTGTCACTGAATATCTTTTAAAGCCTATCTCGCTGCCTGATTTTGCTCAGGCTCTCGAACATGTTGAACAGCAGGTGGAAAAGGAAAAACGGAAAAAGCCGGCTGAGATTGGAACGCTGGAACAAGTGCTGAGAGATGTTATCAATGGCTGTGAGGAACCCGGTGAGGCAGTCAACACTTATCTGAGTCACAATTATCAAATTGCAGCCGAACAGACATTTGCACTGGTCTGTGTCTATCTGGGGGCAAACTATGATACAGATTATCAGCAGTCAGTCAGAGCTCTGGAACATGCCTTTTCTCTATATCATGACCTGTCCTATTGTATTTTGGATTTTGCCTATCGTAAACTGTTCGTCGCAGTGATCTATCACTATCAGGATGCCCATGATCTGGAACGGTGGCTTCAGCGGCAGATTTTAAGCCGCCGAACCGGGCATCTGACCTTAGGATGGACAGAGGTGACTGGAATTTACAGCCTGAAAACCGGTTTCGATCATCTGTATCCCTATATGGACTGGAATATCTCTTTTAATGAAGAAATATTGATTTCATATCCTAAAATCACGTATGTGCAGACGGTTCCTTGTATCTATCCGATTGAAGTGGAAACGAAAATCAAGGTGGCGGTATGCTCCGGTGCCTGGGATAAAGTGGCGCTTCTTGCCAGCGAGTTTCATTGTTCTTTTCAGGATGGGCGAATCTATGTTCCCAGAGAGATTAAGGAATGCTATATCCGGTTTTTGTGGGCAGTGCTGGGAATTGCCAAAGAGATTGGCCGGATGGATACCAGAAAGCTAGAGCAGCAAAAGCTGTTGGAACAAATTATGGATGCAAAGCGGAGAGAGGAATTAGTGGCAGTCACAGAATTTGTTCTGGAAACGATTAAACAGAATAATTCACTACGAGAGACCACACACCTTACCGTACAGCGAACTAGAAGTATGATACATGAGTTTTACCAAAGTGGTATTACTCTGGAAGAGATTGCAGTCAAACTGAACCTTACTCCAGAATATCTTGGTAATCAGTTTCACAAAGAAATGGGGGTTACCTTCAGTGCCTATATGAAAAACCACCGGATTAATAAAGCGAAAGAACTACTCTGTGCAACGTCCTTAAAACTATATGAAATCGCTGCAAAAGTGGGATATTCTGATCCCAAATATTTTAGTAAGGTATTTAAAGAAACAACGGGGCAGCTCCCTGCTGATTATCGAAAAACATTTAAATAGAGTGAAGGTGTTTAGGATTTTCCTCCTTTTTCAGCTTTCCCATATTTTGCATTCTGATTGATAGAAGTAAGATGTATGCAATGGGAAGAAAGAAAAGGAGGATTTTTCATTGAAAAAAGTAAGAGAATTTTTTCGATATGATAATATCGGATTGTTATTTGCCCTGCCGGCATTCGTCTACATGGTAGTGTTTGTAGGTTATCCGATTATCAGCAACTTAATCTTGAGTTTTCAAAATGTGACGGTCCGGAATCTGGTTCGTGGACCGAAGGGGTTTGTGGGCTTTGGTCACTATATTAAGTTGTTTCATGATGAAGTGTTTATCAGGTCATTGGTCAACTCTTTAGTTTTTACGATCGGTTGTCTGATTGTTCAGTTTATGATTGGTTTTGGTCTGGCTTTGTTTTTTAACAAAAACTTTGCATTTTCCAGACCGGTTCGAGGCCTTTTAATGATTCCGTGGATGATTCCGATGACGGTGACGGCACTGATTTTTAAATTTATGTTTGCTACCGATGTGGGTATCATCAATTATTTACTGAGGAGCATGGGTATTATAAAAAATAATATTGAATGGCTGACGACTCCGGGTACAGCGATGTTTGCCGTTATTGTGGCAAATATCTGGATTGGAATTCCGTTTAATACGATTTTACTCTCTACCGGTCTGACAACTGTCCCTCTGGAACTGTATGAGAGTGCCTCCATCGACGGGGCCAATGCAGTGCAGAAGTTTTTTCGTGTCACCCTGCCACTGCTGCGTCCAACGATTGAATCGATGCTGGTATTAGGGTTTATCTATACCTTTAAGGTGTATGATCTGGTCTATGTTATGACTGGTGGCGGCCCGGTTAACTCGACGCATCTGTTGTCAACCTATTCTTACAAGCTGTCCTTTGAGATGTTTCAATACAGCAACGGAGCAGCGGTGGCCAATGTGCTGCTGGTGATTCTGTTGATGGTGGGAATGGTATATCTGAGAATTACGATGAAGGGGGAGGAAGATTAATGGATGATAAAAAAATTAGCAGACGGTCAAATATTATATTGTCTTTGCTGTCACTGATGCTTTTGGGGATTTTGCTGTTTCCGTTGTTTTGGATCTTTATTACTTCTCTGAAAACGGAAAAGGAGATTTTTCAGATTCCGCCCACGTTCTATCCTCATGTACTTAATACCAAATCCTATGCAGCCCAGGTTGATAGCGGCGATTTCAATATGTTCCGCTCCTTTTTAAACAGCCTGGTTATCTCCAGTGGGGCAATGGTGATTGCTGTTGTTTTGGCAGTGCCGGCATCCTATGCCATTGCCAAATACAGGTTTAAGGGGCGTAATGCGATGCTGCTTTGTTTTCTGGTTACCCAGATGCTGCCGGTGTCGGTGTTGCTGACACCAATGTTTATTATGTTTCGGGGAATGAAGGTATATAACACCTGGATTTCGGCGATTCTGGCAGATGCCACATTGGGAATTCCTTTCTCCGTATTGATTCTGAAAAACTATTTTGCTTCAATTCCCAAGGAACTGGAGGAGGCTGCTTATATTGATGGTTGTAACCGATTTAATGCTTTCGTCAGAATTTTGGTGCCGGTTGCGAAACCGGGCGTGGTGGTCTGTGCGATCTTTTCTTTCCTCTATGGCTGGGGCGATCTGGCATATGGAATGACATTTATTCTGGATCAGCAGAAACGTCCGATTACGGCAGGAATTTTTAACTTTATGGGGCAGTACGGAACCAAATGGAGCTATCTGACAGCCTTTGCCATTGTCACCATTATTCCGGTAGCAATGATCTTTATTTTTATGCAGAAGTATATTATCACTGGTATGACCAGCGGAGCGGTCAAGGGGTAGTTCCGGGTTCACCAACTGAAATCAGCAATATGATGATATAATGATGTTATCTTGGTGAGACAAGGAGGATAACATGAACAAGGCTTTAAAAAAGAAGGTGAGTGTGCAAAAAAAGCTGGTCCGATTATTTTTAGTGACATCATCGATACCCATTTTGGTATTGAGCTTTTTCTCTTTTTATAATATTTCACACACATTGACAACGAATACAGAGGAACTGACCAATGTCAGTCTCAGACAGATGGATAACAATCTGCACATATGGATGGAATCCTATGAAGATTTGTTGTATCAGATCTATACCAATGATGATGTGGTGGAATGGGTGGATAAGTTGAATGACGGGCAGGATGTATCGGTGACCAAAAACCAACTCCGCCGCTTCCTGCGAGGGTTATTAAATACCAAGGAGCACATCAAGTCAATTACGATCATTACTTCTTCTGGTGTTAGTGTAACCTACAATCAGGTTTCAACAGCAACCTATGAGAATTCATGGATGAGCAATTTCAGTCTGACAGAGGCGGAGATATACGAACAGGTCTCTGCAGATAATAACACTCACATCTTTCCGACCGAGTATGGAGCCCGGTTTGCCAATGCAGATTATTATCTCTTTCATCTGGCTCACCGCGTGATTGACTATCGGAATGTCAATAAAAAAAATGCAGTAGTTATAATCAGTATTGATGAAGCCTTTCTGGCTAATGTTTGTGAGACATGGAAAGAAGATGCGGATGGTGGATTTAATTTTATCATTGATGAGAACGGACGTGTCATCACTTATATTGATAAATCTCAAATTGGTGAAGTGGTATTTTCTCCAATGGCGGCCAAGCAGGAGAGGCTTGCAAGATGTCAGGAATTTTTAAAAAAGGATGGACGCTTTGATGAGCGATATACTTCAGTTTGGCTTTATCAGGATGAAGGGCTCGACTGGGAACTGGTAAATGTTACCGATCAGTCTACGTTGATTCGTAATTTGTTCAGACAGGTATTGCTCATTGTTATGCTGAGTCTGATGCTGTTATTACTCACTGTTATTTTGACATTGGGAACCTTGAGGCGGCTTGTTGAGTCGGTTAAAATGGTAGTAGCTTCTATGCAGCAGACCAGAGACGGAAACTTGACAGTGAGAGTTTCGGCTGATGTGAGGATGCCATTGGAAATCGAAACTATCGCCGTCCATTTTAATGAAATGCTGGAGAAGCTGGAGCTGGCTCTAAAAAAAGAAAAGGAGGCTGGGGAAAGTCAGCGCAGAGCCGAGCTAAAGGCTCTGGAAGCACAGATCAACCCACATTTTCTCTACAATACGCTGGATACCATTAACTGGATGGCGATTGAACATGAAGAGTATAATATCAGCAATGCCATCAATGCATTGGCAACGATTCTGCGGTATGCCATCGCCGACAGTAATGGTGAGGTATTTGTCAGAGATGAGGTTGAGTGGTTGAAAAAATATATCTATCTGCAGCAGTTCAGGATGAAACATGCATTTACTTGTCATATTGATGTAGAGCCGGAGGCAATGGAGTACCGGATCCATAAACTTCTGTTGCAGCCATTTATTGAAAACTCCATTATTCATGGCTTCAAAGATGGCAGAAGCAACCATATGTTAAAAATTGTGATACGGACAGCGGCGGAAGAACTGCTGATTGAGATTTGGGATAATGGCAGCGGTATTGAAAAAACGGTTCTGGCAGAAATAAAAAATGGCATCGTTGAGAAAACGGCGGGCAAGTCTCATATTGGTATGGAAAATGCGATTACAAGACTGCATATGTACTATGGAAATGAGGTAGTAATACATATTGACAGTAGTCCCGGACAGGGAACCAAAGTAGCGGTCCGAATTCCTCAGCCAAAATCCATCTAAGAAAAGTTATCCTTTTTCAGATTTGTTGAGTTTTTTCGAGTTCCGGAAGCAGATATAATACAGTTATGAAATCATAGAAGGAGGAGCAAGATGAGCAAAATAGTTAGAAGTTTATTGACAGCAGCGATGATTATGACATTAGTGACGGGCTGTGGTTCCGGCAGCAAAGACACGTCAGCGGGAGGTGCACAAGTGTCAGTGGACAGCAGCACCAATGCGGCGGCCGGAGACGTTACGATCTGGTATTATTGGGAAGCCGAGGGACATCAGAAGGCTCTCAGTCATATTGTTGAAGAGTTTAACAGCGCTCAGGATGATGTGCAGGTTACAGCTAAGTATGTACCATTTGCAGATTTCAAAAAGCAGCTTTCAATCGGGGCATCAGCCGGCGAACTGCCTGACATTGTGATTCTGGACAATCCGGATCATGCCTCCTATGCAGCGATGGGGATTTTTGCTGATTTAACAGGCCGTTTTGATGTCAGCACTTATTATGATGGGCCGGTCAATTCCTGTACACTGGACGAAAAATTGTATGGTGTACCCTTTGGCAGTAACTGTCTGCTGCTGTTTTATAATGAAGAGATGTTGAGTTCTGCTGGCTGTGAAGTGCCGGCAACCTGGGATGAACTGCTGGTGGCAGCCAAGGCTTGTACCAGTGGAACAGTATCAGGATTTGCCCACTGCAGCCTGCAGAATGAGGAAGGTACCTTTAACTTCCTGCCGTGGATGTGGTCAACCGGAGTGACTTCCTATGAAATCGACTCTGAGGGTGGCATCAAAGCATTGACAATGGTACAAGAACTGGTTGATTCAGGTGCCATGACCAAAGAATCCATTAACTGGACTCAGGGTGACACGATGAATCAGTTTATCTCAGGCAATCTGGCGATGATGATTAATGGAACCTGGCAGGTTCCGGCAATGAGAAGTGAAGCTCCGGAACTAAAATGGAATGTGGCACCGATCCCGATGGATAAGCAACAGGCATCGGGGCTGGGCGGTGAGAATTATGCAGTGATTGCCGGAGGCAATGAAGAGGGGGCGATCAAGTTTCTGGAGTATGCAACCAGTGAAGAAGTTTGTCTTTACATGATGGATACCATGGGTTTTATCTCCTCAAATTCAGTTATCGCTGAGAAGCAATTCTCTGGTGACCCAATCTATGAAGCATTTGTTGAGGAAATGAATTATGCCGGGGCCAGAGGTCCGCTGCCGGAGTGGCCGGATATCTCGGATGCCATCTCTCTGGCTTTTAATAAGGTAATGACCGGAGCCAGTACACCGGAAGAGGCAGCAGCGGCAGCTCAGGCGACGATAGATGGAATCATTGGAAATTAAGAAAATGGGATGAAAGTGTGAATAGCCATGCGTATGTATGATGTAACAATCAATGATAATTTTTTTAGCCGGTATCGGGAGTTGGTTCGCAGGGAGATGATTCCATATCAGTGGCAGGTTTTAAATGACAGGCTCGATATTACAATTGAAAAGGAACGGGATGACGCCTCAATTCCCAATGAGAAGAGTCATGCCATTGAAAATTTCCGAATTGCGGCAGGTCAGGCAAAGGGGCGACATTATGGCTGGGTTTTTCAGGACAGTGATGTGTATAAATGGCTGGAGGCAGTGGCATATTCGCTACGGGAATATCCTGACAAGGATTTACAGGAGTTAGCTGATGGGGTAGTGGATTTAATTGCTGCTGCTCAGTCGCCAGACGGTTATTTGAATACATATTTCACCATTGAAGAGCCGGGGCGGAAATATAAGTGCCTGGCACAGAGCCATGAATTGTATTGTGCAGGACATTTTTTTGAAGCTGCAGTTGCCTATTACGAGACGACGAAAAGCCAGGCGGTGTTAAAGATTGCAGTCCGGCTCGCCGACCATATTGATGCCTGTTTTGGAGCCGGCGAAGGCAAGATACAAGGATATGATGGTCACGAAGAGGTTGAGATTGGTCTGATGCGATTGTACCATCTTACAGGCGAAAAACGGTATCTGAAACTGAGCCAATACTTTATAATGGAGCGGGGGCAGGAAACAGAGTTTTTTAAAAAACAAAGGGCGGCAGACCCAGGTGATAAGCCATTGATTCTGGGAATGGAGCATTTCCCACTGTCCTATTTTCAGGCTGATAAGCCGGTGCTGGAGCAGACAGAGGCTATCGGCCATGCAGTACGGTTGGTCTATCTATGTACGGCGATGGCTGATGTGGCGATGGAAACTGGGGATGAACAGTTGCTTGCCGCTTGTCGGCGGTTATGGCAGAGCATCGTTGACAAAAGGATGTATCTTACTGGAGGAATCGGATCAACGGTGAAAGGAGAAGCTTTTACTCTGGATTATGACTTGCCGGAAGATACTATGTATTGTGAAACTTGTGCTTCGATAGGGCTGATCTTTTTTGCTTGGCGAATGTTGCATGCTGAGGCTTTGGGAGAGTATGGGGATGTCCTGGAACGGGTACTTTATAACACGGTTTTAGGTGCCATGGCTCTGGATGGAAAGCATTATTTCTATGTTAATCCGCTTGCGGTGGTACCAGAGAAGTCCCGGATTGATCCGGGTAAGAGCCATGTGAAATGTGTCCGCCCTGAGTGGCTGGGTTGTGCCTGCTGTCCGCCTAATCTGGCAAGACTTTTGACTTCTCTGGAACAGTACGTATATATTCGGCAGAAAGACCGGATTTTGGTTAACTTGTTTATGGATAGTCAGGCGAAGCTTGAACTGGCAGATGGCTCTCTTTGGATCACACAAAAAACAGGATTTCCATGGGAGGGTACAATTGCGTTACATTTGGACACGGACGTGAAAGAACCAATCCGGCTTGGCATCCGGATTCCTGGCTGGGTCGATAGTTTCACATTGAGTTTAAATGATGAGCAATTGACTGTTCAAAATGAAAATGGTTTTATTTATATGGAACGGGTATTTAAACAGGATGTAATTATCATGGAACTGGATATGGAAGTTAAGCGGTGGTATGCACATCCTTATGTGGAGAGTGCTTTGGGTAAAACTGCATTATCAAGGGGACCATTGATTTACTGTATGGAAGAGGCAGATAATGGCAGGCATCTGCATCTGATGTCACTGCGGCAGCAGACGGATGTCAAATATCAGTTTCAGGATGATATCCTCGGTGGTGTGGGGATCTTAAAAGCAGCAGGGAGCAGTACCAATTTGTCACAGATATCAGGTACACTGTACCAGAAGAACACCAAAGCTCATCACACCAAAGATCTGACTCTTACTTGGGTGCCTTATTTTAGTTGGGGTAACAGAGGCGAGAATGAGATGCGGGTCTGGGTGCGGGAGGAAAGCGTGTAAGAGATCCATCAAAGGATAGGAGGAACTTAAAATGAAACAGAAAAATGTTAAAGACGGAGAATCCACATTTGTTGTTGACTGCAATTCTCCAATTCGTGAAGTCACTCATTGTGGAATCGGAGCACTGTATGGAATCACAGAAACAATTCCAGAAGACATTGCTAATCTGGCAGCACCTCTGTCTCCCCACGTATATACTAATCCGGCAAGAGCTGGTGTTAACTATCAGCAGCCCACAGGGGCAGCAATCCCCACAGCCGAGAGACTGACAGGTACTTCTGCACAGGTAATGATCCGGCTTGCAGATGTTTTTCCAAACTGGCCGTATTCGTTTACAAACATGGAAGACTGGCTGCTACAGGTCGAGGGCGTAATTACAGATAAGCAAAATTCCACGGCTGATAACTTTTATGGATATGAAATATGGAATGAACCTGTGTATACTTGGAATGAAGAGACAAACGGTTCCTTTGATGATATGTGGCTTCAAACCTATCAGCTTATCAGGGGAAAAGAGCCTCAGGCTAAAATTATCGGACCGTCAGAAGGTTATTATGACCATGATAGAATGAATCAGTTCTTGACATTTTGTCTGGAAAACAACTGTATTCCAGATGTGATTTGCTGGCATGCTTTATGGAATATGGAAGCGTTTGCTGGTCACGTGCAGGATTACCGGGCTTTAGAGGCTGACCTTGGTATTTCACCATTACCAATCAGTATTAACGAATATTGTGATTACGAGCATGAAAAAGAAGGCTGTCCCGGACCGTCTGCCTGCTACATCGCTAAATTTGAACGTTATGAAATAGACAATGCATGTATATCCTGGTGGTGGACAACTGTGCCTGGAAGGCTGGGAAGTCTGCTTGCAACGGATACCCAAAAAGGTGCTGGCTGGTGGTTTTATAAATGGTATGGCGATATGACAGGACTTATGCTGACGGTCACTTCACCGGATGAAAATACTACTCTGGTAGATGGTTTTGCATGTGTAGACTCTGACGATACCTATATTTCCTGCCTGTTTGGCGGTGATACAAGCGGAGATATAGATGTTACATTTACTAATTTACCCGAATGGATCGGTGAGACTGCCACCATAAAAATGGAAGCGGTAGACTGGTTTGGGAAAGATGAGGTGTCTACAGGGCCATATACGATTTCTGAGACTGATTACGAAATTAGTAACAATGCGGTAACAGTGAGCTTGACCGATTGCAATAACACTTCGGGATATCGTATTTATATGACTCCCGGGGATCAACAGCGATAAAGGGGAAAAAGAAAAGGGGCGAATGCATCTAGGAATCCATATGCACCCGCTCCTAACCTTCCGACAGCGACCTGAAAAATTCCGCTGCCGTCTTATTCTTAGATTTCTTATTAAACATAATAATCCGTGAAATATCAATTGTAAAATCCTGACAGACCTTAAGTACAATTCCGTCATCTTCATGGGTAAAACGGTGATTGGTAATAGCAATCCCCTGATTCAGCTTAACAAAAATACGCTGGCTGGGAATATTGTCAACCGGCACGATATGAGGGGCTACACCCAGTGGTTTGTAGTATTCGTTCAGGTGGTACATCGCACTTGACATTGTTTCTTTGGCAAAAATAATAAAAGTCTCATCCTTCATATCCGCAAGATACAATTCTTCCTTCTGGCTCAGCGGATTCTGGTCGGACATGGCGATGTAGATATTCATTTTTTCGGTAATCAGCGATTCGCTGTCGGTCAGATAATTCGTTTCCAGGCTGGTGATCAGAATCAGATCGAGGTCATTGGCGGTCTCTTTCATCTCATAAAAGTCGTAGACCTGGATATGGAAGGATATATGGGGATGAAGTTTTTGATAGCGGCTGATGCCGCGCAGCAGGTATTTGTCGTGATCCAGTCCCCGCAGAATGCCGATCTGAATCGTCTTTTTGGAATTCGGGCACAGACTTTGAGCCGCGGCAATGCTATCCTTAAAATCGTCAGATAATAAAGACCATTTTTCGTACAGATATTGTCCCGGGGCAGTCAGCCTGATTCCTTTGTTGGTACGCTCAAATAGGGTCAGATCCAGTTCTTTCTCCAGATGCTTGATCCACTTGGTAATGGCTGGCTGCGAGACGTAAAGTTTCTCGGCCGCTTTGGAAAAATTCAGGTATCTGGCTGCTGTCAGGAAGTATTTAATCTCCTCTGAATTTAACTTATGCATAGCAGTCACCGCCTTTCATCCAGTATAACATTTTGTTAATCCGATTGAAATATGTTTGTTATTACGATTTGTTATGACAGTTATGCTTTTTGTGATTAGACAGGAGAAGTGTGCTAAGTTATACTATTCATAAGCAAAGCTAGTGCTAGTGTACAAATCCAGGGATGATGCATGAATTTCAATCATATTTAAAGGAGAAGGTTGTTCTATGTGGAAAGATACAATGGTTAGTACGATTGTAAGTATTACAGCAAGTGTAGCGATGACAGCGGTAATTGTGGGTCTGTTGATCGGAGAGGCCGGGGTGCCATCCGATGTGACTGGAAATGTAATGGGGAATCTGATAACTGCAGCAGTTTGCGGCGGACTTTCCGGGTTTGCATCGACAATTATCTGTTATAAGAAGAATAAGATTAGCTGATCAGAAGGAGGGTTTACATGGTAGCATTAACAGATGCAGAAAAACAATTAAGTTATGTCAAATATTTTAATCAGGAGCTGGCAGAGGTTCCGGCGGAAAAGCTGGCTGTCGCAGCAGGTCCGGCGGCGGATCCCTCACAGGCCTTACCGCTGGAGGATAAGAATAAATTTCTCGCCGGAGCAGATACCGGTATTCAGATCGGCTTCTGTGTGATGGACAATGGCCTGGGTTATCTGGCCAATGCCACATTTATGCCGGGGGTTACGGTGGAGATGGTTGACTGGTGGTTTGGCTGGCACAGTGTCGGCAGTGATCTTCGTTATAAGCTGTGGGATCATGATGATCATTACCATGCCAGAGCAGATAAGCCGGAATATGTGACCGATCCGACTGTACCGAATCATCAGAAGACCTGGGGTGTCCGTCACTTCATCAAAGAAGACATTGGGATGGGGCCGGAAGAAATTTATTTATGTTTTAAGAATCCAAAGGACTTTGGGTATGATCCTGCCCTGATTGGCACTGAGAAATGCGGTTCGATGGTCTGTGCCATTGGAGAGGGCAAGTCACCAGCTTTTATGACCCATAAATTTTATGTTGTGGATGGCGGTATCATGTTTGAATCTCGTTTCTGGATGGGCGTTGGCTATATCGACGGGCAGCTGGTTAAGGTTCTTCCAGAAGGCGTTAAGGTGCCGGAGATGGGACCGCGGGCACTGTTCGCTCACAATATTAAAGAGTTTGCCAACCTGGCCGCAATTCTGCCGGCCATTTACGAAGAGGAAAAGGATAATTGGTAAGAAAATAAAGTGGAGGGTTACGAATAACAGATTAATACTTAATAAAATGAAGTTCGGAGTCAATTTCATTGACAATATTAAGTTTCGATGATAACGTATGGGAAAGCAATTACCTCAACGTTGCTTAAATCCATAATGCCAATATGAATTACTTTAAGAAGTCATTGCCGCCCGGCAATGACTTCTTAAAACATAAAGGAATTGTAAGGTAAGTTTTGGCGGCCATTTCGGTAGCAGGATTGTCCGCAGCAGAACGTATGCATAACTGTGAGTCGGGGAACGCTTTATAAAAAAAGGGGAGGAACGAATAAATGATAACAAATGATTTTGACAAGGTTCTGGTTGCCAACAGAGGAGAGATAGCGATTCGCGTATTTCGCGCCTGTGTTGACCTCGGCCTGCATACGGTAGCAATGTACTCCAAAGAAGATACTTACGGCAGATTCCGGACAAAAGCGGATGAGGCATACCTGATTGGCGAGAACAAGAGTCCTCTGGGGGCATATCTGGATATTCCCGCGATTATTGATCTGGCCAGACGAAGGAACGTGGATGCGATTCATCCGGGATATGGTTTCCTGTCCGAGAATGCCGATTTTGCCAGAGCCTGTGAGGAAGCCGGTATCACGTTTATCGGGCCGCCTTCAGAAATCCTTGAGAAGATGGGCGATAAGCTCAGTGCCAAGGCCATCGCGATTGCCTGTGGAGTACCGATTATTCCAGGTTCTACCCAGCCACTGAAAGATGCAGACGAGGCACTTGAAAAAGCGGTCAGCTACGGTTTTCCGGTGATCTTAAAAGCTGCCGCCGGCGGCGGTGGACGCGGAATGAGGCTCTGTGAGACCCCGGAAGAAGTAAAGCCAGCGTTCGAGCTGGTCAAAGGTGAAGCAAAGAAAGCATTCGGCAATGATGATATTTTTATCGAAAAATATCTGGTCGAGCCAAAGCATATCGAGATCCAGATTCTTGCCGACCAGTACGGGAATGTTGTGCATCTTGGCGAACGGGACTGTTCCCTGCAGCGCCGTTATCAGAAGGTTGTCGAATTTACTCCGGCTTTTTCGGTACCGCAGGAAATCAGGGACCGGTTGTATGAAGATGCGGTCAGAATCGCCAGAGAGGTCGGCTATGTCAACGCCGGTACCGTAGAGTTCCTGGTTGATAAAAACGGCAGTTATTATTTTATTGAAATGAACCCCAGAATTCAGGTTGAACACACCATTACAGAAATGGTTACCGGTGTGGACCTGGTGCGCGCCCAGATTCTGATTGCACAAGGATATCCCTTAAGCACTCCGGAGATCGGGCTGAACAGCCAGGACGACCTGCAAATGAATGGATATGCGATCCAGTGTCGGGTGACGACCGAAGATCCGGCCAATAATTTCGCTCCCGATACCGGCAAGATTACCGCTTATCATTCCGGCGGCGGTTTTGGTATCCGTCTGGACGGCGGCAATGCCTATACCGGTGCAGTGATCTCCCCCTATTATGATTCCCTGCTGGTTAAGGTAACGACATGGGACAATACCTTTGCCGGAGTATGCCGCAAAGCAGCCAGAGCGGTAAACGAAGAGCGGGTCAGAGGTGTGAAGACCAATATCCCGTTTATTACCAACATCCTGAGCCATCCGACATTCCTGGCAGGCGGATGTCATACCAAATTCATCGATGAGACTGCGGAACTGTTTGATATCACCAGTTCGAAGGACAGCGCCACCAAACTGATGAAATACATTGCCCAGATTCAGGTCAACAACCCGGATACGGAGCGCAAACAATACGATACGCCGCGATTCCCCCAGGCGGACGGCAGTCCGAAGCCGGGCCTGAAACAGATGCTCGATCAGCATGGCCCCGAATATGTATCAAAATGGGTCCTGGATCAGAAGAAGCTGCTGGTCACCGATACGACTATGCGGGATGCTCACCAGTCCCTGCTGTCAACCAGAATGCGTACCCGTGACATGGTCAAAGGCGCTGCCGGAACCGCAGATATTCTGGCTGACTGCTTTTCTCTGGAAATGTGGGGCGGGGCAACGTTTGATGTAGCCTATCGTTTCCTCCATGAATCCCCCTGGGAACGACTCGATACCCTGAGAAAAGAAATCCCCAATATCCCGTTCCAGATGCTTTTGCGGGGCGCCAATGCCGTCGGATATACCAATTATCCTGATAATCTGGTCCGTGCCTTCATCCGCGAAGCCGCCGTTGGCGGAATTGACGTTTTCCGTGTCTTCGATTCCCTGAACTGGGTTCCCGGAATGGAAATCGCCATGGATGAAGTCCTGAAGCAAAACAAATTATGCGAGGCAACCATCTGCTATACCGGCGACATTCTGGATCAAAAAAGAGATAAATACACCCTGGAGTATTATGTGAATCTGGCAAAGGAACTGGAACGCAGAGGAGCTCACCTGCTTGCGATTAAAGACATGTCGGGTCTGCTCAAACCATATGCAGCCAAGAAACTGGTCACTACTCTGAAGCAGGAGATCGGTATTCCGATCCACCTCCATACCCACGATACTTCCGGCAATCAGGTTGCCGCTTATCTGCTCGCTGCTGAAGCCGGTGTTGATATTATTGATACGGCTATTGACTCGATGTCTTCGATGACCAGTCAGCCATCCATGAATGCTGTGGTGGCTGCTTTGGCCGGGCAGGAACGCGATACCGGCTTTGACCAGCAAAAGCTTCAGAAGCTTTCTGACTACTGGGCAGATGTGCGCCTGCGTTATACCGGTTTTGAAGCCAGTATTAAAAATCCGAGTACGGATATTTACCGTTATGAAATCCCGGGCGGCCAGTATACCAATCTGAAACCTCAGGTGGAGAGTCTGGGTCTTGCCAACCGCTTCGAAGAAGTAAAGGAAATGTATAAGGAAGTAAATGAAATACTCGGTGATATTGTCAAAGTTACGCCATCCTCGAAAATGGTTGGTGACCTGGCGATATTTATGGTTCAAAACCACCTGACTGCCGCCAATATCGTGCAGAAAGGTGAAGCTCTGACCTTCCCTGATTCGGTGGTATCCTACTTCAAAGGAATGATGGGTCAGCCCGCCTGGGGTTTCCCCAAAGATCTGCAGCGGGTAGTGTTAAAAGGCGAGCAGCCAATTACCTGCCGGCCGGGCGAATTGTTGCCCGACTTTGATTTTGAGACCGCCCGCAGGCAGGTGGCAAAACTTGAGCCAAATGCCAATGAGCGGACGGTAATTTCCTGGGGATTGTATCCGAAAGTAGTAGAAGAATATATTAAGCATCGTGCCGATTATGGATATATTGCCCGAATGGGAAGCCATATCTTTTTCAACGGAATGGCCCTTGGCGAAACCACCAGGATTACGATTGGAAGCGGTAAAACCCTGGTAATCAAATATCTTGGAACCGGTGACTTAAACGAAGACGGAACCAGACCGGTCTCATTCGAACTGAATGGAATGCGCCGTGAGGTATCCGTTTCCGATCCCCATACCGAGATAGCAGTAAAGAGCGTGCAGCTGGCTGACCCGGAAGACAAAAGCCAGGCCGGGGCATCAATACCCGGAATGATATCAAAGGTAAACGTAAAGCCCGGTGATACTGTTGTGGAAAACCAGGTAATTGCCGTTATTGAGGCCATGAAAATGGAGACTTCCGTTGTTGCACGAATGGCGGGGACAGTCGATCAGGTATTGATCGGGGAAGGACAGAGCGTGGCGGCGGGCGAATTGCTGCTGACGATAAAGTAAGATTGGACTTTAACGATTCTGCTTCTGAAACCGTCCCGGAGTAACTCCGGTGACCTGCCGGAAGGTTCTGATGAAATTTGAATAGTCATGAAACCCGGACAAGTGACAGACTTCTGAAACGGTATATCCGGCCAGTAAAAGTTCTTTAGCCAAAGCAATCCGTTTAATCAAAATATATTGAAAAATACTGCTCTCAGTTTCTTCTTTAAACAGATGACTGAGGTAGTATTTATCCAGAGCTAATGCCTGAGCGATGGAATCCAGCGTGATTCCCTCGGTCAGGTGTTTTTCAACGTAGTCCATGATAGCCTGAGCCCGGTGCGGCTGCGGTTTGATTCGGGACGGGCTTGTCCGTTTCCAGGCATTGTTGACGAGCAGCAGGATCTGAATCAGCGTAGTAAGGGCACTCAGGTCATTTCCATAAGCTTCCGGTTCGATCTGTGTTTGTCTAAGCAGAGTGGCTAAGGTAAGTAACTGCTTTCGTTCGGAATCAGTTAAGGCGACCTGATTTCCTTCCCCGGGCAGACGGTGAAAGCAGGCGAGCAGATTGGTCTGCAGCGTTGAGTACTGCCGGATAAAGGCTGGATTAATGTGGATAACCAACCGGGTAAAGGGGTGGTTTCCGGTATTGATGGCCTTGTGGATTTCTCTGTCAGAAAACAGAATCAGGTCGCCGGAGGTCATGGGATAACAGGTATTGTCCACAAAGTACTGGATTTCTCCGTCTGTCAGCAAATAGATTTCGTGATGGTTATGCATATGAAAATCAACATTTCCGGCTGCGTCACTGGTGGTTATATCACAGCTGAATGTGGAAACGGAAGTAGTCAGATAATCTTTTTTTTCTTTATTCATGTTCCACCTCAAAAATAACAATATATGCATGTTTTTGGTCAATTAACGCAAACAAATTGCGTTGTTAATAGTATATAATAAATCCATCAAGGAGGCAAGATTTTAGACTGCCTATATTAATTGGAGGAAAATCATATGAAACGCGTTGGAGTGGTTGGCTGCGGCAATATCGGAAGTGTGCATGCCATGACAATAGCCAATTTAAATGAAGCACGGCTGTGTGCGTTTGCGGATATCAGACCGGATCGAGCCAGGGCTTTTGCAGAGCAGTATACTACAGCCGGGGCCGCTGTTTACAATTCGCTGGAAGCGATGCTGGATCGGGAAGATCTTGATGTGGTTCACATCTGTACACCGCATGTCTGTCATGTGCCGATGGCGATAACAGCACTGAAAAAGAACTGCCATGTTTTTTTAGAAAAACCACCGGCACTTAGCCGGGAAGAGTTTGAACAGTTGGAACAGGCTACGGATGCAAGCCGGATGGAGGTCGGGATCTGTTTTCAAAACCGGTATAACCAGGCAACTGAAAAAGTCAGTGAACTGCTGATGGACGGCACTTTGGGAACAATCCGCGGCGGACGGGTATTTGTTACCTGGAACCGCAATATTCCTTATTATACAGAAAGCGACTGGCGTGGCACCCTTAAGACAGAAGGCGGCGGAGTCCTGATCAATCAGTCCATCCATGCTCTTGATCTGCTGCTGATGTGGATGGGCAAGCCTGTGTCGGCAGAGGCAAGTATGCACAATCACCGCCTGAAAGGATATATAGAAGTAGAAGATACGCTGGAAGCATATCTGACCTTTAGTGCCGGTGATGAGCCGATTCGGGCTAGCTTTTATGCAACGAATGCCTATGTCTCGGATGAACCTGTATTTATCGAGCTGGCCTGTGAACATGGCTTTGTCCGCATGGAAGGCGGCCGGGTCTGGTACCAGACAAAGGAGCAGACCAGTCCGGTCTTCTGGCAGGAAGCCGAACAGACCATGCCGGGGAAAGCATACTGGGGCAATGGTCATGGTAAATGCATCAGCGATTTTTATGACTGCCTGAATAGTGGAAAGCCATACCGCAATAACCTGGCTTCCGTGGAAACGACATTTAAAACCGTAATGGATATCTATGATTCTGCCAGAGGAGCAGACAGAGAAAAGGAGGAGACCTGATATGGAACAAGTAAGACTGGGAATTATCGGAATTGGCAACATGGGAACCAATCATGCCATTAGCCTGCAGGAAGGGAAGGTTTTGGAGATTATCCTGACTGCGGTGGCGGACCGGCGGGAATCACGGCGCGACTGGGCGAAAGAGAATCTTTCAGATAACGTTCAGATTTTTAAGGAAGGCACAGATCTGTTGGCCAGCGATGCCTGTGATGCAGTCCTGATCGCGGCTCCGCATTACCAGCATCCCACTCTGACCATCGCCGCCTTTGAACACGGCAAACATGTCCTCTGTGAAAAGCCGGCCGGAGTATATACGAAGCAGGTCAGGGAGATGAATGCGGCAGCACAGCAGAGTGACCGGGTATTTGCCATGATGTTCAACCAGCGCACCAACTGCATTTACCGGAAAATGCACGAACTGATTACCAGCGGTGAGCTGGGTGCCATCAAACGGGTCAACTGGATCGTAACCGACTGGTACCGAACCCAGTCCTATTATGATTCCGGCAGCTGGCGGGCCACCTGGGAAGGCGAAGGCGGCGGTGTCCTGCTGAACCAGTGCCCCCACAATCTCGATATGATCCAGTGGATCTGCGGGATGCCGGCCAGAGTACAGGCATTCTGTCACAATGGCAAATGGCATGACATTGAAGTAGAAGACGATGTTACCGCCTATCTCGAATATCCAGGCGGCGCTACCGGTGTCTTTATCACCACCACCGCAGATGCCCCCGGCACCAACCGGTTTGAGGTTACCCTTGAAATGGGCAAGCTGGTCTGTGAGGATGGGAAACTGATGCTGCACAAGCTCGCTGAAAATGAAAGAACATTCTGCCAGACAGCCAAAGGCGGTTTCGACACTCCTGAATGTATCGTGACCGAAGTAGAAACCGATGGCGAAAACGAACAGCATGTCGGCATATTAAAAGCATTTGCCGGTAATATTCTGCACGGGACTCCACTGGTAGCGTCCGGAGAAGAAGGCATTCATGGCCTGACCCTGTCAAACGCCATGCATCTGTCCAGCTGGCTGGGTCACCCGGTCGAAATTCCTTTTGACGAGATCCTGTTCCTGGCAGAACTAAACAAAAGACGTGCCACCTCCCGGCATAAGGGAGAAACCGACATAGTCTTTGATACATCAGGCAGTTATTAAGAAAGGAACCCTCAATTATGTGGAACGAAATTATGATATCCGGATTTGCAGATGAAATCGACCCGAATCTGGACAAACAGATTGAAGTATTAAAAAAATTAAATATGAATCACATTGAAATGCGCGGAGTTAACGGCAAAGGCCTGGTCGAATATCCCCTGAACGAAGTCAAAGCAATCAAGTCAAAGCTAGATGCAGCAGGAATCACCCTGTCGTCAGTCGGGTCCCCGATCGGCAAGATCCTGATCACCGATGAATTCGCCCCTCACATGGAGCTCTACAAACACACTGTAGAGATAGCCCACATCATGCAGACACCCAACATCCGCATGTTCAGCTTCTTCATGCCCGAAGCAAAGAACTATGAGCCGTACCGTGGAAAAGTAACAGACCAGCTGGGCCAGTTTGTGGATTACGCCAAAGCAAATGATGTCGTCCTGCTCCATGAAAACGAAAAAGACATTTATGGAGACATTGCCTCCCGCTGTCTGGAACTGATGGAAACCTTTTATGGAGCCAACTTCAAGGCCGTATTTGACTTCGCCAACTTCGTCCAATGCCATCAGGACACCATAGAAGCCTATCAGATGCTCAAACCCTACATTACCTATATCCATATCAAAGACGCCATCCAGTCAACCGCCGCCGTAGTCCCCGCCGGCCACGGCGATGGCCACATAGAAGAAATCCTGCGCCAGCTAAAAGCCGATAACTACCAGGGCTTCCTCTCATTAGAACCACATCTGAGCGACTTCGAAGGCTTCTCCGCCCTCGAACAAAACAGCGGCCAGAAACAAAAACTAAACGGCGAAGAAGCCTTTACCCTGGCCCATACATCTTTGATGAATATTTTGGAAAATATTTACGATGCTTTAAAATAGCGAAAAAACTATAGGGTTCAAGCTTATACTTATGTATTGACGCTTTCTTTCATCTTTTGCGCTATATCACTGCCACGTTTCAGACGGGCAAAACAAATTGAAAAGAATATAATTCCGTACACAGTAGTAATAGGCGTTGCCATCCCCACCAGCATCAGCGAGGTGCTGGCAAGCCGTGACAAAAAGACGGCAAGAAAAATACGAATACAGGCAGAGGAGATACCCTGCATCATAACAGGGATGCTTTTTCCGTGTCCGTTGAAATATCCAACGCTGCTAAACAGCACGCAAGATACGATGCATTCAGTACAATACCCTTTTAGATAATTTACACTCTGTGCAATCACTTCCACATCTTTTGTAAAGAGGGAAGATACCGCACCTCCTCCCAAAAAGGCGGCAATGCAAATCAAGGCTCCTGCCGCACATCCGGATACAATCGCCAAAATAAATCCTTTCCATGCCCGCTCCATCTTTCCGGCACCCACATTCTGTGCCACGAACGCAGACACGCTCTGCATTACAGAAGATGGCACCAGCATCATAAAAGTTACGATTTTATATGCCACGCCATATCCTGCTGACTGTATCAGTCCCATCTGATTGATAACGGAATTGACAACTAGGAAGGATATTTGCACCATGGTATCTTGCACCGCCATCGGCACACCGACATTTAGGATACCTTCTAGCTCTTTCCGATAAATCTTGCACTGTCTTATTGAGAAAGAAATCGGCAGTTTTTTCCTGCACAACACAAAGACTGACACAACTACCGATACTAATTGTGCAAAAACGGTTGCAATGGCTGCACCTGCCACACCCATATGAAACACGCCAACTAAAAGCAAATCCCCTACGATATTTACCACACAGGCAATGCCAACAAAAATTAATGGAAGGTTGGCATTGCCAAAGCCACGAAGTATACTGCTGAGAACATTGTAAGCGATTATAACAAGAGTCCCGCCAGAACAGATACGAATATATAGCACTGTTTGTTCAACAGATTCTGCCGGAACTTGCATAATCCCTACAATACGACCTGCAAGTATTTCAAGCAGAACCGTAAGTACAACTCCTATCATGGCAAATAGGATAATGGTCGTCGCCACCGCATTGCCCGTCTCCTTTGGCCGCTGTTCCCCAATATGCTGACCAATTATTACCGTCGACCCCATAGCCAGGCTGGTGATGATGAACGTTACCAGTTGCATAAATGAACTTCCTGTACCAACTGCAGAGATGCCAGACGCATCCCCAAATAGTCCGACCACCAGCAGATCCACTGCTCCATAAGCCGCCTGCAGAATCAATGCTCCCAAAACAGGCAAGGCAAACCGGATCAGGGAGCTAAAAATAGAGCCTTCTGTAAATGAAATTTCTTTCCTATTCTTCATGTTTTACCTCATTTCTACCTGCATCGTACAATTCAGACACCTCATCCAGTCCATAAGGCGCTTCTCTACTTTACAACCATCTTAAACCCTATTATAATAATAGAGTCAAGGGGGGAAATGTATGAATCAATATTTAACCATTAGCGAGTTTGCAGCGTTAAGAAATGTTAATATCAATTCTATTCGCTATTACGAAAAAATAAAAATCTTAATGCCTGCCTGGATAGACCCACAAACAAAATATCGTTATTATCTGCCGGATCAAGTTTACGTTTTAGATAACATCACACTTTGTATTGAGCTTGGCATACCGCTAAAGAATCTGAAAAAGTACGTTGATAAAAATAGACAATTGGATCAAAAAAGTATATTAGAAAACGGAAAAAAAGTAATGCAGGATAGGATATCCAAAATGCAATTAGGTCTGGAAATCACTCAGTTTAATTTAAATAGTATTGAGCAAAATCAACAATACAGCATGCAAAAAGGAATTTATACTCGCGAAATTGAAGAACGTTTTTTTATTGAAGCACCGTTTTTGGGAAATTGGAATGACCCTACCGAAATAGAAAAAACCGCTATAGACTTGTTCCACGAAGCACAAGGACTGAACATGGCACCTGTCTTCCCCGCAGGAGTTTTAATCCATTGCGAAACGAACCCGGTATCGTACTCATTTTTTGTTCAGGTTTTGCATCCCTCCAAGCAGGATGAACGGGTGATTCATATTTCGAAGGCATCTTTCTCCTGTATGCAGATTGACCTCATATTTCAAATGGATATTCTAAAAGTGCTGGAAGAAAACTTCCCTATACAGAAGACGAAACCTGTTATCATATCAAATATGTTGCTAAACAAGTTTCATTTTAATAGTAGACACAGTGAGATACAAGTGACTAACCAGTCTGATTGACCATTAAACATTTAAAAAATAATCTATATCTTGTTCTTTAAGCGAAACTCTTTCGGAGTCATCCCATACTCATCCCTAAACAACCGATAAAAATAACTGCTGTTATTATACCCGATCGAAGACATAATCACCTCCAGCGACAAACTGGTATGAATCAGCAGATAAGCCGTCTGATTCAACCGCTGTTTCTGCAGCAGATCCTTAAACGTATGTCCGATATGGCGGCTCAGCAGACGGCTGACCTGATACGCCGGCAGATTGACAGAACCAGCAAATTCTTCCAGGCTGGCAGTGCGGTAATTATTCTCAATATACCGCATCGCCGCCACCGCAATATTCTGATGATACAGATCCGGATTGTTCTGATTCATCCGGTCTGTATGGTTCAGCAGATTTAAAAATAGCAGCCCCATTGTTATCTGTCTCGAACTGCGGACATTATTTTCATTTGTTACAACCGACCAGATCAGATTCTCAACCAGATTCTGAACCGGCAGGACATCCGCAACCTGAAAATGAAGATAACTGACCGGGGACTGTTTTTGCTGAAGCGTGGTAACAAGGAATTCGCGCAGGACATTTTCATCTTCCAGCATTAAAAATGCCCGGTTGAAGAATTCCGGAAGGACGATGAAATTGACGGCGATATCATGAAATGAAGCAGGTAGTATTTCCTGCGTAACATTCTGGTTCAGAAAGAGCAGTTCGCCGGTATTTAGGATAATCTTATCTTTCTCATTGATAATATGAGTAGTACTGCCCTGGCACATATAAATGATTTCCACATAGTTGTGGCGGTGCTTGGGGAAGTGAATGAAACGGGTGTGAGTCCGGATATCCATGACATCACCCTGCTCCAGGATCTTCCTGCTTTCTATAATAAAATGACTGTGGTCGGTGTACAGATCTTTGCGGATCTGAAGATCTCCATTTAAGATGGCCTGTTCTTCATCAGAGATGGGGGTTAAGTGGTTCAGTAGTGTCGGATTCATCCTTAGTACCTCCTGTAATGTTGATTATATCATGGGTTGATGTGCAAATAAAGTCCTGAAAATATACAAATAGGGTTATTAAAAAAAAATTGCGGCGAGGATATAATGATAATACGAGGATTAACAGTAGAAGGAGGTCGTTATGAAATACTATCTGGCAGTAGATATCGGTGCATCCAGCGGACGGCATATATTAGGCTGGATGGAGCAGGGTCGGATGCATCTGGAAGAGGTTTACCGATTCCCGAATGGGATGGAGAGGACAGATGGACATCTGTGCTGGAATGTCAGGCAGCTGTTTGAAGAAATCAAAACAGGAATGAAGAAGTGCCGGGAACTTGGTAAGATTCCGGTAAGTATGGGGATTGACACCTGGGCAGTAGACTATGTGCTGCTGAATGACCAGGATGGTATTGCGGGGAGAACCTATGGCTACCGGGACGGCCGGACAGATGAGATCGATCAGACGGTCTACGAAAGGATTGCAGAATCTGAATTGTATGAACGTACCGGCATCCAGAAGCAGTTGTTCAATACGGTTTATCAGTTGACCGCAGCTGCTGTGCAGGAGCCGGAAGTTATGAAAGCTGCTTCCTGCATGTTGATGATACCTGATTATTTTAACTTTTTACTGACCGGAACAAAACGGACAGAATATACCAATGCCACGACAACCCAGCTGGTCAGTCCGGTCACCAAAGACTGGGACTGGGAACTGATTGAACGGCTGGGACTTAAAAAAGAGTTGTTTACTCCGGTGGTAACACCGGGAACGGCGGCCGGACATCTGGCGAACCGGATGCAGGAAGAAGTGGGATTTGATACGGTGGTTTACCATGTCGCAAGCCATGATACGGCATCAGCAGTAGCAGCCGTACCGGCTCAGAATGAACATTTCCTGTATATCAGCTCCGGGACATGGTCGCTTATGGGTACGGAACTGATGACAGCGGACTGCTCCGAAGCCAGCCGGGCTGCGAATCTGACCAATGAAGGCGGATACGAATACCGGTTCCGCTATCTGAAAAATATCATGGGTCTGTGGATGATCCAGAATGTAAAAAAAGAACTGGATCATGCCTATGATTTTGCTGAGCTTTGCCGGATGGCGGAGGAAGCGGATATATCAGCCTTAGTTGACTGTGACAATGCCTGCTTCCTGGCACCGGAATCAATGACCGAAGCGGTTCGCGATTTCTGCCGTACTACCGGACAGCAGATCCCGCATAAGCCCGGTGAACTGGCCCGGGTCATTTACCGGAGTCTGGCTCATTGCTATCAGAAGACTGCCGCACAGCTTGAGCAGATTACCGGGCAGAGCTTTGATGTGATCCATGTGGTCGGCGGCGGATCCAATGCAGCTTACTTAAACCAGCTGACCGCAGATGCCGCCGGCAAGCCTGTCTGTGCAGGGCCGGGAGAAGCAACGGCAATCGGAAATCTGGCTGTTCAGATGATCGCCGAAGGGGAGCTTGATTCCCTGCAGGCCGCAAGAGCTTGTATCTACGATTCATTTGAAGTGAAGATGTATCAACCTAATAATTAAAATAAAATGCAGGAGGAAAGATAACATGACAACAGCAGAGAGATATGCATACGCCAAAGAGCGCTATGCCGCAATCGGTGTAGATACCGAAGCAGCCCTGAAAGCACTGGAGGGATTTAAGATCAGCATGCATTGCTGGCAGGGTGATGATGTAACCGGTTTTGACCAGGAGGGGCCGCTGACCGGAGGAATCCAGGCAACCGGTAATTATCCGGGCAAAGCGAGAACTCCCGAAGAGCTGATGGCTGACATTGACAAAGTAATGAGTCTGGTTGGCGGTGCTCATAAGATCAACCTGCATGCCAGCTATGCGGTATTCGAAGATGGTGAATGGGCAGACAGAGATGCTCTTGAACCGAAGCATTTTGCAAAGTGGGTGGAGTTTGCCAGAGAAAGAGGACTGGGACTGGATTTCAATCCGACTTATTTCTCACATCCGAAAGCTAACGAGTATACCTTGTCAAGTCCGGATGAGGAGATCCGTCAGTTCTGGATCCGTCACGGACAGGCATGTATCCGGATCTCCCAGTATTTTGCTGAGGAGCTGGGGCAGCCGTGCAGCATGAACATCTGGATTCCGGACGGCTATAAAGATATTCCGGCTGATCGTCTCGGCCCGAGAGCACGTTATAAAGATTCTCTGGATCAGATCCTGGCCATTGATTATGACCGCGAAAAAGTTCTGGTATGCCTTGAGTCCAAGGTATTCGGAATCGGATTTGAGTCCTATACCGTAGGTTCCAGTGAATTCTGTATCAATTATGCAGCGAATAATGGTATCCTGAGTCTGATGGACAACGGCCACTATCATCCGACAGAAGTGGTTTCTGATAAGATTCCGTCGATGCTGCTGTTCAATGAAAAGATTGCCCTGCATGTGACCCGCCCGGTCCGCTGGGACAGCGATCATGTTGTCCTGCTGGATGACGAGACCAAAGAGATCGCCAAGGAAATCGTCAGAAACGATGCCATCGACCGTGTGCTTCTGGGACTTGACTTCTTTGATGCTTCGATCAACCGCATTTCAGCCTGGGTAGTCGGGATGAGAAATATGCAGAAAGCCATGCTGTCGGCGCTGCTGAGTCCAAATAAAGATTTAAAGGCGCTTCAGGATAACGGTGAACTAACCAGACTGATGATGCAGCAGGAAGAACTGAAGACCTATCCAATGGGTGATGTATGGGATTACTTCTGCGAGAAGAATGGCGTACCGGTTGGTGAGAGCTGGTTTGAAGCTGTCGAGTGCTATGAAAAAGAAACCTTATTAAAACGGGTATAGGAGGAAACAGGAATGAACGTAACGGAAGCAAAATTTGTACAGGGATTTATCCGGCTTTGTGATGATGGCTTCAATCAGGGATGGCATGAAAGAAACGGGGGCAACCTGACCTACCGTATGAAACCGGAAGAAGTAGCAGAAGTGAAAGATCAGCTGACCGGTGACGGAAGCTGGGAGCCGATCGGAACCGAAGTTCCCGGTCTGGCCGGAGAATACTTTCTGGTAACCGGCTCCGGTAAATTTTTCCGTAATGTAATTCTTGATCCGGCCGACACCCTGGGGATTGTTGAGATTGATGATCAGGGTCTGAACTACCGGCTCTGCTGGGGTTTTGTAAATGGCGCAAGACCAACTTCCGAACTGCCGAGCCACCTGATGAACCATGAAGTGAAAAAAGAAACAACCGGCGGAAAACACCGGGTTATCTATCACTGTCATGCCACCAATGTGATTGCCCTGACCTTTGTACTGCCGTTAAAGGATGAAGTATTTACCAGAGAACTGTGGGAAATGGCAACCGAATGTCCGGTGGTATTCCCGGATGGTGTCGGCGTGGTTTCGTGGATGGTACCCGGCGGCCGTGATATCGCGGTGGAAACCTCCAAGCTGATGAAGATGTATGACGTTGCAGTCTGGGCTCATCACGGCATCTTCTGTTCAGGAGAAGATTTTGACCTGACCTTCGGTCTGGCACATACAGTTGAAAAATCAGCAGAGATTCTGGTGAAAATGCTGTCAATGAGCCCAACTAAGCTGCAGACAATTTCTCCCGATAATTTC
>JBOFYZ010000037.1:0-31644 GCA_051654925.1 Lachnospiraceae bacterium | reverse complement strand
TCGTAAGGGTTACTCCCTTGGTCATCTTCTCCCGATCGGCAGTCCACCCTCTCAGGTCATACTTTGGTTCCGTGCGGTTGTTCCACTTGATCAGGTTCAGCTCCTTATGGTAACCTCCCGATTCCGGAAACACGATCAACGTTTCTAAAATTTCATACTTAACATCAGGCATGATGATCCCCTCCTAATTCCAAGCAGGCGACAGGGGTTCGTCTGCGGGCATCGGCACATATTTAATTTCCAAAGCATTTACAATGCCATCATCATCGCTATGTACCTTCATACTGACAATATCCATTGCCTTCACGGCCTCCTCAAGAGACGTTTTGTAAAAATCGTTTAGCTTCATACTGATTTATCTCCTTTCTTCCTTGCCGGAACCTTTTCAATATAGATATCGGTTCCGTATTTATAGACATTAATATCCTTCCGGTTAGACTTCTTAACCCAGGCACGAATGGTATATGCTTTACTGCCAGCGGTTTTGGCTTCATCGTAATTAAACGCCATCGTTTTGTGGCTGGAGCCCAAAAAGTCCATCAGCATTTCAATCTCCACGCACGGTGTACGGCCAAGCCTTGCCGCTTCCGGAATCTTCACATCATACTTTACTTCAACTGTCACTTTATTCTCCCTTCTTTGATACAGGTAATCCATGTTTTCATAGGTAATCGTATCCCCAAAAGTCAGATCCTCCGTGCCGGGGATAACTGCCTCCAGACTGACGGTTTTAATCTGCCGGCCCTCCCGCTTGCGCTCATTTTGCATCCGGGCTTTAACTGCCCATAGCGCAATCGTGCGGAATGACCGGTGGTGCAGCTCCGGCCTGGCGATCCACTTCTTGACGGCCTGAAGGTATCCAAGGGCTGCCACACCGGAATCATCATCGGGGACACGCAGCACGCGCATACACCAGCTAAGCACCTCGTAGTGTTCGGCAGCGTACTGCTGCTCCTCTTCGGTGAGGGCGGTAAGCTTAATTGGCTTTGCACGCACGGGTTCCCCCCCCCCCCTCTTGAAATTAACATCTTGCAATCCTCCGACAAATCCCTTATAATAAGGGTGAAAATTATTTACGAGTTACTCTGACTCCCTGGCGGCTCCACCCGCTGGGGTTTCGTATATGTACTTCTCATACTTTTCCATAACCGAATCCGACACACCGCTTTTGTATAGCTTTCGGATATCGGTTATTACTTCGCCACTTAAAATCTTTAGCCATTCCAGCAGATCATTTCGGCTGTTGGCAAAATTGCAACACCGATTGCCGGCATACTCAATTCTGTAACGCATTCCTTCTCACCTCCTAAATTACTAAAAACACTAATCCAATCAGTAACCCCAGCACCACGCTCCACAGGTGCTTTGTTACCGCGTCTGCCAGTTTGCTTCGCTGACACTCCGGATTGCTCCTGATGCAGATGCAGTCAATTTCTCGCTCTATATGTATTACTTTCATGGGGTTATCACTCCTTCGTTCTTTTTAAGATAGAATAGATTTTACGCAGCCGATCAAGACCCATATCAGTCAGCAGAACCGTGATCGCGTTAATGTAATCTTGTCTGTTCATTGGTTCGCTGCTCCTTTCTCCGACTTGCGCCGGCGCATTTTAATTAACGTAAGTATCTCATCCAGAAGCTGAGTATCTGCCGTTGCCATGGCATTGATTGATTTGGTTATTTCTTTTTTAGCGGCCTCGTTTACTGCATTGGTTGCGGTCATCGGATCACTCTCCTTTCTTACATCAGTATCAGCTTCTGTCATTTAGGTTGACCTCCTGTTCTAAACCGGTGCGTTCGTAAAAATACTTTCGGGATATGCGGCCAGCCTGTATGTAAAATCCCTTTTCTTTTAGTTCCCCATTAAACTGCCGGATGATCACATAAGCCGTACTTTCTGATATGCTCAAAATCTCGGCAACCTCTTGTGCTCTCATGATAGGCGATAACATTGAATCGCGCTCCTTTCTTATGCCGCATCTCGATTCTTATAAACAACATGATAGTATTTCTTCTCACCATTAGACTGCACATACTGAATCTTGTCCGGGTAGTCATTATCAGCTAACCAGCACTTGACCCGGTCAATGACTTCATCAGAATACTTTCTGACTGTTCCCTCCCAATTTCCCTTTGCTTCCCATGTATCGGTATAGTCGCCATCGCTTACGCCTATTCTGCGGATTATCTCGTTAACAGCCTTATCTGATGGTTTTCCAGATGTTTTATAGTAAACACCGGCCTGTCTGGCAATATGGACTGTATCCCAGTAACGCTTGTCGGCCTGAATCTCAATCGGAATCATGACACCGGCCTTTTCATAGAGAGACTTGGCGGTCAGCAATTGGATCTGGCTGTTACAACCGGCTTTTTCCAACATCGGCGTAAGAATCTTGACTGCATTATTTACACTAGCTAGGCGTTCAGCCCTGATCCGCTCTCGTTTCTCTTCTTTGAGAGTGAAATACTCATCGATCAGCTTGTCGTGAATTTCCCAGGCTAGGTCTGAATCCATGATCTTAATCAGCTTTGCATAACCTCGATCTGATAATATGTAAATGTGTTCTGCCTGTAAAATCTCCTGTCTTGTGTAGCCTAAATCTAAAAGTAACTCCGAGGTGTCGTTCTCACCGACACCTGATATCAGATCGATGAAATCAACAGATTTCTTAAATCGCTTTATGTTCAAGTTGATACGTTCTCTTACATGCCTTGTCTTAATATCATGAATCTCCGCGATCGTCTTATCCGACATACACCGCTTATCTTTGCCGAAGCCTCCGGCTACTACTGGGATTTCAATCCCCATAAAATTCTGGCTTCCTGTTACTGTTAATTCGTTCATGTATTCTCCTTTTATTATTCAATCCACTTGAACATTGTCATCAAAAAAATAATACTGCATTTCTGCTTTCTTTATTCCTAGTAACTTCGCTGCCTTACTTATTTCAGGTTGCTTCCAAAATACTTGATTGCTTAACTTTAAAGAACATGTTCTTTCTGACCACCCCATTGCTGTGGCAAAACTCTGCTGCTTTCCAAAACATTCTACAATTTTTCCTTTTAACTTGCTATAATCGTAAGCCATGTCATCACCCCTCTTTCTGTTCAATTTTTTTGAACATCTTTATCATATCACCATGGTTTTTACTTGTCAATATTCATGTTCAATATTTTTGAATTTAGTTCTTGAACTTTTGTTCAACCCATGATATAATACCACTATTCAGTAGAAAGGATCGATCTGCTATGAAAACTACTACGGCCAATAGGCTTAATGAAATAATGGATACCTATAATTTAAGACAAGTTGATATTTTAAACCGTGCGAAACCTTATTGTGAAAAACTTAATGTAAAATTAGGTCGCAATGACTTATCGCAGTATGTTTCTGGAAAAGTGTCACCTGGTCAGGATAAACTTACCATACTAGCCTTGGCTCTCGGAGTTTCAGAGACGTGGCTAATGGGCTACGACGTTCCAATGGAAAGAAAATTAAAAAGCATAAACTTTGAAGAACCAGATCCGAATAATGAAATAAACTTTTTGCTCTCTAAATTACAAAAAGGAGAGGCACTTACAACTGAAGAGCAGAAAAAGATCACCCAACACCTCGAAAATGCCTTGCCCCGCTTCCGTGACAGTGTTGAAAAGTTTGGCAACGCACTGATAGAAGCTCATTTAAAGGCTCATTTCGACCAGCTAAATACAGAAAACAAAAACAAGGTGGTTTCGTATACGAAAAAACTTTTAAGTATTCAGCGGATGGAAGAAGAGCCTTCCGACCACCAGCTCCCCAAAGCCGCTAGCGAACGTACCGACATCGAAGTAACCCACGAAATGAGACAGCATGACGACGACATCATGAATGACCCGAATTTTTAACAAAGATAAAGGGGTGTTTATATGACTTATGAGAAACTTCTTATAGAAGCGGACGCTGAGGGAATCACTACAAAAGAGAAAGACCTCGTATCTGCCAACGGACGAATAAAAGGGGAAAGGATAGCAATCCGAAAAGATATATCCACAGTTCAGAAGGCCTGCGCCATGGCCGAAGAGCTAGGGCATTACTACACAACCGTGGGTGATATCGTTGAATTAAAATCAGTGAACGACTACAAACAAGAAAGAAAGGCTAGACTGTGGGCGTATAATAAGCTCATTGGTCTATACGGCATTGTAAGTGGCTACAAAGCCCGATGTCGAAATCTCTATGACCTGGCCCAACACTTGGAGGTAACGGAGAGTTTCCTACAGGAAGCCCTGGACTGCTACCGTTCAAAATATGGGGCAACGGTTGAACTTGATAATCACATTATATTTTTCGAACCATCATTATCAGTAATGGAAAAATTATAATTAAAATGCCTCTGGGGGTGCTACCTTAATAACAAACAAAAACCGCCCAGTATCACTACTGAACGGCTTTCACATAGATTTCTCTTCCTGGATAAATCCAGAATGATATAATCCACCTTCGCAAGTAGATTATACCATTCCGGCAGCATCCTGGCAAGAGGGTGCTTTTCTTATACTCAAAATCGGAAAGGAATGATATTATGCCAATATTTAAAGATGAACAGCGCGGCACCTGGTATGTTAAAACATACTACACTGACTGGACCGGCGAACGCAAACAGAAGCTAAAGCGAGGATTCCCCCGCCAGAAGGACGCAAAGGACTGGGAGCGGACTTTCCTGGAGCAACAGCAAGGAGACCCTACAATGAGCTTTCAGGCGCTTCACAACCTCTATATGGAAGATATTAAACGGCAACTGAAGGCTACTACTGTAAGCAGCCGAGAGCACCGTTCCAGGAATCATATATTACCATATTTCAAAGACAAACGCGTCAATGAAATAAATTCGGCAGATATTCGAATATGGCAAGGTATCATTTTAGGAAAAGGATTTAAGCCCACTTACCAAAAAACATTAAATGAGCAGCTAAGCATGATATTAAATTTTGCGAAAAAATATTACGGCCTTAAGACAAACCCCTGTACGGTTCCGAAGATGATCGGCAGATCAAAGTCCGGCCGGATGGATTTTTGGACGCAATCAGACTTCAATATATTTATTCCCACTGTTAAGAAACCGGAAACGCGCCTAGCCTTCTATATACTTTTCTACACTGGTCTGCGCTTCGGAGAGATGATGGCAATCAATCCCAATACAGATATAGACCTGGAAGGCGGCACCGTGACTATATCTAAAACGCATTACCGAGAAAAACGTCAAGATATTGTCACAACACCCAAAACAGAAAATAGCAACCGAGTTGTAACATTACCAGCATTCCTCGTGGATATGATAAAGGATTATATGCAGCACTGCTATGATATTAAATCCATGGAACGATTGTTTCTATTCAAGAGTAATAAAAAACTTCGATTGGCGATGGAGCAAGGTTGCCAGCAGACCGGTGTCAAGCGTATCCGTCTGCACGACCTCAGACATAGCCATGTATCCATGCTGATCGAAATGGGGTATTCATCGCTACTGATCGCTGAAAGGATCGGTGACACAGTCGAAATGGTTAATAATATTTACGGTCATCTCTACCCAAATAAGCACAAAGACGTCGCGGACGCACTCAATAATTTAGTATCAAAATAGTATCACGCACTAAAATAAGCCGGTAAAAGTATTGATTTTTCAATACCTACCGGCTTTTTTGTTCTGGCAGCTTCCCTGCTTCGGCTTTTTCTCTTATCCCAACCTGTATAGTCAGGTGAATTTCTCCCCCAGCATTATTAATCTTTGATTTCTTGTTAGTCAACAAACCCTCGGCTTGAGCATATCATATAAATAAAACAGCAAGGAGATCTCACATGATTACTGAACAACAATATGTCGTTCTGTCCCTTGAATTACATATGTTTTTCGGACGTATTATGAAAGAGCACTCCATATTTCTGGAGGCGGGATTTACCTCGGCTAATTCAGACTATGCTAATGTCGCGGATCAATACAAAAAGCAATTTGAGGTCATTTTACACAATGCCGTACTATTGGGCACTGGCATTATCAGCCCCAATGTGGCGTCTTCCGGCGAAATCGTCACTGATTACACTCTGGGAAGCGAACAGAAAACGCAGAACTTTACCTTCATTGAAATCAATCAAAATATTACAAAACTGGAATCAAATCTCTATGGCAACAGCAATCCTCAAATAGCTCCGGGTTTGGTGCAACAGGTAAATCATCTTAACATGAGCGCATTGCCATTGTTGGATGGGCTTATCAATTTCAAAACGAATATCTTGAATGATGTGTTGTCGTGCCGCATGTTCACGGTGAATTACCCACTGCTTATCGATCATATTTTGCGTGAAGCCAAAATGTACAGGAACCATCTGCTTGCACTTGAAAACCGACAGAATCCTGATGACAGCCTGAAAGAAACCGAGTTGTTTTGGGATCGGATCATGATGGAACATGCATTATTCATCAGAGGCCTGCTTGATCCAAGCGAGCATGATCTTATCAACACATCAAATGATTTTGCAGGGGAATACAGTGATTTACTGCGAGCAGCCACAACGGCAACAGATATGACTATTCATAGCGTAACAGACAAAACCTTGCAAGAAACTCTAAAGTATCGTGACTTTAAAGAGGCGGGAACAAAAGGGATCAACGAATGCAAAATACGCAGTATTATTTTGCCACTGCTGGCTGATCACGTTTTGCGAGAATCCAATCATTATATCAGATTGCTTCGGCAATTGGTCTAAGGTTCAATCGGTCAAAAAACATACGACCTGTCAAGAGTGGCGCGAAGCGCCACCGCCAACGGCGGCTTTGCTCTTGACAGGTCGCATGTCTTTTTGCTACGTTTTCATGCGGAACATCGGACCAAACTGGCATGATGTTGGACTATTCAGTATCCGCATGATCGTAAAACACCTTACGTAACCAATTACTACTGTACTCATCAGCGCAGCGAGGATATACAAAACTATATTCTTGTGCTACTTTTGTGGCCAATGAGCGAAATAGGCTCATTGTCTCAAAAAGGGCTTCTGTCATATCAGCTTTTTTATAATTGGAAAATGATTTTGCTAATCCATCTTTCACTTCATCATCAGACCAGCTATCAATAAATCGACCGCCGTACCAAGTATTATATTCCGGCCCGTGAGTCACGTGCTCATAGTGCTCAATCATCCACAGCAGTTTCCATTTCAGGTAGCTGTCTATGCAAAATTTAGCAGACCACAATTCACCACGAAGTAGCTTCTTAGCAGACCAGATTGTGTGATACCAAAAATCATTTACTACATTAACATATTCGGCTTCTGATGGGATTTCGTATGTTGTAGCATATTTGATAATCTGTTCCGGAATAGTGTAGCTGTCTTTGTTTACTAAGAAACGGTATCCTTTGCTTAATATGCTTAGGGCATCGTCACTTGCCAAAACGTCCTGAGCATATTCCTTAGAAACTACCACAAAATCAACATCCAAAGCATTATCAAAAAGGATGCGTTTCTCTTTTTGCCCGCCGATGGTAGGCTCTACAAAAGAAATATGATGCGCTCCTATGCACTTGACCCAATCATTCGATTCGATAAAATATGCAACATCGCTTGCAATCATAATCAAATCCAAGTCCGAATATTCATCAGCGTGCAATTCTGTTCGGGCTTGCGAACCGATAAGTATCAAGGTACTGACTTTTTCATTCTGCTCACAGAAGGAAACTATCTTTTCCAAAAGCTGTTGATGCGTATCCATATCCATACCTCATCTCGTAATCATTAATCCATTATACTCCCAATCCCGTCTCACATCAACAGAAAACTACTAGTCTTGAACCCCTCTTGAACCCCAACATCGAATTAATGTCGGATATGATTTCCCCTCATTCTGGTAAACAAAAAAACCGCCCAGTGTTTGGCGACACTGAACGGCCTTAATAGTTGTTCTCTTTATTATTCTATTATCCTAAAACACTTACAATCTTAACTGGCGCACGGTAATTCCAGACCGAAGTCTTAATTCCGGTTTTGTATGTAGATGCATGTACAATCTGACCGTTGCCGATATACATTGCTACATGATTAATACGAGAGCCGCTTCCGTAAAAAATAAGATCGCCTGGCTGCATCTGACTGGCACTGATTGCTACACCCTGAGTAGCCTGAGAGCTGGATGAACGGTTCAACGTAACACCGGCACCGTTCTGCATTACATATTTAACAAATCCGGAACAGTCCGCACCGGTATTGGGGTCATTCCCGCCCGCTTTATAACGGCCGCCAACAAACTGCAGAGCATAGTGTACCAGATTCTGACGAACATTCTGATTCTCAATCATCTGCTGATCTTCTGAACTGACCTGCACTGCTTCTTCAACTGGTTCTGCTTCTTCAACTGGTTCTGCTTCTTCAACTGGTTCTGCTTCTTCAACTGGTTCTGCTTCTTCAACTGGTTCTGCTTCTTCTTTATTGATATTTACTCGGCTGGTGTCAATAACAGCAGAGACTTCTATCGCTTCGGTAACATCGGCCAGGGCTGGCATTGGTACTGCCCAGGACAATAAGGTGGTTAATACGGTGGCATACAAAAAAGTTTTCTTCATTCCATCACTCCATTTTTTAAATTTTTATTGATTAAATGTTTCAACTTATTACGTAAGTGTTAAATTATGTTACTTTTGTATTATATACATGGAGTGTGATTCTGTCAACCCTTTCTTTAAAATTCCATATTTACCGACCGGCTGCGGATCTTAACAAATTCCTGATAAATCCCCGGCTCGCTTATTAATGTCTGATGTGTTCCGCACTGTGCGGCCTGGCCTTCTGCTATTACAATAATCTGATCCGCTGCCTGAATCGTATTCAGGCGATGGGCAATAACCAGAAGGGTTTTCCCTTTCACCAAGGCGGTGATCGCCTCCTGGATATATCGTTCATTATCTACATCGACACTGGCGGTCGCCTCATCTAAAATAACAATAGGGGCATCTTTTAAAATACAGCGGGCAATCGAAATGCGTTGTTTCTCTCCTCCTGATAAGGTTGCACCACCTTCCCCGACAACTGTTTCAAACCCTTTTGGCAACTCTGTGATAAATTCGTAACAACGTGCTTTCCTGGCCGCTTCATATACTTCCTCCCGGGTCGCTCCCGGCTTGCCCATACTGATATTATGATAAATGGTATCCTGAAACAGATAAACACGCTGAAATACCATACTGATATGATTCATCAATTCTTCCACCGGTACATTACGGATATCCTGGCCACGGATCTGAATGCTCCCGGAGCGGATATCCCAGAATCTTGCCAGCAGATTCGCCACCGTTGATTTCCCTCCGCCCGAAGGCCCGACCAGAGCCAGCATGGTATTGGCCGGAACCGTAAAGCTGATATTTTTAATCACATCTTTGGTGCCATAAGCAAAACTGACGTTGTCAAAACAAATCTCCGGAATGTCCGCCTGGCTTTTGGAGATTGTCTCTGTTCCCTGATCCGGCAGCTGCACTTCATCAAAAACGGCCTCAATCCGATCCAGACAGCTGTTCATAACGGTCAGTCTGGTTGCTTCTCCAAATAGTGCCTTCAATGGGCCAAACACGTTAAAAACAAACAGCAGCAGTCCCATGAGTTCCGGCAGGGGAATCAAGCCTTTCTGCTGCAGGCAGATAGCCAGGCCAAACAGCAGGGCAACCCCGGCTGCATAAAACAAATACAGCGTTCTCTGCCACGGTGTCGCTTTCGTTTCAAACTCCAGTGCCGCCTCCTTTGACCTTCGGATATTTCCGGTAAGCTCAGAAGATTTTTCTCCCAGCAGATTGTAGCTTTTAATAATGGATATTCCAGAAGTAAAAGAAATCACTGCATCTGTAAGCTTCTCGCTCTGTTCCTGCCTGATTGCCGACTGATCCAGCAGCATCTGGTTCATTTTCCCCGCAGTCAGAACCGCCAGCAGGCTGACGGCCAGCAGAATTGCTCCCAGCCTGAAATCAAAAGCAGCCATAAACAATATCATGATGATAGCCGAAAACACATAACTCATCATATTAGCCAGTGTAGTCATACTTACTTCTTCAATAAAGATCATATCGGTACTTAAGACTGAACTGATTTTCCCAATATTACCATCTGTAAAATATCCCATCGGGAGTTTTTTTAAATGAGCTCCCAGCTCCAGGCGCTTTTCAGCGAACATCTTGAATCCTGCAGCACTCTGGAGCCTGTCACTGATATATTGGGATAGCGTTTCCAACAGCACAATTGATATCAGGGCAATACCAGATAATAAGCATTTTCTCACGTCCATGGCCTGTTGATAAAATTCATTTAGTACCACAAACGCCACAAAAATCGGCATATGTGAGAGCATTGATTTTAAAACAGAGAATACAAATGCCAGCTGGATCTGTTTTTTATACGTCCCTGACAGCCTGAGAATTCGTCCAAACAATTTAAACATTTTCTTGCTCCTCCTTTCCTCCTGTCACATTCCATCTGGCACTTGCTATTGCAGCATTCCACAGCTTCTGATAGGCTTCACAGGTTATCAGCAGTTCTGCATGGGTACCTCTGGCCGCCAGCCTGCCCTGATCCATCACACAGATCTGGTCTGCATGGATAATAGAAGGAATGCGGTGCGCAATGACAATCAGAGTTTTATCTTTAACCGCTTCCGCAATCGCTGCCTCCATTTTTTCTTCATTATCCGGATCAGTAAATGCAGTTGCTTCATCCAGCACCACAATCGGAGCATTTTTTAAAATAGCACGTGCCAATGCAATTCTTTGCCGCTGGCCGCCTGATAATTGCTTACCACCATCGCCCGCCACTGTATGAATACCATCCGGAAGCTTTTCCAGAAATTCCATGCACTGGGCCCGCCTTGCAGCTTCGATAACCTCCTCATCAGCCGCATTCAGTTTACCCATCCGGATGTTCTCCAGTAATGACACCGGAAACAGATACTGCTCCTGAGATAAATAGGAAATTTGCTGATTCAAGGATTCCAGACTCATATCACACAGATTCTGACCTCCGATCCGGATCGCACCTGAGTCAGTATCATAATAGTGTACGAGAAGTTTTGCCAGCGTACTTTTCCCTGATCCCGACGCTCCTACCAGAGCGGTAGTAGTTCCTTCCAAAACAGTCAGGCTGACATTCCTGATAACTGCTTTCTCCTCATAGGCAAAGACAACATCATCGAACGTAACCGAGTGATCACGTCCTTTAAATGCCTGGTTATCCTGCCTTAATGGCTCCGCTTTTAGAATATCTTCCAATGCAGATATCTTATAATTAACCTGAGGCATAGAGGGGAGAAACCCGATTGCCTTTAATAAAGGTATTCCGATACTCAGCGACAGACACAGTACGAGAATCAGGTCAGGCAGTGAAGAATATCCCTGCAGTACAAACCAGGAACCAAGCGGCAGGGTAAGCACCATCGTGCAGGGGAGGATGCTGTTGTACAGGGCCATCCAGGGCCAGCATGCCTTATACCAGGCCAGCGTAAAATCACGGTAATGCGTCACATCCTGCTGAAACCGCCGATAGGATTCGCCTTCCTTATTAAACACCTTAACGACTTCCATTCCGTTAATATACTCGACAATGGTCTGGTTCATGATCTGCCCCGTCTTATAGTAGTTTTCCATTTCCTTCATTCCAATCCCATACATTGCCGCCATTGCTGCCATACCAAACGGCAGGGAGGCCAGGGACATCAATGCCAGTTTCCAGTCAACCGTAAACATAGATATGTACACAATAACCGGAATCATACTATTGGCAAATCCTTCCGGCAATGCATGAGCCAGCAGGATTTCGATGCTGTCAACGTCGTCTACCAGCATTTTTTTCATGGTTCCCACTCCCGTTTCCTGAATGATGCCAAGTGGCAGAATTTCCATCTTTTTCTGCATTGAAATCCGGATCTGCATCAGAGTATAATAGGCCGCTTCATGCGAAAGCACCAGCCCCTGTATATACAGACAGGCATGCAGAATGAGACAGCACAGAACCCCCAGAATCCGGATCATAATGTAGGATGATGACATTTGATTCCCCATGAACAGCGGTGTAATAATCTGCGAAGCCAGAAAAAAGGGAACGACACTCATCAACACTCCGCCCAACAAAACCAGGCAGGACATCAGGGTCGTCTTTTTCATCGGACCCGCATATTTCATTACTTTTTGCAACATAATACGTACTCCTCTCTCACATAATTAAAACTACACTTGAGTTAGTTTTTGCTAACCCACGTGTAGTTTACGTTTTTTCTATCACCTTTTCTACCAAAAAACATTATTTTTTTAACACTTTTTATTTTTATTTGTAATCCTTAGGCAGAATACCATATTTCTTCTTAAATGATGATGAGAAATGACTAAGATTGGAATACCCCGACAATATCGCGGCCTGACTTACATTGCATCTTCCTTCCCCCAGTAATGCCGCAGCCTGCTCCAGACGCCGTTCTACCACGTAAGCGTGCATAGTTGTTCCATATAGCTCCAAAAAGCCTCTGGTGAGCTTTGATGTGCTGATATTCAGCTGCTTTGCCAGATCACGGCAGCCGGGGACTGCCGCCGGCTGGAGATTAATAATTCTCTTTGCTTCCCGGATCGTATCCTGATCCGTTCTGGATAATTGACTCCGTCCGGCCGAATAACCACGTCCAGGCTCCATAATTTCATTCAGGCACAATGCCATTAATTCCAGAACTTTCCCTTCCAGCTGCAGCGACATCAGACCGCCGCCATATGGTTCCAGCTGTTTGATTTCACCCAGCAGACGCCACATCTGCGGCGTAGAAACCGCCCTGGCCACTTCCTGTCTGAGTGCCCGCTCCAGCTTTCGTCTCTGCCCATCCTCCAGATGCTCCTCCAGAGTATCCCAGAAATAACGGCAGGGTATCTGAATACTCCTGAACTCAAACTCACATTGTCCGGGATAGCAGGCGGATGTGGTCATATTGTGGTTCCAGTAGATACTCATATCGCCCTTCTCCATTTGAACCGGGCGCTGCTGACCATCAACATTCCAGTCCATCCCACGATTTACAAAAAAGATAATCTGGATTTCTTCCTGTTCCAGCGCACCTTTTCGATTCACAAAAACATCGTTATGATAGCACATATTCCAGTCCAGGTAATGGATTCCCTGCCTGGTACTCTTTCTCTGGACATGCAGTCTTCCGATCTCCGCAGGTAAATCCTGAATGAACTCACAGGTATATTCAACGGCTACCTGACGGTAGAGATGATTTAGGTATAAACTGCTCTTTTGCATCCTGCTTCCTCCATTCCGCTTATGGATAACCAACCATCACTTTCCCCGTATAAAATACATGATCAGGATGACTAAGCCAATGACAGGCAGCATTGGGATGACCAGGCTTAGCAGACCAGCGACAACCGACACGACAAGCAAAATGATGGCAGCTGTCAGAATGATGCCCAGCACCTTCCAATACCATTTGTTCAGGTTATAGTAATGGATATTGGAGTTTTGATTTTGATTGTAGGTATTCTCAGTCCGGTGTGGTTCGCTGGTCCGATATGGTTCATATCCACCTTCGCCTGCGCCGGGTGTAGCTTCAATGATAGTCCGGGCAATCAGGCGGGGCGATCCAAGTTCCTCAAGCACTTCTGTTTCGGATCTCCCGTTTCGGGATTGTGTTCTAATATAATCATCATAATATCTCAGATTCTCCTGCACGACTGCCGGCGGAACTTCTCCTGACAAAGCGTCCTGCAGTCCCTGCAGAAATTCTCCTTTAATCATTACTGATCTCCTCTTTACTAATCAACCTTCTCCTTAATCTCACCACGTCTGAAAGCAGCTACCAGTTCCTTCAGATCGTCGATCACAGCAGTCAGTTCTTTTCCTTTATCAGTATCCTCTACCATCACACGCTTTTTCATCTTTTCGACAATTGATACTTTGGGTGTGCTCTCTTTATTTGGATCAAACGGTTTATGTTCTGCCAGCGCCAGATGTCTGGAATTATAAATCAGGGTGTAGCCTGCAATCCCGGTATGCGCCTGGTACGCTTTTGACAGACCGCCATCGATAATATACAATTTACCGTTGGCTTTGACCGGTGTTTCGCCATCCTTGATCTTGACCGGCACATGACCATTGATAATGTGAGAGCCATGATCCGGCAGTCCGAATTCAGCCAGAATCCTGTCACAAACAGCTTCCTTCTGACTCAGTTTATAATAAGGGTTCATCGTTTCTTTGTGGGTCGCCTTATCGGCTACAAAATAGTGTTCGAATGTAGTTATTTTATCTTTCCCGAACACAGGAGATTTGGCACCGCACCATAAATACCACATAAAATCCCGGGCATTACATTTTTGAGGATCCTCATCACTCAGAAAATATGCATTATGGATCTGACCGCTGATATAATCCATCAGATCTTTGCCATACAACGGTTCGCCATCGCAGATCATTTCTTCAAAGCTGCCATCGGCACGCATCGGAATGCAGCCATGATACAGCAGATTAGAGTTGTAACACTTATACAGATCTCCATTGGAATACAGAAAACTGATATGCTTATGCAGCAGCTCGCTGTGTTGGAAGGACATCACCAGTGTATGTAATAATTCTTCTTCTTCTCTGGTCAGCTGCAGCGGATTCTTAGGATTTACCGTCGGAAATTCCATATCCAGCATCGGATATACGTTTTCTCCAATCTTTACGGTTCCATTTTCAAAATCTACTGCCTCAAGCAGGATTCTGTCATCCATCTTGTAACCGGGGTGGCGCCTGATGATCTGACCCTCTACTTTGAACTGGATCATGGCAATGGCTTTATGCATTTTGGCAGCCAGACCGGGATCTACAGCATCGTAGATGTTCTCGTCCAGGATCTTGGGAGCAAACAGTTCACAGTCATCATCTTTATATACACGTGCGGCAAACATAGACAGCGGACGCAGATTAATGCCGTAACCATCCTCCAGCACATCAAAGTTGTTGTAGCTGATAGCTATCCGCAATACATTACAGATACAGGCAGGATTGCCGGTAGCTGCACCCATCCAGGAGATGTCGTGATTCCCCCACTGTATATCTACATCATGAAACTGCATCAGTTCATTCATAATAATATCAGCCCGGGGTCCCCGGTCAAATATATCACCGATAATATGCAGACCATCGATCGTCAGATTCTGGATTAATTCACACAAAGCTATAATAAACTTATCGGCAACCTGAGTCTCAATAATTGAATGGATTATCTCACCATAATATACCCGTTTATTTTCATCATTATAATCAACGTGCAATAATTCGTCAATAATATAAGCAAATTGTTTCGGCATCTTCTTCCGCACTTTTGAACGCGTATATTTCGAAGAAACCTCCTTACAGATCTGAACCAGACGGTATATGGTAATTCGCTGCCAGTCTTCCGTATCCCGCCCATCATGGGTCATCCTGGCCAGATTGCGGTGGGGATAATAAATCATGTTGGCAAGCTCAACCTGCTCCTCTTCCGGGATGATGTGCCCAAATGTCTCCTTTATCTTTACGCGTATAATACCTGATGCACTGCGGAGCAAATGAATAAACGCTTCATGCTCGCCATGTAAATCACTGAAAAAATACTCGGTTCCCTTCGGCAGTCCGCAGATTGCCATCAGATTGATGATCTCGCTGGACGCCTCTTTTACACTGGGATATTCCTTCGCTAACAGCTTCAAATAATCCAAATCTCTCATTTTCAGCCCTCCGTGGCAGTTACATTACTTTAGAAATTATAGTAACATATCTTCTTTGAAATTGGAAGTCAAAGGATTGTTTTCATCGAATGATCCATTGTTATTGCGTATATTTTTTCAGCTTTCAACATATTTTTAGTTAGAATATATGTCTTAACAAGGGAGTCTGTCCATGAAAAACACAACAGGGAACAAAGGTAGCTTCATTCTTATTATTATCGAATCTCTTGTTCTTCTTTTTCTGATCGGATCCTGGATCATTTCGGGATTCTTTTCACGCCAGGCTTCTCCGATTTCTCAGGCGAGTCCTTCTAATGAAAAAAATTTCATCAAATGGGTCGACTTTAATGTCACGGCCGAAGCAATGCATCATGCGCTTCGATATGACGTAGACAGCTTCCAGCAGGAACCTCATTACAACTGGATCGAACTGCTGGCCTATCTGGGTGCCACTTATGGCGGAGACTTTTCACGTTACCGTGAAAAAGACCTGAATGAACTGGTTGCCAAACTGCAATCAGGCCAATCCATAGATGAGCTTACTGCCGAAAAAAAATATTATCCTTATTATCTGGAAGCTTACGAAGCCGTCCTGGGCGGGATGGTCGGTACCTACGATATTCAGGTACCGGCAACTGACGCTCAGGCCGATGCCAACCCGGATGAAATTGTATGGGTCACCAAATATGGTTTAAAATCCTTTCATCCACTTGCCAAAAACTATCCATACCAGGACTTTGACGATTTCGGAACATCCCGCAGCTATGGATACCGCAGACAGCACCTTGGTCATGATTTAATGGGACAGGTGGGATCTCCGGTTATTGCCATTGAATCCGGCTACGTCGAAGCTATCGGCTGGAATCAATATGGCGGCTGGCGGCTTGGTATCCGCAGTTTTGATCAGAAACGTTACTACTATTACGCACATCTGCGTCAGAATTATCCGTATCATAAATCATTACAGGAAGGGAGTATCGTCCAGGCCGGTGATGTGATTGGTTATCTTGGACGGACCGGATACAGCAAGACTGAAAACACGAATAATATAGATGAGCCGCATCTGCATTTCGGTATACAGCTGATTTTTGATGAATCTCAAAAAGAAGGGAATGGTGAGATTTGGATTAATTGTTATGAACTCACCAAATTCCTGACCAAGAACCGGTCAGAAATTGTCAGAAACCCTGATACCAAAGAACATTTTAGATTTTACCAAATGAAAGACCCCGCCATTCCAGGCGGGGCTAAGGAGCAAAAAGATCCTGACAGTTAACGGCTATTCACCCGGGTACCATCCTCTCCGACCATATAACCATCCGGAGTGGTGGTATTCCTGAGCATCGCACCATTTGTCTCACTGCAATAATACTTTTGATCATTCCAGTCGATCCAGCCGGTCTGCATATAGCCGGTTTCATCGAAGAAGAACCATTTGCTGTCAATCTCTTCCCAGTTGTTGCTGGTATAAGAATCATCACTATGACGGTACCACCATCCATTATCATCTTTAACCCAGTCACCGGTAATATAAACAGGCATACCGCCTGCCTCGCCATTTTTAATTGCATTAACCATATCCTGATCAAGCGTTATGACGGCAGACTCCGTCCACGTCCCTTTGTTATCTGTAACAAGCTTATTCACCGGTCGCACTTTCACCGAATAGGAACCCGTACGGTTCATCATCGAGCGAAAATCATAATGAGTATCGGTAGTGGTCAGGTAAGAAGCTCCTACACCAACACCGTTACGGTACAGACGCAGCTCATAGCTTCCGGCACCACGAGCCTCACTCCACACTGCATATCCGCTTGTATGCAGTGTCACCTCAGTATCATCTCCCACAGTCTCTGCCAGGGATGATAATTTTACTTTCATAACCAGAGTTTCTGAAGAATCCTGCTTAGAGGCAGATACATATGTTGCCCCTGTCATTTTGATACTGCTGGCCTTTCCCAGGGCAAAGTAGTATCCTTCATCTGCCGCAAAATAAAGTGTCAGTTCAGGAACATCATCTTCCATCCATTCAAAACCGACATTTTCTATTTCATAATAATCAAAACTGCATTTACCACTCTTAACATCTATGTCCACTTCTTCATCGCCGTACTTGGTTTCCGGCTTTATATTAGCTGTAATATTGATACTGATTGAATTGATCTTCTTACGTGATGCTGCAAAAGCCGGAAGCGCAGTCAGGCTCATCAGCAATGCTAATATCAACATGGTAGACATTGCCCTTTTTATATAACTCATCTGTATTAAACCCCCTGTTTTTATTTCCATTATTTATATATTTACTCTATTATATCCAATGTCCAAAGTCAAGCATGATCAAAATTTGTAACCTTATGGAAGAAAAATGTAAGATATTCCTGCTGCGGGGGGTATCAAAGAAGCTCTGCAGAATACCTCTGCAGAGCCTTTTTTCTTATTTTGCGTAATCTGTTGCACGGGATTCCCGGATAACATTTACTTTAATCTGACCTGGATATTCCAGCTCATCTTCAATGCGCTTGGAAATATCACGTGCCATTAATACCATATCATCATCCGTAACCTGCTCAGGTACTACCATAATTCTCACTTCCCGGCCGGCTTGAATTGCAAAGGATTTATCTACTCCCTTGAATGAATTTGTGATATCCTCCAGCTGTTTCAATCGGTTCGTATATGTTTCCAGAGTTTCACGTCTTGCCCCCGGTCTTGCAGCAGATATCGTATCTGCGGCTTGTACCAGACAAGCGATCAGGCTCTGCGGCTCAACATCACCATGATGAGATTCAACAGCATTCACTACAATGGCTGATTCTTTATACTTTCTACATAAATCAGCACCAAGCTGAACGTGGGAACCTTCCATCTCATGGTCGATGGATTTACCAATGTCATGTAATAAACCGGCGCGTTTTGCTAAACGGACGTCTATGCCCAATTCCGCAGCCAGTAGTCCAGTCAGGTGAGCAACTTCCATGGAATGCTTTAAAGCATTCTGCCCATAACTGGTTCTGAATTTCATTTTGCCCAGTAATTTAACTAATTCCGGATGAATTCCGTGGATGCCTACTTCCAAAGTAGCGGCTTCTCCGTCTTCACGCATATTCGCTTCTACTTCACGTTGTGCCTTCTCCACCATCTCTTCAATTCTGGCCGGATGAATACGTCCATCTACGATTAATCGCTCTAAAGCAATTCTTGCAACTTCTCTTCGAATCGGATCAAATCCAGATAACACTACCGCTTCCGGTGTATCATCGATAATCAGTTCAACCCCTGTCATGGTCTCCAGAGTACGGATATTCCGTCCCTCACGGCCAATAATACGACCTTTCATTTCATCATTTGGAAGCTGGACAACCGATACTGTTGTCTCCGCCACATGGTCAGCCGCACATCTTTGAATCGCAGTAACCACTAAATCTTTCGCCTTTTTGTCAGCTTCTTCTTTTGCTTTGTTCTCTAATTCTTTAATCATTTTGGCAGTATCATGCTTGACATCCGCCTCCACTGACTTCAACAGGTATTCCTTCGCCTGTTCGGAGGTCAGGCCTGATATGTTCTCCAGTTCCTGTATCCCTTTTTCATACAATGCATCAACTTCTGCATTCCTTTTGTTAAGGTTTTCCTCCCGGGCAGCGATTGTTGCCTCCCGTTTTTCCATGTTTTCTGATTTCTTTTCTAAATTTTCCTCTTTACTTAGTACACGTCTTTCATAGCGCTGAAGCTCTGCTCTTCTTTCCTTTGTCTCTTTATCCAGCTCATTCTTAGTCTTAATTGACTCTTCTTTCGCTTCCAGGAGAGCTTCTCGCTTCTTTGTCTCTGCCGTTTTTAACGCTTGATCTATTATCTCTCTGGCTTTTTCCTCTGCGGTACCAATTTTGGTCTCATACGTTTTTTTACGATGAGTCACCGCAGCCCACCAGGTAATAGGCGCTACAACACACAGCGTTATTACTACTGCTATTACGGTTGTTAACACAGGAGCACCTCCTTATTTAATTTTCATTGTACAAAAATACAACACTACAATTTTAAACGTTTTTATGCATTATGTCAAGTATCTTAACTAGTAATCAGCCTCTCTTGGACAAGTTTCATCGCAGTACTAGTACTAGTGTAACCAATCTTCTTGCGGAGCACGGGACATAGCCCTGCGGATTACCTGATAGGAATATCCTTTCCGGGCCAGGGCTCCTGCCAGCTTCTGATAAGCTGCCGGTTCCATATATTCCCCCGGCTGATACCCCTTCTTCTGCATCAGCCGAAAAACCTGTTCTTCTTCGTCCACCGGATATTCCTCCAATGCTTCAGAGGTTACTTCTTTGTTAATACCTTTTCGCTCCAGATCAAACCGCATCTTTCGTATACTCTTTTTAGACGAATAGACGCGGATATACTTCCTGGCATATTCCGCGTCGTCAATAAAACGATATTCTTTTAGAAAACTGACAGCCTCTTCAATTTCTTCCGGTTCATACTCCTTTTCTCTGAGTTTTGACCGAACCTCATGTTCGGTCCGGTCAAAACGTTCCAGCATCGATAAGGAATATTCCCGTGCTGATTTCTTTGCTCGCATATCAACTAACTCTTTTCTTATTTTGCATCGGACTTCTTCGTCGGTTCTGCTGCCGGGGCGGCTCCCTGTAATCCGTATTGCTCACGGACTTTATTTTCTACCTCCTGGAACACAGCTGGGTTCTCTCTCAGATAACCTTTGGCATTCTCACGGCCCTGTCCTATCTTGGCGCCATTGTATGCATACCAGGCTCCACTCTTCTCAATAATATTCTCTTTGGCGGCCAGATCCAGGATATCACCTTCCCTGGAAATCCCCTGTCCGAACATAATATCGAATTCTGCCTCTTTAAACGGCGGTGCAATCTTATTCTTAACCACTTTAACACGGACACGGTTTCCGATCATCTCTCCGCCTTGTTTCAATGTTTCTATTCTACGGACGTCCATACGAACGGATGCATAAAACTTTAACGCCCGTCCACCGGTAGTTGTCTCTGGATTACCAAACATAACACCAATCTTCTCACGGAGCTGGTTAATGAAAATCACAGTACAATTGGACTTGCTGATAATAGCAGTCAGCTTTCTCAACCCCTGTGACATCAGGCGGGCCTGAAGTCCCATGTGAGAGTCTCCCATCTCACCGTCAATCTCCGCCTTGGGCACCAGTGCTGCAACAGAGTCCACGATGACAATATCTACAGCACCCGAACGAACCATCGTCTCAGTAATTTCCAGTGCCTGTTCACCATTGTCCGGCTGAGAAATATACAGTTCATCGATATTAACCCCAATCTTCTTGGCATAGACCGGATCCAACGCATGCTCAGCATCAATAAATCCTGCAATGCCGCCACGCTTTTGCACCTCCGCTACCATGTGCAGGGCAACGGTTGTCTTACCACTGGACTCCGGACCGTAAACTTCTATGATACGCCCTTTGGGTATGCCTCCCAATCCTAATGCAACGTCAAGGCTGATGGAACCTGTCGGGACCGTCTCAATATTCATATTCTTGCCGGAATCTCCCAGCTTCATCACAGATCCTTTACCATAGGACTTCTCTATCTGCGTAATTGCGGCATCTAATGCCTTTAATTTTTCATCTCTGTTCATTCGTTATCCTCCAAGCGAACAAATGTTCTTTTTCTGATCTAATCATATTATAATTACATTAAAATGTCAACTTCTTTTTCGGGATTTTTAGGGATTCGGGAAATATCGATCTGCAGAAGCGCAGCAGGCAGGACGGCTTTTGAAAAAAACTGCCGGTAATTATTTGACTGTTTCACTATAGCACAACCAACCTCCAAATGTCAAATAAAGGGCAGAAAAATCCCTGTGCTGTGATGGAGCACAGGGTTTTCATTTTTCTTTTAGGATTTCGGACCTACAAAAAGGATTACGGATATAGGATATTTCTTACATTTCTATGTACTTAGTATAACACAATGCTTTCGATAATGTGTGTATAATGTTTAAATAGATTCTGAAGAAATTCTTAAGGTTGAAACAGACGCAACCCTGCGCCTTTTTTGAATACCATAATAGTAATACAGCAGAAAGTCACAGGTGAATTTTTTGAATCAAGCAAGACTTCAGATTCATGAACAGGTAGCCGGAAGTCTGACCGGAAAAGGAATCGGTGTTGCTGTATTGGATACCGGCTGCTTTCCTCATGAAGATTTTGATAATCGTATTGTTGCATTTACCGATATTGTACGCAGGCAAACTTCTCCATATGATGATAATTCTCATGGATCCCATATCTGCGGTATCATCGGCGGCAGCGGCAAATCCAGCAATGGAAAATACCATGGAATTGCCACAGGCTGCAATCTGATTCCGGTAAAGGTGCTGGATCGCCGCGGCAACGGCTATGCCTCTGATGTATTAACAGGGCTCCGGTGGATCCGGTGTAACCGCATTAATTATAATATCCGAATCGTTAATATATCGGTCGGTTCTCTGTCACGGAAAGGGATCGAGGAAAACTCCGCTCTGGTAAGAGGGGTGAACGAGGCTTGGGATGATGGTCTTGTTGTTGTAGTGGCCGCCGGAAATATGGGACCCCAACGCTGTACTATCACCACACCGGGAATCAGCCGTAAAGTAATAACAGTCGGATGTTCTGATGATTACAAAGAAGTAAGTGTCATGGGCAGCCGCATGGTTGACTATTCCGGACGTGGGCCGACCGGGTCATGTGTATTAAAACCGGACCTGGTTGCTCCGGGTGCCTCCATCATATGCTGCTCGAACCAAAGGGGACAATATACTACCAAAAGCGGAACCAGTATGGCTACACCGCTGGTATCAGGAGCAATTGCGCTGCTGCTGGAGAAATATCCGGATATGACAAATAAGGATATTAAACTGCGGCTGCGGGAACGCTGTGCCGATCTTGGGCTGCCGCATACACAGCAGGGGTGGGGACTCCTCGATATAGAGAGGTTGCTGAGGGAGTAAAGTTGCAATGGGAGGGAATGGGGGCGCAGGGACAGCGGCGGGGGTGCGTTGGGGTTTGCTGCTGTTTCGGACTATAAGGGAATCCAGGCCTTTAAAATGATGCTAAGTACAACAAGCGGAATTGGCTTAACTCGCTGCGCTCAAACAAAGCAACAATTCCGCTTGTAACGCATCATTTTAAAGACCAGGATTTCCTAATAGTCCTGCAAATGCAGCAAACCCCAACGCACCCCCGCCGCTGTCCCTGCGCCCCCATTCCCTCCCGCCGACTTTAGTCGCTCAGCCGAGTAAAAAAAGCATAAGTATCGACCGTTTGGGTTGATATTTATGCTTGCTTTATTTATAAATGAAACACTCTGGAACCCGACCCCTCTGGATTATATTACTCTGACTCTCAATATCCCCTCGATACTGCGCAGCTTCTCTACTACCGCATCATCCGGTACCTTCTCAAGGTCCATCAGGGTGTAGGCGTATTTTGCCTTGCTCTTATTTGTCATATCCGTGATGTTGATACCTTCGGCAGCAAGGCTTCCGGTTATCTGGCCGATCATGTTCGGGACGTTTAAGTGGAACACAGCAATACGGCAGGCGGTCTGGCAGATGCCCATGTCACAGGATGGGTAGTTGACCGATTTGTGGATATTGCCATTGTCCAGGTAATCTACGATCTCCTGGACTGCCATTCTGGCACAGTTGTCTTCGGACTCCTCGGTGGATGCTCCAAGATGAGGAATCATGATGACGCCATCCATATGAGCTACCGTGGGGTTCGGGAAATCGGTGACGTAGTTTTTGACTTTGCCTGATGCTAAGGCGGCTGCCATATCATCATCTTTTACCAACAGGTCTCTGGAGAAGTTCAAGACTACTACACCGTCTTTCATGGATGCGAAAGCATCTGCATTCAGCATTTCTTTGGTTCCATCTACTAACGGAACATGAAGGGTGATGTAGTCACATTCCTGGTAGATTACTTCTACATTTTTTGTGTATTTGACCTCACGGGTCAGCATCCAGGCGCCTTTGACAGATATGTAAGGATCGTAGCCGTAAACTTCCATTCCGAGTGCAGCAGCCGTATTGGCTACCTCTGCACCGATGGCACCCAGGCCGATAACGCCTAATTTCTTGCCTTTGATTTCACATCCGGCAAAATTTGACTTACCCTGTTCAACGGCTTTGGCGATAGCCGGATCATCTTTGATGGTTTTACACCAGTCGATACCACCAATGATATCGCGGGATGCCAGAAGCAGGCCTGCTATGACCAGTTCTTTAACGCCGTTTGCGTTAGCACCGGGGGTGTTGAAGACTACAATTCCTTTTTCTGCACAGGTGTCTAACGGAATGTTGTTGACACCGGCTCCGGCCCGGGCTACTGCCAGAAGATTGTCGGAAAACTCCATATCGTGAAGCGACGCACTTCTGACCAAAATACCTTCTGCCTCGTCTTTATTGTCGGTCAGCACGTAGTCCTCGGTCAGCAGGTCGGTGCCATGATTGGATATTGCATTTAGGCAATGGATTCTTTTCATGCGGTATGTTCCTCCTCGAATTTCTTCATGAAGGCTACCAGTTTTTCTACACCTTCGATTGGCATTGCATTGTAAATGCTGGCACGCATGCCTCCTACGCTGCGATGTCCTTTTAGACTGACAAAACCAGCGGCAGTTGCTTCCTTGATAAACTGCGCATCCAGGTCATCATTCCCGGTTACGAATGGAACATTCATCAGAGAGCGGTCTTCTTTAACTACCGTTCCGTGGAAGACATTGCTTGAATCCAGGAAATCATACAGGATTTTTGCTTTCTTTTCATTGTTTTCTTTCATGGCTGACAGACCGCCCTGTTTCTTAAGCCATTGGAATACTTTTCCGCAGATATAAATACCATAAGCTGGCGGTGTGTTGTAAAGCGACTTATTATCATCATGAATCTTGTACTGGCACATTGTCGGTGTTCCCGGCAATACATCCTCTGTAATCAGATCCTCGCGAATAATCACGATTACTACCCCGGACGGTCCGATATTCTTCTGGACGCCGCCATAAATAATACCGTATTTAGAAACATCAACCGGTTCCGATAAAAAGCAGGAAGAAACATCTGCTACCAGCGTTTTTCCTTTGGTGTTTGGCAATGTATGGAATTTTGTTCCGTAAATCGTATTGTTCTCACAGATGTATACATAATCTGCATCATCATCAATCGGCAGATCGGAACAATCGGGAATATAGCTGAAGGTTTTATCCTCACTGGATGCAACTGCTACTGCCTTACCATACTTCTGAGCTTCTTTAAATGCTTTTTTTGCCCACTGCCCTGTAATGATGTAATCTGCAACGCCATTTTTCATCAGATTCTGAGGAATCGCTGAAAACTGCAGACTTGCGCCACCCTGAAGGAACAAAACCTTATAATTGTCCGGAATCTGCATCAAATCGCGGAGGTCTGATTCTGCTTCTGATATAATGCTTTCATAGACCTTAGATCGATGGCTCATCTCCATTACTGACATACCACAACCTCTGTAATCCAGCATTTCTTCTGCAGCTTCTTTCAGAACCTCTTCCGGTAATACGGCCGGCCCTGCTGAAAAGTTATACACTCTTCCCATTGTTCCTTCCTCCCTTTCTTTTCCTGTTAATTTATTTTTAAATCATTATCATCAAATGCATCCTGAATTGCTGCACCTGGCGATACCATTGGGAACACTTTATCATCACAGTGGATCTGGCAGTCGATTACAACCGGAGCCATTAATTCCATTGCTTCTTTCAATGCAGTCCGCAGTTCTTCCATATTAGTGACACGATATGCCCTGGCTCCCATTGCCTCTGCCAGTTTTACAAAATCTACTGAATCATCCAATATTGTATGTGAATATCGTTTACCATAGTACAGATTCTGCCACTGGCGCACCATTCCCAGTACGTGGTTATTGATAATAACCTGAATAACAGGAATATTGTAACGGGTTGCGGTTGCAATCTCATTCATATTCATACGGAAACAGCCATCACCGGCAATATTGAATACCGGAACATCAGCCCTTCCGGTATCGCTGCATCCCATCTTAGCTCCCAGTGAAGCTCCCAGTCCATAGCCCATGGTTCCCAGACCCCCGGAAGTCAACAAGGTTCTAGGCTTTTTGTATTTATAGAACTGAGCTGCCCACATCTGATGCTGTCCTACTTCGGTAGTAATGACGGCATCGATGTCCTTGGTCAGATCATAGATCTCTTCGATGACACCAGGGCCAGTCAGTAGTTCTTTATTGTAGCGAAGCGGATACATGTCTTTCAGCCGATCTACATGAGCAATCCATTCATCGTGATTAACCGGATCGAGTCTGGCATTCAGCTTCCGTAAAATAATCTTCAGGTCGCCGATGATGCTCGCATGCGTCCGGATGTTTTTGTTGATTTCAGCGGGATCCACATCAATCTGCAGAATCTTTGCATTTTTAGCAAATTTGGTCGCATTGCCGGTCACCCGGTCGCTGAAACGCGCCCCGGCTACGATCAGCAGGTCGCACTCGGTAATCCCGAAGTTGGATGTTTTAGTTCCATGCATACCGACCATACCGGTATACAGTTCATCAGTCCCGTCAAATGCCCCTTTTCCCATCAGAGAATCGGCTACAGGTGCCTGAATCCGGTGTGCCAGGGTACGCAGCTCTTCACTGGCATCGGCCAGAACCGCTCCGCCACCAACAAAAATAAATGGTTTCTGCGCCTTCCTGATCATGTAAAGCGCCTGTTCCATATCTTCCTCGCGGATCGTCTCTGTCAAACGAACAATCGCTTCTGGTTCTTTCGGTGAGTATTCACAGGTACCGCCTGTTACGTCTTTTGTGATATCCACAAGAACCGGACCGGGACGATTGCTCTGGGCAATCTTAAAAGCGCGGCGGATCGTATCAGCCAGTTTGGTAATATCTTTTACGATAAAGTTATATTTGGTGATCGGCATCGTTATGCCTGCGATATCGATTTCCTGAAAACTGTCTCTGCCCAGCAGATTAACACCAACATTACAGGTAATTGCCACCATCGGAATGGAATCCATGTAAGCAGTGGCAATTCCGGTTACCAAATTGGTGGCACCCGGACCGGATGTCGCCAGACAGACTCCGACTTTGCCGGTAGCTCTGGAATAACCGTCTGCAGCATGGGCGGCACCCTGTTCATGGGATGTCAAAATATGTTTTATCTCGTCCTGATGCTTATAAAGGGCATCATAAATATTCAATATGGCGCCGCCCGGATAGCCGAATACGGTCTTTACACCCTGCTCTTTGAGACATTCAATGACAATCTCTGAGCCATTTAACATTGTGATTTCAGACATTCTACAACTCCTTATCTATACAGTCATTTATCAGTTTCCGATGCCCAATCAATTGCCGGCCAGAACAGCGCCTTTATCCGCGCTTGTTACCAGTTTGGCATAGCGGCTCAGATAGCCGGTTGTCACCTTAGGCTCACGCGGCTGCCATTTCGCCTTTCTGGCTGCCAGTTCATCGTCAGAGACTTTGACCTGAATGGTATTGGCATTGATATCAATTGCAATCATATCGCCTTCTTCCACCAGGGCAATTGGTCCTCCCACCGCTGCTTCAGGACTGACATGACCAATCGAAGCACCACGGGAAGCACCGGAGAACCGGCCATCTGTAATAAGTGCTACGGCAGAGCCAAGTCCCATACCGGCAATCGCCGAAGTCGGATTCAGCATCTCTCTCATACCAGGTCCGCCTTTCGGTCCCTCATAACGGATTACCACCACGTCACCAGCGACAATCTTGCCGCCTTTAATCGCATCAATAGCATCTTCTTCACAATCGAACACTCTGGCCGGTCCTTCATGCACCAGCATTTCAGCAACAACTGCCGAACGCTTTACCACACAGGAGTCAGGCGCCAGATTCCCGGTTAATACAGCAATCCCGCCAGTGGCACTGTATGGGTTGCTGACCGGACGGATAACTTCCGGGTTATGGTTTACTGCATTGGAAATATTTTCACCGACCGTTTGGCCGGTCACTGTCATACAATCCAGATTCAACAGACCTAGACTGCCAATCTCTTTCATAACAGCCGGAATTCCACCGGCTTCGTTCAAATCTTCCATATAAGTAGGTCCTGCCGGAGCCAGATGGCACAGGTTAGGAGTCTTGGCACTCAGTTCATTGGCAATCTGCAGATTCAGCTCTACCCCTGCTTCATGAGCAATTGCCGGCAGATGCAGCATGCTGTTGGTACTGCAGCCCAGTGCCATATCCATAGTCAGGGCATTATAAAACGATTCTTTTGTCATAATATCACGCGGACAGATATTCTGGCGGTACATTTCCATAACTGCCATACCGGCATGTTTGGCCAGCTTAATCCGTTCAGAATATACAGCTGGAATCGTGCCGTTGCCAGGCAGTCCCATTCCCAGAACTTCAGTCAGGCAGTTCATACTGTTGGCTGTATACATACCGGAACAGGAACCACAGGTCGGACATGCTTTATTCTCAAATTCTTCCACTTCCGCTTCGGTCATCTTTCCGGCTGCGTGAGCACCGACTGCCTCAAACATACTGGAAAGGCTTGTTTTATGTCCTTGTACACGACCGGCCAGCATCGGACCTCCGCTGACAAATACCGTCGGAATATTAAGCCGTGCCGCTGCCATCAGCAACCCCGGCACATTTTTATCACAGTTTGGAACCATAACCAGGGCATCAAATTGGTGTGCCATGGTCATACATTCCGTCGAATCAGCAATCAGATCACGGGTTACCAGCGAATATTTCATACCGGTATGACCCATTGCAATCCCATCACAAACGGCAATTGCCGGGAAGACAATTGGAGTACCGCCCGCCATCGCTACCCCCAGCTTCACTGCTTCGACAATTTTATCCAGGTTGATATGTCCCGGGACAATCTCATTGTAGGAACTGACAATCCCGATCAGAGGTTTATTCAGTTCTTCTTTTGTCATTCCCAATGCGTTGAACAGGGAACGATGTGGTGCCTGCTGCATACCGCTTTTTACATAATCACTTCTCATGACTCTTCCTCCTTTATATCCGCTGGGCGATCAAATCTCCCATCTCCGTGGTGCCTACCTGCCGACAGCCCTCCGACATAATATCGCCGGTCCGGTAGCCTTCTGTCAGTACCTGCTGCACAGCTGCCTCTATGGCATCTGCTTCACGATCCAGATCAAACGAATAGCGAAGCATCATTGCCGCAGATAGTATCGTTGCAATCGGGTTGGCCAAACCTTTTCCCGCTATATCTGGTGCCGAACCATGACTTGGCTCATACATACCGAATTTTGTTTCATTCAGACTGGCGGATGACAGCATTCCGATCGAACCGGTAATCATGCTTGCCTCATCTGATAAAATATCCCCAAACATATTTTCAGTCAGTACCACATCAAACTGTCCGGGATTCATCACCAGCTGCATTGCACAATTATCTACCAGCATATGGGTCAGTGTGATCTCCGGATAATCCCCGGCCACTTCTTCCACAACCTTTCGCCAGAGTCTCGAAGAATCCAGCACATTCGCTTTATCTACACTAATAACTTCTTTTTTACGTTTCATGGCAATATCAAATGCCTTAACAGCTATCCGGCGGATCTCATTCTCATTATAAACCAGCGTATCGGTAGCCTGAAGCACCCCGTCAACAGTCTCTGTGTGCCGTTCGCCAAAATAAAGGCCGCCGGTCAGTTCCCGCATAATTACCATATCAAAGCCGTCTCCGATAATCTCCCGTTTTAATGGACATGCATCGGCCAGTTCCTTATATAAATAAGCCGGACGGATGTTGGCAAATAAATTAAGACCCTTGCGGATCGCCAACAGCCCAGCCTCAGGTCTTAAATGCGGTGCCACATCGTACCATCTGGAATTACCTACATCTCCTCCGACTGCCCCCAGCAGGATTGCCTCGCTTTGCTTTGCTGTATTCAATGCTTCTTCGGTCAGCGGTACTCCGTGAACATCGATGGAGCAGCCTCCCATCAGCACTTCTGTATATGTAAAGGTATGGCCGAATACCTTCCCGACCTGTTCTAAAACCTTACAGGCCTCCCTGACAATCTCTGGCCCGATTCCATCACCTGGAATCGTCACGATCTTTCCAATCATGGCAAGTCTCCTCTGATCTGTGTTCTTAAAATAATGTGTTCTTAACAGTTTAGCGCATTTATCCTGAATTTTCAACATCCGACAGGGATTTTATTTGGAAAAAGTATATAAGATTGGAATTCAAATCATAACTTGAGGTTATTCCGTGATTGAATTCGCGAGGGGAGGTGGGGCGATCGTACCGGATGCGGTGGCCTTGAGAGTGGCGGCGGCTGTGATACCAGCTCGTATTTTCAGCGGTTTCGGACTGTAAGTGTCTCTAAAAGCGGAGAACTGACGCTAAATGCAATGCCAGAAACGCCAAAACTCGCTGTGCTCAAACATTGGCCGTTTCTGGCATTAACGCGTCAGTTCTCCGCTTTAAGAGACACTAACAGTCCTGCAAAGGCAGAAATTACGAGCTGGTATCACAGCCGCCGCCACTCTCAAGGCCACCGCATCCGGTACGATCGCCCCACTTCCCCGGCAACTTGATCGGCTCCATTAGGTGAAAAACGAAAAGCAAACCTAAACACGGTTGCTTCATCAACCATTTTTATAGCAATCTTAGTTATCTATAGACAAAAACCAGCAAATCTGCGGGAGTGCTTGAATGATTGCTGGTTTTTGATTCTTTATTTAGTTTTCGATCATAGCTCCGTCTTTGCCGACTTTGTAGCTGTCAATTAAGGTACTGGTTGCCATCGTGAAGTCATTGTAGAAGAAGTACCATTTGCCGTTGATTTCTTTCCAGCCTTTGGTGCTGGCTCCGTCTTCACCGACATAGTACCATTTACCCTGGTTGTTGATCCACATATTGGTACCCATTACACCGCTTTCTTCGATCCAGTACCAACGTTCGCCGGATTTAACCCACTGGTTGGTAGCTACAGTACCATCTGTCTTGTAGTACTGCCAGTTGGTTCCGTTATTGACCCAGCCGGTTGCTGCCAGACCGGTAATAGCAGAAGATAAGGACAATACCATACTTGCGGTTGCTGCCATTAAAAATTTTGTTTGCTTTTTCATTATTCCCACTCCTTTATTTACTATATCCTAAGTATTTACTACTGTATCCACTTCCCATCGGCACCAACACGGTGTCCCCCCACCAGTGCATCCTGCGCCATTACGCTGTTATTCATGAAATAATAGTAATCTCCGTCAATCATATGCCAGCCCTTTGATAAAGCCTGTCCGTTTGATCCCAGATAATACCATTTATTCTCCTCCTGATGCCACTGGCTGGATACCATTTTAGCATCTTCGCCAAAATAGTAAACCTTTGAATCCAGGGTCAGCATCTGGCTGGTTACCGGATTACCATCGGCGTCTACATAATACCAGGCATCACCGGAATTTACCCACTGACTTGCAGCCATGGAACCGTCGGAATTCACATAATAGCTTCCACTCTCTGACGTAATCCAGGTATTCTTGGCAACGGTGCCATCTTCCAGATAATAATACCATTTTCCGGCTAACTTATCCCAGCCCTGCGCGAACACTGCTGATGCAAAAAGCACAGATAATGTCATTGCTGCAGCTGTAATGGTTAAAAATCTTCTCTTCTTCATAGCGGTCTACCTCCTTTTTACATTGGAGCAGTCTCAGAAACTCATTCTGCCCCGAGTTTCTGCCCTTTTTTCACTGTTTCCTTTTCTTCTTTACCCCCAATATTTCTGCATATTTTTCCAAAAAACGCTTGACAAATCAATAAAAATTTGCGGCGAAGCCACTTGATTGTAATTACTTTTCAAGGAGGTTTCGAC
>JBOFYZ010000036.1:0-1072 GCA_051654925.1 Lachnospiraceae bacterium | reverse complement strand
ATAATAATAGAAACAAAGGAATCTTCGATCTGCCCAAAGCGTTAAATGTTGCCGACAGAATATTATACATGAACAAAAACGGCATTCCGACAAAGTAGATCTGCAGATATAATATTGCCGAATCCATAATATTTTTCGGAGTTCGCAGCATCTCTAAAACAGTTGGATTAACCGCAAATCCAATCACCGCCAGCAGGATGCTCAGTCCCAGGAACGTAAATAGCGATGTGTAAATTGACGTTTTCATACTGCCATGGTCACCGCCACCCAGATACTGGCTGGTCAGTACCGACATACCCAATCCACCGCCGATCGCGACCATGATAAATACCGTAGTGAATGAATAGGAAGCCCCAACTGCTGCCAGAGCATCTTCACCTACATAGCGGCCGACGACAATACTATCGATCATGTTATAAAACTGCTGGAACAGATTTCCGAAAATAATCGGTAACGCAAAGAGAAAAAGAGACTTCCCCGGATTTCCGGATATCATATCTTTTGAATTCACTTGTATATCCTCACTTTAAATCATTTATTGTAATACTCAAACATATATATATATATATATATTAACAAAGACAGCATTTCTCTACACTTTTTTATTTTATCCATTTTCTCCTATAATTTTACTTCTCATGATCCGCCATCCTATTCAGCAGAACAACATTATTGCGGTTTAAATATTAATATATCGTTGTTGATATACATCTTTTGGTATCGGAATAATACAAAAAGGGTGTCCAGAAGGATCTAACATTACTTTCCAGTTGTCAGAAAATTGGGGTTCTGGTATTTTAGCACCGCATTTAATCGCATGTACGATTTTACTTTCAAACTCATCCATACAAACATAAAAATCCAAATGTATCATCTGTTGTTGTTCTTCCTTATCTGATGGCCATTTCGGTTTTCTATAATTAAGATTCTCTTGGAATACTATTGGAGTTTCACTATAATCATCTTTTACTACAGTAATCCATTTTTCCCCTTCCTGAATTTGACTACTTTTTGTCCATCCAAGTAACCTTGCATAAAAATCAGATAATTCTTCTACATTATTACTATCTAT
>JBOFYZ010000035.1:0-85266 GCA_051654925.1 Lachnospiraceae bacterium | reverse complement strand
TGAGTCATCTGGGCCATCATCTCACTGTTATCCATTGGCTTTGTCATATCCTGATTAGCAAGCTGTGCGGCCAATAATCTAAAATAACTGGTGATTGAGAGGGTGTTTTTGTCATTCGACTCTACTGTGTAATTCCCTGTCATATAGGGATTACCGGTGCCGCTCACACCTCCCATGGTTAAGTCCGCCATATTTTCCTCCTGTCTACACTAGCCCCAGCCGCAGCTGTTGGGCAAATGAATCGGGCTGATGCTGATTTTGTTCCGGCTTTCGTCCTTGCTCTCTGTTTTGCCGGCCGCCCTGGTGCTCGTCCATCTCCGGCTGTGCTTCCGGTGTATAAACAACGGTCTGCTCTCCGGTCTTGTTCTCCAGAATCTGCGCCATCTCCCCTGCCTTCTGGCTTAACAGCTCCAGCGTCCGGGGGTTGTCCGAGATAATCGACACAGCTGCCCGCCCCTCCTCATAGATGACCTGGATGGTCAGTTTACCGAGTGTTGCCGGTTCCAGTTCTACCGTCAGCATACCGTTATCTTCCGGCATATTGGCAGCGATTGCGCTTCCCACATCGGCCGGCATCGTTTCCGCTGTTGTTTTCACCGAAATCAAATCGGACTGAGCCGGTACAGACGATTCGCCAGAAGCCGACAGTTTGTCATGGAACTGACTGCCGCTCATCCGGGCTGCCGCATCTTCCGCTGCTGCTGTTTCCGCGCGGTTTGGCTGGCTGTCTTTGCGGCCTAAAAGTGTTTGGACAACGGTCTCCTTCTCTGCCTCGTAATCTGCAAAGAGCAAATCGACGGCGGTGTTGCTGCCGGAAACTGCAGGTGTCACTACAGCCGTCTGGTTTTCCGTGTATTCCGCTTTTTCAAGTGATTCAGCGCCTGCTTTCAACTCTGCCGTGATACTCCTTTTTTCATTTAACAAAGGAGCCTTTACCTCTTGCTTTAAGTCAGCCGGCCGCAGTTCATTTTGCGGTAAGCCGGCCGCCGGTTCGGCAGTTTTTGTTTCCTCCGGTATGGCAATTGCCACGGCAGCAACCATCTCCGGCGGTGCCGCCACGGCCTCCCCGCTCACATTCAGAGCTGCTGTTGCCGGGAAATCGGCCGACGGCAGTTGCCCATCGATTTCCAATAATTGACCCAGCAGCAAGAGCAAGGCGGCATCGGCCGGAACCTGCTGCTCCTGATCTAACTCCGAATCCTCAGGTGCTGCCTGCTGCACCTGACTGTTTTTCTGCCTTGCTGCTGTTTCGCAGCCCGGCGCGGCCGGGGTTTTTGCTTCCTTGCTTTTTAGCAATTGACGAAAGTCCGTTATCTGGTTGTCCGGCAGTGCTTTGGAATTCTTTCCCTCCACGGCTGGACGCGATACCTGAATCATATCGATCCTCATCGTGATTTCACCTCCTTTCATGAACCGTTTATTTATAATTAGCAGCTGTTTCCAGCTGTAATTATCAGATATTTTGGCTGTCCCGATACTCAGCCCTTGTTAGGGTACGGGTCACAAATTCCTCGGCAAATGTCTCCTCAGCTTTCAGCTCCGCCTTGCGGTATTCAGAAAGCCGCCGGAGCTTGAGCTTTTCATAGCGGGAAGTATCCACCTTCGCATCGACAACCTCATTCTTTTTCGCTTCCTCTTTTTGCTGCAATAAGAGGAGATGTTCTTTTTCTGTATCAATTTTCCGTTCCATCCCCTCGATGCACATACCAAACAGCCGGTAATCCTCAATCGCCGCCCCGGTGGTCTTCGCCTGATCAAAATGTTGATGAAAGTCATTTAGTTCAACCTTTAACGAATTGATCTCCCCCTGTTTGCGGTGCACATCGGAAATGATCCTGGCATGTTCTGTCCTTAAATGATCCAGAACGTGTGTCTGATAGGTAAGAACCGTATCCAGGCTGTATTGAAACCGTTTCACTGCTATTCCTCCCAGTCTCTTGTCAGCCGACAATGGCCTGCATCAGCTTCACTGTTTCGGCATAGGAAAAACTTTCGTTGACCTCCTGCTTTAAGAAACCATTCAGCTTGTCAATATTTAAAACCACCTCATCAAGCGCTAAGTTGGTTCCTTTTTTATAAGCCCCGATCGAAATCAAATCGGCATTTTTTTGATAAAGCCCCAGCATATTGCGAAATCGCGATGCCAGGTTCCGGTGTTCATCAGCCACCAGCCCGGTCATCAGACGGGAAATGCTGGCGCCAATGTCGATGGCCGGAAAATGATTCTCATGGGCAAGCTGCCGGCTGAGCACAATATGGCCATCCAGAATTCCCCGCACCGTATCGGCAATCGGTTCATTCGTATCATCACCTTCGACCAGCACCGTATAGACACCGGTTATCGAGCCTTGATTAAAGTTACCGCTGCGCTCCAAAAGTTTGGGGAATTCCGCGTAGATCGAAGGCGTATAGCCCCTGGCAATCGGCGGTTCGCCAATCGCCAGCCCGATTTCCCGCTGCGCCATGGCATACCGGGTCAGCGAGTCCATCATCAACAGTACATCATGCCCCTGATCCCGGAAATACTCGGCGATCGTGGTAGCCACCAGCGGGCATTTCATCCTCAGCATGGCCGGCTGGTCGGATGTTGCCACAATCAGCACCGAGCGCTTCATGCCTTCTTCGCCTAAATCTTTCTGCACAAATTCCAGCACTTCGCGGCCACGCTCTCCCACCAGGGCAATGACGTTGATGTCCGTCTTGACATTTTTGGCAATCATTCCCATCAGGGTGCTTTTGCCGACCCCGGAGCCGGCAAAAATCCCGATTCTCTGTCCTTTGCCGATCGCATTAAGACCATCGATCGCTTTGATGCCAAATTCCAGTTTCTCGTGGATCGGCGGCCGGCTAAGAGGATTGGTGTAGGGGCTGTCGACCGTATAATGCCGGGCGGCTCCAAAAGCGCCTTTGCCGTCAATCGGTTCGCCCATCGCATTGATAATCCGGCCGCGGAGAAAATCACCGACCGGCACTTTTAACCGGTGCCTGGTGTTGCGCACAAAGCTGCCGGATGTGATCCCGTTTGTCGCCTCGTAGGTCATCAGCTGGAGCTTACCGTTTTTAAAGCCCACCACCTCAGCCGGGATCTGCCGGTTCTGCTCATCATAAATTTTGACGATATCGCCAATACTCGAACGTCCTCCCGATGCTTCCATCGACATGCCCACGACATTTTCAATTTTCCCAATATAGCCAACTGTCTCTGATTTCATAATCAGCTGGGGTGCCTTCTCAAACATAACTGCTCCTATATGCCAACATTCTGCAAAATTTCTTTGATGTTCTCCAGTTGAGTATCAACGCTGATATCGATGATCTCATCCGGCATCTCAATAATGCAGTTACCGCTGTTTTCCTTATCCATTACAATAAACTTGATATTGTCCGACAACCTCGACAACTCACCAACTACATCCTGATCTGCTTTAAGCATCATCTCATAGTCTGTTTTTTCCATATAGATCTTGACCCAGGCTGTTTTTTTCAATCGTTCGGTTTCGGCGATGATCATCCGCTTGATAATCTCACCGCTGGATTTTAAACTGATATGAATAACCTTTTCGGCCACTGCCACAGAACAGTCTTTCAATTCTTCTAAGTAGTTGCGCAAGACTTTTTCTTTCGCCTCCGCAACTGCTGCCAGAGCCTTGTCAATATCCTGGTGAAACTCCGCCATCTGGCATTCCATCGCTTTGCCATGTTGCCGAACGGCTCTGTCTACACCTTGTTTAAATCCGTTTTCAGCTCCTGAACGATAGCCTTCATCAGCCGCCTGTGCTTTGATTTGTCTGGCCTGTTCGCGGGCTTCCCGGAGAATTTCCATAGCTCTCTGACGGGACTTTAGCAGCAGCTGTCGGGCATCATTTTGGGCACTCTCTAGAATGCCGGTACTCTCATGATGAGCTGATTCCGCCCCACCGGCTGGCTGCCAGTTTGATGAAGCTGGTACCAAGACGGCATCTTGATGATCCGGCCGTTCCTCATTCCAGAACTTGCGGCTGCTCTCAACCGGTGGGATAAATTTATAGATCTCAACCACCTGATCTGAAACTTTAACAGTTCCCTTAGACGATAAGATTGTCATCTTCTCCCCCCTTATTGATGATCACTTCACCGGCATCCTCCAGCTGACGGATGAGATTCACAATCCGCTGCTGCGCTTCCTCCACATCTTTTAGTCTGATATTAGTTGTTGCTTCCAGATCACTCTGTACCGTTTCAGCCATTCGTTTGGACATGTTATGAAAGAAGATCTGCTTCATCTCATCGGCAGCGGTTTTAAGCGCATACACCACATCCTTGGCATCACAATCACGAATAAAGCGCTGTACGGAACGTTCATCCATATCTAAAATATTTTCAAAGATGAACATCTTGTCGCGGATACTCTGTGATAGCTCAGGACTGGTTTGATCCAGTTCCTCAAAAATCCGCCGCTCGTTGCTGCGGTCGACATGATTCATAATATCAGCCACAAAGTCAATCCCACCAAGGTTCATATTATCCTCACTGGTAATAATGGTCGAAAACTTACGCTTCATCTCTTGTTCCACAATCGCGATTGCTTCCGGCGATACCCGATCCATCCTGGCGATGCCTTCGACGATCGGGATCCGTTTGCTTTCCGGAAGCTGCTCCAGCACTAAAGCCGCCTGTTCCGGATCCATATATGACATGATCATTGAGATCACCTGCGGCCGCTCATGCTGCAAAAGGGCAATCAATGCTTTGGGGTCCCCTTTCATAAAGAAATTGAATGGTCTGGACATCAAGGTTTTTGATACCTTTTCCAGCAGCGACCTGGCCGTCGTCTCACCAAATGCCTTCACTAAAACATCGCGCGCATAATCCATGCCGCCGTCAGTCATCATCTTGTGAGTCAGGCACAATTTGTAGAATTCATCCAGCGAACCCTCGACCTGCGTATCGGTGGCTTTCCCCATCTTAGCCACCTCATAGGTCAGGTCTTCAATATCCTCTTCATTTAAATATTTATAGAGCTGAGAAGCCCTGTCCGCTCCAAGGGAGACAACGACAATCGCCGCTTTCTGTTTGGTGCTTAAGTTTTTGATATCCGGGACTTCTTTGCCGGACAGACCCTCGGTCTTGATTTTCGCTTCTTCCGGTGTCATTGCCACAGTTTCCGTCATTGTCACTCCTTTCCCCTCAACCAGCTCTGAACAAGTTTTGCTGCGATCTGAGGATTCTGATCTACAAACTCACCGATATTTTGTTTTAGCTTCAGGCTATGCTGCATCCGAATATTCAACATTTCTTCCTGATGCTCCAGCTCCTCATCCGGCATCTGCGCAACCAGACCTGCTTCCGCTTGGCGAACCGAAGGAAAGTCATCATCTTCCGCCAGCTCCCCATCCATTTCAAGATCGTCCAAAAGCTGCTGCTTGTTCTGCTTTCTGCGAATTAACAAAGCGATGAGCACAAACAGTACCAGGGCAGCGCCGGCGATCATGGCAATCATAATTGGCAGCGGCAGCAACCCGGTTTCACCTGTCCCGGCCTGATTAACCGGCTCGGTGACTTTTTCCTGCACTCGCTTGCTGTCCGGTGACTCCGCTCTGATAATGGTAATCTTTTCAGTTGCCTCCTCTTTGCCGATCCCGGCCGAGTTGGCGACCAAATCCGTCAAATCGTTCATCGGAATGGTTAAATCTTTGGTATCGATCACCACCCCGATGGTAGCATTTTCTAATACTCCGGGATAGACCTGGCGCTGTTCCTTGACCGAATTATACAGCCATTCTCTGACCGCGCTGCTGCTCCCATATGTATCGGTATTGACCTCGGTGCCATCCTGATTGGTATAGCGCGGCGTATCGGCATTGGCATCCGCACCGACCACACCACCGGCTGTCGATCCGGCCGATCCTGAGTTTTCACTGGCGGTGTCCTCGCGGAATTTAAGGCCGGTCTTATCTTGCTCATCGATCTTTTCCGGTGTCGAATAGTGGGTATTCTCCTGAATCAGTTTCTCCATATTCAGAGTTCCCCTGACCGATACCGCCACCGTTCCCTGGCCATATAGTTTCTCCAGCACACGCCGGACATTGCCGGCAATATGATTTTCCACCAAGCCGGTCAGCGCCGTAAAATCCTTGATTCCGCCGTAAGTGCCGTCATCGCCGCTGCTGCCCACTTCGATCATCGTATCCGCATCGAACACCGCGACGTTTGTAAAGGTCATGCCCTGAACCGCTCTGGCAATTAAGTTCTTGAATGCCGCCGCTTCATTGCCGGACAGCACCCGGCCGCTTTTCATTGTGACCACAACCGAAGCCGAAGCTTCCGTCTGAGCCGTGTCAGCCAGCGCATATTTCTGGTTGTCGGCTTCGGCAATCGTTACCTTAGCATCCCGGACACCGTCAAACAACCGGATTTGGGCTCCCAAACGATCCTGTAAATCATATAGGGTGTATTGCTTTTTGTCTGATTCAGTGGTCATAAGTCCCGTATTGTCACGGTATATATCATAGGTAAAACCGCTCTTGGGATACCCTTTGCTAAGCAGTTCAGCACGGGTCTGGTCGACCGCAGCGAGTGAGACCCGGATTTCTCCGTTCTTATCATTATAACGATAATCTACTCCGCCATCCTGAAGAAGCGCAACCACCTCGATTGCTTCCTCCTGGTTGAGTCCGGTAAATAATGTGCTGTAATCCTTCTGCACGCTGAAGTTTAATGCCAAAACGCTAATAATAGCAATTGCAATGGTTCCAGCAGCAATTGCTATAAGCATTTTCTTTGTTTTGTCTGATATTTTTTGCCAGTTTTCCTTTAAACTCTGCACTCTTATTCCCCAACCTTCTTGTTCATACTATGATCAAAGTTTAAATATTCATCTTAAGCAGTTCATTATAAGATTCCATTGCTTTGTTTCGTAATGAAATCATCACATCCAGGCTAAGCGCCGCTTTTGCTTCTGCAATCGGCAGACTGTGAGCATCATCAAGCTGGCCGGCCGCCAACAGATACTGTTTCTGCTCCACATCCCGCCCTGTCTCATACACCTGGTTCACTACATTTTTAAATACATCCTGAAACATCGTTGCTGTGCCGCTTTGTCCCGGCGCTACCCCTTGTTCGAAGCCGCTGATCGCTTCCCAGGGTTTGATTTGAGTAATAAATGATATGCCCTCCATCGTTACCTCGTCTCCTTAATATTTATTTAGGAGAATGTGCCAAGGCACATTCTTTGTTCTCTGTAATGTACAATAACAGAATTGATATATAGCGTCAATGCCTGGCAGTAATGTCAATATCTGGCAGCGCTCTTTAAGCGGCTAAGCTCATTGGTGATCGAGCTGATCATATACTGGTATTCATAAGCCGTTCTGACCAGCTCAACCTGTTCCTGATCCATATCAACATTATTGCCGTCCAGCCGGCTGGACTCATCCCAGGTGGTATTGACATCGGCTCTGGAAGTGCGGATCGCCTGATGAACCTCCTGCCTGGCTCCTGCCCTGTTGCCGGCACTGCGGATCTTCTGGCCCAGCTCCGCTTCAAAGGTGATATATTGTGACTTAAATCCCGGTGTATCTACATTCGCTATATTATTCAGCGTTATCGTCTGTCTTGCCCACAAATTGTCCAGTACCTTTTCTGTCAAGGCAATTCCGTTCCCATATATTCCCGACATTCTCTTCCCGCCTTTCTTTTTTCGATATTAGTTACATCATTGTGTCGCACCCTTTAGGATATCAATTATAAACGAATGAATCTTTTCACCGCAGCTGCCATCCAGATTCGCCGCCATCGTTTCATTTGCCTTGATTTGCCGCTCACGGACGGCAGCTGTCCGATCCTGGGCAAAATTCACCAGATAATCCGCCAGACTAAAGATCGCACTTTCACTCTTCATAAAAATTGCTTCCCGATCAATCTGCCCAAACCCATCCTCGTCATCCGTCAGCCAGGCAAAATCTTCCTTCGAAAGGGTCGGGCAGAACCATTCATAACTCTCCTCAGCAACTTTCACAACAGCAACAGCCTTATCAGATGTCCGCTGAACCAGCACCGTGGCATCATCAATCTTCACACCAACACCAGCTGAAACATCCACCTGTGGTAAATAGCCATTGACGGTTTTGTCCGCTTCCTGCCAAAAATCAGCGATCAGCATGGTAACAGCCCCGGTTATTTTATGAATTTTCACCATACCGTTTGCATATCCGGGAATCGTGACAATCCATTCACCAAAATCCAACATCTTAAGATGAGCCAGCTCAACTCCTTCATTACTCTTCCAGGAGCGATACTGCTCCGGCATGGAAAAGACCTCCGTCGCTCCGTTTTGACGATTCCATCGCACGACATCGCCACTGTGGATTTCCGCTAACCACAGATAGTTCTCCTCAACCACAAGAGCAGAATACCCGGCATCCTGCTCTCCAATATGGCAGATTGAGTAGGTTGCTTGATCCATCCTAAATTGCAACACACGGTTCTGATACGGAGTCGTCACCCACAAGCTGGAGCCGTCGGTCTGACAGCCGAGTGTTGCCGGCACTTTACCATCCGTCTCACCACACAGCTTCCGGATACAAGCCTCATGATACCGGTATGTTCGGGTGAAGCTGTCCCATTCCAGCATCGCGCCATCGGCAGCCGGTAAAAAAAACACCTTGTGCTGATAAGTCACCGCATTTCGGCTGCGCAGCAGCACCTCGCTTTGTCCCTCAAACAGCGGATGAAACGTCCCCTTCTGAAGATCGTATTCCAGCGGCGAAAAAGCCCTCTCCGGCAACAGATAAAGCTTGCTCCCCATCTGGGCCATATAAGGATAGGCTCTGTTTTGCTTTGCCGCTCCGGCGATGGGATTCATTAATCTGATCTTGCCAGCATCTGAATTGATAAAAAATTGGGCCATAAAACCACCAACTGTAAACCAGCAATGATGATTGTCGATAACCAGATCGGTCAAACCAACCCTTCTCTTCTCCTCGGCCGTAAAGGGTGCGCTGATTGAATTATTTAAAATAAAAACTGGTTTTCCAGCTGCTGCAAACAGATTGATGACCGAGCTGGCTGCCTCTCCAATGTAACCATCGCTGAGAGCCACCGTATTGGTGATATCAGCAGTTTGATCCCAGATGCCGGTCTGAGTATTCAAAAATTCCTCTCTGAGTCTGTTGAATTCCTCCAATAGCTCCGGGCGCAAAGATTCCATCGTTGCCACCAACAAAGGATGAGGACGCCAAATCAGCGCTACCTGCCCCTGGTCACGGATTATTTCAAACAGATAACGCAGCTTTTCAAGCAGTACCTTGCCGAACCGCAAAAAGCAGTTGAGACTGGTATTTAACATCAGGATCCGTTTCCCTTTGAGAATCGGCTGCCACTCCGCCGGCATGCTGCCCCCGTTGCTGCAAGCTCGAAGCACACGATCCAGCTTAGGCGAGCCAAAGGGAAGTATTTTGTCATAATAATGCATATCCTTGCAACAACTCTTGACATATTCCGATTGCCAGATCAGATAATCGGCATGTTCATACGCGGGCAGATCCAGGTATGTATGACTGATATATCCCGAGGTAACAAAATAAGGAATATAAACCAGCTTGCCCACATTCTTTTTCAGTTCGTGAGAATAGAAAGAGGGATGAACGCTGGTGACCAAGTTTTGATCATCAAATGGATTGTGAATATAAGCCGCATCCGGCTGCTGCTGACGAAGGGAAAATTCTTGATAGTTTGCAATCGAAAGTTCGGTTGGAAATTTCTCCCCATCATAGCAAAACTCCCATTGCCTGGTCATCGAGTCGTGCTGGTAATAAGGAATCGGCATCACCACACACTCACAACGTTCATCTTTGCTGCAGGCCTCCCATACACTCGCCATGCTGTCCCACATCTCAGCCTTGTATGGCAGAAAGACCACCAGATAGGTAACCGGAATAGCAAGGACAATCTGATTGATCTCCTTTCGTACCTCATCGATGCGATTGAACTCCGAAAAGGAAGCAGATTGGCATTGTACCGCCATTTCAACCACTCGCTGGTATTCATCCAGCCGCTTGAGTGCTTCCTCACTCCAACTCTGATTCTGATTCTGCTTCAGTACGCCCGCAACCGCTATCGCAGCTTGTAAACAGTCCTGCCAAACCTGTCTCTTCGCTTCTTGCTGCCCGATTATTTTAATTGTATCACCGGCTTCTTGCATCGTATCTAAAAGCCCGATGATTTGTCTTTTTATATGTTGTCGCATAACCTTTCCTATCTCTATTACCGTTTCCCGGACATAAACTTTACTCTTTCAGCAATTTAATTTCCGATACCGGATGTACCTTTCGCTGCTCTTTTGGCGGCAGTTGCAGATAATTTCCAAACTTGAAACACAAGTAACAGCCATAATCCCTGATGCCCTGAAACATGATTTCCTCAAATTCCGTATCAATGCTGTTCTCATACCAGTTCCGATAATAGCCATAGGCATTATTGGGTGTGGGAAACATCAGAATCCTGACCATTTTTGTCGGTGCAGCATTCGCCCTTTTAATCATTTTTTGGTAATATCGAAGCACTGTTTTCTCCGGTATTTTATCCAGCAGCTTATAAATCTGACGTTTCCACCGATTCCTTTCGGCAATTTTCCCCACTCTTGACCACAGCATTTTACGCACACAAAAACACTCAAAATTTTTCAAACTTCTCAAAAAATAAGAATCCGGTACCCCATCAAGCGGAAAAATATCAATGAAAATCCCCTGTTGATAAGGCATATGCTCCTGATTCTCCCGCAGAAACAACGTGTTTTTCCGGCGTATCTTTCCATAGCCCCAGCGGTAACCGCTGGTATTTCGATGATCTTGAAAATAAAAACGAGTAGTATCCAATTCTGTCTTACATGCTTCGCAAAATCTTTCGTACTCTTCACGAAGCAATGCCACATCGGCATCATCATCCCATGGAATATAGCCGCCGTGACGCACCGCGCCTAACAGTGTTCCGGCAATGATGTTATATTGAATCTCACACTTTTTGCAGATCCGGTCAACCTCAATCAACATTTCTAACTGTGTCAGCTGCACCTGACGCAGTGTCAGACTGTCAAGTTCTACCATTGCTCCATTTCTCTCATTCCGAAAGATACCGTTTCGGTACATTTCCGTTTTGCTTTTTCCAGTTCCATAAACTGCTCCATAACCGCTGCCATACGAATGCTCATCTCTGATGCTCTTGCCAGTTTTCGCTCGCCCTGAACCGCCTCCGCAAATGCAGCAATCTCATACCGCAAACCCGCTCCGGCAAATTCAAAGCTATGAGTTTGCTGACGTGATGCATCTTCAAACCGCACCTCAAACTCTCTGGTCAGCCACCAGGGCGACTTAGCCAGGATATACCCCTTAGTTCCGGCGATAATCAGCTGCCCTTCAGATTTTGCAAGCAGTCCGGCTTTTGCTAAACCGCAGGCTTCCGGATAGATAAATTCCGCCTTAGTATAACCGTCCAATCCATTCTCCGTCCGCAAAGAGCGAAATTGTATACCGTCAAATTCCGTTCCCAACAGCTGCATGATCGGCAGCATGACATAAGTTCCCAGTTCCATAAAACTACCGCCATAGTCCCGGTCAGTCAATTCACGCGCATTGGCCGGCGTCAATTTTGTAAAACATGCCTCGACATCCCGAACTTCACCAATGATGCCGCTTGTTGCAGTTTCCATCATGGCTTTAAACCCAGGACACCAGGCCGTTTTGATCGCTTCCATCAGCACACAGTCATTGTCTTTTGCCAGACAAAACAGCTCCCTGGCATGGTTCCTCTTTAAAGCCAGCGGTTTTTCACAAAGCACATGCTTTTTACGTCCCAGCAATGCTCTGGCATACTCATAATGAGTTTCATGAGGAGAAGCGATATAGACGGCATCTGAAAACTTAGCCAAATCATCCAGCTGATCCGTATAAGACGGAATATTGCCTGACCAGGCAAACCGCTTTGCACTCGCCAGATTGGGATTATATACACAAACTGCCGTAATCCCCTCAACTGCCGCAAGCTCAGCCAAAAAACGCTCGGCAATTCTGCCGGTTCCAATCATGCCGACTTTTAACATACTTCGATCACCTTCTACCTTTTTCTATCTCTGCTGCCATATACCGCCCGGTTTGAATCATCCCCAGCTTAAGCCGGTCACTGCGCAGAGCAGTCGATGAGATATCCGGGGTACGTTTCAGATAGATCACCTCACAGAATGCATTCAGATAGTCAAATGTCCCCACCCAGTCCGAACCGACAGTAAAGACATCGACCCCATACTTCTGAACATCTTCCATCTTCTGGCCTTCGCAATTCTCAACAATGATCCGATCCGCCAGCCCCGTCTTCTTGACATTCTCAATTCGTTCCGCAAGGGAATCGATTACATTCAGCTTCCCTCTGGCCTCATCAAAATGCTCCGTAGTCACCCCGACAATTAAATAATCTCCCAATGCCTTGGCTCGCCGGAGCAGACTACAGTGTCCATCATGAAAAAGGTCAAACGTTCCATAAGTGATTATTTTTTTCATTGATTCCGAATTCCCTTTAAAAGTGCCTCCATCGTCCGTACTGACTCACTGCTGCGCAGCTTTCGGATCGGCTCCTTCTCTCTGTTATCCTTTCGCAGCTCTGCTTTATAGAATTGACAAAGCTCCGTTGTCGGCAAGATCACCAGATCAGCCGTCTCCACCTGGGGAAGCATACAATCCGCCCTGTCCGGCAAGCTTTCGCTTTGATCTCCCGGCACATAAATCAAGGTTCCGGCTGCTTCCCGTACGTTTTTATAATGATATTCCGGCGCCGTTCCCTGAGACCAGGGACCATCCACAAAGACAAGATCCGGTTTCAGCGTCTCCAGCTCATAACTTTCGTAATCCGTTACCTCTGCTTTCTGCGGAAACATCCCTGACTCATCATGAACAATGCCGATAGCCCGGCCATCCATCCGTACGTGATAAGGAGCAGTGAGCACCCGGCAACAACAATTTGCATGTTCTTTAAACAGCTCCCAAAATGGCTCTAAGTATTGCCAGTTATCCGCCTTACAAGCCAGAAAGACTACTTCCAGATATCCCGTTATCTCTGTCTCCAATAATGCTGAGATCTCACTGCGTTTACCGGTCAGCTGTCTGCCGATCCGAAAGCGTTCTTTCAACTCTTCTGCAATCAGGTATTGCCAGAGCAGTTCACAGTACTCCTCAAGTCGTTTTACTGCCTGTGTCCCGTTCCCCTCCTCTGCCTCGATTGCCGTACCGATCGCAATCGCAGAGTTCTGCATGTCTTCCAGTAATTGATGAACCGCATCACCGTCTTTTTTCTTACTCTTGGAATCCAGGATTCCTTCAGCAGTCCCCAAGGTTGCCAGCATCTCTCGAAATTGTTGTTTTAGTTGTTCACGCATCACGCCTTCACCTTTCTATTCCTATCATTTATATCGACTTTAACCATAAAAAAATAATAGTGGATATACATCCAATTTCTAGAATAAATGGTTATCTCTTCCTTTCACATCTAATCAAAGCACAATTGCCACATCCGGCGGCTGTTACAAACGGTTGTTTCTCATAATTAGACTTCATAATTTTTCCCCTTTTCTATGCTCTGTTCTTACGGCTTGAATGTATCCCATAAGTCATTGTGGTGTGCCGGTGAAGTAACAAAATCAAAGAGCGTATGGTCATGTTCATACTGCTCATATATAGGCATATCAGCTGCTATTTTAAATTCGGTATATATTCTTTGCCTCTTGACGATACGTTCTGTCCCGTTATATTTGGGGTTTGCTTCAAATTGCACTGTCCGATCAGGCAAAATGACAGGGAAATAGGAAAGCCCGCCCATCCTGCGGACATCTTGATAATCAAAACCATAGTCTCTCACACACCAGGCCCCGAAAACCATCGGGGAATCGGGGTCCGCATTGATGGTACAATGAGCAAAACCCGGTGGAACGAGTATTTTATCACCGGCTTCCCCGTAAACGGCGTATGCCCTGTTTGTGGACTCGTCAGCACCCTTTTGCATAAGTATGTAGGCTTTACCCTCCAGTATTTCATACAGTTCCGGCGTAGTAGAATTACATGAGGGTGACACGGCGTGGATATGCCCTTGTGAGCGAACCGGCTCCAAGCCAACCTGACCGGCTGCATAAATGCAGATTCCATACAGCAGATTTCTGGCTTTTAAGTCCCCTAAGTGCTCTTGCTTACAAACATCCATTGCGATTGCATATAGAATATCCGATCCGGTGCTGTCTCTATCTCTCAGCGATAACCGAACATCCTCAAGTCTTCTTTTTTCAGTGGATGGCACATACATCTCCTCTCCGTACTGGAACTCCATATTAAGATAATCGGGTTCGATCGAAAATCCGGGGTTGTGGTATAACAATAATTAGGTGGTGACATGCATGAACGAAAGAAGTTCAAAAGAAGACAAAGATAATAAGCTGGATCACTCAAAAGGAGCCCTGCCCCTCTATCTGCAGCTTAAGGAATATATCCGCAATCAGATTTCCGAAAACGTTTATAGCATTAGCGACATCATTCCAAGTGAACTGGAATTCCAAAATCAGTTTCGTATCAGCAGGATTACAGTTCGATTGCAATCAATGAATTGGTTGGGGAAGGATTATTGGAACGAACCCGTGGCAAAGGTACGGTCGTCTGTTTAAAGAAAGTCACTGAACATATCAGCCACACGAACAGCTTCTCTGAGGAACCCGGGACCAGAATGGCCGAGTGTTTGAATTTGCTATTTGTTATTATCGAGGGGATAAATTTAATTGTTCGATTGCTTTTGATGAATAACCATATTAGAAATAAATCTCACATCTTGACTTAAATCCATGAATTGTTCCCTATGAGTTATTTTAAAAATCATTATAATTCTTTTTGTATATAAAAAGTCCCTGGCCGATGGCCAGGGACAACTTAGTTTGTTTTAGGATTACTTTTTCTTATCCGTATACTTTTTTAAAAGTTGGGGCAAATAATTTTGCCCCAAATCCTGTCCCAACTTTGCCCCAATTTTATATACTAGGTGGCAATATTTCGTAACAGGTTATAATACTTTTCAAACTCCGTTTTTCCTTGTAGTTACGGGCTTTCCCAGTGTTTTCAAGGCCTCCCGGAAAAATCATCAGGAAAAAGTTAATTTCCCATCTGTTTTGCGAAGTTCCAACCCCCGCATTTCATCGAAAGTCATATACTATATAGATTTTTCACCATTTCACAATTAGTTTTCTTAGTGTTTTCAATTATTATTTACACAACAAACTTGTGTCAAACATTCAGGCTATAATATGCCTAGCAACTTTCCGTACTCACCATTCTCGCTGATGTGTACACGGTCATTTTTCAGGAAATCGCCGATTTGTCTGGCCTCATGCTGTTTCATATCATCCAGAACATGAGTATAGGATACTGTAGTATTATAATTCGCATGTCCCATAATTTCCTGTACTGTTCTGGGAGTCATCCCTTTTTCAAAACATCTCGTTGCAAAAGTATGTCTTAATGCATGTGGATGTACCCGTTCAAATGGAATCACTTCATCTCCTGAGTATCTGGCTTCAGTTCTCAGCATGTCGTTGATTTGTTTGGTAATATACCTCATATCGCTCTCAACACTATATCTGCCAAGTGGAGACCCCATAGAAGTTAAGAATACCAAATCGCCAAACGCTTCAGGCAACCGCCAACGTTCACCCAGTTCCTGGCGTTTCTTTTCAATGCGATCCCTTTGCCGAAACAGTAACTCTTTCGTCTCACCAAAAAACGGAATCGCTCGAACTGAATTATCAGTTTTAGGTGATGTCAGTTTCATTGTCTTTTCTCCACTATCATACTGATAAGACAAAGAACGTCTGATATGTATGAACCGGTTGGAAAAATCAATATCCCGCCACTGTAAACCACCAACTTCTCCGATCCGCATGCCAGTCAGCAACATCAGTTTGTATGTTTCTTCATACCAACTTTTCGCTGACTCTAAATAATCAATAAAAGTTTCTTGTTCCTCAACTGATAATACTCTGCGCTCAACCTTTTGGCATTTGGGAATAACGACACCAACAACAGGATTTAAAACCATAAATCCATTGGCAATCGCTGCATCAACGCAATGTTGAAAAATCCCCGTAGCTTCTCTGATTGATTTTGGGCTTCTCCCAGATTCAACCATATCTGCAATGGCTGTCTGTACATGTAACTGACGAATATCCAACAGCGGTTTAGCTCCTAATCGAACCCCATAAAAGTTGACAAATCTTCTTTTATATGCTGCAGATCCGCCATCTTTTAATGTGGGAGCTTTATACTTACTGTACCACTCCTCAAACCAATCATTTACAGTTAGCTTATTGCACATTGCTGGTCGCAGCGTGCTTCGATTAGCTTCATCAACTGCCTGCTCAAATTTCTTCTTCAGAGTTTTTAGATTCCAGTCATAAACGACTACCGGATTGCCTTTCACTTTAGACCGTCCCATATAACGGCCATCACTTCTCTGAACAATACCTTTGCCTAACTCTTTACCTCTTAAATCTTTGCCCATAATTCTCATCCTTTCCAGAATTGCTCATAAACAATCCAGAAAAGTCACCTTGAGAATCACTCTGAAACTATGTTGACAGAAGTTAAGTAAAGCTGCCTATTCTTTTATCCGATCAGAAGTCTTACCCTTGCGAAACTTAATATCGCTATAGAAATCACTCATACCAGAATTCTTTTCAAAAGTTTCCAAACTCATAATTACCATATCTCCATAACCATTCTTCGTTATAAAAATAGGTTCTTCAGTATTATGACAAGCTTCTGATATTGCAGTTGTGTCTCTTAGTTCTTTGATCGGTATTATCTTAGGCATCTTTGTATCTCCTTCTAATTCAAATCATAGCATAATTATGACATGTTTTCAAGCCCCTTTTCTGGATTTAAAGATTACATAGTTATTTGATACTTTGCATTCTTCTTTATTTCTTCATCAAATAATTCTTTATGGACAAAAACTCTGCGCCCAATTCTAACTGCAAATTTACAATCTGGACTCTGAGTCATCTCTCTTGCCTTGGTCTTACCTATCCCGATGTACCTGCAGAATTCTTCTATTGATAATAATGTCTTTTCCATAAACAAAATCCTCTTTCTTCTATATAAAATAATCTTCTGACTTCTTTTCCCTAATAAACCGCCCCACATCTTCAATCTCATGTGTCACTGGCATTTCTGGCAGCGCAGCCAAAACCTCCCGCTGATACCGTCTCTCTACCCGACTGTCTAAAATCGAAAAAACACAGGTATCCATCTCCCGGCGAATGCCCCGTCCAAACCATTGTCGCAACTTAATCAACATCGCTGGCATAATCACCACCTTAAAATACTCATGAAAATCAGCATACAAAGACTCTTCATACTCTAGCACCGGATCTGGCAATGGAAACGGCAGTTTCACAATAATCAACGATGATAAAATATCCCCCGGCAGATCAATCCCCTCTCCGGCGCTGTCACTGGCAAGTAAAATCCCATTGCCACTATCACTATCTCGAAACTGCTTAATCGTATCCAACCTGCCTTTTCCCATCATAAACAGCGGATAAGGCATCTCCATATCTGCCAACCGTTTAAACACCACTTCCATCAATCGATAAGCCGTAAACAATACCAATGTATGCCCACAGGTCTGCTCCACCAATTTCCGAATATGTTGTACAACCGCATTAATATACCATTCACTCTTAACATCAGGCTCCGGCAGAGTTTTCGGCAAATATAAAAGAGCGTGATTCTGATAGTCAAACGGTGACCGTTTGCTGGCAGTCAATACACGCCCTTGCCACAAGAAGTTGATTCCTGTGCGATTTTTAAAATGTTTATAATCTCCATTAACCGAGATCGTACCAGATGTCAATACATGAGGGATATCTCGCTTCCACACATCCTGATACAGTAAAAAATCAAGCTGTTTCGGTAACGCGCAGATTTTAACCGCCACCCCCACTGTCTCCAGCCAATATATAGACTGTTCTTTCTTCAACAACACATCCAGCTTATCCTGTTTCTGTTCCATCCTAGACAACAATTTGCCAATAGCATTCATTCGTCGATCTTTCGTATAGAATAGCAAAGATAATCTCCGCAGAATCACCGCCAATCGACTTAACAACAGATAACAAAACATATAGGCAGACAACTCCATTACACTGCCTTTACTCTTCCACACACTCAACCTATTAAACAATATCTGATTCTTTTGCATGAGTTCCTCACCCAACTCATAAATCTCTGTTTTCCCAGAAGTCATATATTTAGCCTGCCGAAAAACACTGTCTACCAGCACTTCCAGCTCCCCACTTTCAAACTCAATACCATACATCTGTCTTGCCACATCCGGTAGTTTATGTGCTTCATCTATAATAATTGCACCATATTCCGGCAACAATCTTCTGCGTCCGGCTTTCTGTGACAATACATCTGCCACCACCAGGTTATGGTTCGCAATCTGAAAATCGCAGTCCCCACTCTGTACCCTCCGAATATATCGCTGATAACGGCAAGTAGTCGCAAACTCACACCCAGGGCTGCAATGCTCCACACAAATTTTTCGTTTGACATAATCAGTGATCGGCAACTTATCTAAATCAATCGAATACTTCCCGGAAAACAGCTTGTCCAGTATATCAATCAACTGTTGTTCTTCCTCCACATTATTATGAATCAAAGAAAACAGATACGTTTTCAATCGACTGTAGCAAACATAGTGAGACTTTCCTTTTCTCACAACAAATGTCAATTCTCTGTCTGTAATCCGATGATGCAGCAATATCTCTGATATCTGTGGCAGATACTCCTCCACAACTGCTTTCTGCAATGCCAATGTCGAAGTTGATAATATTACCGGATAACGACTACCAGAAAACAACTTATGTACCACCATCGCAAGAATATACGCATGTGTCTTTCCAGTACCGACCTCAGCCTCACACAAAGCCACCTTATTCTCCTGAACCGTCTGCAACATCAACAGTGCCAGAGAAAGCTGACTCTCCCGGAACACCATTCCATGCTGCGGCAATACATCCATAAAAATATGTACGAGAAACTTCATTGCCCGCTCATGATTGGAATCTTTCCAGCCAGACTGTACTGACACTGGTTTCATATAACCATTCATCTTTGCCAGCACTCTCTGATAATCCCCTGCAGAAACCGGTTTTATCCTGGAAAATAGGTGTTTTGCTGTCAATGAATCCAACTCCACCATCCGATAGCTAAACATCTTTCCAGTAAAATACTCAAGCAGAGCATAATTATCTACTACTAGCACAATCCGCTCTCCGGCACGAAACAATCCCGCCTCATAAAGTCTATTTTGAATATCTGCCTTTATAAATTCTTCACTCATAATTTGCGCCTCCTTTGTAACCTACAGGAGTGACACAAGCATACAGCCAGGCAGTCTTTGGTTGCCTGTCGCTGACAAATGATACTGACTGGCCGCATGGTTTCTATCACCCCGATAGATTTATATATAAGAAGTGTGATGAGCGTTCCGCTGGTTATTGCCAGTTCAACCTGACAAACGGACACCATAAAAGCCGCCCCCTGCTCTATCTCAAACAAGGGTGATGCATTCTTCCGGTCGCTGCCGGACTGCTCCTCTTCGGAACAGAAGTACCATGATAAGTGACAGGGATCACCGCAATCCGCCCCACCACGGGACATAACAGCCGCAAATGTTATCGCTTGGCTCAAGACACTATCGTTAGATATATCCCGTCCGCTTTGCGCATTTCGGCAGGTCGCTTTCTCCTGTCTTCGTTGTACTCACCACACACATCCATATGAAGTTTTCAAGGTACGGGTGAAAGACCAGAAAAAAGCCTTTCACTTAACGTCCTGAAAACAGGGGGGTGTGTAGTCATCTGATTATAATTTTTCAAATATTTTTTTCAATTTCTTGACAGCCCACTTAATACTGTCCCGAACAGCAGCAAAATTCACCTGTTCTTGTTCAGCAATTTGGCGGTAAGATAATTCCTGAAAAAAGTGTAAAATAAATCTTCTTTTTTGAATCTCGGTCAACTTACCACTCTGCAGTAGCTCACTGGCAGCTGCCAATGCGTTTTCTTCATCAAATTTCTGAAACAGCAATATGTATGGTGATGGCGATGCCATCTGCTCTGATTCTTCTAGTCTTTCTAAAGAATACCTGCGCTTGGCATATCTTGTTTCCTCACGATCCTGCTCATAATAAATCTCATCTGAAATAGCTTTCAGATTAAGAAAATCCTGCTCCGTCTTATCTGGATTGTCATTTAGATAGCTTTCCAATGATATTTCAACTTCTCCATCAGCAAACTGATAGACAAGGCCTTCCCTATACTTATTCACAGCATAATCACTGTTTTGATATTTTCTCACTATTCTCTCCTTTGGTTTTGATCTGATTTTCAAAACCAAAGGAAGGCGGTCCCCGAATATATCGATAAGGTTTTTGGGCAATAAAAAAATCCACAATCTCTGGTTCACCAAAGATCGTGGATTTATATCTGATTTCTTTTTCTGTTGTATGCTTTATCGGCCTATCCCGAAATCGTATCGTCTGCAATAACTTTCCTATGTATTATGGTTCTATCTATACCATCCCTTTTGAAAGATTCATAATCTATAAATCATTCTATAAGTATCACTTACCCAACCTTAACCGCCTTCATCTGTGCTTTTACACATAATTCAGCAGCCTTAAAAGCATGCTCCTGAGTCATCGCATTCTCGGTCCGGTTCATACAATCCAGAATTAAATCGCCAAAGAATGGATACCCAACCTTGCCGGAAACCTGGAAATACTGCTCGCCGTCATCGTTTACCAAAAAGACATGATTTTCCTCTTTGCTGGTTGCAACATTCACATACTTACGAAGTTCAATCGTCCCCTCTGTCCCCAACAGGAAAATACGGCCGTCACCCCAGGAAGACAAACCATCCGGAGTAAACCAGTCAACACGGAAATAATGAGTCGCTCCATTGTTACCAACCAGAGTGCAATCGCCAAAATCCTCAAGTTCCGGATATTTGGGGTTATTGTAATTTGCCACTTTACTGCTCAACACCTCGGCATCCGTTGCTCCGGTATAAAATAAAAACTGCTCAATCTGATGGCTGCCGATATCACATAAAATCCCACCATAGTTTTCTTTTTTAAAGAACCATTCCGGTCTTTTATCAGCATTCAACCGATGTGGTCCCATGCCAATCACCTGAATTACCCGTCCGATCGCTCCCTGTTTCACTAATTGACCAGCAAAAACAGCACTCTCAACATGAAGACGTTCACCGTAGTAAACCATATATTTCTTACCGGTCCGTTTTGCTGTTACTTTGGCCATTTCTAACTGCTCCAGGCTTACCAGTGGTGTTTTATCCGTAAAATAATCTTTACCGGCATTCATAACCTTTATTCCCAGCGGACACCGCTCACTTGGAATAGCTGCTGCAGCTACAAGCTGAATCTCTTCATCTGCTAAAACCTGTTCAAGACTGTCTGCACAAGCTGCCTGGGGGAATTTCTCAAGAAATTCATTCATTTTAGCCGGGTCTGGATCATATACCCACTTAATCTCAGCTCCTGCTTCTGTAAGACCATTGCACATACCATAGATATGATCATGATCCAAGGCTACTGCTGCAATCTTAAATTGCCCAGCCTTTACAACTGGAGCTGGTTTCCCTTTTGGTGCATAATGCATTCCACTGTCGTTTGCCATTTTAATCCCTCTTTCTGCTTAACCCAGCTTGGGCAAGACTTGTTTTTTTGATACTGAACTATTTGTAATTGCTTCCAGTATAATCTGGACTTTCAGAGCTTCAGAAATTCCGATATACGTTCCATCTCTTTTACATAGAACATCATAAAACTGCTGAATCGCCAATGAATGACTATTCCCATAACATATCTTTCCGACTGTTCCTGTTGCATCTGATACAATCTTTGCTTTACTGCCATTTTTGTACTGATATAATGTGCCGTCAGCAATCCGGTATGAAAATGTTTCACACTGCACATCAAGCTGAATTTCTAAATCCTGATAGCAGGCATTAGTGGCGATAAATAACCCTCTGACACCATTGGCAAAATCTATTTTTGCAATGGCCGTATCTTCCACCGATATATCATAATCCAGCAGGTTTCCTGTCATTCCGTTCACACTAGAGGCATCACTCCCGGAAAACCACTGCATCAAATCCAGCGTATGAATGGCCTGATTTATCATACAGCCACCTCCGGCCAAGTTAAGCTCTCCACGCCATGGCTTTTCCTGATAATATTGCTCAGAACGATACCAATTGACAATTCCCCGAATTCCTACTACTCGACCACCGACTCCGCTTTGCAAAAGCTGTAATAGAGCCTGACTGGTTGGATTGTATCGGTTCTGGAAACAAACTCCCAAACGAACCCCATAATCCGCTTCCAGTCCCAGCAGCTCTTTGGCAGCATCAACAGTATGTCCAACCGGTTTCTCCAGAAAAACATTGATTCCCAAAGACGTAGCAGTTTTGGCGGCCGCCGTATGCAAATGGTGGGGCAGACAGATATGGACAACATCCAGTTGATTCTCCCTCATCATCTGCTGATAATCAGTATAAAATAAAACATCTTGCGGAACTGCACATCTTCGTTCCGAATCAATATCACAGGCTGCTACCAGCTGTCCGTCAGGAAATGCCTTAATCGCCTCAATATGTACACCGGCAATATTGCCAAGTCCAATTACTGCGGCTCGAATCATAACAGACCCTCCTTAATAGCTGCCGGCAGTATCCATCACAACATCCATATCCTGTTTCTCTCTGGAAGACGCCCGGCGTTTATTTAACTCTTTAAGAAATAATTCTTCATCAAATGGCATGGTTATTGTCTGATCCAGCCAGCTGGAAAGATGCATCGCATTGGAAAGAGTTAAGCCGTTGATTCCTTCGATTCCCTCGGCCACAAGCGGCGTACCTCGAAGAATGTGAGCAGCAAAAGCTTTCATCACACCAGCATGTTGTTCGTTCAAACCATCCGTCTCAATCACCTTTTTAGTGAATTTCGGTGCATCAAAGCCACCAGTTGCGGTTTTACAGAATTTTCTTTCACTCATTTCCAGCTCATATAAAACCAACTGGTTCTCTTCACAAACCAATTTCCCCTTATCAAGGGTAATCTCAAACCGGTTCGTTCCGGGAGCATCAGCGGTTGAAGTGATGAATGTTCCGGTCGCACCATTCTCATATTCCAGATACACGGTTACATCATCCTCGACTTCGATATCATGCCATTTTCCCTCATGGCAGAAAGCCCGGATACTTTTCGGCATCCCACAAATCCACTGCAACAAATCCAACTGATGCGGACACTGATTGAGCAGTACACCACCACCTTCACCAGCCCAGGTCGCACGCCAGCCGCCGGAATTATAGTAAATCTGCGGCCGATACCAATCTGTAATAATCCAGCTCACCCGCTTGATTGCTCCAAGCTCGCCGCTGGTAACCAATTCATGAATCTTCCGGTAAAGACAGTTGGTTCTCTGGTTAAACATCACAGCAAATGTTTTATCAGATTTAACAGCAAAGTCATTCATTTCTCTGACCTGCAGGGTATAGACTCCAGCCGGTTTTTCCAGCAACACATGTTTTCCCGCCTGTAAAGCATACATGGTCAATTCCGGATGCTGATAATGAGGAACCACAATTAACACCGCATCGCAGTCATCCTTGTCAATCAGCTCTTTTCCATCCTTATATATGTTTACGGAATCATCAAAATATTCTTCCGCCCACTCTCTCCGGCTCTGCTTGTGATCTGCCACGGCAACCAGCTCAAACTCCGGAACATTGCCTTCCATAATCAGCTTTGAATGAGAGGAACCCATATTACCAATACCAATCATACCAACTCGTACTTTGTTCATCCTAATACTCCCTTCAGCATCTTACCTTGATACTTTCATTATAGTGATTTATTATAATAAATCCATTGCCCCAATCATTGATAATATTGCAAATATCCCGATAACAATGGTATAATAATATCAGCGGAGGGCAAGGCCAATGAAAGTAAAATCTAACAAACTGTATTCCAGCGACAATTTATTTATCATGCAGCGATTAACCTCAGAATCCTCTGTTGATTTTGAGCTCCACTGCCACACAATGTACGAAATTCTCTATATCATTGAGGGTGACATCCGTTATCGTATCGAGGGCTGCGAATATACTCCAGCTCCTGAAAGCTTGTTGCTGATTCCACCAAATACCTTTCATGGTGTAAGAATTGAATCTTCAAAACCATATAGTCGCTTATGCATACAATTTGAAAAACAAATATTGACAGCTGAGGAATTAAATATATTGCTTATGCCTTTTCATCAGGAAAGTATCTACTATCCATTGGTTGCCCCATATCAGGTCAACAGCTTTATGCAGACAGTATTCGAAACCTTTTCATTTCCAGGTGATATGCAGGAACTGGTGTTTCAAATCCGCATCCGCTCCCTGCTTTCTCAGATCTATGCGATGTATCTGCAAGATAGTGCGGTTTCCAGCTCCCCAGATCCACGGATGCAGAACATTTTACAATATATAAATCTTCATTTAACAGAACCGCTCTCTCTTGATACCCTTGCCAGTTACTTTTTCATCAGCAAGAATCATTTAAACGTTTTGTTTCGAAAAGCAACCGGAACCACCGTCAATCAATATATACGGCTGAAACGCCTGGCTTTGGCACAGCAAAATCTGCAGGCCGGCTGTTCGCTCTCTCAGGCTGCACTACAGGCAGGATTCACGGATTACTCTAATTTTTATAAAGCCTATCAAAAACATTATGAAAATGCTCCTTCTGAATATCTTAAGACATAATAAAACGAATAGATAGTACGAAAAGGCAATCTCCTGTCACAGCAATTGCCTTTTCACACCCATCTTATATCTACTGTTATTTGCCTGATGCCCCCTGCCCATAATAAGCATTCGGTCCATGTTTCCTCATAAAATGCTTATCCTGCATGCACTGAGGTGTCTGCTCCGCTGCCGGATTCACCAGCAGTGTCATCATATATCCTTTCTTAATATTTTTATTACTAAATGTTTGATTGCCTATCCCTTGACAGAGCTGCTCACTAGAATAGTCGGAAATTATATAACCTTAATCAAAACTGCATCATGTCCCGGGATGGATAAGGTATCGGCCGCCGCCTGCTTATTCCACATATCATAAAAGGACTGATTTTCACCACGTAACTCTTTGATGTCAACGGTAATCTTCTCTTTTGAAAGATTAAATACACCATAGTAAACGGAAGAATCTGATTCTCCTCGCCATACCACTTTCTGAGCAACACGGTATAATTGTCTGGAACTATTTAAAGTGTCATGCATGTTCATTACTTCTTCATTCGTCAACAGCTCCAGTTCTTCCGCTTTGCAATCAATGAAATCTCCACCATAGAACAACGGTGACTGAACCATCGTCCACAGTGACATCATCATCCGCTGCTCGCCCTTAGTAAAGCGAGTCATTCGCTCACCAGCTCCAACCTCTTCTGAGCGAACCGCCAGATGTCCAAGCGGCAGCATATCACAGTCCACCCAGTTCCCCTTGCGGACGAATGGTGCCCATTTTTCGCAGCGGGCAAACATATCTTCCAGATGCTCCCAAATATCCCAGAAGTCATCGGTCAGTCGCCACATATTGGCATTACCTTGCAGAAATGCTCCGTTTTCCACTGCCGCCGGGCCAGGAGAAAGGCTTAAGACAATCTCTTTGCCAGTCTTATCAATTGCTTTACGCAGTATCTCAATTTCGCCCTTATGGCAATCAAAAATCTTTGAACTGGCAATGTCATCCACTTTCAGGAAATCAACATCCCAAGCGGTATAAAGCTCCATAAGTGAATCATAGTAAAGTTGTGCTTCCGGCAGCTCCGGATTGACACCATACATATCTGTATTCCATGGGCAAATATTGTTTGCTGCCAGCTCGTGGGCTTTCATACTGGTTCCTTTAATTGCCGTCTGATTGTGAACAGCCTGTTTCGGGATACCACGCATAATGTGAATACCAAACTTAAGTCCCAAGCTATGTACATAATCGGCTAATGGTTTAAATCCCTGACCGTTTGCGGAAGATGGGAAACGATTCTCAGCCGGTATCAGTCTGGAATACTCATCCATGCAGAGTGGTGCAAATTTATTATAGATGGAAGTAACGGCAGTTGGCTCCGACCACTGGATATCAACAATAATATAATTCCAGCCATATTGCTTTAAGTTTTTTGCCACAAAATCTGCATTTGCTTTTACTTCATCTTCGGTCACCGACGCACCATAACAATCCCAGCTGTTCCAGCCACGAGGTGGGGTCTGTGCAAAATCTAAAAACTTCATATTCTTTCTCTCAATTACGTTATTCATTGTTTTTCTCCTCAAAATTAAATATTTATATTGAATACATTGATGTGATGTTTCACATTTTCGTACACACCCTGAACCATCGCTTCATTCAGTGAAAAAAAGTTGTGTGAAGAATCTGTCTTTAAATAATTCTCACTATGCTCCACCAATTTGCCAAAACTAGCCGTGGCAATGTTGATTTTAGATATCCCTTTTCTGATTGCTTTCTGGAAATCCTGATCCGTAATGCCACTGCCGCCATGCAGCACCAGCAATGTATCTGTACAAGCATGTATCTGCTCCAGAATATCAAATTGCAAGGTCGGAGCCGTCGGATAGTTGCCATGAGCATTACCGATAGCAATTGCCAGAGCATCCGTTTTTGTTTCCTTACAAAACAGCTTGGCATCATCCGGATCGGTGCAGCGGATGCCATGATCAATGCTACCGTCCTCACTTTTGCCAACCAGTCCAAGCTCTGCCTCAACCACTGCTCCGTACCGGGCAGCTAACGTAACTGCCGCCTGGGTACAAGCGATATTTTCCTCAAACGGCAAGGTCGAACCATCCATCATAATTGAGGTAAACCCATAATCCAAAGCCTGCCTCATCACCTCCAGCGATTGCCCGTGGTCCAGATGCACTGCAATATCCACCTCGGCATCCCGGGCCGCCTCAACCATCATCGGACCCATCAGGTTTAAGGGAGAGTGTTTTAAACGGACTTCGGCAATCTGTAAAATAATCGGGGTTTTCAGTTCCTCTGCAGCTCTCACCGCTCCGATTACCATCTCCATATTACCGACGCTGAATGCTCCGCAGCCGCAGCCCTTTTGCTGGGCTGCAAGCATCAGTTTCTTCATGTCTGCAAGTGCCATAATACCTCCTTATCCGTTACTTATTGTTATCTCTTTTGCCAACAGCTGAATACAGACAAAACCTGCTGTAGCACAGCCTGCTCCGGTAATAAAAATCGCCTCCACCGGCAACCCCTGGCTGGTCATCACCTGAACAATCACTGGTGATACCAAGGTTGCAATCGCCAGCCCAAACATGACAATGCCGTAATTCTCGCCGGCATGCTTTAACCCGAAGATATGGCTGGTGACGGACGGAAAGCTGCCCATAATCCCGCCATAGCAGATATACACCAGAACCACAGCCACCGGAGTAAACACTGCCGGAGCCGCCGCAAGTGCCAGCATCGTGACGATTGAAATCCCCAGTACCACTTTAATACAAACGATTCGCCCCAGGCGATCTGCCATACTAGGCAACAACAGCCGAGCCGCCGCATTGCAGACGGATCCAATCATTACTGAGGTTACGGCCACCGAAACAGCAAGTCCCCTGTCCATCTGAATCGTCTGTGAAAACGGTGAAACCAACATATACGGGACCAGACCAAATAACATCACCAGCAAAAGCAACCAGAATTTTCGGGTGCGAATCATCTCCCCCGCCTGATATTGTCGCCCGGCGTAGGTGGTTTCACTGGTCGCCTCTGCCGGGGGATTCTTAATAAATCCAATTGCCAGCAGCCAGGAAATTCCAATCAGAATCCCGATTATCACAAACGTCAAACGAATCCCATAACGCTCCAACAGGTTTCGGCTAACCGGAGCCATAAAAAAACCAAACAAAGCATTTGCTGTCACAATAACACCTGATGCAAAGCCAGTCCTCTCCAGATAGTATTTCTGGGCAGTTGAGATAATTGTTGTATAAATCATTCCCTGTCCAAAGCCCTGCATCACTCCGTATGTCCCATAGATGGCCAGCGGCGAGGGAATCAGTGTTAACGCCGACAACAGGATGCTGGCAGTGAAGATTCCGCCACCGATTATAATGGCAATCCTCGGACTATACTGATCCTGAATCCGTCCGCCGACAATGTTGCCCAATACAAAGGTAACAAAGTAGATGTAAAAACACAGGGACGCCTGCATCTGACTCCATCCGGCCACCGCCATCGCATAGGGCTGATAGATCGACCAGATGTGAGGGAAACCCGTAAAGAAAATAGCCAATGCTCCAAAGAACAGAACTCTCTTTCCCGTTACCATAGCTTTTGATAGAGGCGTTTTACATCCTCTGTTTCAACCTCTCTGATGGTATTCTGGGGGCTGCCGCTGGCCATCGCATCACCGGCCATTTTATCAATGTTCGCCATAAACTGCTCTTTATCAATGCCATACTCAGCCAAGGTGGGGATTTGAAGTTCTGTTGTCAAATCTTCCACTGCCTGAATAAACAACCGACCAGCTGCCTCAACACTGTCGTCATCGGATGCGACACCGATGGCTCTGGCAAGTGCCGTAAACCGTTTTGGTGCTCCCTCCAGGGCAAATATCAGGCAGGTATTCATCAACATCGCATTGGAGATGCCGTGAGGAACATGAAAGAGGGCTCCGATCGGGCGACTCATTCCATGAATAATCGTAACCGATGCATTGTTAAACGCAACTCCGGCCTCCAGAGCCGCCAATGACATCTGCTCACGAGCCTCTACATTACCGCCGTCATGAAAAGCTATCGGCAGTGATTCGAAAATCCTCTTGACTGCCGATAAGGCAAAGGTATCAGACAAATTTTGTGATTTTCGTGAAGTATAGGCTTCCACCGCATGACAGAGGGCATCCAAACCAGTAGCCGCTGTCACCTGTGGGGGAGCTGTCAGCGTGAATTGGGGATCAACAACTGCCACCTCCGGCATCAACACCTTGCCTTTTAACAGCATTTTAACATCATTTCTGATATCTGTAATAATTGTAAACTGTGTTGCCTCCGAACCGGTGCCCGCAGTCGTAGGGATTGCCGCCATTGGCGGTATCTTCGTATCAATTACCTTTCCCATATAGGAACTGATGGAACCGCCCTTTTCAACCAGAGCACCGATTGCTTTCATTGCATCAATAGGACTGCCACCACCCAGGCCAATCAAAAAATCGCAGTGCTCTTGATGATAACAGGATAAGCCTGCCTCAATCATGGTGTCGGTCGGTTCCCCATTGATTTCACTGTAAACCGCACAAGCAATGCCCAGCTCTGCCAGCTTTTGTTCTACCAGATTGCAGTTACCTAACTGAACCATCATCTGATCCGTCACCAGCAATGCCTTATTCCCCATCTGAGAAAATGCAGTTCCAGCAGCATTCAGTGCGTTATGCCCGGAAATAATCTGTCCCGGCATGATAAACTCATTTGCCATTCTAATCTCCTATCTCTTTTCGATGTTGATTCATCAGAATTTCGCATCATGCAGCCATGTATATTTCTCATCCTCACAACGGTCGGTCTGCAGCCAGGGATTGCCCTCTAGATGACGTATCATCCAACAGGTGTACATCTGAAATCCCGGTGCAACCGCCTGAGGATGTAAAAGTCCGCCAGGGATGGCCGAAAAACTGCCGTCCGTGCTCATAAATACCTGTTCACCCACAAAACTCGCTCCAAAGCCCTCCGGCCGGTCGAACTTAAAATAATAGGTCTCCGGCTGAGGATGACGATGCGGCAGATAGCCGGACCAGTTGCCCCGATCATTGAGCACCTCACCCAGTACCATATTGGAATACGGAGCGATATCATGGTCAAAAATCGTATTGACCCGCCGCTGAGCCACACCGCCAAACTTCCCTAAAGAAGAATAGATCCAGGGAGCCTGTGTCGGCTCATAAACCTTTGCCGCAAATTCCCGGTCATTGTGCGTACACTGCACCAGAATCTCAGAACCTGCCAATGCTTTGATGACAATCTCCTGATTGGTGCAAACATGAAGACACCATGGCCCCTCAGTAAAAACATCCTGTCTTCTGGCAATCGTTTCTTTGCCATCGTACTGAAAACTAATCTCTCCAACCATCAACAGCACCGCCATCTCCTCACCGACTCTTAAAAAGCGGCGGCTTTCTCCTGATGACATTCGGTAAACCCGGATATCCATCAGCATATCCTTATATTCGTTCGTATAAGTTGTCAGAATCTTTTCTCCTGCAGCATTGAATGCCGGATATCCAAAAAGCTTATTCACATTTTCCATCGATTTTCCTCTTCTAATACTGTCTGGCCTTCTCACGTCCCTGTTTCACACCGTCCCAGGCTTTGCGGACATTTTCATTATCCGATACCTGAGCAATCCCAACATTCCACCAGGACTCATAACCATCGGTCATCGTTTTCGGAATTACCTTCAAATCGAACAGACAAGCTGCCGTTTGCTTTTTCGCATCTTCCAGAGCTGCTGTCAATTCTTCAATTGTGCAGCAGGTATAGGTCTTCAGACCATAACCCTCACCGATTTTGGCATAATCAACCGGAATTAAATCGCCGCTTGGTTTCTGTCCGTCTGTGTAGCGGAATTCAGTAGCCAGGCTGCCAATTCCGTGATTCATCTCCAGGTTGTTGATGCAGCCGAAACCGCAGTTATCAAAGACCAGAATATTAACTTTCTGCCGTTCCTGAACAATCGTCATAATCTCGCTGTGCAGCATCTGAAAGCTAGAATCACCAACCACACAGTAGACCTCCGAATCCGGATCAGCAAACTTAACACCTAAGGTAGCAGCAATCTCATAACCCATACAAGAATATCCATACTCTGCGTGATAAGCACCACGCTTATCCGTCATCCACATCCGCTGCATACAGCTGGGCAAAGAACCGCCGGCTGTGATAATAACCGCATCCTCATCAATGGTTTTGCGAATCGCTGCCAGGGCCGCAGTCTGAGTGATTGTGCCATTCGTCAGCTTAACAAATTCCGGTATTGTCCGGGGATCTCTGGCTTTTATCATCGGTTCAAAATCATCCCCGGTATAGGCAATCCCTGCCAAATGCTGCATTTCATCCTGCCATACCGCCTTGGCCGACACGATTTCATTTTGATAAGCTGAGCGGTACCCACGCTTTTTCAGCAATTCAGCTAACGCTTCCACTGTAACCTTAGCATCGCCAACCGCTTTTACTGCATCCATCTTATAGGCATGGAACCGGCTGTTGTTGATTGTTATAAACTTTACATTACCGTTTTCAAACTGACGCTTGGAACTGGTTGTAAAATCAGAAAGCCGTGAGCCGATTGCAATGACCACATCGGCATCTTTAGCAATAATATTCGAGGCATAGGCACCGGTGACCCCGATCCCGCCCAGACAGAACGGATGGCTGGAACGGCAGGCACTCTTTCCAGCCTGAGTTTCACCGAAAGGAATATTAAATTGTTCACAGAAATTTTCTACTGTCTCACCGGCTCCGGAATATTTCACACCGCCGCCAACGATTACCAATGGCTTCTTAGCACTTCCAATCAGCTCTGCGATATCTTCCAATTCTTCTGCCACAGCCACCGGGCGGGTAATCCGATGAACCCGTTTCTGGAAAAAATACTCCGGAAAAACATAGGCTTCCCCCTCTACATCCTGAGGTAAGGCAATACAGCAAGCACCGGTTTCCACCGGATCGGTCAGCACTCTCATGGCGTTAATCAAAGCCGTCATCAGCTGTTCGGGACGGTTAATCCGGTCCCAATATTTACAAGCCGGCTTAAAAATATCATTGGTGGTTATTGCCATACTGCTGCTCTGCTCCAGCTGCTGCAGGACCGGGTCCGGCTGACGGGATGCAAAGGTATCTGCCGGAAACACCAGCAGCGGAATGTTATTCACAGTCGCTGTGGCACAGGCCGTCACCATATTGGCTGCCCCTGGTCCTACCGAAGACGCACAAGCGATAATCTGCTTTCTATCGCTCTGCTTCGCAAATGCAATGGCAGTATGACACATTCCCTGCTCATTGCGGCCCTGCATCACCCGCAGCTGGCCGGGATTCGTGTCAAGTGCCTCCCCCAGTCCCACTGCAATTCCGTGTCCAAAGATGGTAAAAAAGCCCTTAACGAACTTGGTTTCCACACCATCCATCGATACATACTGCTGGTCGAGAAATCTAACAATCGCCTGAGCTACTGTCATTCTTTTTGTCGTAATCATGTTCACAATCATTCCCTCCCTCTATATCCTGGCAATCATCTCGCCGTACAGTTCCTTTTCTTCTTTAATAAAAGCCCGCACCTCAGCCTCCCCCGGCAACGAATCAGAACAATTATTACTGCGAACCATCATCGATGCCTCAGCCGAACCGAATTCCAGACAGTCAAGCAGCTCCCAGCCCTGGAACAGACCAAATAAGAACCCGGATGCATACCCATCACCGCCGCCAAAGCCTTTTCTGGCATTCACCGGGAATGGCTTAATCGAAAACTGCTCTCCGTCCTTGGTATAGGCGGTGGAACCTTTCATTCCATGTTTAATCACAACAAGCTTTGCCTGATAGCTTTGCCAAAGGGCAGCTGACTCTTCATCCGTCATTCCTGGTTTAATCAGCTTTTCCGTCAAGTCAAACTCTTCCCGGGAACCCATGATGATATCGGCCTCTTTGGCTACCACTGAATAGTACACGGAAATCTCATCCTGGTTCTTCCAGTTATACGCACGGTAATCAATATCAAAAATAATCCTGGTCTGATTTTTTCGTGCCAGCATCACCGCTTTTAACGCAGTCTCCCTTGAGGGGCTCTGTGCCAATGCCGTGCCTGAAATTAAAATCGCCTTGCTGTTTTTGATATATTCTTCATTTACGTCCTCCACTGATAACTGCAAATCAGCAACACAGTTGCGGTACATCAGAATACTGCTTTCCATAGCGGACAGCATTTCAGTAAAGGTGAGTCCCAGCTTTTCGCCATTTTCGCACCTGCTGATATTGCTGGTATCAATCCCCCGCTCATCAAAATAATCAACGACGTAATCACCAAACTGGTCATCCGATACTTTCCCGATAAACCCGGTTTTTAACCCATGTTTCGATACTCCTACTGCAATGTTGGCGGGAGAACCGCCGACAAACATTTCAAACATATGTACCTTTTTTAAAGGTTTGAATTCCTCTTTTACCTGGTCGTTATAGGCGGGATTGAAATCAATCGCAACCCGGCCCAGGAGAATCAGGTCAAAGTTTCTGGAATCATCGAATTCTATGTATTTCATAATATCCTCCTGTTATCTTTGCCTAAAAATAGCGGTGATTCCAAGAATCACCGCTCGAAAACATTACAAACTGATTTCCGATACTTTTACGGGGCGATGTTCTTCCAATGACTTCTTTGCTGCCAATCCCATCAACACGGGTTTCAATCCATCCTGCACTCCCAAAGGTGTTTCTGTATCGTTTTCAATAGCTTTCATAAAACAGCCCACTTCTTTGGCGAACGATTCCATATACCGCTCAAGGAAGAAATATAACGGCTTTTCACCGGTCACACCGTCTGCAGTGCTGATGAGTGCTGATGAGCCGGTATCATTGGCTGTTGCTACCATCCCTTTGGAGCCAAAGACTTCCGCACGCTGGTCATAACCGTATGCTGCTTTTCTGGAGTTATCAATGACTGCAATCGCACCATTTGCCATTTTCATAGTAATAACTGCGGTATCCACATCCCCTGCCTTGCCAATCTCCGGATCAACCAAAACAGCAGCTTCCACATAAACCTCTTCGGCATCACAGCCGGCTAAAAATCTGACCATATCAAAATCATGAATAGTCATGTCTAAGAACATACCACCGGATACTTTTACATATTCCGGGTTCGGCGGCTCCGGATCTCTGGATGTGATTTTAATAATATGCGGATCGCCAACTTTGCCTGCCTCTACTGCATTGCGGACAGCCTCAAAGTTGTGATCAAAACGACGGTTGAAACCAACCTGATATTTCACCTTACTGCTTTCAAGAGCTGCGATAACCTCTTTGATTTTATCTACATCATGGTCAATAGGCTTTTCACAAAAAACATGTTTACCTGCTTTGATTGCCTCTACTGAAATAGAAGAATGTGTATCAGTAGAAGAACAAATCAACACTGCGTCAATCTCCGGATCGTTTAAGATATACTGATAATTCTTTGTTGTTTCAGTAACGCCAAGGCCAGCAGCCCAGTCTTTAATTTCATCTGTCATAAATGGGTCGGCGATGGTTTTTACCTTTGCTCCAGTAATTCTTGTACAAATGCTGGTGGTATGTACTTTTCCGATTCGTCCGGCACCAATAATACCAATTGTTATCATAGTCTCTCCCTTTCACTAAGCAAGGCTTAGATGCCTGTTTTTTCTTTGATAAATGCTCTTGCCTTGATGGCATATTCAAGCGGGTTCGCTTTAGCCGGATCCTGTTCTGCCTCTACCAGCATATACCCCTTGTAGTTATTGTCAGCCAGCACTTTAAATATTGGCTCAAAATCAATGCATCCGTCTCCAGGTACGGTAAAGGTTCCCATCCGGACACCCTCTAAAAAGCTTAAGTGCTGCTCTTTTACCTGTTTTACCACTTCCGGACGAATATCTTTTAAATGCACATGTTTAATCCGGCCAATATGGGTTTTTACCATTTCAAGCGGATCAACACCACAGTATTTGAAATGTCCGGTATCATAAAGCAGGCTTAAATACTCAGCATCTGTATTGTCAAGCATTCTTTTCGTTTCTTCAGCTGTCTGGACAACTGTCCCCATATGGTGATGGTAGGTCAGGCTGATGCCGTACTCTTCTTTTGCTATCTTTCCAAGCTTATTCAGGCCATCACCGAACACCGACCATTCTTCATCAGACATCACATATTTTTCATCAAAAACCGCAACATCCTGCTGGCCCTGAACACTATAGCTCTGCTCTGATGCTCCGATCACCTTAGCACCAAGTGCTTTCAGGAATTCAAGCTGTTTCCGAAAGTCCGCCTCAACCTCGGCAAACGGCTTTGTCAGCAGAAATGAAGAAAACCACTGATTGCAGATCTCCATTCCCCGCAGCTTCAGAGCCGCCTTTAAAACATCCGGATCGTTCGGATACTTATTTCCTACTTCCGAGCCGGTAAAACCAGCCAAAGCCATCTCACTGATGCATTGTTCAAACGTATTCTCGCTCCCTAAGTCGGGAAGATCGTCATTTGTCCATGCAATCGGTGCAATACCAAGTTTTACATTGCTTTTGTCAAACATCCTTCTCTCCTTTTCCCCCTGTCCGCAAGTGAACAGGAATAACATTATTTTTATCCTTTCAGACCGGATGTGGAAATACCCTCAACCAGATATTTTTGGAAAAATACAAAAATCAATACAATGGGCAGAATTGATAGCGATGCCATCGCCAGCATTGCTCCATAATCCGAAGAGGAGCCAGGATCGGAAAAGAGCTTCAAAGCCAGAGAAACCGGGTATTTCTTGACATCATTGATGTAGAGCAGAGCCGACATAAAATCATCCCAACGCCACATAAAGGAGAAGATACTTCCCGTCACCAGTGCCGGTGTCATCAGCGGCATCATAATCCGCCAGAAAATACCAAAGTGTGAACAGCCATCAATCCTTGCAGCCTCATCTAATTCTTTGGGTACACCACTGATAAAGTTCATCATCAGATAAACAAAGAATCCCTGAATGGCAAAACAATACGGCACAATCAGTGGTGCATAGCTGCCCACCCAGCCAAGTTTCTGATACCAGATATACTGCGGTACCATAAGAATCTGGCCTGGCAGCATCATTGACGCCAGCATTGCTCCAAACAGCAGTTTTTGACCTCTGAATTTGCATCTGGAAAAACTATAAGCAACAAGAGCTGAGGATGCCAGCGTTCCAATCGTTGACAATACAGCAATAATCAGCGAATTACAAAAAAAGGTGGTAAACGTAGTTCCGGCAAAACCGCTCCATCCATTGAAATAGTTATCAAGCAGAAACTTTTCCGGCAAAAGACTTCCGGCTGTATTTAAGATTGAATTTGTTTCTTTAAAGGAGCTCATAAACATCCAAATCAGTGGGTATAACATCAGCAAGCCAAAGCCACACACAAACAAGTGATATACAACTCTTCCATATAATTTTCTTCTTTTCATCTGCATTACTCCTGTTCATAAACCCAATATTTTTTTGATTTAAACAACAATAGCGTAACCACACTGATCAGCAACAGCATAAACCATGCCATCGCCGAGGCGTATCCGGAATTGTTATAGGAAAATGACTGGCGATACATGTAAACTGCATAAAACAATGTTGTATCCATCGGTTTTCCTTGAGTAATGATAAAGCTCTGCGTGAACGCCAGAAATCCGCTGATAATCTGCATTACCATGTTAAAGAATATTGTTGGTGTCAGAAGCGGCAGGGTAATCCGAAAAAATCTCGTCACCTTGTTTGCCCCATCAACCTCTGCCGCTTCATACAAACTCGTCGGAATCTGCTTTAGCGATGATAAAAATATTAGCATCGAAGAACCAAACTGCCAGACTGCCAGCAAAATCAAAGTCCAGATGGCCGTCCGCTTATCTCCTAACCATGAGAAATTAGCTTCTATCCCAATTGCTCCCAGCAATTTGTTGACCACACCATCAATCTCAAACATCCGTTTCCAAAGAACCGACACCGCTACAGAACCTCCAATAATTGATGGCAGGTAGTAAGCCGCCCGGTAAAATCCATTCGCCTTTGATGTCTTGACCAGAATCATGGCTACCAGTAAGGCAAAAATCAGTCTCAGCGGTACTGATGCAACCGCAAAGTATAAAGTTGCCCTCAATGATATCCAAAACGTCTCATCATTTGTAAACATCTTAATATAATTTTTAAGCCCCACAAATCTAGCCGGTGACAAGATGTCATAATCACAGAATGAATAGTAGAGCGAAATCCCCATTGGCACTAACAAAAATGTGAAGAACCCGATAATAAAGGGCAGTGCGAAGATAACTCCCGCCGAACTATCTGAATTCAATTTCTGGTATAAGGTACTTTTTTTCTCTCTCAAAACGCCATCCCCTTTCTGAAAAAAAGCGTAAAAAAGCTACTGCCACTATGGTTCCAGTTATGGCAGCAGCTTTTTCAACCACACTATTTAGTTACTCTGATAAATCTCATTTCCTTTTGTAAAGTATTCTTCCGCAGCCTGTGCAGCGGTATATTCACCATATGAAACTTTTTCTTCCATCCGCTTCAGCAAATCCTGAACCTCACTTGTTCCCGCCGGATCTGGTGGGCCAATCGGAGTACAATTCGGTGTAATAACGTCATTGATATAAGACATTACCGCCTGCTCTTCTGCCGACAGCGATGATGAAATAGCCTCTACAACTGCGGATGATATCGGAACGCCTCTCTCACCACGAAGAATTTCATTTGCATCAACGGAATTGATGAGGTAATTCAAAACTGCAATTGATGCATCCGGATTCTCTGTAGTTGCACTCACCGCAAACAGCATACTTGGTTTTAAATAATTTGATTTTGTTGAATCAGCTGTCGGTACAGTTGTCATCGATATTTTCACGCCCTCGTTCGCAGCATTCTGATATGCTGTCAAGAGATTAGAACCATCAATCGTACACCATGACATCGTCTGTGGACTGGATCCATAAACCATCGGATCCTGCTCAATACTGGATGAGCTCATATCAACCGGTAAATGCCAGCCATCTTTCAGGCCATCCTCAAGAATCGCAAAATACTCTATATAGTCATCTGCTGCTTGAGCCCCCATCTTCTTTTCCCTAACATCAATTCCACGGGATCTGCTCCAGGACATCATGTAGTTACCATTGCTGATAACCGATGCCCGGTAGCCAGTTTTTTCATAAACCTGCTTTGCCATTTCAATAAAAGCATCCATTGTCATGTTATCTTCTATTGTAATCCCCGCTTCACTCAAAACAGATTCATTATAATACAGTGCCGGAGAATTAACGCCAGCCGCCAGAGCATAGTTGCCGTCATTCATTGCTCCCATTTCTAATGTTACATCCGAAATATTCGAAACATCCAATGCTCCGCTTTCAATGTATGGAGACAAGTCTAGCAGCTGTCCCTTGTTTACATATTGATCCATATAAGAATAATCCATCTGGATGATATCCGGTAATTTATTTCCTGCTGAAGATGCTGCCATCTTACTCCAGTAATCATCCCACTGAAAGAACTGTCCCTGAACACTAACACCAGGATTCAACTCAGCATACTTATTCAACGCTTCCTGTGTCCTTTCATTTCTAGTCTGATTGCCCCACCAGGCCATCGTCAGCTGTGTGCTTCCCGAACTCCCACTACTTCCTGTGTCACCAGCCGCATTTGTGCTGACATTACCGGCATTTCCTGTGTCGCCAGCCGTTTCTGTTTTTGTGTTGCCGCACCCCACTAGTGCTATTGCCAGCATAAGGCCGGTCATAATCCCTGCTACTCCCTGTTTTAATCTCAAAACATACCCTCCTTGTCTTTCATGAAATTCTTTCTTCATTGAGATGCCCTTATTATAGCTTAATCCTTGCAATAAAGAAATTTCCAAAAAATACTTTATTTGATACAAAACACACTTTCCACCTCACAAAACCCACTTTTCCTGCACAAAACCCACTTCCGGCAAATGTCATCGTCTCATTTCATCTGTTATAGTTGAATTTATTACTATGTTTTTATATAATTTTTATATATCATAGGAAGATGAGGTTGGAACAAATGACGAGGATACAGAATCTTTCATTAAAGGTCAAAATTCAGCTAATAATTCTGGGAGCCATCGCCGCCTTAACCTTAGTCGGTCTGGTCAGTATCTTTTTCATTTCTCGTGCCTACCAAAAGGTTCTTTATCAAACGATATCCGCTCCTTTAAATTATTCAGCGACTGAATTATCCAAGCAGCTGGATACTCTTGAGGCAATTGGTGATTTAATCTTCTCAAATAACACAATACAAGAACAGCTGGTCATCTATCAATCCAGCTCAACTAATTCCGAGAAGAGTTCAAGTCGCACTAAAATCTACAACCTTTTATATGATTACATCTACAATTTTGATAACAGCAATATTGAATATATCACTTTTTACCAGGATAGCGAGGTTGCCAGCTCTTCCAGTTTTATATCTTCTCAGCTTCCGCCGGATCTCATCGATACTCTGATCGGACGGGCAAAATCGGCAAATGGTTCTTCGATATGGGTTACCGATTATTGTGATTCAGAGGGGTTATTCCTAGTGAAAGATGTTCGGCAAATCAATCGCCTATCACTGGAATCTCTCGGTGTTATGATCATTAACGTGAATCTGGAACAACTGATTGATTCCACGGCCGTATTTCAAACCAATTACGAGGATGTATCCTACCTATTAATTGACAATGGTCGGGTTTTATATGAAAATACCCCCGATCCATACTCGGATATCGATTCGATGAAAGCTCAATTCTCGGAACGATATTCTGTGATATCACTGGCTGATCGGGATTATTTTGCCGTTCACGGAACGGTTCCTGGTTGTGGCTGGGATTATCTCTGTGCGGTTTTATATAATCCCATTATTGAAACCATTGAAGTCACACGAAATGTCAGTATGGCAGTAATTACCTCCTGCATTATCCTTATCATCGGCTTGTCTACGAATATTATCACCTCACTGACAAAACATTTTGACTTTTTGCTGAAAAAGATGAAACTTTTTGGTGAGGGAACCTATCAGATACTGGAATCTGAATATGACTATTCCATACGCCATGACGAAATCGGTACCTTGCATATTAACTTTGATGCAATGGCTAATAAAGTTAATACTTTAATTCATAAGAACTATATTGAAGAACTTCTAAAAAAAGAAGCTCAAATCAAAGCATTAGAAAGCCAGATTGATCCTCATTTCCTATATAACACCTTGGATGCTATCAATTGGCGAGCCAAAGCAATCGGAGCAGCTGATATCTCCCAAATCACCAAGGCGTTAGGCAATTTGCTGCGAATATCCTTAAAGAAAATAGACAATCATTACACTCTGCAAATGGAGTTAGATGCCCTGGATAGTTATATCGTGATTCAAAAGCTGCGGCATCAGAACCGCTTAGAGTATACAGTGAGTATGGATGATTCACTGTTGCCTTGTGAAATTCCCAAACTAACTTTACAGCCACTGGTAGAAAATGCGGTGCGTTATGGCTTGGAAGAAATATCTGAGACCTGCTATATCTCCATTGATATTGCTTGTGTTGGCAACCAGTTAGTAATTGAAGTGAAAAATAACGGTTCGCGCTTTCCTGAAAACCTGATTGAACGACTAAATACAGGAGAAGTTCTGCCTCATGGATTTGGTATTGGCCTGCTCAATATCCACAAACGGATTCAGATGACCTATGGTCTTGAATACGGACTGTACCTTTACAATCTGGAAGACGAGGAAACTGATGAGGAGTATGCTGTTACCCGTGTCACCCTCCCGATTATCACGGACTAAGAAAAGGAGTTCTATATGTTAAAACTGTTAATCGTTGATGATGAAGAAATCATCTGCAATACCATTGCAACCTCTATTGATTGGCACTCTCTGGGAATCAAGCTGATTGGCACCTGCTTAGATGGGGTTGATGCATATCATACGATTTTAGATGAGTCCCCTGAGATTGTCATGACCGATATCCGAATGCCAGGGATATCTGGGTTGGAACTGATTGAACGAATCAACTCCCGGGGCGCCTATACGCAGTTTGTCATCTTGTCAGGCTACGGCGAATTTGATTATGCGAAACGGGCAATGAAGTGCGGAGTACGTCACTATTTGTTAAAACCTTGTGATGAATACCAGATTATCGACTGCATCAAAGAAGTGGTTGATGAGTGCAATAAGATATCGCCTGCCAGCACGCAGACCGCCCCCTCAGACTTAATGGCTGAACATATGCAGCATGCTTTTATTCTAAATATCATTCGTGAGGGGCTTGCTCTTCCGGAGCTGGATAATGACTTTTTTTCCGCTTACCATCATTACTTCAGCCTTACTGATATGCCTTTTCACTATTGTTGCTTTTATTATCTGGAAGAATCAAATGTTGACGATGCCATTGCCCAGATTCGAATATTTTTAGCAACTACGATTCCGATGTCCAGGATTCATATGGTGTATGTCCGCAATGTACTCCTGCTCTTTTTTCCGAACTATAACTTGAATTACCAGCAGATGGATAACTTTTTTAAAACTTTGTCGTTTCCGGAGCAAACAACAGCTATCGTCTATGAACGAATTTCTTATTCCAATCTGGAGAGTTTATTAGAGCTACTGATACCAAAGCTCAAACGATATGATTTGGTTTATTTTTCCGATGGCCGACATATGCTTCCTTATTTTAACTACGGACACATCCAGACACGGATCAACCAATTGATCCCCCATCTGCTTTCATCCGATACAGGAAGCAAGCAGTCAGCCCTTATGGAATTGTCGGAAATTCTAAGAGCTGTGACAAGCATTGACTTTTTAATTCAGCTTTCCGATAATTTAATTATATCCATCGTCACTAAAACTACTTATCACACATTGGCAGATATTACTGAGTTCCTCTACAAACTGCATAAGGAAACATCTCTATCAGCGGTCTGTGAATTCGCATTGCAAAAAGTAACAGAACTACTGACCGTACCGACCGCAGTGACACAATACAGCCCATTTATCAATAAACTAATTACTTATTTGACAGAGCACCTGTCTGACCCCAATCTTTCATTAAAATGGATTGCCGAGAATCACCTGTACATGAATGTCAATTATGTGAGCCGATGCTTTTTGAAAGAGACCGGCCAGAAATTTTCCGGCTTTCTGATGAACTTAAGAGTCGAAAAAGCAAAGGAAATCCTTGCGGTTCAGGATAATGAAAAGATACAAAACATTGCCGAGCTTGTTGGCTGCGGAAATAACCCTTACTACTTTAGCAAAATATTTAAAAAATGCACGGGAATGACGCCATCGGCATATGTCAGGAAACTGTCAAAACAGCAGGGATAAACCGTTTATCTTCCCCCGCTCCCCAGGTTCAGTTCTTTGCAGTATGAAATTAGATAAAAAACCAGAAAATCAGCTATGGCCCAATGATTTTCTGGTTTTAAATATTTAACCTCTTTAATTGGAGGATATTGTGAATGATTTATTCACCAAATTTGCTTCTAATATAGCGTATTTATCTTGGTATTTCCGAGTGATTTTAAGTTTCTCTTTTGCATCCGTCTCAACTAATATTTTGCCATCTAAATGAAATGCAGAATGAGAATTTCTAAATTTCATCATCGTAAAGAGTTTTTGTACAACCGGCCGCTTGATCTCCTGGCGGATTTCATCGATATTGTAATAATGCCTGTTAATATCCCGACCATTTTTAGTTTCTTCCATCAATTTAATATCATTCTCACCGGCTAACAGCCCGACATAATATACTTGCGGAATACCTGGAGCAAAAAATTGGATGGCTCTGGCAAACAGATATGCATCATCGTCGTTTCCCAGTGCTGAATAGTAGGTTGTGTTGATTTGATAAATATCAAGATTATTGTAAGCCTCCGAATTATAAATCTTTTTAACATTCGCTCCTTGAGTGAACATTTTCTCTTTCGTAAATTCAATTGCTTCGTCAGGCAGCAGATCCTTAACATCAACAATTCCAATTCCATCATGGGTGTCTAATGTAGTAAACTGCTTCATTGGTGACAGCTCCAGCCAGTTTTTCAGATAGGAACCATTGCCGCTGTAGAGTGCATGGAGAACCAGTACCGGCAAAGCAAAATCATAAATCCAAAAATTTTCCTTTGCAATTTCCTGTTGAATCGAATAGTGTTCATGTATTTCTGGTAATATCTCAACCTGACAGGGAGCAAGGATATCTTCAACTTGATGCAGTAGATTCCAGATATCAGGCTTTACAAAAAAGCAACTGGTATCTTGTTTTTTTATTGCATAAGCAAATGCATCAAGGCGAATAATGGATGCCCCATTCTGACACATTGAAATCAGGTTGTCTTTTATAAATTTTCTGGTAACATCACTTGAAGTATTTAAGTCTACCTGCTCCTCACAAAAGGTATTCCATAACTTTTCACTTGTCCCATCAGAAAAATCAATGTCAATATAGGGAGCCTTGGGTTTTCTTTTATAAATCTTGTCAATCTGAGCTTCGGTTGGTTCGCCATTCTGCCAAAATTCATTATATCGAATAAACAAGTCATTATAAGATGATTTGTTCTTCTTTTCTGCAAAATCAGTATAATACTCCGAACTTCTCGATATATGGTTAATCATGAAATCGAACATTAAATAATAGTTCTTACCTAATTTTTTTATATCTTCAAAAGAACCAAATTCCGGGGCAACCATATCATATCTCATCGGTGCAAAACCTCTGTCAGCTGATGATGGAAAAAACGGCAGAATATGTATACCGCCCACTACCTCTTCCAACAAATTTTGCAAGACATAATCCAGTTCTTTTAGGTTCTTTCCTAAACTGTCCGCATAGGTAATCAACATAATCTCATTTTTAACTGCCATTTAGTAATCCTCCGTAATGAATTATTGACTTCATTATAACGCTTTGTAAAATAAATCTAAACTAACAAAACCCACTTGAATTAGCAAAAAAACCACATCTACGCAATTATTCAGAAACTATTAAGTAAAAAAGCGGATGGTAATCCCTTATAAATCGGGCTTCCCATCCTGCTTTTCTATGATATATAATTTAGCTCCCCTGCTTATATATACACGTTCTTCTATTGATAAATATTACGCCCCTTTTCATCTGCAATTCCTGAAAACCGGTAAAAAAATGTATTTATTTGATCCCGCCACTCAATTGCATTTTTCAATTGCATATCTAATCGCAACGCTACGTTTTCGTAATCATGAGCTGGCAGCTTACCGTTCAGGGAATACCACTGTTTAATATACTCTTCAACACGCTCCACACCTGCAAAGTGAGTATCATAGATATGCTGAATCACAGTCTTTCCACTGTCAAGCAAGTGGGTGTAGGGAACATGATGGAAAAACAGCAGCCACCGGTCTGGACAGCTGGACAAATCATTAAACATCCGGCACACAGCATCACTGTACTGCCCGGTATAACCAGTTCCTATCTCTAACGTCCGATCTACTCCCAAACCATTGCGATCAGCAAAATGATAGGTTCCCCACCGTGAATACTCATGGTCATTAAGTCCCGGACCGTAGTGAGCATTCTTTGAATTCACCATCCAACCGATTCCCAGCGGAGATGTATAATTCTCATAGGTGGCATTACTATCAGATAAAATCTGACCAATCATGTTTTTTTCTTCCTGACTCAAACCAGAGAATGTCTGATTAATCCATTCTGTTAATATCTCATCAGCTTTCAGTTGATAATTCCATGCCATTCTGCCATATGCATACAAATTACTTTGTGCCAGCTTATTACCAGTCCAGTTATGATCTGCTCCCACATTGACTACTGCAGCGAATCCACTGTAATCGGGTGTGGGGCTATCCTGTTCAATCACATACTTAATTGCCCGTTTTTCTTTCGTCGGATCAGTATTAAACTCCAGTATTTCCTGCCATTGCGGAGCCAGGTAGTTCAAATCAATCTGCTGACCAGTGTATTCCTGAGTTATCTGAAATTCAATGATTTCATTAGTGTGTTGTAATTGTCCGAAAAGCGGATGCGGAACTTCTCCGACCTGGAAATCATGAGGACCGAACTTAATCTGCAAAACAACATTCTCTGCAAATTGACCATCCAACTCCATAAATGTTTCGTATGATGCCTTAGCTCGGTCTGTTTTTCTGTCCCGCCAGTCTTGGCGGCAATTGTATACAAAAGCCCGCCATATTAACAGCCCACCATGTTTTGCCAGCGGAGCAGCCAGGGTATTAGCCCCGTCTGCCTGTGTCCGGCCATATTCATATGGTCCTGGCTCACCTTCTGAATCGGCTTTCACTACCAGACCACCAAATGTCGGGATTATCTGGTATAGATTATCGATGGTCTCCTGCCACCAGGCTGCTACTTCTGGATCTAGTGGGTCAGCCGTAGGCAAATTGCCCAAACCGATTGGCGATGCAAAATTCACACAGAGATAGCTCTTAATTCCATACTCCTCAAATATCAGAGCCATCAGCTTGATATGCTTTAGATATGGCTGTACAAGAAAATGCATCTCTTCTTTTTTTACATTGACATTATTCAGTGCAATTGCATTAACTCCCACCGAAGCCAAAAGACGAGCATAGGTACGTATGGTATCTACATCATCTAGAAATTGGTTATCTTGATAAAAGATTGAATTACCTGCATATCCTCTTTCTATGGAACCATCAAAGTTATCCCAGTGATTGATAAAACGAAGGTGACTAGTGGGATTTGACGTACATGCTCGGGGGCTGCCTGTCTGAATATAATCAAAAACCAATGTATAAAGGCCATATAAAGCTCCCTGAGGACTTTCACTGCTGATTTCCACTTGATCCGATACTACAATTTCATAACTATCCAAATCAAACTGCTGCTTATTAACGATTGAAATGACAATATCAGCCGATTCTTTTTTACTTATAAGTTTGGCTCCGAAATACTCCTGAATCTCACTGCGGATGCAGGCAGTTACTCTATTTTCAATTTCTGTATACAGATAAAACTTTTTTTCTGTAAGATATTTTTTCGCATCTGCCTGCTTCAGCCACATCTCATCTCTGCCTTGTAATGCCATTGTTGTCTCCTTACTCATCTTCGGCATCATCCCTGTCTAATGCAAAGCGATTAACATACACCAATTGCTCTTTTGCGTCTTCCAGCAAACGGGCAATCGTATCTTCTGTCAGATAGTCCTCTTGACTCTCCATGGAGAGAGCCACAAGGATTGGCAGATTCATACCAGAAATCAGGTGTGTATGCGGACGGTTTATATATGGCATAAATTTTTGATTCACCGAACCAGCCATAATATCTGTAAAAATAATTGTTTCATCCCCATCCGGAACCGCCTCAACTAATTGCTTGACCTGTTCTTCGATTGGCTTGTTGTCCAGATAAGCATCCAAGGTTGCAAGTTCAACTATCTCACCGGCAAAAAACAGAATGGTACTTGCCATACCTGATGCCAACTTACTATGCGATGCAATAATAAAATGCCGTTTCATAAAAAACCTCCTATACTAACATCAACCAAATACTCCGGCAACAGAGCCAAGGATTGAAATGCCGATAATTAAAAATATGATTTTAGTCGGTGACCATCGCTTTTTACTCATTAACCAATATACGAATGTCACCAATAGAACAGACAATAATTTAGGCATCATCTTATCCAAGACATCTGCCTGTAAAGCCATTGTCACATCACCGGTCGTAAAGGTAAATGGTGTTGATATCTTTACACTGGTCGCAATCAATGTACCAATTACCATCAGACCCAGAACCGAAATTGCATCGGTAAAGATATTGATTTTTTCACTCATCGTTGTAATGAGTTTCGTACCTGACTGATATCCCAGCTCAAACAGACCCATTTTTGCAAAATACAGAAGAAAATTGATTGCAATCCATAGTAATGCACCAATTGGGTTTCCCTGTAATGCCATATATCCTGCAATTGATCCAAATACGGTTGGCAACAGCACCCAAACTAACGCATCGCCGACCCCGGAAAGAGGTCCCATCAGGGATGCTTTTAAGTTTTGAACGGCATCATATGCCTTAAGCCCATCTTTTTCTTCCATCGCCAGGGTTGCTCCTAAAATGATATTACCCATATGAGGAGTAACATTGAAAAATTTAAAGTGATTATCCATTGCTTTCACATAATCATCTTCATTTTTATATATTTTGCGAAGTGCTTTAGCCATACAAAAGGCTACAGACGGAGCTTGCTGTGTCTCGTAGTTATAGCCAAGTCCTGCTGTAAAAATCCATCTGCGATACATGCTTTTACGGTCTTTCTTTGTCAGGGTACCAAGTTCTGATTCGACCATTGCTGCATTTGTATTGTTTTCTCCATTATTCATCATAATCATCTCCTCCTGCCCCGTCTGCTGCAACTGCATACTGGCTGCCTACGTTTTTGCTGTTACTCAGATAAATGTAATAAGCTGCTGCTCCACCCAAGAAAGCAACTCCCAGAATCGGTAATCCCAGGTATGCCGAAAATACAAAACCGGCTATGATAAATGAGAAATATTTCTTCAGTGGCATAAAATTCATCAGCATACAGATACCAACCACCGGGAGCATCCCACCAGCAACCGACAGTCCTGATAAAAACCAAGTTGGAAGAACATTTAAAATAACTTCTACAATAGCCGGGCCAAAGAATACGACAACAGTAACCGGAACCATATACTTTAAAGCAAATGTAAAGATGGACAATAAGAATACCAACTGCATCTTCTTATAGTTTCTCTCGTGAAGATATTTCTTTTCCATATGTGCCCATACATTATTCAACATCTTAACCAAGACATCCAACTGCATCCCCAACATACCTACCGGAAGACCTACCGTTACGGCTGTACCTGTATCCAGTCCGTTCCGGGCAGCCAGAAAAATTCCAACCATTGCTGCCATACCATATTCTGGTACAGAAGCTCCGCCCATTCCAGCTACACCAAGTGACATGAGCTGCAGCGTACCGCCGATAATAAGGGCAGTCTGCAAATCTCCCATAATCAGCCCCATTAGAATTGCAATCATAACTGGTTCACGCCCAACCAACTGACGACCGGTTCCGTGATCATAAAGCATATATCCTGATAAAACGATAACTAATATATCTTGTAAAAATACTGGCATTGCTTTTTCCCCCTTGCTTATTAAATTCTTTTATCCTTGACTGCATCCTCAAGTTCCACAGCCGCATTACCTGGAGTATATTGAAGTGTTACGGGCACTCCCATTTCTTTAATTGACCTTAAGTCTTTTAGTTCACTTCCACTTAAAGCTACACGGTCAGTAATCGCAACCCGCCCATCTTCCTGAAAAATCATTCCGACATTAACAGCCGGGAATTCAATTCCTGCCTTCATCAAATCAAGAATGACCGATGGTTCTTTTACAAGCATAAAGACTTTCTGTTCATCATAATTTCCATTTTTAAAATTTGCAATTGCTGTTTCACGACTGATAACCGAGAGACCGGTTCCAGTAGGTTTACTCATTTTCATGGTCGCTTTCACTGTTTCATCTTGACTTAACAAATCATCAACCACCATAAATCTTTTTGGTTTTAAAACTCCATTCCACTGATTAACAGTAATTCCGTGCAGTAATCTCTGATCGATTCTAGCTAATACAATTGGCATTTTAAATCTCCCTTTTATTTTTTGTAAAAGCAATATTTATATCTTGGGCCCTTGCTTTTTTACTCATTGTCATTATAATAGACTATGAAAGGTAATAAAATGACAAAACAAATCAAAAAACTGTCATTTTGGGTCGAATCATTATGGATCAATCAAAACTATCTCATGACCGGATTGCTACAGACTTCAAACCAATTCATTATGAGAGCGTGGAACCGGAAAGAGAATTAAAATATCATTATCATGATTTTCATGAGATATTCATTTTACTTAATGGTAATGTAAGCCTGATTATAGAGGGCAGAAAGTATAACATACAGCCAGGTAACATAGTCCTTTTCCACTCACACGATTTACACCGCTGTATCATCAATGAAAGCTGTCGGTATGAACGGTTTTTTATATACTTAAATCCATTTTACCTGGAAGAACATTCTACTACTCAGACCAAACTGGATCTATGTTTTTCTGCTCTTGGCAAACACAGGAGCCGGATTTTGACAACTTCTATCGAGGATGTATCTTCTTATATTCAAAAACTGGAGTTTTCATTTCAGGATTCGTCCTATGGAACGGATATTCATTTTAATAATGTGTTTCTCGACTTCTTGATTTTTATCAACTTATGGCTGATTAAACAAAATGAACTGCCACAGATTAACATTAGTAATGAACATCCCCTGATAGGGAAAGTAACGGATTATATCAATGAAAATCTGTCTGATAGGCTCAATATTGACACAATTGCGGAGCATTTTTTTGTTAGCCGTTCCTCTCTGACCAGAGAATTTCGTAAATTCACCGGTTTTAGCATGCACGAATATATTTTAACCAAACGACTTTTATATGCTAAAACTTTGTTGGCTGAAAATAGAAAAGCAATTGACATTTATGAAGCCTGCGGCTTTATCAGCTATCCGCATTTTATCAAGAGCTTTAAAAATCAGTTTAAAATGACTCCGAAAGAATTCCAACAGCAAGAAACATCTATTATTAATTAAAGATGCTACTAGCATTAATCTTGTCAACATTCGCCATACCGTCTGATAATTAATTTAAAACCAGCCCCCGATGAATATCTGATTCATACCATCAAGAGTCTGGTTTTTGTATAATCTTTGATTAAACGTTTTCTTTCGCTGCGCTCCTTCCAAAGTTCTGGCGCAGGCTTTGTCCTTATCCTATACCATCTAGTAAAGCAGAGCAAATCATTTGTTGAGCCGCCCTGCTTTACTAGATGGCTCAATAATCTGGTTCTATCTATTAAAAATCAAATCAATATCCTGGTCAATATCAAAATCTACCATTCTATCTATTCTGTCATCACTATGAAGTGGTGTGCCTAAATAATCATCAACCAATCCTTCAATTCCTTCAATGGAGATTTCGTAAGTGTAATCCCCACGTAGTGGCTCTGGAAGTCTCGACAAAATTTCATCAATCTCATTCTCCAGAATTTGTTTCATTTCAAAATCAATTTCTATAATCGCTGCCTGACGATCAATTTCTGAAACAAAATCATCTTCCTCATCAGGTAGGTATATATGTTTATCTACCACTTTTCCTATATTTAAACCAAAAGATGATGCATCGACAGAATTACAATACCAGGATAAAGTCTGTGCAATTACTTCTTCACACATCTCAATAAATCCCTCTTTCTGCTCAAAGTAAGGATAGCATACAGAGAGTATTTCAGGAAGAGTTTCAAAATCAACCCGACAAAGTATAATATGTAATTTAACTAAACTTGTTAACAGAGAATCAATATTATAAAAGTGAAATAAACTTTTATCAAATAGTTTTGTTAATATTTCTGCCGCAGACATTCTATTTTTATTGTAGTCAAACACATCGTCAATATATTCCATATACTGATATACATAATTTTTATAATCCAAATTCATAATTGAGTTCTTAGCAATGTATGCCACAATAAAGCAAGTCTTCTGCCTCTCATATTCAAAATAAAACTCACAAATCTGACCAATTTCAAAGAGGGCACGAATTTTAATATCTGCCTGATCAGCCGGCAAAAGCCGATGGTATTGGGGGACTGCTGCCGCAGCGTTCAACATCCGTTCAAGTTCAAGAGGATTGTTCTCCAATCTGGCTTTTAAGTAATCATTGACTGACGGATTTATCATTGAAAGTTTTCGCACGCCCTTTTCATCAACAATTCTTATAAAAGACTCCTGAAGTCTCGCTAATGAGCGTTCAAACTGATTTACTGTTGTGTCAATCCCACATTCGTTGCATATCCGCTTAACAAAGCATGCTTTTACCAGTTCATAAGATACTGTTGTGTTCGTAAGAGAATATAAAGTTATCAATAGACACCTGTCAACTGCCTGAATTCTATCTTCATATTCATTATCCCATACCTGGTGCGGTGTATCTAACGATTGTTTCACAAACTTGTAATACTGATTCGGCGGAATATTTGAATATCTGTTGGGGTTTGAAATAAATTCAATAATCCGAGGATTATAATTTTTATGCCTGATAATTTTCAGATAATTTTTATTAGATTTAACCGCCTGAAAGTATATTTCATTAACTGTACTGAAATACATATGGTTATATAAAATTTTAGCTTTCTCCAGTTCAGATATAGCTGACATATTGATTATTTGCACTTTGTACTCTTCGTTTTCAAAACTCTTAACCAGCTCCGGTGTCCGCTTACGTGCCTCCTGATAAATAGTAATCCTTGAATTCAAAATCAAACATTTATTTTTTGATGCGTTAACAAATCTAATTAAGGATAATAATTCCGTTCCTTGGGTCGATTTCATCTCAAAATATGCCTGGCCAAAACAATCATCTAATAATATTACTTCTTTCGCATCTCTGTCCTGAATCAATGACCGTTTTAAAGCTGCTAAATCAGTTACATCCGTTGTATAACGCACTCGATAGCCGATTGCCGCAAAATTCAGGATTAACATCTTTGAAGTTACAGTTTTTCCTACTCCTGGATCGCCAGTTAGAAATAATGTTTTATTCTTAGACAGACATTTTAACGCCTGATTATATGCAATGGTTTGGACAAAATATTTTTCCTCTTTCTGTATGTTTGACACCAGTGAATCGCAATCTATGAAAATATCAGTATTGTGCAAATCCCGTAAAATATCCATTGAGGAAATCCATAACTTATAGTGCTTTCTTAACACACCAATATTTGTACTGTCTGTTAGAAAATCTTCTATTTCAGTAAGTGTAATTATATTTTCTTCTGTTTCCATATAATCTGAGAACATCGTATATATCTCACTGATATTTGGGGGTGACAGTTGTTTGGAGCAGCATATGTAATATTGCACCGGATTCAATGCTTTCACTTTTTTTATCTCTTTCCTCAGTGAACGCAGCAAACCGGAGATATCCGTATTAACATAGTGCTTTACCTGAACAATATGTTGGGGATTAACTGTCGAGTCAGTGAGATCAATTCCACCATCTTTTCCGGCAGCAAAACGGCGCAAATTCACGCCAAGCTTATGTGACATAATGTCTTGACACAAATATTCAAATTCAACATCATTTAAGTTTGCATAATTCAACATATATGCTACATCCTCTTTCAGATAGTCATTGAAATACTCGATATTTCTAAGTTGCATTATAACAAACTTACTCTTGAAAAGATAGTATCGGCTATTTAATATATACTTTTTACGTCTTTCCAACAAGTTAGATTAAATAGTTTAAGGCGGTATCAAATTGGCCTCCTCCCCCGTCCAGCTATTGTGTTGAGCCATCAAGGATGGATAACAGCCAGCCATGATACTCACTCTTTTTTTTCTATGCAGAATAGAATACATTGGCAATTGATTCATATGTAATGATAATTTTTTTTGCTTACAACGCTTTTCCGATAGCTTATCTTCATCAAACTTTTTCGCCGCTGCCAAATCGGTAAAAGTAAGATGCAGGATTGCAGCTTCCTTTTGCTGGTCTAAACATCCATCGCAAGTCTTAACACTATTGTTCTGTTCATCTTTTAGTATCAGGATATAGAGATTACTTGTCTGTCCCTGGTTATCTCTATATCTGGCGTTCTTCTCAATATATCCATTTTCAAGCAATTCTCTCAGTGCTCTTTTTACTGTCGATACTGATATATGTAAATGCTTTGCCATTGTACCAATCGCCGGAAAGCAGGTTAAATCCTTATTAGAACGATCAATCAGATAAATCAGAACAGAAAGCGCCCGGCTCTTCAAATCACTCTCATATGCTTGTTTCTTTAACTCTGCCTGCTTTGTCATACTCATCCTCCTCTGCCGGAACATTACGCTCCGGCAATATATTTTGTTATCATATTCTTATAAATCATTCGATTTGCTGTTCCGTCCATAATCTCCGGTTGATACTCCGGAAACAATACCTGATGATATTCCCCTTCTAAAAGTTCACGGATATCCAGCTCAATCCCAGCCCCCGCAAATGGACAAAGAATCCATGCCTGCTGTTCCAGAAACTGTTTTTTTAGATACATCGTACGCCTTAGTTCATAAGGTTTTGAGCCACAGACAAATATCTGTAAATCCGCATCCAGAATGACATCTCGTTTAGCATCCTGATATTCTCCTATATCATAAACAACAAAGTTAGCATTCCCCTCCCAGCTATCACTACCATAATAAATCCCATCAGCCATATACCCCTGGGCAGTCTCTTCCATCCCATAACTCTTAGCCAGCCAGGCCAGATGCCCGCTTTCATTCTTCTCTACATAAGCAACTCTGGCTCCCACCATTGAAAGCCAGGAACACAGCCCACAAGCCGTTGTTGTTGCCCCTGTACGCTGCTGCGAAGAAACAATTGCAATTCGGACGTTCCTGCAGTGAAACTGATACCGTTCACTCTTTTCCACCTGCCTGTCTGGTTTCAGATAGTGCTCCATTCCCTGTTCACTCAAACACTCCGTCAATTCCTGCCGTATCTCCTCAGTCGTCTCACCACAAACCAGATTTCCCACCTTACAGGCAAGCAATCCCTGGTACAGCTCTTGTTCTGCTGACAGTCCCTCATAAATCACGGTAATTCTAATCTCATACATCGTTAGAAACTCCTGAACCGCCTCTACAAATTCATTGTCCGTATCTATAAACGCAATCCGGTCAAGCACAATCTCCGTGATATGGGAGAAATTTCTCATATCATAAACCACAAACTTTTTAAGCGTAAAACTCCCCACCATCTTCTTAATAGGCATTAGTTGAGTCTCTGCTGACTGCCACTGGTGAAAATCCAGCAAGTTTGTATTCTGACTGGATGATAAATACAAAATCAAATCCTCACCTCATTTCTCAAATCAATATCCAATCGCCCAGAACGGTCCCCCGGCGTCAGCCCCTTTGCGAGCCTCATTCATAATCAAACTCAAATCCCACTCTTGATTGCTACGGTTGACGCTGGCTGGATCCGCCACCAAAATCTTACCATCCGAAGTCACTCCACGAAGAACAATAAAATGCCCACCTTGGGTAAAATGTCCTCTTGCCATAATCGCTACCACCAATTTACCATCTGCCAGCGCATCTACAATATCCTGAGCAGACAGATTCTTCTCACAGGATAATCCCCAGGCTGCCGCCGCAGCCGGTATCAGACTATGATAGGAACCATTGCCCTCACAGCGATATCCGTTCGCTGCCGACCAGCGTGCCAGTTCCAGCGGATCATGGGGTTCTCCCGGTAAGGTGGAAATCACAATCGCCATTGAAGTCGGTCCACATCCCGCTGCCCCGATTGTACTGGAAGTTCCATACATAATATTTGCCCAGCGCTCATCCAACTGACTGTAATAAACCACATCAATACTGCCGTCTGTAAACAATACCCCCTCATAGGACTGTCCTCGCCCATCAAGATAATCCTGCTCATAGATTCCAAGCTCCTGATTATATCCGTAATCAATCTGGAAATTCTCAATCAGAGATAGTTCATCTCCCATAACCCACTGAGAAAATACAGATAACGGACTGCTAATCAGATAAAAAACAAATGCTGTCAGCAGCAAAAATGCAATAGAAACCCATAAAATGACACTGAGCAGACGTTTTCTCGTCTGCTCATCTGTCGCTGCTCTCGCTGCCAATTGAGCCAGCAGCTTTGCGGTAAACGGATCAACTGCCATTATCGACCACCAGCCTTTCCCATATATGCCATTTTGTATTCTGGTATCTCAAAGCTAATATGCAGACGTTTAGCCCCCGCCATAAACAAGGCATGTCCTCGTTTCCTAGCCAACAAAAGCTCCTGTTCCGCTTCCGTCAAATCATACAGGTCGGCTGTCTCTTTCAAATTCTTACCATCTGTTCCCATCAGAACTTTATAACACGGAACATCAAGAAGTGCCTGTCCATACTGTTTGATACTCTCACTTAAAAAATCTACAATACTGTGTGAGATAATTGCCAGTGCCGCCTCATACTTTCTCGCTCGTTTCATCACATTTCGCAAATACACCAGCGATTGCGGCACTTTTTGGTCAATCATCAGATATGCCTCATCGCATATCAGCAAAACCCGTTCCTCCCGATTTCGGCTCATCTGCTCCCAGCAGTAGGTCAATAGATTGAAGTATTGAGTACGCTTGATGTTATCCCCTGTTTCCTGTAGTGCATGGGTATCCAGACAGATAAACTGACTTTCTGCCGCAATTGTGGTATGTCCATTCCAGATAAAGCTGTCAGAGCCTTCGGCAATATCCTGTAACAACAGTGCCAGGTCAGAAAAGGGCTGGCGGTTCCGCTCCTGTTCCTGAGTCTCTTTTTCCCTTACCACTTCCAGTAAATCAGAAAAGACCGGAAAATCCTCTGGCCGCAGTATTGACACATCCGTATTCCAACCAATTCCAAATTTCTGATACAAAGCAACCAGACACTGCTTCAAAACAGCTCGTTGCATATCGGTAATTGACGGAATATAAAGACTAAAAAATATTTCCAGATTCTTCATATGCAGAGCCAGGTCGTTCATGCCATATCCCTCATCACGGTAGAGCCGCTGGCTTTCATTTTCTTGCTCATCATCTCGTGGTGACGGCCGTACCTGCAGCGGATTAAATCGCCCGCCCCCGCCTTCTCCACCAACTGCGTTTATCCAATCCCCTTTTAAATTATAGCAAAGCCCCTTGTATTCACTCTCCGGGTCAATAACTATGATTTTCGTTCCTTTCATATACTCTGCCTGAATAATATGCTTAATGGCAGTGGATTTTCCGACTCCGGAATTCCCCATGATAACAAAATTTGAGTTGGTTCGGTCACTCGCCCGCCGCCAGGTATCAACAATTACCAGGCCGCCATTGGTATCCTGGGCAAAATAATACCCCTCACCATCGTTAAAACCGGAACTGGCAAAAGGAAAGCCACCCACAAAGGTGGACAGCGGAACAATCCGCTGCAGGATACTCTCGATCTTTTCATTATTTGGAAATGCCGGTGAAATATGTTTAAAACACTCTTTCTGCAGGTTCGGAACTGCCCGCATCTTACACTTTTGAACACTGACCATACTCTCCGCCCGGCGGCAGACTTTGCGGAACACCCGCTCATCCTTGGCAATCGGCATAACCGATACACTCATCAGTCCGACCGTTTCTCCCTCTCGGTCAATCTGTTTCATAATCGTTTCGCCATCTTCCGCTGCTTTTTCTGCCCGCTGTCTGGCAAGCGGATCTTTCGCCCCCTCAGCCAACCCTCGCTGCTGAGACACATTCCGGGAGATAGCACTGATTAGGGCGCCATTGTCCACCGGACTGAACCCAATCGAAACAATCGTGGACGGAATATTGGTAATCCTGGACAGCCACTCCACTTCAACTTTCTGTGGATAACGGATTACCCCATAAGCCTTACCGTAATTCTCCCCCACCGAAAGCGTATTCTTGCCAAACTCTAACCCCACCGGCGTAACCACATTTAACAATGCATGGTTTGGCTCATTCTGCAACAGTTCCATTTCTTTTTTCTTCATTGCGCCTCCAATCAATCATCATTTATTCATTCAAAAACGGGATAGCTGCACTGACATCGGTATCTTCCAGATGAATATAGGACGGATTGTGAATCAGATTCAGTAACCGGATAATCTCCTGCTCTTTCAACACATCAGCACCGATGCCATTCGTTGTAAACTTCTCTGCCAGCAACATCGCTCTGCGATACAAATCCTTTTCATTTCCTTCCTCATGTTTATCCCATAGGGAAATATAAAACTGCCGTTCCACAATTTCTCCGGACAAAGCAAAACTGCTCATCTGCAAAATCTCCTGACGTAAAAGTTCTTTCCGACATTCCTCTGCCGCCTTTAGCTGTCCCTGCATATCTGTAATCAATGGTGAAATATCAACCGGTCGGCTGACAGCCAGAAACTTAAAAGGATACTGTACATCCGAAAGTTCGGCAGTCAACTGCCGAATCAGATTGTTTTTTTCAGCTTTGCTGTACAAATCAATGCTGATTGCATGAATCCGCAGATAGACCAGCACACTCCCATCTCTGGTGTACAGATATCTGTCCCTGATATCTTTGACATTGATAAAATCCTGTGCTGTTTTCATCGCCAACGTCTGTTCATCGGTCTGCACTCCCGGCTTTTTCCGGTTCAGTATAAACAATAAAATACCGCCACCCAGCAAGGTAACGGTAAGCATAATAATCGGAAACATAAGTCCTTCCATATTCAATTCAACCTCTTTCTACTTTGGTTTTACATGCCAGTCGTCAAATAAAGACTGTTTGATGGTAATGTCGCTGGTTCGGTGAATTTGCAGCATCCCGGCCGGTGTCCACGCATCCAGGTAGGTTGCATAGGTGCTGTATCGTCCATCAGGGAACCAAACCGGCGAAAAATGTGTCGGTCTACGATAAGTGCTATATGGATTCTCCTGAAATTCAAAAGTGCTTAAATAACCACTATTCAGACGTTTCAGCAAGCGCCAGTACATCTGATAATCAAACTCTGGGAAATACGCAACAACGTTTTGAACACCGGTAATATGACCACTCGGAGCGAACGCATGTACCTGTGCTTTGGCAGCGGCAGTCAGTCCATATCCGCTCTTCATCATGTTACTGGCAGCGGTCGGAGACTTTTCATCAGGGTGGGTTTCCAGCGATGCAGTCAAGCTGGCAGAGTACGAAAGCCATTCGTATTCCCACCACCCATGATCACACCAATATCCGCTTTCATCTTCATCACCGCTATGCCAAACCCAATCAGGCTGCCACCAGCAATCCCACTCGCCCCAGGTCAGGTTTGTCACATCCTGATAGGACGGTTTTGCCGGAATCCGAAACCTATCGTTCCGGTCATTGGCCTGGGGATCCGGTGGTGGATTCTCATTCAAATCCACGATATTTGCCACAATCTTACCAACACTGGTCTTGCAGTTGCTGGTTATGTTAATCGTCACCTGTCCCGGTTCCTTTGGTGTCCGCCACTTCACCCAGGCAAGCTGAGAACCGTTGTCCGGGAGATAGATATTGTTGTGGGAATAGGTTTTACCATTGATGGTAAATCTGGCATAGGCAGCTTTTCCTGGGTGTTTTTTTGACGATGTAGAAAGTTCTACTGCAATAATCACATCAGTATCTACCCGGTACTCTTTATCAAAGTTCACTTCCGTCGGTGGCTGCCCTTTATAGCTGATAATGCCGATTCCCAAAATATGTATCATCTCGTCAGTGCTCCTGGCACTGCCAGTTGGACCTGTCCAGGCCGGAAAGCCTAAATCATCCCGTTCCAGAAACAGAGCCAGAGCATGATTCTTCATTACGACAGTCGGAAAATGTTTAGCGATATCGCCGCCGGTCAAGCGATTATACAGACCGGCCTCGGTTGTAGTCAGCGCAAAATGCTGGTTCTGATAGAGCAGATAAATAAGCGGCTCAATAATCAGTTTATATTTTCCACTTTCAATATCATCAAATGCTATGCCTGTATCATTTGCTACCATCATTGCCGCCGCCTCTGAGCAAAAATAGTTGCGTATTGTTGCAATATCCGCCTTTTTGCTACTGCCAGAAATAATCTGCGGCAGTGGATTCTGTGGATGATTGTACTGGTAGTTACTAACTTGCGGCAATAAAGTGGCTCCACTCCGGTAATCAACCTTACTCCCTTTCCCAAAATGAATGATATTAGCCGATAATGCTGCCACATTGACATTGGTGTAATCGACTGGCTGGCTGATACGTTGACCAGACTCTGCATCTACGACAGTGACACGGACGCCATCGTAGCCTACACCGGGCCAACTGTAGCCATCTTTGCCTTGGTTTAACCCACCGCCGCCACCGTTAATGTTGCCAGTTCCGGATGCGAGACTATTGCAAACAGGCAAAAAGAAACAGCAAAGAATAATTAATGCTGTATATTTTAATCTATTCATAAGTTCCTCCATAAAATGTTCATGGCAACAAAAAAGCATAGCAATTGCTATACTTTTCCATCACCAATATTAAATTATTCCTCGAATCAATTTTTCCAACTCGATTTTATCTATCATTTCTTGCCCATCCGACATATCTATGACACGAAGTCTACCATTTTGAATGACTTTCATCATTATTCTTTTAGGTAAAGATTCTGATTGTTTATATGCCTCACAAGCCCTTTTAACTGTTGAATATTTTCTGCTGACAGCTACCTGTGCACTATATAGCGGGATATCATAATATACATTAGCTGCAATAATTACATCATTCACATAAGCCTCTTCAATTTCTCCAAATACCACGCTATCAGCATTAAAATCCTTGTGCCTCAGACCAATATAAGACAATAATTTTGTTGTTTTCCCGATATATCTAACAGTCCCCGCTTTGCAAAACATAACCAGATAGGTGCAATTTGGTTTTTCTTGAGATAATCTTAGTGCCTCTGCTATCCGCATATCATTTTGTGCACTACGCATAATCGTATAATTATCTACATATGTTCTAAATTGCTCATTCGAAAATCCATCAAAATTAAAGTATTCTGCAATTATTTTTTCTTTTTTCAATTGCTGTGTCTGCTGCTTCAATTGTAAAGCCTTTGAATGCAGGTCCATATATGTATCCTGTGCCATCTCTAAAGCACTTTCCAACTGCACAATCATATCATTGTCGAAATGCTCTAAACCAAAAAACTTAACTATTGTAATAAGCTCCATTAAATCTTTTGAATAGGCAGAAAAATCATAATTTAGACTCGGGTCAGCTTGACAAGGATGTAATGATAATCCCAAATAGTCCATACGTTTCTCAATATCATCAAGATGCATATAATGACCCATAATAACTTTCAAATACAGATTAAAATAATTTAACTCGTAAGCATCAAATAACTTCATACATCCCCAAAAGAATCTATAGTCCATCTCATCTAAAGAAACACAAACCATATCTCTTTTGTTTAACTCTATAAACTTATTATTTTGGCAACAGGTATTACCTGTTAGTTCAAGCAAATCATTATAATTTCTTCCCTCTGCCAAATGTAACGTCATATTCTCTATCAGCTTTTCGTGCTCCAAGTTAATCATCATCTACTCCATCGTTCCGATCTGTTTATTCCAATCTCCATCTGTATGAGAAGTCTTTCCCTCTACACTCCCAGATGGTTCCACATACCCAAATCCCGGTACATAAACCGCATCCGAAGAGTTTCCACTATTCTGTGGCTCAGTCAGTGCTGGCGGTGTCGGCTCCGGCTGACACTCCCCATTCGCATCCGGATTCTCCACTGGAACCGCTGCCGTTTCACTCACTGGTGGCTCTGCCGGAGGGGTAGCCTCTTCCGGTGTTCTCACTCTAGCAGCCTCTGTTGTTGCTGGTTTCGCAGTGACTGGCTTTGTCTCCGCTGAAGTTGTCGTTTCCACCGGCACTGTCACTGCCATAGTCGTCTCTACTTCAATTGCCAGAACTGAAACCGTTGTTTCTGTTTCCTGACTCTGTGCAACCTGAATCGCATCTGCTTCACGGTTTCCGTTATTTCCTGTCAGTAAGTATATCCCACCAGCCAACACAACCACTGCCGCTGCTAATCCTATCGTTACTACTCGTTTCTTTTTATTATCATTCTGATTCATAATCCAATCTCTCCTCTCAAAATAGCATCTCTGTCATACATGGATGAATCTTCCGTCATTATAATTTATAACGTTCTGTGCGTCCAGGTATTTTTAAAACTTCGGCAGATACTCTGCAGTGGTACGGATATTCACCTGCAGCGGTGGCACCAGATCCCAGCCAAAAGATAACGGCACTTCCACCTTGAGCCAGACCTCTGCCGCAAATTGTTCTCGGCTCACCCCCGGAGCCAGTGCCGGATTGGATATCTCAACCTTTAATCCGGACAGTCTATATTCATACCCATACTCCGATTCTTTCACATGATAATCCCCTCGTTCGACCGTCCCCAGCACATCATCCAGACGATAGTAGATATCATCATAATCAAGATTCTCCACCCAGCCATTTCTTGTCCACCGGTAGCCCCCGGAATACCCCTCCCGAAGTCCGTGGTACACCTCATCATAGTTAGTCACTGCCACACTTATCACCGCCTGCTGTAATCCATCCCGCACGCCACTCACAATAATACTAAGCCTTGCAAACTCTGCAATGGCACAGACAATCAGTAAAATCCCCAGGATAATTGCAATCGTAATCGGTGTGGAATTACCTTTGCGCTCACTCCACACAGTTCTTATTTTCTTTCCTATCCATGCCCTCATTTATAGTACACCTCGGACTTTCCACTTGCCTTTGCCTGAATCTCCACCGGAAAGGAACCAAAGATAAAAAAGCCGATATCCACGCTTTCCATCAACGTCACTATGATATCACCATTCAACTGCACCTTTTTGCCCTCGTGATAATCACAATCCCAGTGAATCTGCGGATTAAGTCCGGTCTGCTCCCGCAACACTCGGATCCGCTCATCCACATTGGTGGTTCCTGTAATCTCCGCCTGCCGGACAATCTCACTGGCAAACAAGTCAAGCTGCTGTTTCGCCGTAAATACCGGCAGGAAATTCACTGCAAAGCTAATGACTAGCAACAGGCAGAAAAGTCCGACTGCCACATCCAGATACCCCTCACCCCTCCTGGATGCAAATATCTTTCTCAACATCAATCTCTCATCTCCCTCCTAAAACATTCCTGACATCGTGCCGACAATCTGATACCCCATCACACAGATGTACAACACAATCATGCAACCCAGCAGCAGAAACGAATATTTTCTGATTTTCGGCGGTCGTTCCAGTGCCAATTTTTTCAGTCTCTGGAACTCAATCTGTTTCATATCATGACTCAACATGGCAAAGAACGTCACACCATCATCACCACGCAACACTCCAACTAGCCCTCTTACCACATCAGATAACATTGCACTGGACACCCGTGCCTCCAGCCGGGTAAGAGCACTCTCATAATTCCCGGTACGCATATCTGCCACCGTAATTGCCAGTTCATTCTGCAATGCCGCTCCCGCATGATTCCGGTAAGTTTCCAGAATCGACAACACATCCCGGCTGGCTTTCAGTTCCTGCGTCAGAGTCAGCACAAACCGGGGCAGTTCCTGTTCAATCTCCGTTCTCCGCTCCTGCACCTTTCGATCTGCTGCCTGACTCTCTCTGAAATAAACGGCAATCCCGCCAATCACAAAAGCCGGTGAAAGTAATGGCGCTGCAAACAGGCAGGGCATTGCAAAAACCAGGACAACCCCAGCCCGAACGATCGCCTGCGCCTGATAGACCTCTGCCGTCAGCGGAATCTCGGCTGATTTCAGCATGGCATCCATCTTCCTCTTCTTATATTCATCCAGCCGCAGATAATGAGACAACTTAACTGCTGCCTCCATCATCATCGCCTCCGCTCCCATTGTCCGGCTCCGGCTCTTTTTCACCCGCCCCATCACTGCCCTTGTTGCCCGGTAAGTGGGAATCCCAATGACTTCTGCCAATATCAGATATAAACCAGTGGCAAAGCACAGAGCAAACAATGTTAGAATTACTATCTGCATATTCATTCCCCTCGTTGATATTCAATCGGTCTGCTGTGTTTTACCACCGCTGCCACTGAAATAAAAATAACTGCCCCGCATATCGCCAACAGTATCTTGCCAAACTCCGTAAACATCAAAGTCTCATACCACTCCGGATTCAAAAAATACATTAGTGGAATACTCCCCACCAACAGCACAACCATCGTGACATATTCCTTAACCGGCTCCATCAGCAACATATCTAATTCTGACGAAACCACTCTTAAATCCGACAGTTTTGCAATCACCGGCGGCAGGGTGGACTTTAAGTTGTGATCCTCCTGACAGGAAATCACTGCATCCACCCATTCCCGGAAAACACTATGATCCACTCCCATCTTCAGCCGCTCCAACCCCTCCACCGTATTAGAGTTGATTAGTTTTGCTTGCATCAAAAACTCACGGAATACCTCTGCAAGCGGGAGATTCAAATATGGCAGATTTTCGGAAATCGCATCAATAATATTGTTATTCCCCCGCAAGTAACTATTTGTGATAATTGACAATGAGGTCTCCAGCTCCACATTCAGATGCTTTTTATATCCATTGATGGTAAACTTCACGAAATAGAACGGCAGCAAGGCAAATCCCACCGCCAGCGCCGGAACCAGATAGGTATTGTTCATGGTAAGAGCAATCAGAACTCCCAACAAAAATAACATAATCGACAAGATACAAAGACTATGAAATAGTCCACTTCTACCGGTAAGTTTCAGCACCTCTTTTGTTTCTGCCAACAACAGCGGAATCCCCTTTAATTGTTTTCCTTTCCGGCTTTCCTCAATCCGGCTCCGCATTGTTGTTTTCTTTGGTCGAAACAATCCGGCGACCTGTTCCAGAAAGGAAAATGCAGATAAATTGAGTAATAATAATATTCCTGTCACTGACAGGAAAAAAGCAATTGTAATCAATAATGTCAAAGCATCAATCCCTCCTTTTCTTCACCTAGTAATTCCTGCTGTCTGGCAAAGGATAGTCCATTTTCCCGCAGACGCTTTAATAATCCCTCGGATGGATTCTCGACCTTTTCATAGTGACCGACAATCTTTGGTTTTCCATCTACCATGCGATTCTCTGTAATATGATACCGGTACAACGTCCGTGTCCGGCCGCTGCCATCCGGCAGATACTCATACTCCGTAATCTCCATCAGCCTCCGGCTATTATCTTCCAGCCGCTTTGCAAATGCTACAATCGGAAACGCTTTGGTCGCAAGCCCCATCAAGGTTGCATCGTCCATATCATAAGACTGCTTACACAGCGTCACCATCCGGTAATAGGTATCAGCACATGAATTAGCATGAATTGTTGTAATCACCGCATGACCGGTATTGGCAGCATTGATCGCCTGCATACTCTCTTCCCCCTTCATTTCCGCCACCGCAATAGAGTCAGGATTGATCGTCAGCGTTGTTTCCAGCAACTTCACCATCGTGATATTCTGCCGGGAATCATCAGACAACCGGGTTGATAAGTGAACGACGTTATTCAATACTTCCCCTTGTTCATCTTCCACAGTCAAATCAAACTCCCGGCACCCCTGCTCAATCGTGACAATTCGCTTATGATAAGGAACTTGTCCCAAAATCCAACTCATCAGTGTCGTCTTTCCGCTGGAAGTCGCCCCAGTCAGACAGATAGAAACACCATGACAATAGCACAGAGAAAGCAGTTGCAGCATCTCTTCTGTTGCTGTTCCAAACGTTATAAATTGCTCCATTGTCAGTTGCCGGGGATTGACAATTCGGATGGATGCTGAAAGCCCTTTGTCCTTATCAATCACCCCATCACCCATTACCGTAATCCGGATTTTATTGCTGAGATGCCCGACTACAATTGTCTGTGCATTGTCAAATATCATACCGGATTTATGTAACATTCGCCGTATCACATCAATGGCATGGCGGGGCGAGTGAAACTGTTCTGCTGCAGGTAATGTAGCTCCATTAGAATAGGTCACTTTCACGTCTTTCCATTGATTGATGTTAATTTCTTCCACGTCATCCCGGTACAGATATTTTGACAAAAAGGAAAATCCGGTCATCTCGCCATAAAGCAACTCACACAGGTCGTCACGCTCAACATCAGCAACTCCCAGATGATGCGATTCCAGATATTTGTGAATGTACGTCAGAATCAGTTCCCGGCTATCTTCCGGATCCTCTTTTAGCACCGATGAATATTGTTTTGTTATATGTTCCTGAACTTCCTTTAACAGCTCAGGAAACAGTTTCAGGCGGACTTCGCCGCCTGCCAGTTCCATGTTGTTATGAATATTGATACTTGACTGTAACATAATGTCTCCTATCGTCTAGTTTCGCTTATATTATCTTGCGTATTACAGTAAATTTGTTATAATATAAAATAACAGTTTCTGTCTAAAAGGCTTAAATCAAAGCACTAAGAAAGGACTCCTCTCATGCTTATCCGAATAGAATACTACTTTGGAGATATGCTGCTGTCCGGGAAAGTCCGGTCTGCCGGCCAGCTGAAATACCGTATGCAGCAAACGCTTGCCGATACCCCCATAGAAGATTTCATTCCGGTGTTTTGTAGCCGTTACCACTATGAAATCCTGCCTCATGACAAAGATGTAAAAGTGGATTACACCATTGATTTAGATACCTTAATCGTCTTTGAACAATAGACTGCCAGTTAAAACTCACCTTTCCGTCTAAAAGACAGGGAAAACGGATTCTTTCCTTGTCTTTTCTTCTCCTGCACGGCAGAACGAACTGGCTGCATCTTTGCCTTGCCCTCTGGTTCTATCCCCGTCTCCAGCAAAAATAGTTCTCTCACCATCCGATTGATTTCTGCCTGATAAGTCCCACTCTCTGCCCCTAACAACGGACAAAACAACTGCAATTCATTTTCCTGTCGTTCCAGTTCGGTTGTATAGGGCAATACATAATCCGTACCACCAAATACACCGGACAGAACTTCCCAATCCTGCCCCACCTTTTGATTTCCGATCACCACTTTTTTCTCAGGCCAAAACCGGTTATCCTGTAAAATTGCGGCATGGGATTCATAATATGCCAATCCCTTTAAGTTGGATGTGGTAAAAAACAACACCTGGTCAGCTACATCCATCGCCACAAGGGATGCCTGATCTGCCTCAAAAGCCGTGCTGCAATCCAAGATAATATAATCTGCCAGATACCGCAACGAAACAAAACATTCCAGCACCTTATCTTTGGTAATCTTCGGAAAGTGCATCAGATGTTCCCGTTCCCGATAGCCCAGCAGACTGATATAACCATTTTCTTTTACCGGCACACAAGCATCCAGTATCTGTTTCTGTGTCAATGACGGTGCGGTAAACAATGCCCCCAGGGAAGTATCATGGGTTACCCCTGCTGAAACCACTGTTGGAATTGTCGGTGTAAACGGATGGCAAAACACCACTACAACATTTTTCTTCCTAAAAGCCAGAGCCTGTGCCAGTTTGATTGCCGCCATTGTCTTACCACTTGCAGGGCTGCCCATAATCGCCAGCACTCTATGCTCCATCCCCGGTTTCCTCCCCATATTCAGACTCCGTATCCTCAGCTCTGGTTTCACTTATTCCGTCCTCTGGCTCTACCGCTTCCGCAGATAACTCCTCTAAAACTCTCGTTTGTTCATCCAAAAACAATTGTGCCTGTTCTCTGGTTCCCCGATACACAAGTGCCGCATGAACGGAACCATTGCGTTCCAGTTCTGCCAGCAGTCTGGCCTGATCGGTATTCACCAACACAGTAATTGTAGATGCCAGTTCTGCATCTTCATCATTTTCCGTGTCCTGGATATTACTGTCCGCACCGCTACTACCAGTTACCGCAATAATTTCCACGTACTGCAGTTCCGGCAGTATCAACGTCTCCCGCCGATCCCCTACATCATTTCCAATCAAAGAAATGATATCTCCTGATTCCAGCTTTCCGGAAAGCCCGGCAGCAAAACTCTTGATCGAAATGGAGATTGCCCGGTTCTCCCCGTTCAGCTTAGACAGATACTCATTTTTTAGCATTGGAGTATCAGAAACCTTGCTCTGCAGCACATAGTCGCCCTTATATAAATCCGTATTTGCATACTTACCGATAATCTCATCGCCGTTCAGTACCACATTTCCCGGCAGATTATATCCGCCCACTTCCACGCTGCTTAACTTCTTGGACGTGATCTGTTCACCCTTTTTAATCTCTTCATTTACCCGGACAATCGTCACCTTTGATTTTAAGGCATCATTAAACATCGGTGTCAGACCAAAGCAGATAACCAGTGCTGCCAAAATACACACCAAACCCAGTACAATCCTGTTTTTCAAAAATCCTTTCATCTCTTCCTTATCCTCCATCATTCAACATCAACTGCATAACAGCATCAATATCCCACCGGCACCAAGAAACGGTGCCAGCGGCAGGCTGTGCTGTCTCTTCTCTAATACCCGCTGCCACAGGACTGCAAACAGCAGCCCCCACAGCAGCATCTCAAATCCTTTCGTTACTCCAATGGCAAAACCACTGGCACCCATCAGCTTGACATCCCCACCCCCGATTTTTCCATCTGTCACCAATGCCGTCACAAAAAATGGCAGGGCAACCAGACACAGCCCCAGCAAAGCCGATAGCCATTGTATCTCAATCAGTCCAGCCAAAATCAGTAGAACATGAATATAATCAGGAATTTCATAAGTTGCTGCATCACAGTGTGCAGCAATCAGCCATATCAGGCTAATCAGAAAACAACGGATAGTCAGTAAAGTTGTCCCATAGCGATAAAAGTAACCAAGGGCAAGCATAAAAATCACCCCGACAGTCATTACTACTCGCCATTTCTTCATCCCTTATCCATCTCCTTTTCCATCATCGGGGGATTGATTTCCGAATATCCAAACCATCAATCTCATTCCCCAGACACTCCCAGCCCGGTACCTGCTCTCTGGCAAACAATTCGATCCGGGAGCCATCTCCCATCAGTTCTTCAATCCGTTTTCTGACAAGCGCTGGTTTTCGGCTATGACGTTCTACCGGACTGACAATCAGCTGACTCACATTTGCCGCTGACCGTTTCGGTTTCCCTTTGACTGCCAACAGACAGATCTCCGTGTTTCCCCTAGTCCAGAATCCCAGACCAAAAAACCACCCTGAAGATTTCCGGTTCTGCTTAACCCATACAAACGCAGCCGTCTTATAAGTAAATCCCCAGCGGTCAATCGTCATCAGCGCCTCCGGCAATTTGGGATAAGTCGCCCAGAGAAATAACACACAGTTCTCGTTTGCCAGCGACTCCACCGGCAACTGGTAAATATCTTCATCTGTCAGAGTCGGGTAATGATGCTCCGCCCCACCCCGTAACGTTTTCTGTTGATACTGCCAGGGCGGATCCGCATAAATCACATCATAGCCCATAGACATACGCTCCCAGCCGTAACCCAATCTCGTAGACAATATTTACGGTAACTGCATTTCCCGCCTGCTTGTATAACTGGCTGTCACTCATCCCGGCAGCCTTTGCCCGATCAAACAACTCATCCTCAAATGCTTGCAGGCGCCAACACTCCCGTGGAGTTAGACGGCGAACCCGGCAGCAAACAAACGGCTGTCCTCTATCCATTGTCAATTCTTGATTGATACAGCAGCACAGCACAATACCGTGCCGGTCTTGACAGGTTATGGTAAATGCCGGTTCCCCATCTGCTTTGATTCGTCTGCCATTTTGATAAACCTGCTCTTTGTCCGGATTGATAATTGCCCTCACACTTTCCGTTCTGCCTTGGCACACAAAAACACCGGATGTTTCACCTTTATGTCTGACCACACCAGCATTCTGTTTCGCTTTGATACATCTGGCATAGGCAGTAAACCGACCACTCTCATTCATATCAATAAATGCGGCACACCCTTTTTTTGAAGGCACTGTATACAACCCTGTCCGACCGCCAAAACCACCGCCAGTAGCATTTAAGGTTACGGATAATCCGTCTCCTTTGTAGATTCGCATTCCTTGTGAGTATCCGGCAAGCTGGTGAGGAGCCGCAGGGTTTGCTCCGCCGACAGGAAATACTTCTCCGGAACCTCGTCCTCTAAGATATCCGATAAGGTACACCCGTTCCCGGTGCTGAGGAACTCCAAAGTCTTTGGAGTTGACAACCTGCCATTCACAGTCATACCCTGCTTCCCATAATTCAGTGAGAACGGCGGTAAAATCCCCTCCTTTCTGGCTATGCACAAGATGTTTAACATTCTCAGCGACCAAAATGAGGGGTTTATCTTTGGCCGGCAGGCTTTTGATGAGACCAGTGACCGTAAAAAAGAGTCCACTTCTGCTTCCATGAAGTCCTGCCATTCTTCCTGAGACACTAATGTCGGTACAAGGAAAGCCAAAAGTCCAGATTTCAGCTCTTGGTATCTCTCCGCTTGTGATTTGCTTAATATCTTTTCCATACCATTCCCCTCTGCACGTTTTTCCGTCACAGTTCTCTCTCACCTCCATCTTGCACATCCTGCACGTATTGGGGGACAATTCCCCATAAGGACAATCCATCAGTTCATACATCGCCATATAGCAGCGATTTGCATACTTATCCAGTTCGACATGACCTACACAGGTATGTCCGCTTCTTTCGAGACCTCGTCTAAATCCGCCGATACCGGCGAACAGGTCAAGAAATGTCAATCAACTGCCTCCTTTCTTTAGCCCCCACTCATCTAACATCCGGTAAGGGTAAATCTGCTGACTATGCCAGAACCGAAACAGATTTCGCACCTGGTCAACCACACTTTGATTATTCTGATCCTTGGTACACATCATCACCGAACCACTGATTCCGCTTAAAACAGCAACTACTGTCAGCGCCACGTTACTGCTGATTAGCCACAACACGGCAGCAACCGCTCCGCCAAACAGTGAACCAAGAACACTTTGAAACAATTCCAGTTTTCCGAATCCATCAAACAGTTCATTTTCTGCTTTCACTCCGGTGGGAATATATAAGTCCTCTCTCATCTTCTGACTAACCTCCGTAATAGTAAAAAACGATATCTTTAATCTGCCAGATGCTTTCCGCCAGAATATAGAACAGCACCACATTTTTTGTCCGTTTGCGATACTGTGTCTGTTCTTCCTCTGCCCCTTGCAACCGTACCATACAATACAGGAACCGGCCAACGGCTCCCACACGGATCAGGGAGATGATGACCATAGAAATCTCATTGACTGTTGCCATATGCCCCCCCTATTTCACCATCTTTTTAGCCATGCCGACCAAGCGAACCGAATGATACATATTGTTCACCACGCTGCCGCCACCACCGCCTGCAGGTACCATAAACTCACTCAGGAATTTGGGTGTCTTGATTGCCAGCGTCACGCAGGCAATCCCCCAGAACAGATTCAGATTCAGGCCGATATTTAACATCATTCCAACTCCCAGTTTGCATAGGCTGATTTGAACCACAACCGCAAATACCGACTGAAAAAACTTATTGATATAGGTACGAAACACACCCTTGTCATTATCCAGCAGACCGGCACAAGCAAGTGGCATTCCGATTCTTAAAATCATAATTTCCAGTCCCCTCATCAGGAACTGGAAATACAAGATAAAATAACAGATAACAAAAATCAAACCAAAGATTGCCGTTACAATTCCGGAAGATTCCAGACCGTTCACCCAAACCTGCCAGTCATAGTTGGTTCCGGCTCCGATCCCGGCGACAATCTCATCAGTCAACTGCTCGGTAACTTCTGCCATCCAGCCATAAAGCACCGGAAAACTGACTGCCACAGCAATCGCCTGGACAAAACGGATAATCAGATAAGTCGGCTCACTATCCGGATCGCCGTCTGTCCACATCACATAGCACTCAAACCCTTTTTTCAAAAACTTCAGGATAATCAGCGATACTCCAAACCCCAACAGGATATCAAACAACACCTCAACCATGTTTCCACCGCCGGAGCCGGTCATATATTGATCGGCATACAGTGTCAGCTGCACTAACCCGGATAGCATCTCATCGATAAACACGATTGCTCCATTTAACAGTGCTACAATCAGTAACACTAAAATCACTTCCATTGGCTTACATCCCTCCCGCTCAAGGCAGTTCCTGTGCCGTTTCTGCTTTAATCTCCTGTTCCTCATAAGCAGTCAATACGACATCCCGGATTTGCCTGTGCAGCTCTTTCGTGATCGGAAAGCAGATATCCCTATATTCCTCCTGGCTGGCTCTGCGGCTTGGCATAAAGACCGTCAGACCATTCTCACAGTCTACAATCCTCACACCGGTAATCAGGAAACTTTGATTCAGGCACACCGTAGCAATACCTTTTAGTCTCCCTGCCGCAATCTCCCGTGCCACAATTTTAGCTGTCACTCTCATCGTTTCTTCCTCCCGGTCTTTTACAACCGCCACTTTCCTTAACCTTTATAATCAAACAGTTCCTTGACACGTTTGCTCAAGGTCGGCAGGATGTTGTCATTAAACAGCGCATAGAGACCAGCCAGCAGCAAGGCGCCGATAACAACTGAAATCAGAATCTTAAGCGCACTATCCACAAATCCCTCACCAGACTGCTGATTCATCACTTCCCCGGCTTTGCGTTTCAGCCGCATCCATTTCCCATAACCGCTAAAAACCATATCGTTTACACTCTCCTCTGCTCTCTGTTTCTGACCTGCCAGTTTATTCATCATCTTACTCATAATCTCTATCTCCTTTTTGTTGTTTGATTTTATCTGTAATAACCAATAATGACATTTAGTGTTGCACTTCCCAATACCGCACCGATACATGATACAATCGCCGCACCAATCCGGTTATTCCATTTTTTCACATCCATTTCATCCGCTGCCGCCCGGCGAATGCAAAAGTAAATAATCAGCATACCGGCAACAATTGGTGCCAGCACCAAAAGCCAGGTACTGGCATCCTGAATCAGTTTGGTTGTTCCGGTTGCAATCTTGCTGGTCCCGATGCCAGTAGCGTATGCCGTCATGCTGGACTGCAGGGTAAAATAAATGGCAAGCATCATCAGGCCTGCCTTACGTCTGATACATTTAACTCTCTTCTTCACTTTGATTTGTGCCTCCTCGTTTAAACATTTTTTCTGAAAACATAGAACCCATCTGTGCGCCCATCATCTGTGCTTTCTGTTGGGACTCTTTCATCTGCAAATCCTTTGCGTAATATACCCAGATATTCCATAGTGGGATATCTCCGTCTCGTTTTGACAGAATCGGACGGGCTGCTGCTCTTGCTTGCTGTACTCTTCGGTTATGTTCCTTATCACCCAATCCACACATCCGGTTATAATACCATTTTGATAAATCCGGGGCATTCATCAGTGCCGGGTGGGCACGGCTAATCACAATCTGATCCGGTCTCGCAATCCGGCGAATTTCATCCGTTGTCAACAAATCTCTGGCTACCAAACTAACACTGTGAGAACTGGATGGATTGACATATTTCCCATGCTGGCTGGATAATTGATAAGCCGATGTCGTATATTTTCCCAGCTTATCACACACCTCCTGCAATGTTTCCTTATCATCCGCCTGCAGATAAATCCAACTTTGACAATTTGATTTCACAATGGATGCCGTCTCTTTGTCGTACTTCTGGATCAACTGTTCAAAACTCTGTAGGAACAGATTAAACCGGATCCCTCTGCCGCCTGCCACTGTAAGTTTGTTGGTAAAATCACTTAGCTTGGTGAAATTTCCAAATTCATCAAGTATAAAATTCACACGCCGTTTTAGTCGCCCCCCTCTTAAATCAGACTGACGGACCAATAATTCATACAGCTGCGAAACCATCAAACTGGCAATCGGATAATAGGTTGTCTTTTCGTCCGGCAGGATAAAAAAGAGCGCCTGTTTTTTGCTGCCGATTTCTGCTATATCGTAATCACTGCGATGGGTCACGTTATAGACAGAACGGCTGGTAAACAGGCGCAATGTGGTTAAGGCAGAAGTATCAAAACTTCCTTTTGTCCGGCTGGGTGCCACTTCGGCAATCGACATCAATGCTTTAGCCGGATGGTTGTTTGGCAGTTTCTTCATATACTGAGACATCGGCGTCTTACCGCCCACCGCCTTGCTCATCTCGGCAATAAACCAATAGACATTAGTTAGATTCTGATAATCTGGTCGTTTCCGGTTATCCACCACCACGCACAGAATCGCTGCTGCAATGGTTGCCTTTTCCCCGTTCTCCCAGATTTTTTCATTGGATGTATTGTCACCGACTAAAATGTTGGTGATATCCCAGGCATAGCTTTCTGCCCGCTCCATGTTATTTTCATTGACAGCATCAATAACCGGCTGGAGCAGGTTGTATCTGGTACTCTTCTCCGGACTCTTGAAATCCAGGCAAATAACCTCATACCCCAGTTTTTCTAAAAAAGCAGATGTATAAAGAAATAATTCTGCCTTGGGATCACTGATAACCATACTTTCTCCTGCCATTCCCAGAAAACAGATCGACTGGATAACCAGACAGCGGCTCTTTCCTGAACGAGTGGCACCAATAGTCAGCGTGTGGGTATCGTCCTCAATGTAAAAGACCTTTTCACGATTCCCCTCTTTCTTTTTTCCTACGACAATACCACCGCTGGGAAAAATCTGAAACGGGTCTGTCTCGTCCTCCTGTCCAGTTTCAGACTGGTGCGGTTTTTCAGGTACTTCGTCACTTTCTTTCTGCTTTGGCAGAATGGGATATTCTACTTCTTCAAAAGCATCCTCCTCTCGTGAATCTTTTTTATCTATAGAAACAGGCAGGATTGTTTCGGTTTTGTCCTGTTCCGAAAAATCCTGCCTGGTTTCTGCACTTAATATTGAGTTGTGTTCTGCTGCCACTTCTTTTTCTGCTGATAGGAAATCCAAATCATCATATCCGGTATCTAAAAGCATCTTGATAACCGGGTGTTTAGGATCAATTACTTGTGTGGCAAATACCTGTTCTTTTTCTGCTTCCTTTAACCATCTGGATGAACCATGCTGAAACTGCCCCACCGGTGCCGGAGTGTAAATATCACCGGATACCTGCTTTAGCTCACTCTGGTAAGGCTGACTGTTTTGAATCCAAAACAACATACAGCAAAGGGAAAAGAATCCCTCAAATGATAGAAACATAAATAGCTGCTGTCGTTCTGAGAACAAGCCAATGATACACCGGATTAGGGGAATCCAGGTAAAGGTAGAATGGACTCCTGATAACATGGCGTGTAGCATTGCTGTGAAATATAGATTGAATATGGTTCCGGCTGACATCGTAATTGCGGTCAGAATCAGTTTTTCCTCTTTCTTCATCTCGCCAGTTCCCCCTCTGCAGTACATTGCCAGTCTCTGTATACTGGCATATCGGGATAAAGCCGGGTTATATTTTCCATTGTTTTCGCAGATGCAATCCCATAAAGTTCATGTCGCCCTACCACCATTACGTCTTTATCTATTGGATGGCAAAGGTGTATCGTATCGGAAAAAGCACCCGGATGGCAACCTGGACCATGAGTGACACTCCAGATTTGGTTAATCGGTGTCCGGTACTCCGGTTTCAGACAGTGATGCGGTAAGACCACATACATTCCTGAAATATCGTAATTGGCAAATTCCTCAGCACAATCATTTTGACATAAGAGCGCATTACCATCCTTACTAATCGGATAACCGTTTTCGTTCTCCGGCTCTGAAATATAATAAGTAGGTATTCCCTGTTCTCTGGCATACTGAATTTCACCTTTCATACCCTCGCTGTGTTCTTTCCCCATTACCCACAATTCCTTTGACTGCTTTAGCAGCTCCAGTCCCAGTTTAAGTCCCAGTTCTCGTTCTTCCGGAATCGTATCCCGGCACCATCCGCTGAACATAATGTGAGGGGCAACTGGGAGAACATTTAAGGCACTGGCAATCTTGCAATAGGTTATTGCATTTGCAAGATTCTTTTCATAATCACCTCTAAATGGACTAGCGATATAAACCATTTTTATAGTAATCACCTCCAAAAAAATAAGCCGCCATTAAATGGCGACTTTATACTCTAATTGACAAACTTCATTTATTCATAGAACTTCAGATAATCTTCTTTGATTTTAAAAAGGATTCTACTTTTTTAAAACTTTTGTTTTTGTAAGATATTTCGTATAGGGGAATATTATGTTCTTTGGCATATTTACGTTTTTTCAAATCATTATACTGTTGAAAATCAAATTGAGATTGCCCACCAAACTCCTCAATAGGCTCGTAATGCTGTTCGCCCTGGCACTCAATTAGGCATTTAAGACCTCCCGCCTCATTTAACACAGCAAAATCATACCTCAGTAGATTAACAGACCTTTTCCCATATAGATCCGGAAAAGAATATTCTACTCTGTATGGCACATTATTTTCTTTTAAAATCTTTGTAACAATCCATTGAAATGATGATATCTCATGGCAGCCACAAAATGCGTTGCTATAGTAACCACGTTTTGCATTGGAACCATACTTATCAAGCTTGATAGAAAAACGATCTGATGGTATTTCTTGCTCTGTCCCACACAAATAGCAACGGCATTTATATAATTTATATACTTCAAATGTCCCATCAGCCTTTTTTCTTCTATCACCATGACTAGATAACCATTCACAATCACCTATATATTCTAATACTTCTAATGACTCATGAATGGTATTTAGGTAATCTTTGTAATAGCTTTCATGTTTTATGCGTTGATATAATGCTAGTCTTTCCTCCCTCTTCTTTGCTCTAATTCCGCATTCTTTATCGTAATGACTTGAATTTCGATATAACTCAGGGATTTTATCTGCATCAAAATCATTACAATAACGCATTTTACTTAGAAAACCACATTCACTAAAATAATCAATTTTTCCGCATTGACACTGACATTTGTATCTATAATCTTTCTTTTCTCTATTGTATCCATAAAATTGTTTGTTTTTTTCTATAACATAATCATAATCCTCAACAAATTCAATATTTGAAGATGGATTTTTTATTCCCATCATCAAATTCTCTCTATCCTTTTCTAATTTGGCAATATGGTCCTCTGACTCCGGGTTGTTATATTCTTGTAGTTCTTCGATAATTGTAAGACAACCACATTTTGTTCCTATTGGCAAACGCTTTTCGGTTTCAGACATATTGCTCTCCTTAAATCTCTGCTTTATTTGATTATATCAGAACCACACAGAGAAATAAAGATTACCAACGGATATTTACTCACCAGACATTTGCCTTTAATGCTGATGACAATAATCTAAGCCGCCAGATATTGGCGGCTTAGATTATTGTCATATCATATTTTATTCTTTTAACAAACCCGTCTCCTTTAAAAGCGGAGTATAATACTTTTTTTCACACCGTCTTCTCGCCTCAGCCGCATCTTCAATGCAATTAAATGACTGCGATAACACTAACTGTTTTTGAAATGTCATAGTCGCCAGATACGTACCATCACTTTTTAGCGAAACACCTAAGAAACCTGTTTTGTTCTTTACAGTCGGCTTTGGGTTAATAAACTTATACGGACAGGTTCCGTTTATAATTGCCGGTGCGGATCGAAACACTTCATCTTTCAAGCAACCACAACTTTTTGTTCCTTTTATTGATATCAGTGATGTGGATGTCACATTGACCATATTTCCACATCTGCATTGACAACGCCATAGAACTCTTCCTTTGAGAGTTCTTTCTTCTAACTTTTCTTGTACAAACAGCCGTCCAAACCATCGTCCCTCAAGTTCTGCACTCCTACCAGAAGATAGACAACCACAACTCTTGACTTCTTGGCTTATAATATATTTTGCCAAAACCATTTTTTTATTTCCACAATCACATTGATAATCCCAATATATATTATTGTTTTTCTTTTTGGTAGTTGGATGTATCGCCACCAGTTTCCCTGATCGCATATTGGTTATATCTGCCCGGTTAGAACAACCACAATCCAATGGGTAACGGGTCAGTGCTTTCGTAGATTTATATACCATATGTTCACATTTGTGACACCAACACTGCCAGACAATACATCCATCTACCGTCCGTTGATTTGTTTCGCTAATAACTTCCAGATAATTAAACTTTTTCCCAATCAGGTGCAGTTTCTTTCCCATTTGTATATCCCCATAAATTTTAACTACTGATAAAAACTATACTACCAAATTATACCGAACAAAACAATAACATACCGCCACCAGTGCTTTACGTTTGCTTTCTCATCCTAGCTCTGATCCGATCAATCTCCTTGCTTTTATCCGTAGTTTTCACTTCCTCATACAGATAATCTTTCACTTGAATGATTACCTCATCATTCTCTGCCGTAAACGTAACAGAGCGAAAAAACGTAAGCAATAAAGTCAATATTTCTGCTACTACATCTTTTGTACCGCAATCATCGTTAGAAACAAAGAAATATTCACATCGAAACATCATAGTTACCGCCTGATCTGTCTCGTTAATCTCCAGACTCGCATAACCGCAACTTTGTTCAGCAACTTCCTTTAGCTTATCATAAGCATCCATAATCATAGCTACTTTTCGTAAGCTGTTTACCCTTGTAAACTGTGAGTGATAAGTCTCTGCCATCTTATCAACCCCTTGTATAAATGTTTCAATATCCGGCCGTTCTGATACCATCAGTGAGTCAGCCGATATGTTTTCTACCTCATCATAATCATCTCTATAATCTACTTCAAACTTCATATCATCTCCTTACTATATTCCACTTTAATATCATTCATAAATCTCACCAGTTGCCCATGACTCTCCACCAATAAAACGATCTCATCATGTTGTTGTTTCAAAATATAAATCAGATATCCGATGAATGTCAATAAATTCACGGATGTAATTCTCCAATCAGCGTCCATGCAACTATGTTCACCTCACTTTATTTTTCATGACTATTTTAACTATACCCGTTTCAATAATTCCATATTGCGAATTATTTCTCTATCACGAAACATTATAATGGATTCATCAGGTAAAATCAAGAGAAGATTCTTTATAGCGAAATATTTGGAGGTGTACGATGCAGAAAATAAGACCGGATTTGGATATTGGACAAAACATTCAAAAACTTAGAAGAAACGCAGGTTTAACTCAAGATGAAACGGTAGCTAAGATGCACCTGATGGGACTGGAGATTTCCAAAAGCACTTATGCCAAAATCGAAACCAACCGAATGAACATCAAAGTCAGTGAACTGGTGGCATTATCAAAGATTTTTAATGCAGAGGTCGGTACATTCTTTGAAGATTTAATATAATCTATGGTTCAATACCATAGTCAACTGCTTCTCCGTATTCCTCTTCCGGAGCCGTCTCCTCATGCTCGGATATCACATGATCCTGTTCTAATTGAATCGGCAAAAAGAGATTCTGCGGTGCCGATACTGCCGGTATCTGCTCTTGCTCTGGAACCAGCTTATTAAACTGCATGACATATTCTGCAAACTGGCCTTGTAGTGTGGCATACAGACTATCAGCAGAAACAATCAGATTATCAACTTCTTCATAAATCGGTTTTAGCTCATGGATTGCTACTGCACAGTGAGCAAGACTGAAATAATGATATCCCTTATCTGACTGGCTAAATGCCATAGCAAGCGGTGTCAGATAGTGGTTTGCGATAGTCTCATTTACCGCAAAAGTCACCTCATCCCCATCATGAATCAAATAAATGCCATTACATATCCGTTCTGCATTTGCATTATCTTGATTCGATATCGGCGGCTGGCATTCACCAAAATATTGTGATAACATCACCTGCCCGTCCCGATTGATATCTTCCATCTCCGACAAAACAGCTGCCTCAATCTTCTTACAAGCCTCTAACCGTTTCTGCAATACCTCATACAAAGCAACATCTTTGATATTTTCATCAAAGCAAAGCCAGTCCCCATCCTTTTCGGCCATCTCAGCGGCTTTTGTCGATAATATCTTTCCCTCTGTATCTTTGTGTGCCATAATCCCGGTATGTTCCACCCCATGCTCATCTACAGCAATAATCATATAAATATTTATAGCAATCTCCACACAACTGTTAATCGTTCCCCAAATTGACTCCTGTGGCTGTTGATTCATCATGATAATCTCCTCTCTGCTTTACCGCTCCAGCAAATGCTCCAGCGGGCTAAATAGTTTCATAAAATCAAAAGTCCGTTCTTTCTTACCCAATTCCGGTATAATATCTTCTACTTTATCTACCAGCGATTCAATCGACTTCATATCCTCCTGGTTCAAATCCTGATCAGTTGACCGCATCTGAACCAAACCGGCATGAATAATTTTAAGTTCCGTCTCAGTAAATAACTTTTTCACATCTACCAACCCGCTGCGCAAAGCAAAGTTTTCAAATGCCTCATCCTTATTATAAAAATACTGCCGCTGGATAGCTGCATTACCATGTTCCGCACCCTTTTTATAAGTTGACAACACATAATCAAAAATGGGATGCTGCTTGCAGGCCAGCACCACACCGTTATGCTCATTGATTGTCACCAAACCATTTTTACCATTCTTGGCAGCAATATCATCATAAGGTCTGTCAGAACATATTCCACAAGCAATCGCTGTGGTTCTAGCCAGACTATTCAGCCGTTCCATCTGCTTTTCATCCACTTCAACAAATGGATTCTTAATAATCACATCCTGTTTCCCATAAAAAGCAATCTGCCGGTCCCGATGATAAATATCAGCCACATAATCCGGAGAGGATGGCGGATAAATCGAAAAGCCTTTCTTCTCCAGCGTATCAAAGTAACTCTTGTAAAATTCTGTCTTTGTTTTCAATCACTTCACCTCTTTCCACTTAATAATACTAATGTTCGTATCCCTTATCCTGTAACTTTAAAAACAGTTCCTTTCGTGCCTCTTTCGATAACTCCGATTGGTTCTTCTTATGCCATTCCTCCCATTGCTGCTCAGAACTATCAGTAAGCGATGACAGCATTTCCAGTATTTCCAGAATCATATGTTCCGCATAATAAATCTTACGATTGCGGATTGCTTCCATCCCTCTTTCTTCTGCCTCAACCCGGTTCAGCCTTTTTACCATCCCCAGTATCTTGTTAGCAATCACCCTATCTGCTTCTGCCGCAAATTTCTGCTGCATCCGCTCCATATAAGCCTTATCTCCACCATACAACTGAACCATCCGCATCTTGCTGTCAGTATAATCCTGCCGTTTCTGTTCCAGCGTTGGGATGTGATTTAGTAGCCAACCCACCAGCTGATCCACCTGTTCCTTACATTCCGGTGGTAAAAGCTGATAAGCAATCCGTCCATGTTCCGGCAGCTGTTCCTTAATACTGAAAATCCGTTCCGCTATCTCAGCCAAAACAGATTCATCCCAGTCAAAATCCCCATCAAGTTCATGCTCCAACTCAGCAAGCCAGGACTTACGCTTGCTCTGATTCTGTTTTCTGATATGCCAGTCAAACTCGTCCACCAGTTCATCACCGATTTGTCTTAGGCTCCTTAAAGCAAGATTTTTCTGCTCTCCATAGCTGCGAATCCGTTCTGCAAAAGTATCCTTAATCATCTGCCGCCGTATCGCATTTGGAATTGCTGGCGGTGTATAAGGGTTTCGTACCCTTGAAGTATCCCAGAATACCACATGAATATGTGGGTGTTTTTTCTCCTGGTGCAGCGCACAAGCCCACTGCAAATGCTCCCGCTTAATATTGTTTTTCTCCGCAATCGTCATAATATGATTTTCAATATAGCGTTGCCAGGCTTTCTGATCCTTTAACATCAGCTCCTTTGCGGTATCCTCATCAAAGGAAATGATGCTGCGGTACATCACAATATGCTTTTTTGAATTTCGGTACACCTGTCTGGCAATATCCCGCCAGTCCTTAAATTCTTCAATCGCCCCTGGTGTCATCTTGCCAAACAAGCCATGATTCATCCCCTCATTTTTTGCCACCCTTGGTCTGGTGGCAATATAGCGAATATGAGCATAATTTTTACTGGCTGTACTCTTATAATTAGGATTCTGGAAACGCTGCTTATAAACCAACAGAGACATCTCCCCGCCTACCTTTCCATCACTTCATCGTCAGCTACTTCCTGCGCTGCTAACATTTTGGCATACATCCCATCAAACTGTTTATGTAGTTGTATTGTCTGCTCATAGCTGCTTTTATCCAAGTGTAAAGTCACTTGATTCTCTTCGTTAATATCAAGTTCCACATCATACTGGTCGCCAGCAATATAAATCGCATTGCATACCTGCTCCATAAATGGATATCCCAGTCTGGACATCTCAAATGGGGTGGCTTTACATTTACTATTGTAAGAAAACAGATTATGTGCAATGTCAATCACATGCCTGCTGGTTTCATCAAACCCTTTCGTCTGCCGTTTGATTGCTGCAAAGTCGATACCATCAAGACTGATATTCTTTATTGCTACGGATGCAAGTTCTGCATCATATGACAGTAAATAAAAAGCTGCCCGATATGAACTGTCCAGCAATTTCTGTCCGGCTCCTGCTCTGGCAGCAAATTCTAAATAACGATCTCCCTGTGACATATGCACCTACCTTTCAAAATCAATATTTTATTTAAACAAGATTTCTTAATGCTCATTTACATTTACTATCTTCGTAGCTTATAATTTTTCTGCTAATCTTCGTAAGTTATCAGTATCAGCTAAAAAACTATTTATCTGAAAATCTTTCTTTTGCATATAATCAACTCCTAAAGTGACAGATTCATTTAGTATCTGCTCAAAAATATCCTGTGTGCCGTCTGCTGATAAGTTCATCAGCACCTTAATCAGCAGGAAAAATGCAGCCGCATCAACTTTGCCTGACTTCATGTGCATCTTGGCAATCCGATTCGTCTGCTGCTCCACAATCGCTTTGATATCTTCCAGATGATAAATAGCTAAAAACTCCTGACGAATAATCCCAGCAATGAAATCCACATCCTCCTTATAGCCATCTGTCGCCAGTCCCTTTTCTACAAATCTGCGAACCAGCTCTGAAGTCGTGGTGTGATTCTTCGCCGCCAGCTTATCCAGTGTTTTCAGCATATCCTGCGAGAAGTTAATCGAACGCTTGACACTTTTTTCTGGCATAAATCGCCTCCTTTCCTCCAGGTTCCATTCAGAACCCTGATAATTTAATGGGAACCCCGTTGCAGGCTTTGCCTGCAAGCTGTTTCCTCGGTGGGTGGAACCCACCTATTCCTGCGTTAACTCCAAAATCTTTGATTTTGGCATAAAAAAACCCCTGCCAGTGGGCAGGGGGCGCTACGCTTTTGAAAATTGAAAAAACATCATATAAAATCTAGCTGAGTAAATCCAATAAATCTGCAACAAACTGATCTCCATTCCCGGACTCTATCTGCTCTGCAATGGATTTGAGCAGCAAAGATTCTTTTACATTCCGGATGGCTGCTGTATCCCTATGAGTCATAAGAAACACTAAGATTAAATCATAGAATCTGTTCTTTTGTAATGACTTTATTGTATTAGTCATTGCAGTCAAACCAACTTTTTCTTCTCCATATGTATTGCATACAATTAACCAATATCCAGGATACTCTGAAATCCACTTTATTAACTCCAGTGCGTACAACATTTCTTTTCGCTTTTCCATTTCCCACTCCTCACATCAGCTAAATCGAATACCGTTATCACTATACAGTGATAATTCTAGCATCAATCACTGATATAATCAAGGAAATATCACTTTATAGTGATAAGGAGGATGAGCCTATGTCAAAAATAATACAAGACGTAAGTATCGGTACCAATATACAAAAACTTAGAAAAGCGAAAGGTTTTACCCAAAAAGACCTATGTGCAAAACTTGACCTGGCAAGCAGACCAATGATACAGTCCACATTGGCACAAATCGAAACCGGATCCAGAAATATATTTGCAAGCGATCTTATCGCTATTAAACGTATTCTTGGAATATCTTTTGATGAACTTTTTGAGGGGCTAGAACCAATTAAAAAGTCGGAAGATTTATGATTTCTTTTCAATACCAAATCCCCTGCCAATTCATTGATGGACAGGGGATTTGGTAATACATTTATTTGATTACTCCCAACGCTATCTCTCCCAGTCCTCATTTTCCTGTTCATTGAGTCGTATAAAATCGGGTACATTATCATTTGCCTTTGCATCACACAAAATATGCGAAATCTTTTCTGCATCAGCAATATTAAACTCCTTATCAGCATGAATGGTACAAAAATCATCTGCATAAAAAACCATAATATAATTCAGGTCAACTAATTTCATGTGCATACTATCATCCACAACCTCTTGAAAACTTTTGTCATAGTATTCTTTTATATATGCCTCATTACCACCACATCCATGCCAGATTAACTGTTCTAATAACTTCTTAATCTCATTTTGCTTTTCATCTGATAATTGAGCGATAAAAATAGGTTTCATGATTAACCTCGTTCAACCTCCTCAATCTCCTTTGCCGACTTGACAACAAGTTCCAAATATACTGTTAAATCTTGATTAAAATCCTTTCCCTGCGGTGTCTGAATAAATACCCGATACCCACGCTCCTGATAAAGCAGTGCATATTCCTCAGCTCTCACCTGTCCATGATTATGCGGGCTCCCATCCGGCAATTTTCCATCCATATCATTATCATAGCAAAACACAATCTCATCAATCTCCGGATGGTTCTGCAGGTACCGCTGCAATGCCTTATCTGACAGACACCCCTCCGATACCCGGTGATCCTCCCGCCAGTCAATCCCATACAGCTTACAAAGTGTCGCATGACTCATGGCGTCAATCGGTGCTTCAAACTCATATATCCGGTTCGACTTTCCTTCCATCGTAAAACCGTAAGTTTTATCCGAATGTTGCACATCTTGGCGGAACTTACTGGTCTCACTCGGTGAACGCAATGCACAGTACCTGGCTTTACCTGTTTCATCATATCCAACAAACGCACAGTTATGAAATGACCTGCCATTTTTCTCCGTCCTTGCGCCGTAGACCTTTTTTGTTTTAATCATCTCTGCCAAAATCTCCGAATCGATCCCCCTTTCTCTCTCCAAGTAATCAATTGTCTGCATAAAGCTGCTATCCTTTGGTGGCAAAACCAATTCCCCCCGCTCTTTTTTCTCCACCGGCGGTACATAATGTTCAGTCAGTTCATAAGCCCGGCAACCAAGTATCAGCTCCACTGCCTCCTTAAAATCAGTAGCCCCCAAATATTCTTTTGTAAAATCAATGATATTCCCCTTTTTATTACTGGTAAAACAGTAAAATCCTCTGCCACTTTTAAATAAGAACAGACCACCACTCTGCTTTACATGAACCGTATTCCGATCCCCTTTTTCCACCTCAAAACCGTGTTGAATCGCAAAGTCGATAATATTGGTATCGAATACTTGGCGCATCTGCTCTTCTGTAAACGGCAACGTCCTTGCATTTGCTCCTCTTGCCATATAATCACCTCAACGTAAAACTGCCTGACTTTAATCAGACAGTTGATTATGGTTCCTGTTCCTCTCCTGAGCAGGCCTTTGCCGCCTCCCACTCATCACTCCAGCGGAATGGTTCTTCCAACTCTTCCATGATCTGCGCTGTGTTTCCCCGTACCGAACTGCCCTCACTGGAATAATCCTCAATAAAGGCTGCATCCGGTTCCATTTTTAAAACCCGAAACCCATCTGAGTTTTGATCGAACCAATATAATACCGATTCAGGCTTTTCACTACTATCGGATAGCTGCTCAAACACGTCTTGCAGGCTCCCACCGGTAAGAATTCCCATATCGTTGTTGCGTTCTACATCTGCAATTGGTAACATTGCGTTCCATACAGAATAATCGTCCTTTCCGAATTTCGCCACAAAATTATATTCTCGATATTCTGTATTGGAATTCTCTTTCATCATTGAATGCTGGAGAACCTCTTCCTGCTCTGGAATCATATGCTCAATCTTTTCTTTAATTGCATATAAAACAATCGTCTCTGATGGTCGATAGTGCGGTGCCACATCTATGTATACCGCACAAGCCTTATAGATAAGTGCCAGTTCATCCGGCAGAAAAGAACTATAATCCATACTCATCACCCGATTCCATTGCCAGTTCTTCACAGTTCCAAGGAATACTCTTTGATGCTTCATATTCTTTCTTCAGTTCCTCAAACTCAATACCAGAGACAATATCAGGTCGCAGGGCACCTACAAAGTTCTTATCAAGACATAACATCTTCTGCCCAGTAACTGGATTTTCCACCTGCAGTATTGATGGGTCAGAATTACTCTTCTGTGCATTTGGTTCAGCAACCTGCCATATCATGTTTTCCGGATTCCGATATTCTTCATTTAACACTTCATGATTCAATACTGCATAATGCCAGCCTTCTTTAAGAATATTAACACTATTCTTTATACAGTCATTTTTTGTAAATAATGGTAGCTGGGACAATCTCTTAACATCCTTTTTGTCTTTCCAACGACGGATATAGTGTTGTTCTGCAAATTAAATACTACTCCAATCTGCACATTATTCCAGCCTGATTTAGCTATCCACTAACAAAGGCGTCAGATTATTTCCGAGTGATTTGTCGGTTTATTTTATGCAGAAACACCTTTCCGCAGATTAA
>JBOFYZ010000034.1:0-1680 GCA_051654925.1 Lachnospiraceae bacterium | reverse complement strand
TTCTGTCAAAGAAATGCGAGTTTATTAACTCTGCTTATAATAAGTAAGGGATCCAACCAGGTGTTTTTGTAAACAGGGTGATTTTATATGAGTTGATTTCATATTCTACCCAGGAGAACGCTATGCCTGAAATATAGTGTTCTCCTGATAAGTAGAGGAAAAATGATATCACCCTCTCTCTATCCTATGGATTTATTCAACGGAGATAATGCCGGGTTTCTTGAAGGCCTCTGTGAGTCCTGGGGAAATTTTCCCAAAAAGATCACCACTGACTGGCGGCATTTATTTGTTGTACCCTGTACGCCGACAAGCGCACAGACCGCATTATTATGGGCCATTGTTGGGCCTCAGGCTTCTGAATTGATTAATGAAGTGGTACCGGGAGACGAGTAACGGAGAGTGTTGTTCCTCACGTAATGAGCAATCTGGTTATTGCTGAGAATGCGGATGTCGGTGTGCCAGAACGCAGTGAATGGGCTGGACCGGAGCTTTGAGTGAGTTTGTTTGAATTTAGCCAAATTCTTTGTCAAGAATGAGCACAACGGCATGGTTTTAACAAAATTCAATTTATCGCTATTAAGAAGTTCTGTATTAATTAGCTTTTAAGCATCAATGAATTGTTGTGACAGGCTGGGGGATTGCATGAATGTTAAGCAGTTGAGATACTTCTGTAAGGTTGTGGAAAAAAATGGTATTAACCCTGCGGCAGCTGAATTACAAATTGGTGCAACGACGATCAGCATGCAAATCGCCGCCTTAGAAAAAGAAATGAACAATGAGTTATTCAATCGAAGTACCCGCCCAATGACACTGACCAAATTTGGCCGGTTTGTCTATCAACGGTCACAGGAAATTATATTTAACTTCGATGCCTTTGAAAATGATATTTGTAGTTACACCAACTCTGAATCTACCTCATTAAACATAGGCGTAATTCGCTCGCTTATTTTCAATATTTTGCCAGAAACCATAAAACAGTTTACTAATAGCTTCGGACATATTGATATTAATTTAAAGGAAGGACTCTCCACAAATCAATATGAGTTATTAGCTGAGCAGGTTATTGATTTAGGTTTCGTCCGTGCCATGGAGCAAAAACAGGAGGTGGATAATGATTTTTGTCGGGAGTTGATTCTTATCGATCCGTTATTTGCTGCCGTACCAAAGAATCATTATCTTACAAGGAATAAATTTATAACTCTGAAAGATTTTTGCAACTCGCCATTTATTACTTTTCCGGGTAATCAAAAAAGCGAGTTCTCAGATACCGTTGTTGAAAAAATCAAACAAAATGGGTTGTCCCCGGTGATTTCCTACAAAGCCAGAGAAATACATTCCGCGTTATCCTTCGTGGCCGCTGGACTGGGGGTTACCTTAGTTGGCAAAACCGTTATTGATAATAATCGACAGGATATTGCATTTCTGCCCATCTCGGACTTTCACTGTAATTGTTATATCTATGCAATTTACCGTTCAAAAAATACCAACCCCAACATTCAACACTTCCTCAGTACGATGAAAAAGGTCGCATTGAATTAGTGCCTGCGTCATCTCGTCCCCTTGTGGACAGGGGGCAACGAGTGCTGCTGCCCTCTGTCCAACGTGCGGATGGACTCCATCTTCCTGGAACACCAGAATAGAATGGCAACCGCGCCTTCCGGAGAATCGAGTACTGTTCAT
>JBOFYZ010000033.1:0-3634 GCA_051654925.1 Lachnospiraceae bacterium | reverse complement strand
AGCCCAACTAAGCTGCAGACAATTTCTCCCGATAATTTCCGTCATCTGGCGACAGATTTCCGGGTTACCCTGCCGGAGAAATTCCTGTTTGATAAATAGGAGGAATACTATGGTAAGAAAAGCATTTAAGATGTTTTTGTATCCCGGCCGGGAAGAGGAGTATGAACGCCGCCACAACCTGCTGTGGCCCCAGATGAAGGATATGATCCATGAATACGGCGGAAGAAATTACTCCATTTATCTGGATAAGAAACATAATGTATTATACGGATATCTGGAAGTGGAGGACGAGGAACGCTGGGCTCTTTCTGCTGATACGGAGATTAACCGTAAGTGGTGGGATTATATGGCTGACATTATGGTGACCAATCCCGACAATAGTCCGGTGTGTGTGGATCTTGGGATGGTGTTTCATCTTGACTGAGAAATAAGATTAAGTTGGTCGTGAGAGAGACGATCTGAGGGCAGGTGCCTGCTGCACTATGATGTGGGAAAATTGTGCAGGTGTGGCCACACCTGCCCTTCTTGAAATAATTCCAAAAGATTTATATTATTAAAACAGTATTTCAGTAAATCATCCTTTGAATCAAAATTACGGCAAAAGTCCTCCGATCACTATTGTTTCCGCCACACATCTCATTAATGTGTAGCACTTTCGCCAACCTCATTGTTTTTTTGTATGTTTCATAGTATTGTAACATTAACCGCTACATTTGTGGCGGACGAGGAGGCGTAGAATGAAACTATATAGAAAATTCGTTAAGATAAAATGGGTGGTATTTTTTTTATGCGCTGTAACCCTATCTGGTATCTATTTGTTAATGATAAAGCAGGAGGATGATTTAATGTTTATTAATGATGTGATCAATTTACAGGTAACAAGTAATGCATTTTCAAATGCAGGTGCTATTCCTATACAGTACACAGGATTTGGAAATGATATCTCTCCCAGCTTAAACTTATCCCCGATACACGAAGATGCGGTTTCAATTGCCATTATAATGGATGATTTGGATGTTCCGTTTGTCAAGCGTTATAACCATTGGGTAATTTGGAATATTCCTGTCATGGAACAAATCCAAGAAAATATCCCATATGGCTCTATCGTTGGGTCATTGGATAACGCAAATCAGGGGATTGGATATGGCAAGAATAGATACAGAGGGCCAAAGCCGCCCGCCTTTATACGGGGGACACATCGTTACGAATTTCATGTTTTTGTTTTAGATTGTACGTTGGATTTGAATTCACAAGCAAGAAAAAAAGATTTACTTGAAGCCATTGATGGACACATTCTTCAACATGGCTGTATCACAGGTGTGTGGAGTAATGCGTATTTAGATTGATTTATCACCTGTCCACTGCCGGACAAAATGGCGATCAGGTTGACTTATCTAATAGTTGCTTTTCCATGCAAATTGATTCGGGCATATCAACATATGGCCCGTAGTTATCTATAACACGATAGCCCAGTTTTCGATAAAGATGTGTTGCTGCAATTAGCGGTTCTCCTGTTTCCAACACCAATCGGCGGTACCCCTGCTGTCGTGCTTTTGATTCCAATTCCAGAATAAGCTGTTCAGCAATTTTATTACCGCGATATTCAGCGCAAACAAAAACCCTCTTTAGTTCTGCGGTATTTGACGAGATTTTTTTGTAAGAGGCACAACCAATTGGAACATTACTTTCATATGCAACCCAAACATCATGAATATCATGCAAGGCATTGTGAGGGATATATTCTGCTCGATTTTCTTCCCCACCAACCAAATTATTTAAATAAGTATCTAACTGGTAACACAACTCAATAAAATCACTATCAGTCCCGTCGGTATATCTTACTATCATAGTTACGCTCCTAATAATCTGTTTACTTTCTCAAAGTTAAATTAAATTATACTTCATTTACATATCAAAAACAATGGGAACGTCTCCGTCCGTTGCGCCTAAAAATCCAGAGACGAGAGTTGCTCGTATACTTGTTCTGGGTTGTGCGTTGTTTATGTGGGTCAATTCTGGTATAATGGGGGAATGGAAAAGGGATACATATGGAGCGTAATTGGATCAGGCTTCCTTTGACTGGGGCATGTAATGTTAGAGAACTTGGAGATACCCCATTTTTGTTAAGGTATGTAAGGTTTACTGTTTGTACTTGAGACGATTCGTAAAATATGTTATGATAAATAACTAATGAGACTAATGTAAAACGGAGATTAACATGATCATACAAATGGATGAATTAGTGCAGGTAATTGCCACTGCTTTAGACGTAGTAGAGGCGCAATTACTGGGTGCCAGCACCAATCACGGTAAACGAATCGCTGTGCTGTGCGCCGCAATGGGACGGTATTGCGGGATGAGTGAAGCTGAATTATCTACCTTGACAACGTGTGCATTGTTGCATGATAATGCCCTGACGGAATATATTTTGGAGGAGTATGGCAGCAGTAAGGAAGAACAGGCTAAGGATCGTTCAGCCAAACACTGTATTTATGGTCAGCGTAATGTAGATAAACTGCCGTTGCCGACCAGTGCTGAGGGGATTGTTTTATACCACCATGAACGGGCTGATGGCAAGGGACCATTGAGTAAGACAGCAGCAGAGATTCCCCTGGCGGCATCACTGATTGCGATCGCGGACGGTATGGATGTCAATTGGCATTTGCAAACGGTGCCAGTCCGGCTGTTGTCTAAGATTAAGGATGCGGCGGTTCAGGATACCAACACCTTATATGCGCCAAAAGCCACAGCGGCTTTTCTGGCTGTAATGGATGAAGAACTGCTGAAATCCCTGGGGGATGAGCGGATAAACAGAACCGCGAAACACATTATTCCGAAGTGGGAGATCGATAGTGTGGATGGGGAATTGTTGGAGCTGTCGGATCTGGCCGCCCGCATTATTGACTATAAATCTAATTTCACCAGGGAGCATACAACCCAGATTGCCAACCGCAGTTGGGTGATGTCTCATCATTATGGGTATTCCCGGGATGAGCGGGATAAGCTTTATCTGGCCGCAGCGCTGCATGATATTGGGAAATTATATACGCCGTCAGAGGTCTTGGAAAAACCCGGCAAATTAACCGATGAAGAGTATCAAACGATTACCGATCATGTTCGTTACACTCTGCAGTTGTTAAGACAGGTTCATGGTTTTGAGCAGATTTGTGAGTGGGCTTCCAACCATCATGAAAAGCTGGATGGCAGTGGCTATCCGCGCCAGTTAAAGAGCAATCAAATGGATTTTAATTCACGTTTACTGGTGTGTCTGGATATTTATCAGGCGGTATCGGAAGAGCGGCCTTATCATCCTGAGCGTAGTCACGAAGAAACGATGCCGATTTTGTACAGTATGGCTAAGGCAGGTAAGATTGATCTGCAGATCGTGGAAGATCTGGATGCAGTGATGGTGGATTATACGGCAAAGGACATCCGGCGGGCGCGGGAGATTTTAGCATATTAATCTTTCCTAGGGGCTGTCGTACTAAAAAAGCCTGTGGACGCTGGGGGCGGCTGTACTGCCTGTCCGTATTTTCTGCGGTTTCGGGCCGCAAGAGTCTCTAAAAGCAGAGAACTGCCGCTAAGTGCAATGCCAGAAACGCCATAACTCGCTACGCTCAAACAATGGCCGTTT
>JBOFYZ010000032.1:0-38286 GCA_051654925.1 Lachnospiraceae bacterium | reverse complement strand
GATAATAATCTATTATCCGTTATTCATATTTTATACTATACACCAATTGGTAAAATTTTACAATGTTATTGTTTGTTCCATATTCAATACTCTGATCCACGGCCTCGGTGAATTCTCTCAGATTCTTCATATGTCTCCTTCTCATTTCCGCTTAACAGCGACAAAACAATCATAGCTTTGAACTATATCTCCAGTTAATATAAATCGTGTGTCTGAATACAAGGACTTCAGCAACTGCTCAGCACTAAACATCGGATAGCCAATGCTATAACACCCCAGATATACTTCTTCAACCATTCTCGGCTTCCTTTTATAACGCATATAGCTATAACAAAAATCCAAAACATCCCTGTCCAGTTTTAGAACTTTGGTTTTGATTACCCAGGCAAAAGCCGTTTCATCTTTTCCAACCGCCATCAACGCGTTCAACAGGCTATGATGAATATTCGGATCATCTGGGTATTTATTATGTAAATCACCCAAAAAACTGATTGCTTTCTCATATTCACCGTTAAGCACATAAGCTTCTCCCTGACTCCACTGAGTATACTGGCAATCAGGATATCGTTGGGAATTCCGTCGCCTATATTCTATAAGACCTTGCCATTCTTTCTGATAAAACATATCAGCTTCTTCTTCCCAGGCTTCTAAATCATCATACTTATCGTATCTTTGAAAATCGTCGTTAGGCTTACTGTTTCGTTCTTCCTTATTTTCATCTTCATTGGGATCATTGCCTGTTTGCACTGGCAACTTGGTACAATATAGGAAAGTAAGATGTCAGCAAGATGATTGCTGGTTTTTTCTTTTTCAAGGCCTCTTACTTTCCTATGTAATTGTGCCAAAGTTACAATGCTATGACCAGCGTTTTTACTAAAGATCTGTCATCTCTCCTGACATCATCAGTGCTATACCAATCGCCTCCCTAAAATATAATATATTATTGTATTTTGCCGCCCAAACAAGTACAATAGAACAAAGATCTCCAAACAAGGAAGAAGGTAAACCATGAAAACTCTTATCTTATATTACAGCTATACCGGCAGCAGCCGTAAATTAGCCCAAAGTATATCAACGGAAATAAATGCCGATCTGGCAGAAGTGGAAACAGTTAAAAACCCAGGTACTGTTAATGCTTATGTAGTTGGTTCGCTTGCTGCCATGCGCCATAAAATCACCGATATCAAACCGATTAATGTAACATTTGATGAGTATGACAAGATCATTCTGATTGCACCAATATGGGCGGGCAGTCCGGCTCCGGCATTTAACAGTGCACTGAAACGGCTTCCGAAAGAAAAGAGTCTGGAATTATATTTCGTATCTGCCTCTGGTAAAAGCAATAAAGATAAAATCTCTTCATTTTTAAGCAACAACGGTTACAGCATTGCTGGCTATCATGATATCAAAACCAGTACCATATCGTAACTTCATACTAAGAAAGGCACAGTTACACTTTTTGCAGTGTAGCCGTGCCTTTTTACTGTATCACCCGTTTTATATGCCAAAACTTTCATGTGCTCTGCCTGTTGATCGAAAAGACCAGGACTTCTACAGCGCATAAGCTGATTTTAATCCTGCCAATAATCCCCCATAAACAAAGCCAACTTATCTGCCACATATTCCAGATCCTTCATCTCCGGAAGGTAAACCAGCCTAAAGTGATCCGGATTCGGCCAGTGGAAGCCGCCGCCATGTGTCATCAGGACATGGTGGGTATTTAAAAAGTCCACGACAAACTGTTCGTCATTGGTAATGTTAAATCTCTTAATATCGATTTTAGGAAATGTATAAAAAGCTGCTTTAGGTTTCACCACACTAATACCGGGAATGTCATTCAGGGCATTGACAATAAACTCCCTCTGCTCATAAATGCGCCCTCTCGGCAGCAGATAATGATCAGAATCCTGAATATTATCCAAAGAAACTTTTATAATGAACTGTGACAGTACATTGGAGCACAGCCGCATGGATGCCAGCATCTTAAGCCCCTGAATATACCCCTGAGCCATCTCTTTATTTCCGCTTAGGCACATCCATCCGCAGCGATATCCGGCTATCATATGAGATTTAGACAGGCCGTTAAAGGTAACGACAAACAAATCTGGTGCCAGTGATGCTATGGAGGTATGGGACAGTCCGTCCATCACCAGGCGGTCATAAATTTCATCGGCAAAAATAATCAATTTATGTTCACGGGCAATTGCTGTTATCGCCTCCAGAATTTCCCTGGGATAAAGAGCACCGGTAGGATTGTTGGGATTAATCACTACAATCGCTTTTGTCTTATCGGTTATTTTTCCTTTAATATCTTCAATATCCGGATACCATTCCGACTGCTCATCACAAATATAATGCACGACATTACCGCCGGCCAGTGTAGCAGATGCTGTCCACAGCGGATAATCCGGGGTTGGAATCAAAATCTCATCCCCATTATCCAGCAGTGCCTGCATCGATATACTGATCAGTTCGCTGACACCGTTTCCGGTATATACATCATCGATAGTGACATTTGGTATTTCCTTCTTTTTACTGTAATTCACAATCGCTTCCCTGGCCTGCATGATACCGTGAGAATCTGAATACCCCTCTGCATTTCTGAGATTGCGAATTAACTCCTCATGAAGAAAATCAGGCGCTTTGTAACCAAATGGGGCCGGATTTCCGGTGTTCAATTTCAGAATTTCAATACCTTCTCGAATCATCCGGTCGGCTGAGTCAACTACCGGCCCTCTGATATCGTAACCAACGTGATCCAGTTTCTTTGATTTGTCATACATAATCGTTCTCTCCTTTTCCTGTGCAAATGAGATCGCGCCGGAGCGCGTTTGCTTTAGCAACTTCCTTAGTGCGTAGTGCGCATCCCCCGGAGGGTTTTCTATTTCATAGGACGCAATTTCCTATGAAATAAAAAAAGCCCCAAGTCCGGTTAAGGACTTAGGGCGAATCAATTGATATCCGCGGTACCACCTAAATTCAGAAAAATATCTGCTCTCTTCCAGTACGGGAACCACAAATCAGGTTCTGATACTGTTTCCACTGTAACGTACGGAATCACGGTGAGGCCTACTAAAGATATCTTGTTCGGTTCACGGCTCAGAAACTGCTTCCATAATATCTTCACGAAGATTCCCACCAGCCATCTTCTCTCTGTGCATCCGAATATTATGTACTCCTCTTCTTCACTGCCAACTATAATGTTTGATAATGATAATAGCAGAAAAGAATATACTTGTCCAGTCTTTTTTATCAAAGATTTATTTCACCAGATATCCCCCATCTACCGGAATTGTTGCACCATTGAGATAATCGGATGCCGCAGATGCCAGAAACAGCACCGGTCCTTTCAAATCATCCGGCGTTCCCCAGCGGCCTGCCGGTATTCGTAACGTACATTCATCTTTTCTAGCCTGCGTCATATTGGCACACATTTCTGTATCCATATATCCGGGACAAATGCAGTTGATATTAATATTACGCCCTGCACAATCGACTGCCAGGCTCTTGGTCAGCTGGGATACTGCCCCTTTGGTGGCTGTATATGCCGGAACCGTAGTCCCGCCAAACCAGGTAACCATCGAACCGATATTGATGATTTTGCCGCCTGATGACTGCTTTAACATTACCTGCAGCGCTTTCTGGATCATAATAAAGACATGGTTCAGATTGATATTGATCACAAGGTCCCAATCCTCCATGGGAAATTCCTCCGGCAGATGTCTTCTCTGTACGCCGGCCGCCGGAATCAGAACATCCAGTCTTCCTTCTAAAATTCCCATACAGTCACTGAATATTCGGTCGATATCGGCTCTGTCGACAAGGTTTCCGGCAACTCCGTATGCCTCGTAACCCATGTTCTGGTATTCACCCACTACCTGGTTTAATTTTTCTTCCTGCACATCTACAATTACAACTTTACAGCCAGCTTCCAGAAGCCCTTCTGCCATTCCTCTGGACAGGCCCTGGGCACCTCCGGTCACAATGCAGTGTTTTCCTGTTACATCAAATTTATTTGATATCATAATTGCCTTCTCCTTAATCGAATAAAATTACGGTTTTCTTCACGGCCGGATCAGGATCTTCCATGTTGCGGAATACTTTTTCGATCTCACTGAATTTCACAAAGGTAGTCGCAAGGCCTTCCATCTGGTATTTTCCTTCGGCCATATTTTTGGCAACCGGTTCAAACTGGTAAGCACTCATCCTGCTGCCGATAATATCCAGTTCCCTTTTATTAATATCCGCCTGGCTGATTGCTTCCGGCTTATCACAAAAGCCCATCGGCACAACCCGGCCGGCATTACAGACGATTCCATATTGCATGATCAGCGCCAGACTGCCCGGGAAACAGGCAGAATCAAAAGCAACCGTACAGCCATGACCGGATGTGATTTCGGCAATCCGGGATACGATGTCTTCCTGTTTACTGTTGATTACGGCATCTGCACCAAAATGCCTGGCACGTTCCAGCGACGCATCATCAATATCACAGCAGATTACTTTTGCACCGAGTACTTTACAGGCCTGCAATATGATCGTACCGATTGTACCGGTACCCAGAATGAAAACGGTATCTTCTGCATTTACCCTGGCTCTTCTGGTACAATGAGCACCGATTGCGACTGGCTCAATCAGAGCAGCATCCTGCCACGGAATGGATTGGTCGATCAGGTATACATCGTCCTCAGGAGCGGTAAAGTATTCACGCCAACCTCCGTCGGTACCGCTCCCCCGCACCAACACCTGTTCGCATACCTCTTCTCTTTCATGGGTGCACTGATAACACTCTCCGCAGGTAATAATCAGATCTACCACCACGTGATCCCCAGCTTTTACCCTGGTCACACCGTTTCCTACTTTAGCAACAATTCCAACATTCTCATGCCCCGGAACAAGCGGATAGGAGGAACAGGGATTTTCTCCCTTATAAATATGCAGATCGCTGCCGCATACCCCGGCTGCTTTCATCTGAATCAATACCTCGCCGTCCTTTGGCTCCGGTATCGGTACTTCTTCTATTTCGTAATGAAAAGGACTTTTAATTACACACGATTTCATGATTTATCTCCATTTCTATTCTGATCGTTAAGGGGTCTGAAGGGCTCCGTCGCGGCGTCTGGTCTGCGTCCATGTCACCACTGGAGCTTCGCATGGATATTTGGCCGCTTCCACCTCATCTAAATCAACGCCTAGACCTGGTTTATCATTGGCATACACATAGCCGTCCTTAAATTCTGGCAAGCCCGGAAATACTTCCAGCAGGGCTCCTTGCGGTCCTTTCAGATCCTGGATTACAAAATTGGGCGGTTCAATTCCGGACCACTCCTGTACCCCAAAGTTTGGGGCCGCCAGATCAATGTGAATATTGGCCGCATGAGCCAGCGGTGACATATCCCCCGGACCGTGCCAGGCCGTCCTGACACCAAACTGTTCAGCGAATATCTGCAGCTTACGGGCCGGTGTGATTCCGCCGATCTGGCTGATATGTGCCCGGATAAAGTCGATCAGCTGCTCCATAATAATCTGCTTCCACTCCACGCCATTATTGAATAATTCCCCTTCGGCAATCGGTATACTGGTCTGCTGACGCAGATTCCTGAGCCAGGGAAGCTGTTCGATCGGTACCGGATCTTCCAGAAAGAACAGATCGAATGGTTCCAGTGCTTTAGCCAGCTTAATTGCTTCAATTGGCGCAATTCGTTCGTGAACATCGTGCACCAGATTCATCTCATATCCGATTGTGCTGCGGATACCCTCAAACAGCTTAACGGTATTGCGGATATATTCTTTGGCATCCAGATAAATGCCGTCCAGTGCTCCCTGCGGAGCGGTCGGCGGAGTACTTCCATAACTGTCGCCGCCATATCCGCCGCACTGGCAGCGGATATTTGTAATGCCCATCTCCTGGAATCTGAGGATGTTGTCACACACCTCTTCGACATCACGTCCATCGGCATGCCGGTATACCGGAATGCCTTCCCGGCATTTGCCTCCAAACAGCTGATAGACCGGCATTCCTGCCATTTTCCCTTTGATATCCCATAATGCCATGTCGACGCCTGAGATAGCGTTGTTTTCGATCGGGCCGTTTCTCCAATAGGCATTCTGATGCATCAGCTGCCAGATGTCTTCAATCCGGTCTACTTCCCGGCCATTCAACAGTGGTTTTAAATATTCCTCAACAACTGTTTTCACCGCCAGATGCCGATAAGCGAAGGTGGCACACCCCAGTCCATAAAGTCCCGGCTGATTCGTCAATACTTTTACTACCACCAGATTGATTCCTTCCGGAGCCGTCATAATTACCTGAATATCACTGATTCTTGTATCCATCTCATCCTCCGATTGCAGATAGTTCTCCTGCTTCGATCATGCTCGCATTCTGCCGGCTTTCCTGATAAAAATGACAGGCGACACAATGCCCTGATTCTACTTCTGTTAACACCGGTTTTTCTGTCCGGCAGATATCCCTGCTCATAAAGCACCGCGGCGCGAACCGGCAGCCTTCCCCCGGATTGATCGGGCTTGGAACATCCCCTTTCAATACAATCCGGCTGTTTTTATCTCCAAAATTAATCTTTGGTACTGCCGATAATAGAGCAATTGTATATGGGTGACGGGCATTGGCAAAAATGTCATCCGTATCCGCAATCTCAATAATCTGTCCCAAATACATGACGGCAACACGCTGTGAAATATGGCGTACCACGCTTAAGTCGTGGGAAATAAATAAAAACGATAAATTCATCTTTTTCTGCAGATCCATCAGCAGATTAATAATGGTTGCCTGAATGGATACGTCCAGAGACGATACCGGTTCATCACATACAATAAACTCCGGACCCAGCGACAGGGCTCTTGCGATTCCCACCAGCTGGCGCTTGCCGCCGTCCAGCTCATGCGGATACTTCTCCAGAACATAATTCTCCAGTCCGCATAGCTCAATGATTTCATTGATTTTCTGTTTTCGTTCTTCCCCCGAGCAGAGATGATGAATGCTGTATGCCTCTTCCATAATGCTGCTGATCGTCTTTTTGGGATTCAGAGAGGAATACGGATCTTGAAAAATAATCTGGATCTTCCGCTTGAATTCCATACTCTGGCTGCCTTTTGATGTCAAAACATGTTCGCCCTTAAACAGGACTTCTCCATCGGTGGCCTGATGCAGCCGCATAATGACATTTCCAACCGTCGATTTCCCGCATCCGGACTCGCCTACCAGCCCCAGTGTTTCCCCGGGTTTTACGGAAAAACTGACTCCATCGACAGCATGAAGGGTGCCTTTATTTTTTACCTTAAAATGTTTTTTTAGTTCCTTCACTTCGATAACCGGTTTCACATGTTCCATGATTCACTTGCCTCCCTTTCCCAGCAGGCCACCCAGTGTCCTTTCGCATATTCATGCAGTGCCGGCATGCTGGCTTCACATTGCCCCCGGCAATACTCGCAGCGGGGATGGAACTTGCATCCGTCCGGCAGGGAATTGGCATTGGCCACGCTGCCCGGAATAAATGCCAGCCGGTTCCGCTCGCCCGTAAGATTTGGGATTGCTCCCAGCAGTCCTTTGGTATACCAGTGCTGTGGATTGGTAAAGACTTCCTCTACGGTTCCATATTCGATAATGGTACCTGCATAAATTACCGCAACCTTCTGGCACAATTCCGCAATAATTCCCAGATTGTGTGTAATCATCAGCAGCGAGCTGGAACGCTTGCACTGTAGTTCTTTCATCAGCTCAAGAATCTGAGCCTGAATCGTGACATCCAGTGCCGTGGTCGGCTCGTCTGCGATCAGCAGTTCCGGATTACAGGCCAGTGCTGCCGCTATTCCTACCCGCTGTCTCATCCCGCCTGAAAACTGGTGGGGATAATCTTCCAGGCGGTATTTTGCAATACCAACCATTTCAAGCAGCTCTTCGGCCTTTTTCATGGCCCCTTTTTTGCTCAGGTTTTCATGCCTTCTTAAAACCATGGAGATCTGCTCACCTACAGTAAATAGCGGATTTAACGAACTGAGCGGATTCTGAAAAATCATTGAGATTTTATTTCCCCGCATTTCCTCCAGGCTTTTTTCACTCATGTCCAAAACTGATTTGCCCTGGAAAGTAATCGATCCGCCAGTCACTATGCCCACATCCTGAGGCAGCAGCTTTAATGCCGAAAGAGCAATTGTGGTCTTTCCGGCGCCGGTCTCTCCCACCAGCCCCAATGCCTCTCCTTTTTCAATTGACAGGTTAATTCCGTTAAGAGCATTGGCGGTGGCTCGTCCGGTTTTATATTCAACCTGCAAATCCTTAATTTCCAATAATGGTGCCATACGATCTCTCCCTCCATACTCAGTCTTTATTTTTCGGGTCGAGAATGTCCCTGACCCCATCACCGAGGAAGTTAAATGCCAGCACGATAATCATCAGTGTAACGCCAGGCACTACAACCGTCCATGGCGCAGTGGCAATATATTCCCGGCCATCTGCAATCATCGAACCAAGAGAAGGATCGGGAAGTGGTACTCCCATGCCAAGAAAGCTGAGATTTGCTTCTGTCAAGATTACAAAACCAATCTGCTGGCTCATCAGAATAATCAGCGGAGTCAGAACACATGGCAGGATCTGAGTAATCAGGATTCTGCCATTGGAAGCTCCCAATACCCTCGAAGCCTGGATGAATTCCGAATTGCGGATGCCCATAACGCTGCCCCTGACAACTCTCGTGTAGGAAGTCCAGCCGACAATTGCCAGTACCAGCAAAAGGTTTGGCACGCTATTTCCGAAGATCGCCATAACGGTAATTGCCAGCACCATCGTCGGTATCGACAGTTGGATATCACAGATTCTCATAATCACATTGTCTACCGCCCCGCCGAAGTAACCAGCCACAGCCCCCAGGGCAGTACCGATAACGGCCGGAATCACTACTCCTGCCGCCGCAATCAGAAGCGATATCCGGCATCCCATGACCAGGCGGGTAAAGATATCCTGTCCCAGTGCATCAGTCCCCAGCATATGTCCATTCAGACCGCCGGACAGAAATTCCGGGCTGATCAGGCGCTTGCGCAGATCCGACTGAATCGGATCATGTACCACGAACAAGGGAGAAGTAAAGGCAATGAGGAGGACCAGCACAGCTATTACCGAACCTATTACGAAGAATTTTGATTTTTTCATTCTTCTCAGTAATTCACTTTTTTTCATTCCGCTTCCTCCTAATTCAGACTCATCCGCGGATCAACCACCACATAGATGATGTCTACCAGGATATTAATAATTACGAATAATGCCGCAGAAACCAGTAGAATCGACTGAATGAGCGGAAAATCCCTCATATTGATTGCTTTTACCGTCAGACTTCCCAGTCCCGGCCAGCCAAATACCTGCTCGACAATGATTGCCCCGGCCAGCAGCTGACCGATCTGCATCCCGATAATTGTGATTGTCGGAAGCAGTGCATTCTTCAGGGCATATTTCGTATAAATTTTAAAGTTACCGATTCCTCTGGCCTTGGTTGCCGTTATGTAATCCTCCTGCAACACCTCGTACATTCCGGAACGAAGCATCCTGGTCACCAGAGCTGCCAGCGGCAGCCCCAGTGTCAGTGCAGGAAGAATCAGGTTTTTAAAGCTTCCGTATCCCTGTGTCGGCAGAACGCCCATATATACCCCGAAGAACAGGATAAACAGCAGTCCCAGCCAGACCTGTGACATCGACATTCCCAATAAAGCAAATACCATGGAACCAAAGTCTACGGCAGACCCTTTTTTTATTCCGGAGATGATTCCCATCGGAAAGCTGACCAGTATCGATACGACAACGGCTGCGAATGTCAGCAGGCCGGTGGCCGGAAGCCGGCCAAAGATCAGCTCACCGCAGGATCGGTTAAAGAAGATTGATTTCCCCAGATCACCGTGAAGCACATCGACGATATAAATTAAGTATTGCTGTATTAATGGCTTGTCTAGTCCCATTTTCGCCTCTACCGCTGCGATCTGTTCCGGGGTGGCATTATCTGCCAGCATTAATGCTGCCGGATTACCCGGAGCAAGCCGCATCAGGCCAAACGCTACAATGGATACTCCGAGCAGTACAATCACTGCCGACAGAAACCGTTTCGCCATAAACCGCATGAAATTCTGCATGTTCATTCCTCCTGGTATGGTTGTTTGCAACTACTGCTTCATAATTCTTGACAAATCAACAATCGTATCGTTATACATCTCCACCCCGCTTATTTTATCGGAATGAGCATTGATTGTATCAAGATTGATAAAATAACAGATCCGGCCGCCATCTTCCATCATCAGAGTATAGGCCTGTTTGAGTAGTTCATTCTGTTTGTCCAGATCAATGGTTTCTTTTGCTTCTGTCAGCAATGCGGTTATCTCCGGATTTTCCAACTCAGTATTGCAGGAATCTGACAGCCAGTGGGTAATCATATGCCGCCATGGAGAACCATTGTTATAAAATACATTAGAAAATGCAATATCATAATCCCCGGCTGAACGTTTGCTGACAAAGGTTGCGCCCTCCATAATCTCCAGCTTCACATTAAATCCGGCCTCTGTCATCATCGACATGACGGCCTGGAGTACCTCTTTGGTCCGCGGTACTTTTCCGTCGATTGCCATAAAGTAGATTTCTTCGCCGTTATATCCGCTGTCAGCCAGCAGCTGTTTGGCCAGTTCCGGATCATACTGATTATACTGGGAGGCCAGATCTTTATCATAGCCGGTAACCCCTTCCATAACCGGCCAGTATGCAGAAGAACCAGATCCAAGGATACTTTCCACAATCAGTTCACGATCAATTGAATGTGTAAATGCCAGCCGTACATTCTTATCTGCAAATGGTTTTCCGGCTCCGCTCTGCAGTGCCATCCAGCTGATGGTTGTACCTGGCTGGGAATCAATCACAACACCTTCACTGCCTGCCAGAACCTCTACCTGATCCGGCGGTATATTGGAGATCAGATCAAATTCTCCGGTCCGCATACTGGACACACGGGTGGTATCCTCTGAAATCGGTTTGTAGATAATTTTATCAACATTTGATTTGGTGTCACCCCAATCCCAATAGTCATCATTTCTCACAAATACAATTTCATTGCCCGGATCCCAGCTGACAAACTTCCACGGTCCGGTTCCGGGATTGGTTTTAAACATTTCTTCCGCATTTTCTTCCAGCGCTTTGGGCGGCAGCATCGGCATATAGGTAAGCTGGTTTAACATATCACCAATTGGCTTTTTACAATGGATGATCGCCGTATACTCATCAACTTCCTCCACCGATTCAATGTCAGACCACAGGAAGTTCATATTCAGAGTGTTGTCAAACGCACCTCGTTCCAGCGTTGCTTTGACACTTTCTGCATTGAATGGTTCTCCATTGTGGAAGGTTACATCTTGTCTTAAATGGAATGTCCAGTCAAGTCCGTCATCCGATACGCTCCATTCAGTTGCCAGCGCCGGCTCATAGCTTCCCTCATGATCGGTCTGCACCAGCATGTCATAGATCAGAAGCTGGATACTATAGAAGGGCACCACTGGTTGTCCCATCGTATCCCATGTGTATACATCTTCTGACATGGAAAATGTAACAATAGTTTCTTTTGCTGATGAAGCATCATTCCCTGCTGCGGAATTCCCCTTATTATCATTTGCTGCACCAGATCCGCCTGAGCATCCGCTCAGTGCGCCAAGTACCATCGCTGCTGCGACAATTCCTGCAGCCATTCTTTTTTTCGTTTTTCTCATAACCATTTCCCTTTCTCCTGTATGAACAATTTTGTTTACATCATTACGAGCTCGCTGTTGTGCCTTGAGTATAGGGCCACGGAATGAGGATGTAAATATTCCGATATCCCCTTTGTTTGCCTGATTTATCCGTTCAGGATAAAAATTGTTAATTATACAAAATTTGTCAATATCATAATTTGTTTATGCACTTGTTATTGTTTTCCTATTATTATATACTTGTTTTTGTAATATTTGTATAGTGCGGGGGAGATAAATGATATGGATAAAAATTTTATAGCGGCGCGTTTCCAAAATAAAAAATTAATAACGCAGCTGTTCACTGTCTTAATTGGATTCAGCATCCTTCTGATGTTTGTGGTCAGTATCGTGGTCAGTCACCAGACCAATGCTTCATTTTTCCACAATAATAATCTGATCTATTCCAATACCATCGAGGTGTCCATGCAGACTTTGGATACGCTCCTGTCCGGCCATCATGACTCATTGACGCATATTACTTATGATGTCAATATTATTGATTTTGTAGTAACACCAAAACCAAGAGAATCCAGTGCCAATTATCAGGTCTGGTCCGTACTCAATGGTTATTGCCAGGAAAATGAAGCAATCGAAGAGATTTATCTTTATATCAAAAAGACCGATCATGTCCTGACCTCCAGTTATGAAACCTCTGATCTGGATTCATTCCGTGAACACAAATTGATATCCAGCCATTATTCTGCACCACCGTTAACTTCATTTTTAAAAAGCGGCCGTAAAACATCACTGGAATTACATAATAATCAGATCTATATGGTACGTGATTTTCCATTGAACGGAGAACGAAGTCTGGGAACCCTTTTTATGAAGATCAATCCAACCACCCTGGCCCAGGCTCTTTCCGGAAGCCAGACCACATTCAGCTATCTGTTTGCCTATGATAATCAGTGGCGGCCCATTTTTCCCGGACTGCTGGATTACACCCAGCTGCCAGATGAAATGAAGACGTCAATACCTGATCTGCTGCTGAATGGAACTTATACTAAATTTTTTAATAACCGGCATTACTTTTTCATAACCTCGGAGCAATCAAATATACATATGGTATTGTCTGTCAATGATTCCTACTTTACCCCTTCTTATCAGACCATCCTGACGAATGCCGTACCTTTTTTTATTTTGATTCTAATCCTCAGTACACTTTTGACTGCCGGAATTCTGTATCTCAGTTATATGCCGGTTTTAAAACTGACCCGCATTGTATCATCAGAAAAAAGTGATACTGCTGCTGATACACCGGAAAATGAATGGGATTACCTGACGAACCACTTCCTGACAATTGCTCAGCAGAAAAATCAACTGGATCAGGTTCTTAACAATATGATACCGGAAATATCAAAGGAGTTTTATTTCGACCTTCTGAGTGGGAAGCCTATGGATCTTCCTTATATCCAAAATATTCTGTGCAGCATTGACAGCCCGATTGAAACCGCCGGAACCTTTTCTGTTATTGCGGTTACCTTTGCCGATACAGCTCAGGGCTCAATCAAAACAGAAGTAATGGAAATGCTGGCTTTGGTCTTATCCGAACGATCACCTGATTTTTGCCACTATGTCATGCAGCAGATGGATGAGTCACTCTATATTATCATGCTGCAGTTCTCCGGGGACACAACCACTTACCAGATATCGAAGTTTGAGATTAACATGGAGCAGGCGTTCTGCCGCAGCCTGAAGGGCAGCAGCGATCTTGCCTGGATAGAATTCGGCCTCAAATGCACTTCTCTGCAGAACATCTCAGTATCTTACCTGGAATGCCTGCAGCGACAGGTAAATAAAAAATATGCCAGCCACACTGCCGGAGCACTGCGCGGTGACATACAAAATGATTCTGTGACGTTGAATTATCATTATTTTCAGGTTCAGGTTAAAGTTATTGCCGATTATGTTATGAAAGGAGATTCCATTCAGGCAATGCAGAAAGCACTGCAGATCTGTACAACCCTTTCAACACTGGATAACCCGGAGGAAGTTTCCCATACCTATGATTATTACCGTATGGCATTCTGGGATATGTTGGCCTCCTACCGCATTACGGATACTGTCAGTGAAGAATTAAGTTTCTTTTTTGATAAAGAATTCGCTCCGATACAGAATTCCTGTGATCCGTCACAGTCTGCTGAGTATATGGAACAGTTCTGCAATGCCGCCGTAACCCTGCTGACCGAAAAATATCAAAAACAGCAGCACAAATATCTGATTAAAGCCAGACGCTATATTGAAGAGTACTACAGCAATCCTGACCTGTCCCTGAATCTTCTGGCTGAGCAGTGCAAAACAACAACCAGCTACTTAAGCCGCCTGTTTAAAGAAAGTTTTGGAATTAATTTTGTGGACTATCTGAATCAGTATCGTATTGTAAAAGCGAAAGAATTGCTGCAGGATCCAAATCAGTCAATTAAGGATACGGCTGTTATGACAGGATTTAATTCGCAGCAGAATTTTATCAGGGTGTTTAAGAAGTATACGGGGGAGACTCCTGGGCGGTATAAGGGCAGGTGATTCCAGAGAGGGAGTGACTGGTGGGGGCGGTTCGGGCGGTCTGGTCCGGGGTGGCGGCTGTTTCGGGTGATAAGAGAGTCTAGGCTTTGAAAATAAGGTTAAGAGCATCAACGGAAGTGGCTTAACTCGCTGCACTCAAACAGAAGCCACTTCCGTTGATAACACCTGATTTTCAAAGCCAAGACTCTCTAATCACCCTGCAAATGCCGCCCCCCCGGACCATACCGCCCGAACCGCCCCCACCAGTCACTCCCTCTCCAGCTGCATGATACCGACCATAATGTGGGTAAAATACATTAAAAAGATACAATATCGTAGTCTGGTTTTACATTTTCACTTAGTGGGAGTCAAATAAGTAGCTGGAGGTGTCGCACTCAAAAAGCCTGCGGACCCTGGTGGTGGCTGTGGTACCCGTCCGTATTTTCTGCCTTTGCAGGACCGTCAGAGTCTCTTAGAGCAGAGAAATGACGCGTTAATGCCAGAAACGGCCAACTGTTTGAGCACAGCGAGTTTTGGCGTTTCTGGCATTGCATTTAGCGGCAGTTCTCTGCTCTTAGAGACTCATACGGTCCGAAACTGCAGGAAATACGGACGGGTGCCACAGCCACCACCAGGGTCCGCAGGCTTTTTGAGTGCGACACCTCCCCACGACTATGTGCAGAATTAGTTATCAAACACCCGTAGAAAGTTTTGTTTTCAACTTCTGGATCTGTGACTGACTCATACCGATCGATGTCAGGTAGCTTTCGGTAGCTGCTGACAGATCTACACCATCCAGGCTGGCACCGGACTCAAGTCCGCAGATGGAACGAAGGGATTCTTTGATGTTGCCTTCGGCAATCTTATCATACTTGGTTGTCCCCCGCTGTACACCGTAATAGTTCTCGTAAGTTTCCATATAGTCTTCTACGATTTCGTCAACATTTGCTCCCATTAAAGCCTGGAGTACTGCAATTGTGAAACCGGCTCTGTCTTTGCCTTCGTTGCAGTGTACCAGATATGGGCCATCCTGATCTGCCATAAAGTTAAGACCGGTTGCTAATTTCGCACGGAAATCATCGGCGTTGAAATCAATTGCCATATTGAGCAGGATTACACCACCATCTTCATACACGGACATATAGTAAGGAGAAGCGAAAGTCTCTGAGCTGAAATGCTCTTCCAGACTCGTCTCAGAATCCGCCAGGTTGATGAAGGTATGAATACCTGCTGCCGCTGCTAAGGTATCTGCGTATGAAGCACGGTTGATCTCTTCATTGATCGGGCTGCTGCTGCGGTAAAGAACGCCGTCAGCGATATTGCCTTGATTTACCATTCGGAAGTTTGCATATACAACGTCTGATGAGTAGTCAGAACGATTGTTTGTCCGGACCAGATTACGGATCTCGTACTCTTCCAGATATGCACCGGCTTCCTTCATCCGGATATCAACTGCGGCACCGGCTTCGACACCATAAGTTCCGGCAAAGTTACCCATGTTGATTGCGATAATGGCATTGGTTCCCTTTTCGGCACGTAATACCAGGGCACCGTTGTCAACATCAGAATAATTGGTACAGAATGGCATCTCATATTCTACATCGTTGATGGTAACCGTTACCATGTCACCGGTGGCAAAGCCTGCATTTGTCAGTTCATCAGAAGTGACTACAAGTTCAATATTGCCGTACTTGGAAATGGATGCAACTGTGGTGGATGCTGTCGCCTCTGCTGATGAGTGGGCTCCCACTGTAATGACCGGTGCTGCCATGGCCGGTATTGCCGTTGAAAATACCATCACCAGTGCTGTCATTACTGAAATAAATCGTTTTTTGTTCCTCATTGCCTTTCCTCCTTGGCTTTTACATTTACACAAATAATCGTGTATAGATAGTTTAATTTTAGCAAAAAAGCAGAGGACTGGCAATATCTTACAACAATAATTTATTCAAATGCTGGCATCCAGAGTTCCATGCTGAATACTTCCGGGGAATTCCAGTGTCTTTTGTATTGCTTCCCATGCGTGCATGACATGTACCTCCTTTTTTCTTACAGCATATCATGCACGCAATCATGGCGCTTGACCGGCTGTGCTTTTATTATCTGCTTTGGATCACTTCTTTACTCATTTGAAGCATTGCATCGATATCGTAGCTGTCGTTAAAGGTGTTGAGCGCATAATTAAGCCCGTCCTCATCCCATACAGTATAGCGGTAAGTCCTGCGCTCTTCTTCGGCAGTTCCGTAACTGATAATGAGTTTTCCCTGTGCTTCAAGTGCTTTGTCTTCTTCTGAAGCCTCCACATCAGGCGGAAGGAAGAGATAGGCATCTTCATAAACTTTGAGCTCAATTCCATCCACATGATCTGTTTTAACTTCTTCATTATTATATTCGTCATATGCGTTTATTTTACGAATAAACAGAAAAATGGAATCTTCGTAATCAACTACTACATTGGCGTAAGAAGTTACGGTTGTTCCTGATTCATCCTGCCCTTCTACCATATGGTAACTGCCTTTCAGGTAATTAAGGCCGTTGGAAAACTTCTCGGGGGCCTTTGGAATCACTCCCAAAACTTCCTTGGCATCTTTGATATCCTGTGCCGTTGCGTAGTGTGAATCGCTGCTCGAGCTGCTTGAATAATATCCTACGATCTTTCCGGCTCCGATTGCTGTAGTTGCACATAATGCGGTAATTGCCGCGGCTGCTATCAATATTTTCTTTCCTTTTCCCATCATCTGTTTCCTCCTTAATTTTTGATGAATTTCACTTAGATTTTGCATCTCCTGTTGTTCGGTAAATAAAACCTGATCGGCCACCTGATTCAGACCGGCTTTCAATTCTTTTTCCTGTATTCTTTTCATTGCACAGTCCTCCTTACATCCCTGACCTGAATATCCGAATCAACCAGTTCCCGTTTCAGCTTCTCTCTTGCAGTAAACAGTCTGGATTTCACAGTACCTTCAAAACTTCCGGTAATATCGGCAATTTCTCTAATCGACCGTTCTTCATAGTAATAGAGAATAAGCACGGTCTTAAGCTTCACATCAAGCCGACATACTGCCTGAAACAACGCACTCCGGTATTCACTGCTGACAACCTGCTCAAGCGGATTTAAACTTTTCTGATCCGTAAACACAGCCTCAGCAATCCCGGCGGTTGCTTCCTGTTCCATAAGTTCGTCTACCGATACGGTGCGTTTCTTCTTTTTCAGAATCCGCCATGCTGTCCGTACCAGGATCCTGGAAAGCCAAGACTCAAAAGATTCGGGGTTCTGGATCGTACTGCATCTGACATAGCATGTCACAAATGCTTCCTGCAGAATATCTTCACTGTCTTCCTTATTTCCGGAAATAAGGTAAGCCGTACGATATAATTTTTTTGCATATTGGTGGTAAAGCTGATCAAACGCCTGAGAATCTCCGGCTTTCATTCGTTCCACCAGTACTTTTCTCATTTCATCCATATATATGACCTGTTCCTTTCGATGCATCTATTATATAAGAGACCACGAATAACATTTCGGTTCATAAAAAAGCTGATAATTTTCCTTATATCATAAAAAGGCATGTGCAGAGGATTTCTGAATTCCGATCAGAAATCGGCTGCACATGCCTTTTTATAATCTTAGGAATCAACCAATCAAATCACTTAATTCCCATTTTATCATAACTATAAACGTCAGCATTCATCCTTGCCAGATTCCAGGTTTTGATTCCGTCCGTTTGCCCAAACCGGTAGTCATACTTCCGACTGATCGACCTTACAATCTGTTCCCATCGTTCTTTCCGATCCGGATCCTGTTCATTTTCCCAGGCCTTATAAATCTCCGGTATACTGGAAGCACCACAGCGGATCAGGGTAGTCTCCGGCAGATCCTGCAGCGTTCCAGCCTGATACCGGCTTAAATTATATTTTGCAATCTGACCATCCATATTTGACAGCGTCATAACTGAGAATCCCAATGCAAAGGTGCAGACAGCCAGCTTTACCACCGGCAGTGGGCGAAACTGAGCAACCATGATCAGTACAAACACGACTGCCAGATAGATCATAAACGCACTGGGGATAACGCGAAGCTGGGTTAATCCATAGGCTTGAATATAAAGCATCATTTTTGTCATCGCGGTAACTATCAGGAAAATCGTAAGCAGGCTGAGCAGAAAACGAAATGCTTTAAGCAGGCGACCTTTTGTCCGGCAGAAAAATTCCACACCAACAAGAACGGTGATATTAATCATACTGATCTCAACCAGTTCAAAAAAACCCTGCCTGGCATATTCCGAATATGTGAATCCTGCCGGAAGGATTCCCCGGATAGCACTGATATAATAACTTCCCTGAAGAAAAATAAACATCATGTACAGCAGACAGATCCCTGTCATGGCGGCATAAATACTGACCGCAGGAACAATCGCGAATGCCTTACAGGTGCCCACCACACTATCCTTGCTGATCATACTGGTCCCCCGCCTGTTGGCAGCTCCATAAATCAACCCAAACAGATAACAGCCTACCGGCAGTGACAACAACAGCGTCCCCACGAAATGTGTTACATCATCTTCGATATTCCAGCTGAGTTCATAAAGCAATTCTCCAAATGCACTGTCTGCCGATGACAGCAGTCCAGCTACCATCATGAACAACGGAATTGATATCAGAACACCAAGAAACGCTTTTACAATTGTTCCTATCATTTTTACTTTTTGCATTCCTTTGCGGGTAAACTTCCATTGTGCCCGGAAATTCTTCAGAGGAATGATCATAAACGCATGAAACCCATCCAGCAGAAAAAACTCACTGGTTCCACCATTCACTCCAACCCCAAACAGAATCAGCGGGAAATATATCATACTGAAACACAAAAACAAAGAGGCAAACCATTCCAGTGTATGATTATCTATAATCGTACAGGAAAAGCCAGTCATCAGGATGATGGAAAACCAGAACCACCCTTCCTTTTGCACTTTTATATCTTTCTTCCTGGCATAAATGATTATTGCAATTCCATATATAACGGTAAATAAGGTTGCTCCCACCCCGTAATTCCAGTCATAGCGAATAATGCCCAGGATATCAACTGCCAGATAGGCCAGGATAAACATGACACCTGCCATCCACCGGTCACTGCGCTTCTGGGGATAGGGTTCTTCTTCTTTTGCTGCAGCTGGAGCTGCCGCCTGCCAGACAGCCTCAATTGGTATCGATTTAATCGGTTCCGTTTCTCCTGATATTCCTGATGTTAAATTCTCGTTCATATATGATCCTCCCTATATTCCAATATGTCAGATGGCTGGCATTCCAGCTCCCTGCAGATCGCTTCCAATGTTGAAAATCGTATTGCTTTTGCTTTGTTATTCTTTAATACCGAAAGATTGGCAGGAGTAATTCCGATGCGTTCTGCCAGTTCGCCGGCCCCCATTTTTCTTTTGGCCATCATTACATCCAAATTGATTATTATCATGACATGCCTCCTTAAATGGTAAAATCATTTTCTTCTTTGATATAGACGGCCTCGGCAAACACATTTTTCACTACCCGCAGGATCAGTCCCATAAAACCGGCACCACCTGCCAGCATCAGAAAAGGAATATAGTAACAGGCGGATAAAAGAGAAATTAACGCTGCCAGAAAGCAGGCCCAGGATATCCACCGCAGATACTGGACATTACTCTTTACAAAAATCTCTTCCCGGCTGATATTAGCCAGCAGCCGATATAGAAACACCAAAGCAGTAACAGCCGGAATCAGCAATGAATAATAGCTTGAATAAAAATACCTCCGGCCAGCTGCCAGCTCCATTCCCCGTCTGATGACAATCCCTTCCACCATCTGGGGCAGGCTGACCGCCCCCACCAGCAGGATCAGCAGGGAAACCCCGATACATACCTTTGATAAAACAATACTTTGATTTCTGCTCCAGTTCATAAAAAATCCTCCATGCTATTGTTCTGTTAGAAGAATAGCATAGAGGATTCTGTTTTGCAATACTTTTTTATCGTTTTTCGATATATTTATATTGATATTCAATTCTTCTTAAGAGTTCTTAAGATATTTTAACTCTTCCGTCTCCTGTCGGAGATTCATAACCATCTTTTACTGTTCCATTCAGATAGTTTGTGATATAGGCGGATAAAATATCCACATCCACCATCGTATCATCTTTTATGACCTCACAGCCTTCAAACATTACCATTCCATCGCCGCCATGACGCAGCATATAATTGTGGGATGCTACTGTATACATCCGGTCCAGGTCGATTGTCTCACCATTTACCATAATATCTGTTACCCGGTAAGCTCCGGATACACCGGTAAAATTTTGTTTATCGTCCAGTGTTACTGAACTTGGAATACTCGTATCGATGGTATAAGTCAGTCCGGATACCTGCAGGAAGCCGCCGTTTTCTTCGGGATAAGAACGGGAAGCCATCTCCAGTGCATCCCGGATCTGCTGCCCGCTGGCTTTTATGACACATCCCATATTGCCATAAGGGAATATCTTCAGCAAATCGTTATATGTCACCGGCCCCAGGGCAATGCTGCTGCGGATGCCGCCGCCGTTGGAAAAACCGATCTCGGCTTCCATTACATAACGGTATGCATCGGCAGTAAAATTCCCCATATTGGTCTCTGCATTTCTGATTGCCCGTACACCGGTATCCGGATCATCAACGGTCAGCAGTACTTCGGTATTACCAACTACTGTATTCAGGCTTTCCTCATATTGAGCCTGAATTCCCCTGATATATGCTGCTATGGATGGGTCAACAGCCTTACCATTCTGTATTTCCGAAGTCCCTTCAGCAGCCACTGTGGTAATTAAACTGGAGGAAATCTCACCATCCGTATGTATCGTAAGGTTGCCGATGGCGGCAAGTTTGGTCCCTGTCTGGGTCAGCAATACCGGCTGACCGTCAAGGTTCATAACAAGTGCCTCATGAATCGTCTCATGCGAATGGCCATCGATACAGGCATCAATACCGGTTGTATTACGGATAACCGCTCCGGAACTCCATCGCTCAGTCACATCGTTAAGCCCCAGATGACTGACCAGAATAACATAATCCGCCCCCTGGCTCCTGGCCTCATCTACATACTTCTGAACCTGATTGTACAGGCTCGCTCCTGTCTCATCTTCACAGAAACCATAGATATAGTTACCGGCTGCATCCTGAAAGTATTTTGGTGTAGATTTGGTAAAACTCTCCGGAGTCGTAACGCCGATAAAAGCCACACTGATATCTCCGTACTGTGCCATTTTATATGCCGGAAATACCAGTTCTCCGGTTCTCAGATCGACAAAATTGCAGGAATAGTACCCGCATTCCAGTGCTTCTGACAGTTCCAAAAACCGCTCCATCCCATAATCAAATTCATGATTGCCGGGAATGGCAAAATCATACCCTACCTGATTCATAATATCAATCAGATAACCTCCGGCAGAAAGAGTTCCGATTGGCTCTCCCTGAATTGCATCACCGGCATCAACCAGGGTTACATATGGAGTCTGTGCCATCATCTGCTTTTTGTATAACTCCAGACCGGCATAGCCGATATTTTTGTCTACATCACAGTGAACGTCATTCGTATAGATGATTACAATATCCTGATCTGCTGCCCATGACAAAATACTCATGGCAACTGACATGACAACAGCTAGCACTAATACGGTAAGCCGCCTCTTATTTCTAAATCCTGTTTCCATTTAATACACCTCCTGTTATTTCTCTCACACCAGCTTGATACCTAGAATCTGGACAACATCCATTGCCTGAATGGCGCTGATCTTCATTCCCTGCAGTTCCTGCCAGGTATCGGACACGGTAATCCCTTCGATACTGCATTCTGATAAGTCCATGCCTTTGAGCATTGTCCTGAAGAAATCAGCACGTGATAAATTGACCCGCTGAAAACCAGTCTTTTTAAACTTCACTTCGGAGAAAAAAGCTTCCTTCATATCACTGCCTGTTATGTTGCTGGTATCCCACAATGACATAGCAAAATTGGCATAATGGTAGCAGCCGTCCTGAACCGAACACCAGCGGAAAACGCTTTTACTGAAGTCACTGCCGTTGCCCTTGCAGTCGATGAACTGCGTATTTCGGAAATGGCCGTCTGTAAACTTGCAGTTAGAAAAATCGCAGTTCAAAAATTTCACCTGATGAAAAGAACAGCGGCTGAAATCACAGTCAATAAATCTGCACTTGGCAAACGTGACACTGGCAAATTCTGCCTTCGCCAGGTTCTGTTCTGAAACAGTTTCCTCCTGATATTCCTTATCCTCTATGTATTTGTCTGCATCAAGCCAATCTTCGATATCCAATTCCAGCATGGCAATGTCCGTCCTCCCGTCGCTTTTATATCTATTATAGAGGTTCTCCATTATACTGTCAAACAGGTTTCCAGATAGTGGCTGACAGCTGACAGTCCAGCCTTCAGCATCTCCGTCTCTCCGGCATAACCGATCCTGATGCAGTGCTCCATTTCAAAACAGACCCCCGGTGTGACCAATGCCCCGGTCTGATGGTATAACTCCCGGCAGAACTGATCACTCGGTATATCCGCATGATAATAGACCAGAGCCGTAGTTCCGGCCTGCGGCTTCTGATAATAGACACCGGGCTGGGTGCTGACCCAATGATCCAGAATCTCCAGATTTGTCCTGATGATGCTGCGGCTTCTTTCCAGCAGCTGCTCACTGTACTTTAAAGCAATTCCCGCTGCTGCTTCATCAAACATCCCGCCGCTTATCAGATTATAATCGCGGTGTGAAAAACAAGAACGGATCACCTCCATATCCCGGGATACGATCCACCCCAGCCGGAGCCCTGCCAACGAAAACACCTTGCTCATACTGGAAACAGAAATACCTTTTTCATAAAGATCGACAATAGACTCACTCCATTCATCATCCTGAGTCAGATGGCGGTATACTTCGTCACAAAGAATATAAGCTCCGGCCTGACGTGCAATTCTGATAATTTCCTGCAGGATCTCCTTTGACAGCAATGCCCCGGTAGGATTATTCGGATTGTTCAGGCAGATCATTTTCGTCCCCGGTACCGCCAGGCGGCGCAGTGCTTCCAGATCAATCTGATAATCATCCTGAACAGATAAATACAGCCGCTTCACATCTGCTCCGTATGACTCGGGAATGGCGTATAACTGCTGGTAAGTCGGCAAGATGCTGATGATCCGGTCGCCAGGGTTAATCATAGAATAAAATATATGATGATTGGCTCCGGCTGCCCCGTGAGTGGTAACAATATGCTGCGGCTCTATCATCTTGTACAGCCGGCAGATCCCTTCTTTAAGCAGCGGTGCCCCCTCAATATCGCCATATGTCATCCTTTTGCTGCAAAAGGAATCCCAAAAGCCCCGGCGGTCTTCACCTGTCAGGGTAAATAATTCATTCAGGGATATTGAATCGACACATGTTTCTGCAATGTTGTACCTGGCTCCTCCCTCGTAGGCGTTCATCCACTCTTCTACCTGAAATGCTTCAATGTTCATGATAATTTCCTCCTTCTTAAATAGAAAAAGGTATTTAAAGTTTTGTCTTATAACATATCTGACGATATGCCGTACCTGCAACAAAACTTTAAATACCTTTATATATCTCTGCCCGGTGACAGAGACAGGTTTTTATTTTTTATATCATATCACAATCAACGCCCTTTGGCAATTCTGACTTTCCGCACTTTTCCTTTAACCGGCTTGTTCTGCAGAGCATCCAGTACCTGGGAGCCTTTCTGGTTTAATATCTCGACATAGCTTAAACTATCCCGGATATCTATAATACCGATATCCGTAACTTCCAGACCCTCGATACCACAGACAGCACCGACGATATCTCCGGCCCGGATTTTAGATTTTCTGCCGCCGCCGATGATGAGGCGGGTAATTCCCTGATTCAGGACTTTTGTCCGCGATTCTTTGATCTTGGGCGGCTTTTTCTGATGCTGCCAAAATGTCTTTTCCTGCTCCTCATCCGGTTCCGGTACCGGAAATACCGGAATCGTCCGTCCGATATACTCCTCAACCATTGCCTGCATCCGTTTTTCCGACGCTCCGACAAAACTGACCGCAGTTCCTGCCTTGCCGTTTCGTCCGGTCCGGCCGATCCGATGGACATAGGTTTCCCGTCCGGTTGGGAAATCATAGTTCATCACATGAGAAATATCATCAATATCAATACCTCTTGCGGCAACATCAGTTGCAATCAGATAACGAAAGCCACCACGGCGAAATGCCGCAATGGTTTTCAAGCGCTCTTTCTGATCCAGTTCACCGTGAATGACTCCGCAGAAGACACGGTTTCTCCTGAGCTTTTGGAACAGCACACCGGCCATTTCCCTGGTGCCGCAGAAAATTATGCAGCGTTCCGGTTTTTCTTCCGTCAGGACCCGGATAAATGCATCGTATTTTTCTCCGTCTGATACCTCATATAGTTTCTCGCATATATCAGGAGCTGCCTCCGGCTCCTGTTCACATTCTACATAGACCGTATCGGGTATTTCCTGTTCAGCCAGCTGCCGGATCTCAGGCTTTAAGGTAGCGGAAAACAGCGATATGCTGCAGGTTCCCGGGAGCAGCTTAAGAATTGCCCTGACATCCTCCATAAATCCCATATCCAGCATCAGATCAGCCTCATCAATGATGCAGCAGGACATCTGTTCAAACTTCAGGCTGCCCCGTCTGGCATGGTCAAGGATCCTTCCCGGTGTTCCCACAACGATATGGGATTTCTGCCGCAGCGTCTGGATCTGCTTATCAATCGGAAAGCCACCAAATACCGCCGGCACTTTCAACCGTTTCTTTCTGCCGATCCGAAACAGTTCATCCTTCACCTGATCGGTCAATTCGCGGGTTGGCTCCAGAACCAGCGCCTGCGGCAGATTCTCTTCCCATACCGTCATTTCACAGATCGGGATGGCAAATGCTGCCGTCTTGCCGCTTCCGGTCGGTGCCTTGGCAGCCACATTTTTGCGCCCGAGCATAAGTGGGATCACTTCCTGCTGAATTGTGGTCGGTTCCAAATAGTTAAGTGCCTCTAAAGCTTCGCATACCGCTGCGGAAAGCCCGTATTGTCTAAATGCTGTTTCTTTATTCTTTGTCATGTTATACCTTTCTGTAGATCCTGCAACTAGTTGTTTCACCTACTATAACATAAAAACAAAAAATTTTCATCTATCCCCGTCTTCAGGTATTTCCACCTCCGGTACCAGCCATTTTTTCCGGTAAATCCAGACACCGGCACCGGCCAGCAGGACACCTGTGACGGCCGGCAGGACCAGCCAGACCATCCGGCGATGCGGCTCCAGTATTACAAACGTCCCCTGCCCGGCCATTTTAAATACCAGATAATCTCCATCCCGTCTGGTTTCAACCAGCAAAACCCGGCCATCCGATACAATACCAACGGTTGCATCAGTTCCATAATCTTTTGCCAGTACCCGGAATACAACAGCCTCTGTCAGCAATTGAGGATCCTGTTCATCAATCCGGCATTCATATCCCCGAATCACGTTCCAGTTCTCTGGCAGCTGCCATGTATCATCCTCGCATTCTGCCACCGTAAGCCTGGCATCTGGATGGAAATTGGCTTCAGCCAGAAGCAGCGGCAATGGATCTGCCGATGATGCGATAGTCGTTGTCCATGGCTGATAGATTGCCTCAATTCTCAAATTCCCCTTAACCGAAGAGAGATCAACTGCTTCCCAGATATAATAAAATCCATCTTTCACCGGTGCTTCTGGTATCTCATCAACCGACAGCGGCTGCCCATACATACAGGGAATAACCTTGACGATCTGGCCATCTGCCAGATATGTGACCGTCAGTCCCAAGAATTCCTGCGGAACATGTTCCAGCTGGGTAAACACATCATAAGCAAGACCGGCTGCTTCTCCGGTGCGGGAAACTCCGTCTATTGCGCCCAATTTTTCATCTACATAATAGTTGCTGCTGATCTCACCATCGGCATCTGCTGCACCAGCAATACTGCCGATCCATTCGCCATTTTCACAGTGAATCATGACCATCGCATAATTCTCTTTCAGATCACAGCCCCATCCGGCAATACCGCCCAGATAATTATTGCCGGTAACCTGACTCATGCTGTAATTATTACGGATTACGGAACTGCTGCTGCCGGCAATGCCGCCGGCATAGTCTCCATCTGTCACGGTTGCATTGCCATAGTTCTGATTGCCGGTCAGGGCTCCAAGCGCCGCTTTACCGGCAATCCCTCCGGCATATTCATATTCCGCTGTAATATCACCATCATTCCGGCAGCTTGATACAACCGCTCTGGCATAACGATCTGCATTCAGGCTCCGGTTCCCGGTTTTTTCGATATCAGTTTCAGGATCGAGACTCAGCTCAATCCCGATCATCCCGGCAATTCCACCGGCCTGATAATCAGAAATAATACGGCCCTGATTGCGGCACTGAATCACCGAACCCGGTTCCGGAGCAATATCCCCGCGATCAGAAATATCATCGTATAAGGATTCCTTATCATCAGATATCTTGTCGGTCTTATCGTCGAGACGGTCTTTACCGTCGGTTACAACTTGCCGCATCGAACCCAGCTGGTCATCCAGGCGGTCCGTCTCTGTACGAACCCGGTTTTTTCCTGATTTCAGATCGTCCGATACCACATCCAGCTGATCATACAAACGATCCAGCTTTTCCGTTATATTGACATCAAATTCATCCAGATTGATAAGCAGATCATCTTTTCTTGCCCTGGTCAGATCCGACAGCGACCGGGTCGCTATTCTCAGGGAATCAAGATCGTCCTTCAAGTCAAAAAGACCGTCCTCCACTCCGCCGAAACCATCGACAATCAGCGTCTCGGTGTCTTCCACAATTGCTTCAGCAATGTCCGCCAGCTCTACCAGCGTCAGGTAAGCATCCTCCAGGTCCCCGCTGATGCTGCCGGCAATATCGTCTTCATCAAGAATATCATCTTCTTCTGCTCCTGCGTCCATCTGACCGATCAGACCCTTGGCCTTATTGATATTTGACCGCAGCCGGCTGGCTGCTCTTCTGGCCGAACTGCTGCCAAAGTCTATTTCCACCGCATCAATAATTTCCTCAATCTTATCCAGCTGTTTTCCGGCTGCTTCATCGAACTGATCCCGTTCTTCTTTATGAAAATCCTTCTGCTGTCTGCTGTATTGCTTGATTTCGTTCATAATATCTTTTGCCTGGCCGAAATTCTCCGATGCCGTATCGGTGGTACCACGGATCTGATCTGACATATCATCACCAATGTCTGATAAGGCATCGAATTCGTCCTGCAGCTGATCAAATGTATCTCGCTGATAAAGGATTTCCAGAAATGGCTCTAACTGACCCGTTATCCCCCCGACATCTTTGCGCCCGGTCACATCCCCGTAATTGCTGCATTGATAGATCAGGCCGCTTTGACGTCCGGCAATCCCGCCGATATTATAGCCGGTATGGGCAATCCCGACCGTACCATAATTACTGCTGTTCTGGATTGTTCCGGTTGAAAAGCCTGTGATTCCTCCGACATCATTTACCTTCTCCACCCGCAGACTGTCCGGCAGTGATTCCGGAGTAAAATCATACTCTTTTTTATCTTCCTCCGTAACCCCCTCTTTTGATGTATTAATACAGCCCTGATTGATACTGTCAAATATCTCCCCTTCATTGCTGCCGGCAATACCGCCGACCATCCGGTTGCCAGTAATTTCTGCATTGTTCCGGCAGTTCTCAATTCGTCCGCCGGCTTCATTCCATCCGGCAATCCCGCCAGCCGCCTCATCTGCCATAACCGCACCGGTAAATACACATCCCTGCAGAAGCCCCCGGTTAACCCCGGCAATCCCGCCGACATTCTTCCTGGTTCCGCCAGGCTCAAGCCGCCCCTCAACATGAAGATTACGCACCGCAGCCCCATTCTCTACATAACGGAACAGGCCCAGATTAGATCCGGCAGCACGATATGTAATCCCGCTGATCGTATAGCCGTTTCCATCAAATTCTCCGGCAAATACTGCCGCCGGAACAAACTCCACCGCCGCCAGGCTGATATCCTGCTCCAGAGCAAACCGTCTGCCGCGGGAAAAATCTTCTGAAGTACAGTTGCCGGCAAACTCCAGAAATGCCTCTGCCGAACCGATGTAGACGGTCTGATTCTGATCTGCGGCCGCATGTACCGGACAGGCCGATACCGCCAGCAAAACAACACTCATAAGCAAAGCCAGTCGCTGCCGCTTTTTTCCATATTTAAACATCACTCCGATACCTCCTTTGAAAAGCCGGTTTTTTCGATTAATTTATCAAAGACCAGCAGAATCTGTGGCAGCACAGTCATTACCAGGGCAATCGAGATCAGTGTTCCACGCCCCAGTGCCATGCCCAGTGAAGCAATTGTCGCATTTGCCGTGAAGTTGCCAATGGCGAATGATGCACAGGTTAATATGGTACCGGAAGTCACAATTGTCGGGAAAGCCTGATTAATCGATTCTATAATTGCTTCTTTTTTATCTGGCAATTCCCGCCGCAGCACCATGTAACGGCTGGTCATAACAATTGCATAATCAATGGTTGCCCCCATCTGTATCGCACTGACAATCAGGTAACACAGGAAAAACATGGTCGTATCGGTCAGATATGGGAATGAAAAGTTGATAAAAATACTGCTTTGAATCACCAGTACCAGTAAAAACGGCAGGCTGGCAGACTGGAATGTGAACAAAAGAATCACGCCGACAAACAATGCCGTCAGAATACTGATCATGGTATTATCATTCTGGAATGAATCACTCAGATCATAATTGCTGGTAGCATCTCCAACCACATAAGTTTCATCATAATACTGCCGGGAAATATTCCGGATTGTATCAATGACCTTAAAGGTTTCCTCGCCCTCTACGGCTCCTCTGAGGGTAAACACGATCCGCGAATAATCATCGCCTTCCAGCTGTTCTCTGGCCTTACACATCGCATCATAGAGGTCATCAATATCGCTCGACTGCTCTTCATCAAAGTCCAGAGCACCTGATTCCTTCTGTTCATATATAAAATCTACCATATCAATAATCGGAATCTTGTAGTCATCCACATTTTTGATAAAAGCTCCATACTGCTTTTTATCAATTGCGTAGATATAATACAGTGCCCGCACTACATCCAGATCCACATCGGCTATCTCTGAGAATTCCCTGGGATTACATTCATCGACCAGAATAAAATCGCCATTATCGTCAACCTCAATATTTGACAGACCCGTCACCGTATCGACTGCTTCCAACTGCTCCAGCTGCGCAATCAGCCTGGCTTCTTTCTGGTAATCTTCCTTCGGCACGATTACCGCCATGGTATTGGTGACCTCAAACGTCTCTGCAATCCGGTCCCGGGCGGTCAGATATTCGTTCTTTTTCATTGAATCAATGGAATTGCTGTCATAAATATAATTACATTTCATCGACCACAGAAAAGCCACCCCGGTTATGATCAGAAATACCGGCAGTACCAGATATCTTACTTTCACTACCAGTCTGCCCCATCCTCTGATTGACGGAACGAAATTGCGGTGTACGGTTCGGTCGATTGCCTTTGAAAACATGACAATCAACGCCGGCATCAGCAGGAACACGGAAATCATACTGAAAATAATTGCTTTCATCAATACCCGTCCCATGTCCAATCCAATCCCGAACTGCATAAACATCATCGCCAGCATTCCAGAAATAGTCGTCAGGCTGCTGGAGGAAATCTCCGGAATCGCCTTACTGAGAGCCGTCGTAATGGCATCAATCGTTTCCATATGTTCCCGTTCCTCCATAAACCGATGAAACAAGATAATGGCGTAGTCAATCGCCAGTGCCAGCTGCAGGATCGTTCCCACCGCATTGGTTATAAATGATATTGTCCCGAACCAGTAATTCGTACCGGCATTTAAAACAGCAGCAACTCCGAACACAATCAAAAAAATCAGAATTTCCATATAGGTCTGCGAAGTAAATAACAGTACCAGCAGAATGATACTCACCACAATGAGCGCAATCAGTTTCATATCATTGCGCAGATCGGCAGCATCATCTTTATCTACGGTCGTATAGACATAAGCATTATAACCTTCCAGTCGGCTGCGCACCTGGGCAATGGCCGCCTGCGTCATCTCACTGTCCTCCACGTCCTCAAACATAATGGTATAAAGCGCCGCTGCATCCTGATAATAATCGGGACGATCTGCTTCCTCATAAGCATCATCCTCCAGATCATAAAAAGAGACTGTCGATACCCCTTTGATGTCACCCAACTCATCTGCCAGTTTGAGGGCATGCTCATATGTAATATTGGCAATTAATATTTTACCGGAGCCAAATGTCACAAACTCTGTATCCATCAGATCGAGTCCCTGTCTGGTTTCCGTCGTATCCGGCAGGTATTCGGTCAGGTCATTCTCCACCCCTACTTTTGAAATACACGCGGCACAATAAATGCAGGCTATTGCAAACAGTACCAGAATCGCTTTTCTTTTATTTACGATAAAGGCAGCCAGTCTGACCATAATATTTCTAGTGTCTTTTAAATCATCCATTATTCTCGTCTCCTTCGCTGTTGCTGCTTGCATTATTTTCATCTATTATGGTAAAATATTCAATGGTTACTTTTTTGAAATTGTTCCAAATGAGACAATTTTCAAAAAACGTTCCATTTTAAGCAAACAGGAGACTTTGTATGATGACCAAAAAAGATCCGATTGATAAAGTATCTACCCGCCGGACTTATCTTTTGCTGCAGATAGCTTTGTTCGAACTGCTGACAGAAAAGCCCTTCGAGAAAATAACCCTGACCGAACTATGCGGCCGTTCATTGATCCCCCGCTCCACCTTTTACCGATATTTTGAAGACAAACACGATCTGCTGCGCTACTGTATCCAGACTTTTTTTCAAACCGCCCGACTGAGCGAAGATATTATATATTTTAAGGATGCCTATTCGATCCGCAGTTTTCTGATTATCTTTATCCAGATGCTGAACCGGCAGAAGGGAAATTATTACAAGCTGTATCAGACGAATAAGAATGGGATATTGATGGATATTCTGAAGGAATTCCTTTCTGATATCCTGATTACGAAGCTGAAAGAATCTGAGAGTCATGGCGCGCAGCTGAAAATCTCTCCTGCAATCTTTACATATTTACTGACGGATTTTTATTTCAGTGCGGCGAAATGCTTTCTGGACCTGGCAGATAGCTGCCTGGTTGAGGATTTTGTGGATAATGTTTGTATGTTTTCTGATAAGGATTTTTTTGTGTGAGTATATAGGTGCGTCCCACTGTGCTCATGTCGCCCTGAGAGTAAGAAACGGAAGCCCCTCTGCCGTATCATGTGCTGAAAACACATACACGGCAGAGCTGCTTCCGCCTTTTTTATCATTACGCTGATATTAAGGATGTTTTATCCCAACCCCACGGCATGATCAACCGGCAGTGATATGGTCAGTCCCTGAGCCTCACTCGACATTCCGCATTTGCTGTTGATCGCCTTCATAATATCTACTTTTTTCTCTTTCTCTGCTACAATCAACACCAGTTCTTTCTCAGACTGGGCTGAAATTCCAAAGAAATTCATTCCTTCATGACCGCACAGCCGTCTTGCATTCACTACCGTTCCGCCATTGGCACCGGCAGTTTTAGCTGCCTCCATCAACTCTTCACTGTAGCCCTGATTAATAACAGATAATATCAATGTCAGCGCCGTATTACTTTTCATTTTCTCCACCTCGTTTTCTATGCTTTTCAGATGATCAATCATTTTTTCTTTTGCTTCTTCGTTCAGTATTTTCATAATATTTGTGGCAATTCCGGTCAGTGGAACCGTAAAACCGATGCCTGCACCTTTAGATTTAAGCAGTAGTTTCTCGGTTGTTTCTTCCATAATATCATTGGCAACAGACTTCTCTGTTACACACCAGATCAGGGCTTTATCACTACGGCCAAGGCCAAACATATCTAATATTTCTGAACTTGCAGTTCCTTCTGCTTTCGTCACATAGCAAAAATGAAGCGGAAAACCCTTAAGTATTTCATTTACATTTTTTATTTTAGACCAATCTGTAATTAACAGCAGTAAATTCAGCATTGGTTTTTTAATAATCTCACTCATTTGCAAACTCCTCCTCAAACTCAATGATCTCACTGTCGCTGTCGGCAGTAACCGGTATAACCACCATGTCTGCCTTTGTCTTCCTGGCGTATACCAGCCCCATAATCTGTACTGCCAGCAGCGGAACCATTGCTACCATAGCTACTACCCCAAATGCATCAGTCATAACATTGCCGCCAAGTGCCTCACAGGCTCCCATCGCCAGCGGCAGTAAGAAGGTACTGGTCATCGGTCCACTGGCTACTCCGCCACTGTCGAATGCAATACCAACAAACATCTTCGGCACAAAAAAGGTCATCGCCAGTGCTGCAATATACCCCGGAATAATCAGCCAGTATATAGAAATCCCGGTAATAACCCGGATCATCGACAAGCCAACTGAAATCGCAACGCCGATCGAAAGGCAGAGACTCATCGACTTTTGGTTGATCGCGCCATTCGTGGTATCTTCTACCTGTTTATTTAAAACATGGACGGCCGGCTCTGCCGAAACAATAAAATAGCCAATCACAACTCCCAGTATTACCAGCAGCCACTTAAAGCTGGTGGAAGCAAGTTCTTTACCAAGCAGATAACCTACCGGCAGGAAGCCTGTATTAACTCCAGTCAGGAAAAACACAAGACCGATATATGTGTACAGAAATCCGATTCCCATTTTGACCAGCTGATGCTTCCGGTAACGTCTTGTCACCAGCTGAAGGAACAGCAGCATTAGAAAAATCGGAAAAATTGCCAGCAATACCTCTTCTGCATATGTAGGCGCACTCAAGGAAAACTGCTTGACAATATCCTGAGTCGTTATAACTTCTACAATCTCAACTGCATTGTAAGACGCCTCCGTTGGATTGTAGAAAATCCCCAGCAGCATAACAGCCAGAATCGGCCCGATACTACATAAGGCTACCAAACCGAAACTGTCGCTGGATGATCCCTTGTCATTACGAAGTGCTGCCAGTCCGACACCGAATGCCATAATAAACGGTACCGTAATCGGTCCTGTCGTCACACCGCCGGAATCAAATGCAACTGCCAGAAAATCCCCAGGTACAAATGCTGATAAAACAAACAGTACAATATAACATACCAGTAACATCTGAGATAAATTAATCCGGTAACGGATTCTTAAAACAGCCAGAACCAGAAACACACCCACTCCGACTGCAACAGCCCAGATCAGGATATTGTTCGGTATGGATGGAACCTGGTTGGCCAATACCTGAAGATCCGGTTCTGCTATTGTAATGATAACACCCATTAAAAAACTAATCAATACGACCAGACTGATCTTCTTTGATTTACTTACCTGAATACCGATGCCTTCACCCATCGGTGTCATCGCCATATCAGCCCCCAGCGAGAAGAAGCCCATACCGACGATCAGAAGAACCGCACCTACCAAAAACATGGAGATAACACCAACCTCCATGGGTACCACAATAACACTGAGCAGCAGTACTATCAGGGTAATCGGCAATACGGAAGAAAATGCCTCTTTTGTTTTTTCTTTTAACTTTTTATTCATTTTTTACCTTCCTAGCTCTTAAAATTAGTCTGACTATCTAATCTGATAATCGAAGATGGCCGGCAGCTATGCTGCCTTTCTCAGATAAAACACCTCCTTTTTATAAATTCTTTCATGGTTTATAGTGAAATAATTATTTGGTTTTCTGAATAATTGTCTCGATAATAAGAATTGCTTATAACTATATCATACCATATTTTTCAATAAGATGCTAGGCGTAGAATTGTGCAATAAATATAGTTTTCAGGGCATTCATTTGTAAAATTTGTCTTAATTTCATTCAAATAGCACAAAAAATCCACATAACACTATGTCCTGCGAGACAAAAAGACAAAGACACCTCTGACAGGCTTATCCGCCTTTCAGAGGCCTTTATATGTTTATGAAACTATACTGTGTTTAATTGCATCTTCATCGACCACCGTATCTTCCTGCATAAGCTCTGTAAACGTTACATGCAGTACTGCCTGAGCCCGGTTCACGCTTACTCTGGCATGCATTTCCTTCTGATGGGCGGCCATCTGGATGACACCCAGAAGTTCCAGCATCACTGCTCGTGACAGATAACCGCCGCGCCAGTGAAATACCAGTATTTTTTTCCTCCGGATCGCTTGCTGCACCCGTCCCGTAAGATCCTCCGCCTTTGTAAAGGATAGTTTTCTCTCCTTATAATAGAAATGATCACCATTGCTGCACTGCGGAGCCTGATACATAACCGGCTCATGATCCAGAAAAAAACGCTTATCATCCAGATTAAAATAGTCATACCGTGTCGTATCATCATGCCCCAGGGTATTATCAAAGGTAACATCCAGATGATAATAGACACCGCCAATTCTTACAATATTCCAGGCATGCCGGTATTTAATACCTTTTTCCGGATTTGAATCCGAAACTGCGATCATGCACCAGAGCCCCAGTGCATCACAAAGAATCTTCACAGTCTTGGCAATCCCTTCACAGACTCCAACGCCCTGCCCTAACGGGCCGATAATCTCATGGGAATAAGGTTTTTTCAACTTGTCATAATGAACATTCCGGCAGATAAAATCATGGATATATTGTTCCTTTTCGCACTCTGTCATGGCTGCTGCCGGCCGGACCAGTTTCGTCACTCTTGTCTCCATCGCCTTCTGGTGTTCTTTGACTTTCCTTTTCTGAAACAGATACTCCGGGATCATCTCTATCTTGCCGGCATCATTATAGTAACGATATTTAAAACCTACCGCATAAAATATTTCCGGACAATCCAGACGTAGCTTGAAAAAAACATCCTGCAGCTCTCTTCCTTCCAGAAACGGTACGGCAAACGAAGATTCCATCGCTGTCAGGCCCGTCTTCATGGCATGATAGACACTCTGCTGAGTCTTATTCATCTGACTGTAATAATAAGCTTCCATCCATTCCTCTTTTCCGCAAAATACGCATCTCAGATACTCATTATAACACAGATTATCATAAATTGCTTCCTGCAAAAGATTAAAGCATCTGAACCAGTCGGTACTGACTGGCTCAGATGCTTTCGTATCCGCCGGACTGCTTAGTGGAACTTATCGCCGGTTTTATAGTCTTCTCTTGCCCAATTCGGTGCATTGACCGGTCCGGCTTTGGCATTGCCGTTTTTAGCCGCGCCCTGTATCTCGGGAACCTGGGCCTGCTCATTCTTCGGACGTTTCATTTTTTGATGATTCTCCGTTCCATGATTATTCGAATCATAAGGATCCGGTCTTCTCATTCCTGCTTTAGCCACCTTAACACCTCCTGTCCAATCATAGTCTTTGTCTTTTCGAAAAAAACTATTCAGGCCAGAGGCTCAGCTGATTCTTCTAAATTCATGATCCAGCAGTCCTTCCGTTTCGGCTACCAGCACTGACAATCAGAAACAGATACCGGGTTTTCTGAAACTTCGGTTCCTCATCACTGCAGTAGCGCCTGCGTTTGCAAGAGGCAATCGTCAATCTTATATGTTTATTTTCTTTTCAAACTCGTCAGAGCTGCTCACTTTGGCAGCAATCAGAAGCCACTGGCGCAGCGTATCCTGATCCGTCTGGGACAAAACAATGTTTGCTAACTCATCCGGTACTGATCCCATCTCGGACAGTAATTGCAAAACACTTTCGGCAAGCCCTTGCGTAAGTCCCTGAGTCAGCCCCTGGGATAGTCCTTGGCTTAATCCCTGTGATAGTCCTTGGCTTAATCCCTGGGATAGCCCTTGGCTTAATCCCTGGGTCAGCCCTCTCTCCTCCCGCTCCTGCAATTCATCTGCAAACAATTCACGTAATGCTTCACACATATACTTCCCCTCCTCGTATTGTTGATAATTCGCCCGTATGATCAAATCCATTACCGCCTCGTACTGTGGATGCTTCTCTTTACCTCTATAAGCTTCGGCTAGCGGCCTGATATCCTCCCTCACCTTCAGATTCATCCGCAGACGGCTAAGCCATATGTATTCTCCCGGATTAAGCTTTCCGGTAATAATAATTTGCACCGGAAACATCAGACCCTTTAAGTAATATATTCCCGGAAACACCAAATCAATCTCCGCTCCATACTGCATCTTCAAATGCTCCAACAAAACCCTCGGATAGTGATTGGCAATCAGTGTCATAGTTAATTCTTCCGGTTTTATTGCCAGTACCGTTTCGGTATTCGACTGATAGATACAAGTATAACCAAGCACCTTATAATAATCATTCACACTAATATAATCACCCGGACTTTTATACTCAATAATATTATAGCGCCGAAATATCTGGCCGATACTTTTGCTCACTTCACATCCAGGTTCCAGCTTAAGTACCAAAGTATCAATCTGAAGTGGCTTTTCGGTGAGATTATATTCTTTAAGAAATTGCAATCCCTTAGTATCCGACAGTTCAATTTGCAATGCCGCCTGAAATGCCGGATGCCATTGCAAAGCTCTATCTTCCATTTATTGTTCTCCTTTTATTATAATAAAAAACAAGTTTCACTTCAATAGACATTCAATAAAATCACCTCATTTGCTCTGCCTTTTCAATACATCGAGTTGTAATTTTGGCCGATCCGGCCAGGATTGTCCTGATATTTGGACTGATTTACGGAAGAAACCGTAAGTTTATATAGAAATTAATACTAACATATTCGAATAAAGAATACAAGAAGAAACCAAGTGGATCATTCACTGACCGAACGATCCACTTCCCCTTGCGGCTATGTGCAATTCCCCCTTCTCATAATAGCGTAACCGACCCCCACCTGCAGGCTTTCATAAAATCCACCCCCAGCAAAGCATTGCCAGAATTGAACCGCAGATACAGCAGATCGTGTCGTTCATAGTATCAACCAGCCCCGCCGGCTGTATCGCTTTTGTCGATATATGGTTATGCGAATCGTGGATTTTCTGCCATCGCTGGGCATTGCTGTGTGTGATACAATCACAGAGATATTCCAGCACTTCCCAGAAAACATGCATTGTTATGGAAAATGTGAACCCAAAAAGCAGAAGTCCTGCTTTTGTTATTTCCATCTTGCTTCCAGCCAAAGCCATTCCAAATCCCAGAAAGCTGGCTCCTGACAGAAAATGAAGAGATCTGTCCCACCATCTGTATTTGTCATAAAACTTCAGGGAACTACCCAGGTACATGGACATAAATATTACTGCCGCAAATGTCAGACGACTGAAATCATCTGTGAATATTTGAAATATGGAACTTAGGCAAGCCGGCAGAAATGATATGACCAGTACCACCCCTATTGATTTTACTATCTTAATTTCTTTTTTGAAAATATGATAAACTGCCAGCCCTAACAATACAAATTGGAATATCATTTCGTATAAAGTTAAATTTTTCATGTTATCACCTCATACATTCAGTATGCTCCGGGATCGTCAATTATATGTTGCAATTACATGCCGATATATTTTATATAGTCTGGTACTCACATCTGATTCCTCAAACAACGTATCGTAGAGTGAGAACGAAGCATCGGCTTGTCACTTATGTCCCTTCCCATTCATATCATAATATAGATACTGGTTCTTGAAAGGGGAATTCATTATGTGTTGTTGTGGTAAAAGATGTAGGCGGAATTGTCATAAGAACTCAAACTGCAATTGTATTAACTGCGCACTGCTGCTTTTATTACTTACAAGCTGTTCTGATAAGCATTGTAAGAAGGGCAAGCCGCGCAAGCATTAAGTAAGGGTGCTGTGAAATCGGGTAGGAGGCTAACCATTAGTTGATTAGCCGACCTCCCACACCACCTGGCATACCGTCCGGTACCAAGGCGGTTCCTTAGTTTTCACAGATTTTCAGATAATAGTCCAACATGGATATGTATCCTAGCTGG
>JBOFYZ010000031.1:0-1661 GCA_051654925.1 Lachnospiraceae bacterium | reverse complement strand
GGGATAAATCAGCAATTGTTTGAGCGGCTTTATCGCGAGTTATTGTGATTTATTCCATGCTTTTAGTCACAGGCTTCCTATTTTAGATATCGTTACCATCCGAAACGGCAGGAAATACGGACCAGTATCACCACCGCCGTCAGAACCCGCAGGCTTTTTTTAGTACGACTGCCCCTTCATCTACTAATGCACCGCCGCTCACAGATACTTCTTCATCATTTCACAGCCATCTAGTGTCGCAAAGTAATCCTGATAAGTCTCAGCCCTGCGTATCTGCTGTACACTGCCATCTTCTTTCAGCAGCAGCTCTGCTGATTTGAGCTTACCATTATAGTTGTATCCCATGGATGAACCGTGCGCTCCGGTGTCATGGATGACGAGCAGATCGCCATTATCGATCTGGGGCAGCATTCTGTCGATGGCGAATTTATCGTTGTTTTCACACAGTGAACCGATAATATCGTATTTGTGATCACACGGGCGGTCTTCTTTGCCGGCTATGGTGATATGGTGATAGGCACCGTACATGGCCGGACGCATTAAGTTAACTGCACAGGCATCTACGCCGATATATTCTTTGTGGGTATGTTTTTCATGGATCGCTTTTGTAACGAGGCAGCCATATGGACCCAGCATGAAACGACCCAATTCGGTGTAGATGGCGACATCGCCCATTCCGGCTGGTACCAGGGTCTCTTCGTATGCTTTACGGACACCTTCTCCGATGGCTTTGATGTCATTGGGAGTCTGGTCGGGGCGGTAAGGGATACCGATTCCGCCTGACAGGTTGATGAAGGTGATTTTGGCACCGGTTTCTTCCTGAAGCTTCACGGCAACTTCAAACAGAAGCTTTGCCAGGATAGGGTAATATTCATTAGTCACGGTATTGCTAGCCAGAAACGCATGCATTCCGAATTGTTCGGCACCTTTTTCTTTCAGGATTTTAAATGCTTCGAACAGCTGCTCTGTTGTCATACCAAATTTTGCATCACCGGGGTTATCCATAATATCATTGCTGATCTTAAATAATCCGCCGGGATTGTAACGGCAGCTGATGGTCTTTGGAATACTGCCAACAGCCTGTTCGACGTACTCAATATGGGTAATATCATCAAGATTAATAATTGCGCCAAAGTCATCGGCCATTTTAAACTCTTCCGGCGGCGTGTCATTGGAGGAAAACATGATCTCGTGACCGGAGAAACCTACGGCATCGGACATCATCAGCTCGGTTGCAGAGGAACAGTCGGTCCCACAGCCACATTCTTTTAATAGTTTTAACAGATAGGGGTTGGGCGTTGCTTTTACGGCAAAATATTCTTTAAATCCTTTATTCCAGGCAAAGGCGTCGTACAGACGTCTGGTGTTGTCCCGGATTCCTTTTTCATCATACAAATGGAATGGAGTCGGATACTCTTTGATGATCTCCTCTAATTGTGCTTTCGTTACAAACGGTTTTTTTTCCATTTTGATATTCTCCTCTCGCTGTTTTGCATAAAGAAAAGCCTGATTAAGGCTCCAATCTGTAACGATTGTAACCCTATCAGACTTCTTTGTCCAGTATTAATTTTTCATCATACAAATGGAATGGAGTCGGATACTCTTTGATGATCTCCTCTAATTGTGCTTTCGTTACAAACGGTTTTTTTTCCATTTTGATA
>JBOFYZ010000030.1:0-6901 GCA_051654925.1 Lachnospiraceae bacterium | reverse complement strand
ACATTTACTGCCCTGAAGGCGCGATAAAACAAGTATCATAACACAAAAAACGAAACCTCTTAAGCTCATAGAAATGCACCAGCTATAGCTGGTGCTAATGTTTTAAAATTTTTAGGACATTTTCAAAAACGGTTGACATCATTTTTTGAAAATAAATTTAGTATTCATTTTTTGAAAATAAATTTAGTATACTCGATTGCAAAACTAAATTCCACTTACCCTACCATCTGTGGGATAGGACAGAATATATTTGGCAGATCAATGCTATCCTTTTTATTGACATTTTTTCTTTAATGTGTAAAAATGATACTATATCTCTAAGAAGTAATCGCTTCTGTCATATTATATTTCAATTTATCGGGGAAATCCAAAATTCTCACTTGTTATACACAAATGTATGTCTTATAATATTCTTATAATAAATCCCAATTAAGATTAAAAACAAAGAAGTTAGTTTATCTCTATGAACATCAAAGCACCTGGAACAGTCAGGCATGGAATTAAGGGCCAGGGTGCTGAATATTAATTATGGGCACAATTGGCAGTTGATGGAACGGTGCAATACGTTACGAGAGTATGTAACCTTTGTTGGGAAAGTAAAAGAATATGCTAAAATGGCGGAACTGCTGCCGGCAATTAATCTGGCAGTCGAAGAGTGTATCGAAGAAGATGTTCTGAGAGAATTCCTGATTGAGAGGAGGGCGGATGTAGTGAATGCATTGTTGACAGAGTATGATGAGGAACGGGTACTGGCCGATTTGAGCCGGGATTTTTTTGAGGATGGAGAGGAAAAAGGGAGAGAAGAAGGACTAAAAGAAGGACTAAAAGAAGGACAAAACCGAATTAATAAGTTAATTCAGTGTCTTGTTCGAGATTGCCGCATGGATGATGTTATACGTGGTACGGAGGATTTGGAATATCAAAAGGCATTGTTGCAGGAATATCAACTTCGCGGAAGAAGCCATTCGTCCATCGGCAGAGGAATGCAATTGTAAAGTGACGGCTTACGAGATTAATCAAGTGGATGGTAGTGTGTGAAAGAACGTAAAGAAGTAATAAAATATTGTAAAACATTAAAAGATGTATATGAGGATTATCCTTTTCATGACACCAACTGGACGTTAATGCGGCATAACAGCAGTAAGCACGCGTTTGCCTGGATTTATGAACGGGAAGGGAATATCTGGATCAATGTCAAGTGCGACCCGGAGTGGATAGACTTTTGGCGCAATGCTTTTGCGGCAGTGGTGCCGGGATATCATCAAGATAAGAAACATTGGAATTCGATAATTCTGGATGGGACGATTCCGGATAAGGATATCAAACGAATGATTGAAGAGAGCTACGATTTGACAAAAAAGAAATAGAGGGGATTCAGTGTTCGAAAGGAGAAATTAATTGATAATTAAACGAATGCCTACTCATTGCAATGATGAAACCTGCGCATCCTGTGTAATTGCAGGTGATACGATTTATCTGTCCCACCACGCCGGTGGTTTTGAGGTGCTGGATATTGCGCATCAGACCAGAGCGGCTTTTGAGTCATTAAAGAGGACTCTGGCTTCGGTAGGTGCCACGATGGATGATGTAGTGCAGATTCATTACTATATTCGCAATATTGAAGATTTTCGAAAAGGTGCTGATGTATTCGCGGAATATTTCCGGAATGGAGCACCGGCGCGGATGACGACGACAAGTGATTTTGTTGATTCCAGATGTTTATGTCAGATTGATGGGATTGCCTATAGGCCGGCGTAAAAGCGTAAAACACTATTTTTTACGGGCTCGGTCAATCAGTTTGTTATACAGATGGACATCGGAATCATTAAAATGTTCTTTGGTGAAGTAATCCGTATCAAACCAGGCAACTCCCGTATTCTCATCCGGTTTTATGTGTAATGTCTGGTTTTCGTCACAGATTAAAAGGTAAGCAATCGACAGGTGTAGGTGAGTGCTGACATACCTGCCATTTTTACAATGGCCGAATACTGGCAGAATGTCCAGCGAGGCGATTGCTGGCTGCAAAGGCTGAATTTGGAGGATGCCGGTTTCTTCCTTGGCCTCTTTTATTGCCACATGCAGCAGATCTGGGTCACCGTCCGCATGACCGCCGGTCCAGGCCCATTTTTTCATGATATTATGGTGGAGAAGAAGTACCTTGGTTAATTCGGGGTTCATGATGAATCCCGAGCTGGTGATGTGGGCGATTTCATTGTCACGTAACAATACATTGCTGTTAAAACGGTTGATAAAATCCAGAATATTCTTTTTATCGTTTTCTTCCTGTTCGCACTGGGGTGTGAAGGCTGATATTTCTTTTGCAAAATCCATAGTTCACCTCGTAACCTTTCCTTTCATGTAGATAATATTGCTATTATAGCAAAAAAATAAAAGTTAAGTAATACTATCAGCATATTTATGTGGAAGAAGTTGGCGGAGTGGTTGGAATGCTATACCCAAGACTTGTTTTAGATACGGGGTGGCAGTAGATGAGACAACTGGGCTGGAATAGATCTGGCAGCCTGGTAAATTGAAATCTTGACGGATCACATTGGTCTGCTTCGGCAGCTGGAAATGATTAGATGCAAAAAGCCGTTGACAATATTCATTTTTCATAATATAATAGCATTCGTTGGTAACATATGGTGCTGTAATCAGCTGCCGGATACCATACTGCGGGAGTGCTGGAATTGGCAGACAGGCTAGACTAAGGATCTAGTGGTTGTATGATCGTGTGGGTTCAAGTCCCATCTCCCGCATGTTGTGTTTTTATGTTTCCAATGCATAATAATACAAAGTACTAAGCTCGGAAGAGCATCCTCGCTAAGTGCTTTGCACGCATCGTACGTAAAGTCTGGAATGACAGACGTTAAGTACTCATAGCGGTCCTCGATAGCTCAGTCGGTAGAGCACGCGGCTGTTAACCGCGCTGTCGTAGGTTCAAGTCCTACTCGGGGAGTTTTCCTGGTAAAGGGAAAAAATATGGTTTGCAGAAGTGGCGGAATTGGCAGACGCGCACGGTTCAGGTCCGTGTGGTAGCAATACCTTGTGGGTTCGACTCCCATCTTCTGCATGAAAAAGAGATCTTTATAGATCTCTTTTTTTGTACTTTAATTAAGAACAGAGGCTGCAGCGCAATAGGCAAGCGGCAGTGACAGAATGATGACAGCGGGAATAATTATGGACATTGATTGTGAAACCGGCGGTACAAAGGTCGATAGAGCAATAATTCCATACAGAATCACCTTGATGTTAACAAACTGCATGATCATTCCGGTCAACATGCTGCCGGGATTAAGATATTGTTTCCGGCCTGATTTGGCCGGCTTGTCACGGACGATGATATACGCCAGCAGCATAATATATGCCGCCCCGATCCGCTTCATCGAAGGGGCGACTGCCGGTATGTACTGAAATAATAATGATGTGAAGACAGTAGACGATTTATTGGTCTGCTATAAAAAAGGTATTGACACTTTAGACTACATGACGTAATATATATTTTAGGCTACATAATGTAATCTAAGGAGGTGTGAATATGTTGTACAACAAAACTGTTACAATTTCGGAAGCCGAAATGCAAGTTATGCGTATCATATGGGACGCCAATGAGCCGCTGACTTCAAATGAAATAATTGAAAGGTTAAAAGAAACAAAGTGGAACCCGAAAACAGTATTGACATTCATTAAACGGCTTCACGAAAAGGAGGTGCTGTCGGTTATCGAGCCGTTAAAACAACGAAACAAATCGTATATCTCCGCAATGAGTGAAAGCGAATACCAAAAGATACAAACGCATCATTTTATCAACAAAATATTTATGGGTTCAGCGAAGGGCATGGTTGCTACTCTTTTTGATAGTGATGATGTTTACGGGGAAGAGTTAGATGAAATCAAGCGGTGGATTGGGCAAAAGGAGGTGGAATAAATGATTAACAATGTTTTTCAAGTTATCGTTATTTTATCTCTTACAGGTACAATCCTCAGTATACCGCTTATTTTGCTGAAAAATGTTATTTTAAAGCGCTATGACGGAAATTGGTACTATTATGTGTGGCTCGTTGTATTGGTTATGTACATCCTTCCCATAGGGCAGGCGGCTCAATTATTCAAGCCATCAACAATTAACGTAGGAACGCAGATGATAAAAGCTACAAACAATGAAACAATGGCCATGTTGAACCAATCCATTACGCAGTTTATTTATGACACAACACACAGGCAGGATATTAGTCTGATATGGCTGTTCGGTATCGCCGTTTCGCTCGCTTACAGTGTTTTCGTATCGCATTTGTTTTCACAAAGAATCATAGCAAAAAGCAAACGCATTACGAACGATCAAGTTGTAGAAATTATGCAAAACGCAATCGGTAAAATGAAAATTAAGCATAACATAAAATTGCGTTCCTGCTCTGAAATTTGTTCGCCAATGATTGTCGGCATATGGAAACCCACAATTATTCTGCCGACTGTAGTTTTACTGTACCCAGCTACGGATTTTGAGCTAATTATTATGCATGAATTGACGCATTATAAAAACAAAGATATATGGTATAAGTATTTTGTCGTGCTCATCAAATCAATCCATTGGTTTAACCCATTTTTGTACATAATCGCAAAAGTCATCAGTGAATCGTGCGAGTACGCTTGCGATTATCGTTTGACAAAACAGATGGGCAATCAATTTTCAGCCCGGTATGCCAATATGATTTTAAACGTGATGCAAATATCTGTATTAAGTAGACAGCAACCAAGCTACGTATCAGCAACCTTATATAAAAATAGAAAAAATATAAAACGGAGGTTTGAATTAATTATGATGAAAAGTAATAATAAAAAAGTAGGCATTACAACATTTGTACTTGCGGCAGTTTTAGGCTTTTCTACGTTCACGGTTATGGCGTTTGGCGCGGCTGAAAAATCAGAGGCTAAGCATAGAATTATTCTTGAAGACGGGGCGGAATTTGAAATCGATAATGCGGACGGCAGTGGTGAATTTGTGGCGAAAGACGGCTCAATCGTTAGCTTTCAGGTCAATCCTGACGCTGTTTTCGATATTATCCCCCCTGATATTGATATACAAGAAGTCATTGAAAACGGTGCGGTTGGTGAATTCCACGACATCAGTGGCATTGAACGTTAATTAACCGAAAGTGCCCCCCTTCTATCGTCATTTTGTTAGAAGGGGGGTTATTTCATTCCATTTACCATTCACACTTTCTACGCAGCTGATCAGAGATGATCATTTTGGCTGGGCCAGAACCGGGTCGAAACCATAGAGCGAAGAGAAATACAGTGTCAGGATCAGGTCGGCAGCCAGAAGTATCACAATAATCAGGGACAGGACAAAACGGAATCGGGCGGGTATCTTATTAATCATTTTTGTAAATAATGGAACAAGTACATAAAGGAAAAACATCCCGCCAAGGCCGAACCGGACACTTGCACTGACGCAAATTCTGCCCTGGAACTGCCAGTTGTATGTACTGTAGTCCCAGAAACGCTGATGAAAGACAGTTTCCAGAAATAAACCGACCACATATTCCAGGGCGGTGGTAATCAGAATAATTGCGGCAAAAATAACCAGGGGCGTAATCCGCATGCGTCTGATCCGGATATCCTGCTTCATGAGACGATGCAGGAACAGGATCAGAAGTAAGGCTCCCGAGCCATATAGCGGCAGGTAAGGGCCATACAGGAAGCCGCGGTTGACAAAACCGTGCCCATAGATAATGGCCAGTATTACTTCATAGATCCAGCCGATCATGCAAAAAAACAGAAACAGAAATATGTAACGGCTGAATGACTCCTGGAATTGTTTGATTTTCATAGTAAATTTACCTTCTTTTGTTCTTTAACTTTCATTATAGCATCGATTGTATTTTATGCAATAAAAACTGGTAAAGTCAGGTTAATTGGTATATAATAGCAGTTGCGGGAAATTCGAAACAAATGTTGTTGGAGGAGATCATGTTAACATTAGAAAATGTGTCTTTTGAGGTACAGGCTGAGAAAGGCCAGAAAGAGATTATACAGGATATCAACTTGACCATTGATGACCAGAAGTTTGTGGTAATTACCGGACCAAATGGCGGCGGCAAGTCAACCCTGGCTAAATTGATAGCCGGTATTGAACGCCCGACATCTGGCCGGATTTATTTTAATGGAATAGATATTACCAATATGAGTATTACAGACCGTGCCAAAAACGGGATCAGCTTTGCATTTCAGCAGCCGGTTCGGTTTAAGGGGGTACAGGTACTGGATCTGATCCGTCTGGCGGCGGAGAAGAATCTATCACCGGCAGATGCCTGTCAGTATCTGTCCGAGGTCGGACTTTGTGCCAAAGACTATATTAACCGTGAAGTGAATGGCAGTCTGTCAGGCGGAGAATTGAAACGAGTGGAGATCGCCACCGTACTGGCCCGGGGTGCCAGACTGTCTGTATTTGATGAACCGGAGGCCGGGATTGACTTGTGGAGTTTCCAGAATCTGATTATGGTGTTTGGGCGGATGCGCAAATCAATCAATGGTTCGATTCTGATTATTTCTCATCAGGAACGGATTCTGAATATTGCAGATGAGATCGTGGTCATTGCAGACGGCAGGATCGTTAAGACAGGGCCAAAAGATGAAATTTTACCGGGGTTACTGGGTACCGCATCGGCAGTAGATGCCTGCGGCAAGTTTTATCAGGGAGGGATGCAGGGATGACAGACCAGATTCAGAAGAGAATATTGGAAGAAGTGGCAGATCTTCATGATGTTCCGGAGGGAGCTTATAATATCAGAGCCAACGGAGCGTCGGCAGCAAGAAATACCACCGCCAATATCGATATCATTTCAAAGGAAAACGGTAGCGGTATCGATATCAGGATTAAGCCTGGGACGAAGCACGAAAG
>JBOFYZ010000029.1:0-11253 GCA_051654925.1 Lachnospiraceae bacterium | reverse complement strand
CTGCCGTTTCGGATGGTAACGTTATCTAAAATAGGAAGCATGTGACTAAACACATGGGATAAATCACAATAACTCGCGATAAAGCCGCTCAAACAATTGCTGATTTATCCCATAACGTCGCATGCTTCCTATTTAAGATATCGTAATCATCCTGCAAATGCAGAAAATACTGACCAGTATCACCACCACCGCCAGGGCTCGCAGGCTTTTTTTAGCACGACAGCCCCCAGCTACGTATTCATCTCCCATCAGATAAAAAACAAAAATGGATTACTATGGGAGGGGCTAACTAGTGCCCTTAAAAAGATTTATAATGTACAATATCATTTAAGGGTTTTCGCATATTTGAATGTCTTGTTGGAGAAACTGGGTTCCCTGCCGGATAACCAATAACCAGAATATTTACAGGTATTAGATTTTCGGGGATGTTAAATTCTTTTCGTACGATGGCTGGGTCAAAATAAGTAATCCAGCAACTTCCAAGTCCTAAATCCTCGGCACACATCATCATATGGTCGGTTGCAATAGACGCATCAATATCAACCATTGAAGACTTATCAAACGGGCGTATCCATGCACTATTTTTGTTACCACAAACAATAATGGCCAATGGTGCGCCGTGAGGATTAGTACCATTTTCAAGTTTTTTCAAGTCTGACGCTTCGGATAGTACTAAAAAGTGATTTGGTTGTTGGTTTGCGGCTGTTGGTGATACTCTGCCAGCTTCCAGTATCATGTCCAGCTTTTCTGCTTCTACTGGCTTTGATTGATAATCTCGTACCGAATAGCGTTTTTTTGCTAGTTCTAAGAAATTCATACTTCATTCCTCCAAATATAATTTGATATTGACATGATAGCACGTCAAGTATATAATAGCAAGTAGTTACATTTATGATATATAATAACCATGAATTATCATTAGTATGAAAAGGGAACTGAGGGAGATGGAAATATGATAAGCGAAAAAATATTAAACTCTTGCTGCTCAGTTGAATGTTGCGTTGAGAAGGCGCTAAACGTTATCGGGGGAAAATGGTCTTTCCTTGTGATAAAAAACTTGTTTACTGGTAAAAAACGATTTGGAGAACTGAGAAAGTTACTTCACGATATAAGCCCTAAAACTTTGACATCTTGCTTACGTTCTTTAGAAGATAATGGAATAGTTACAAGGACTGTATATCCAACAGTACCAGTAACAGTTGAATACTCTCTAACCAAAAAAGGTGAGGAATTAGACGAAATAATAAATTCAATGTATTCATGGGGCGAAAAATGGACTTAATAGTTTTGCGTAAAAAAGAGGATGTCAAAGCCGACATCCTCTTTTTATACCTTAATGCAATACAAAAACATTACCTATAGGCTGTTTACAAAGTACATTTCACGTGCTATTATAATTATGTAAATATATCGAAGCGATATATCGAGGCGACATAAAAGGAGATGAGATAATGATAAGTACAATCATTCTGGGGATTTTGCTGGATGGCGACTATACTGTCTACGAAATCAAAAAAATAATTGAGAAAGGAATTGGGATATTTTATAAAGCGAGCTTTGGCAGTTTATACCCAGCCGTCAGCAAACTGTTAGAGAAAGGCTATGTAACTGTTAATCAGGATCAGGAGATCTATCGGAAAAAGAAGATATACAAAATCACAAACAGTGGTACAGCAGCATTTATGGATTGGCTGGAAGCGCCGCTGGACATCACGGATCCCGATACTTCTCGTCTGTCAAAAATATATTTCTTTGATAAACTGGCACCTGAAAACCGAGAACAGCAGCTCTCAGAATATGAGTGGAACAGTAAGCAATATTTAAAAAAGCTTCAGGATATTGAACAACAGTTAGTTGTTCAGGAAGATATCGATAAACATTATTATAAACTATCTACTTTGTACTATGGCATCTGTGTGATGCAGCAGACAATAAAATGGTGTCAATCACTGCGCAAGCAAGAGTCACTGAAAAATTTAATGGATTGAGAGGTTATTATATGCAGCAGATAATTCGGTTGGGTTTGGATGGTGTGAATGCCTATTTGATTCAGTCATCTGGCGGTTTTGTTCTGGTTGATACGGGTGGTCATATTGTTACTGACAAGGTTCCCAACAACAGAGGGGATATGCTCTTGGCGAAACTTGACAGTGCCGGATGCTCAAGAGATAACCTTAACTTGATAATCTTAACTCATGGCGATAATGACCATGCTGCCAATGCACAGCTTATCAGGCAGAACTATCAGGCGTCGATAGCCATGCACCCGGATGATTTAGCACTTGTTTCAAATCCGACATTAGACATTTATATGCAAAGCTATTCCTACAGACCGCTTATCTATAAGATGATGTTCTGCTGCTTACGTGGTGCCATCAAAAAGGTGACGAAAAAGATGGTTGATGATTTTACATCGTTTGATCCTGATTATCTGCTGAGTGATGAAGAACGCCTGGATAACTATGGGGTTAAGGGGAAGGTGGTTCATTTGCCAGGACATACAATGGGATCAATTGGGGTACTGCTTGACGATGGGGAATTGATAGCCGGGATGCTAAAATCCATACAGCGTCGAATGCATTGGATTTTTCATTGTTAGCAAAGAGTGTTGAGCGAACCAGGGAATTAAGAATAAGCACCGTATATCCCGGACATGGCAATCCATTTGCTTATTCGGATTTTTACTCTGTAGGTACTAAATAGCCCTGAGACCGGAACGGCTCAGGGCTTCACTAATGTTCCCGGTTATTTACTTTTTAGCCCTTATCAGGCAGTTTTTTCAGTGTGCGTTTGAGGGGGTTGGCAATAAGCAGGGTGAGCGCCAGTGTCAGCAGATCCGCCAGCGGCTGCGCCACCACTATGCCGTTCACACCCATTAAAGTCGGCAAAAGTATAATGGCCGGGATGAAGAACAATCCCTGCCGGGCGATACTCAAAAGGCCGCCTTCCTTGCCTCTGCCAAGCGCGAGATAAAGGGACATGTAGATGAATACATACCCGGTAAACGGGAAAACAATGGCCTGCGCCCGCAGTGCCTTAGTACCAAGCGCAATCACAGCTGCGTCACCCGGATTGAATGTGGCAATGATGTATGGGGCGAAAGTAATCATCAGCACCGCCACCACGCAGCAAAACACCGTTGACCACAGGAGCGACAGGCGTTTTGCCTCTCGCAGCCTGCCGTATTGCTTCGCCCCATAGTTGTATCCGGCCACCGGCTGAAAACCCTTCATGTATCCAAAGATGACGTAGGAGCCCAGCGTCATCACGCGGGTAACGATGCCCATAGCAGCAACTTCCGCCGCACCATAGGCGCTGGCCGCCGTGTTCGTCAGACCCATGCAAATGCTGGAAAGGAGCTGGAACACAAAGGTCGGGATGCCGATTTTCAATACTTCAGCAAACATGTTGCCGTCAAACCGGAAGGAGCGGAGCGAAATACGCAGGTAGCTTTTTTTCCGCAGCATATATACAAGATAGATAGCCGAGGTGATTGCCTGAGCCAGTATAGAGGCCCACGCAGCTCCCTCAATGCCCATATTCAGCGGGTAGATGAATATCGGGTCGAGGATGGCATTGAGCCCGGCTCCCGTGAGCATGGCAATCATCGTGAGCTTTGCTGCGCCCTCTGCTGTGACGATGTTGTTCATGGTCACATTAAAAATGTTGAAGATGGAGCCGGTGATGTAGATAATAGCATACCCTCTGGCGTAGGGCATGATATCCTCAATCGCGCCGAGACCCCGCAGCAGCGGATCGAGAAAAATAAGCGACGCGGCGATGGCTGCCGCACCTACTGCGAGGCTGGTAAACAGCGAGGTAGAGGCAGTTTGGTTGGCTCGGTCATCCTGCCTATCGCCCAGCAACCGGGAGATGTAGGAAGCGGCACCGCTGCCAAAGGTCATCCCCAGGCCAACAATTACCTGCGTTATGGGGAAAACCACCGAAACCGCTCCCATCTGGCCGGTACCGAGCCCGCCGACAAAGTAGGCGTCGACAAGGCTGTACAGGGAGTTAATCAGCATACCCACAATGGTGGGCAGCCCGAGTTTTAATAGGACAGAGGACATCTTGCCCTCCCGCATCAGTTTTAGTTTTGTATCGTTTGGATTCATATTTACATTTCCTTTCAAAGTATTAGGTAACCTTGCGCATTCGGCAAAAAAATTAGTGCGTTTAAACAATGGGTGATTTGGCTTGTGTCGAACTGAAAATCCTTCATCATGAGTGGAGTATAAGGTAACCTTGCGCAAATGTCAAGAAGAAAATAAAATAAAATAAATTCCGGGCTTGGCTTGACAAAAGTGTTAGCAACCCTTATACTTGGAAATTGATAATCCTTCATCATGAAAATTTCCCGGGGGTGAACGAATGCAAGAAAGAAATGACAGACAGAAGGTTGCATACGCTATGTTAAAATTGGTAATGCGATATTTAGAAATTGACCATACGGTACAAAACTTTGGGACGAATGTTCCTATATACCACTCCGAAATCCATATTGTATCGGCTATTGCTGAAAACCCTGGCATTCATATCCGGGGGTTGGCGGAGCAGATGGGGGTCGCAAGCGCCTCCGTGTCGGAAACGGTGCGGAAGCTGGAAAAAAAAGAGCTTGTTCGTAAAGAAGTGTCACCCGACAACCAATCCCGCCTGTCCCTTTATGTAACGAAGAAGGGTGAGCTGGCGCACGAGGAGCACCGGAAGTACCACAAAATCCTGGAAGATATGGCTGAAGATGAACTGGCCGATGCTTCCGATGAACAAGTGGCCTTTATAACTGGTTTTCTCCAGAATCTGCTGGGGCGGCTGGAATGGTTCGAAGAAAAAATTTAGTAGCTTTGGCTATTAAATTTTTTTGTTAAATGTGCAAGGTAGACTAACACAAGGTTTCACCTTATCATGTTAAAAATCCAAAGAGCAGTTAACGCACTGGTGCAAGGCCGCACAGTCATCGCCATTGCTCATCACCCGCCCACCATACAGGGAGCCGACCATATCTTGGTGTTCGACAAAGGTATTCTCACTTATTCTTGAACCAGTGCCGCACGTACCGTCATGCGTGCGGCCCGTTTGCCGGAAGAGCGGCTGGCGAAACAGCCCACCAGCCATGTAAACAGGAGCCATGCCAGCATCGAAACGGCCAGTGCAACACCTGATAGAGCCAGCGGTATCTCCAGCACATACACTCCGATATAGTGAATGCCGAAAAATAGAACCGGAAGTGCAAGGATCAAACTAACAACCCAGCTCGCCAGACACACGAAAGTGCTCTCGGCACGGATGATGGATTTGATTTGCTTGTCGCCTGCACCCATGGACTTCATGATGCCGATTTCCTGTGTTCGCTCTGCCACCTGCAGGTTCATGGTGGAGGCAAGGCCGAAGCCCGCAACGCATACCGCCATTATCGCCACCGTTAGGAAAGAAACCAGTGTTGTGGTATAATGGGACTTGAGAATGTTGTATCGCTCAGCTTTTGTCTCTGATTGTACAACGGAAACCTCGGTGCTGCCGAGATACTCCTCCAGCTCGTGGTACACCAGCCGCATCCTCCTGTCTTGGGGCGCAGTGGCAATCGGAACGCTGCTCCGCTGGGCCTGCGCCGGGACGAGGCGTTCAAAACCCCCGCGCTCCATGTAGATGCTTTGGCTGCCGATTTCTTTCACGATGCCCACGATTTTCATTTCGTGTGTTGTGCTGCCGAACTGGAACGCCACCGTGTCGCCCAGGCTGTAGGGTTTTTTGTTCAAAAACTCAAAGCTTACCACAACAGCATTGATATCGCCTGCCTGTAACCACCGGCCCTCCATGATTTCGGGGCAGTATATGGTGGTGTCGTAGCTCATTGCGGTCAGGCCATACAGGTTTCCGGTGTTGCCGTCCGGGTAGATGAGCTTCCCGGTGGTCTCTCCCCACACTTCATAAGAATCTACAATTTCAGAAATACCTGTCAAAGCCCTGTCTATTTTATCACTGTCAGTATAGCTGCTTGAGGTGAATTGATAATCGAAATGCCGCGCTTTCATATTATCAGATAAAGCCGTATTGATGGAAACAATGGTTCCCATGATACTGACAAACAGCAGGCCGCCAAGTGTCAGCATCGCTATATTCATGATAAAACGGCGGCGGTGCTCAAGAGCGCTGCGCAGGGAGAGCATCAGCGGCCTGGGCAGCCGGGTTATTAGCCCAATGTTTCTTTTCTTTGCCACTTGTGTACCTGCCTGTACGCCGTAATCCCGCAGCGCATCCTTTACCGATACCGAAAGTCCCCGGCGCACCGGGAGATAAGACAGCAACAGCGGAACCAGCAGGACTAATTTGGCAAATAGGAGATACAAGTAAACCGGCACCGAAAATACGGTGAGATACATATTGCCCAGCCTGAGCAGGAAGTAAGACAGCAACCTGCCAACCACCATGGACAGCGGCAGCGAAACCGCCAGATTCAGCAAGACCAGCAGAGATGCCGCGCCCATATAGGCGGTTCGGATGTTTCTGGTCCTCGCGCCCATAGATTTCAAGATGCCGATCTGCCGTACCTGTCCGGCCAGCATCGTGCTGAACAGACTGGACATAATCACACAGCCGAACACGAAGGCGAGAACAGAAAACACTTGGAAGATGAATAGCGCGCCCTCATATTCGGCAAGGTGTATGCTCACACCGGGAGTGTTTGAAATGTTAGCCGACACCACGCTGTACCCGTTTTCCTCCAGCATGTGGATATAGTCGGTGGTGATTTGCAGGATGTTGTCCCGGTCATAGTAGTCGTTCGTAACGAAGTAGTCAATGCTGTTCATTCCGAGCCCCATGCCCGAGAGTGTCTCCTCGGATACGTAAGCGTACACTTGGTTGTGCATGGACGGCGGGTGCTGGGACAGATCATTCAGCGTACCGGTTACGGTGTAGTTTTGAATAGTGCCGTCTGGCAGACGAATGGGCAGCGCGTCTCCGATGCCAAGAGCCGCCACGCCCAGCGAGTCCGCTTCCAGCAGAACCTCACCGGGTCCGGGGGTGGCAGTGCCTTCAATATACTTCAGCGTATTGATGTGCATCGCAGCCAGATCCGGCGCGGAGAACAGCAGCAGACTTTTGGTGGTACCGTCCGGCTTTTCCATTCGCAGCTCGTAAGCTGCCTTTATTTCAAAATCGGTTATTCCCTCAAAATCACGGGTCAGTTCCAGCAGCCGGTCGTCGATATGATTCACCAGCAGGGTGCCGGATGCGGGGTTTGTCGTGCTGAAAACCGTTATGATCTCATTACTCATAATCGAATAGGCAAAGGTAATGCTACCGAACACCACTGACCCCATGATGATGGCCAGCAGTGCTGTGATGAAGCGAGCCTTGTTTTGAAACAAATCCCGCAGCGCCTTTTTAAACAACCTTTTCATGGCAGCCCACCTCCTTCCTGGTGTAGGAAACGTCGCTCACAATGCAGCCGTCCTCCAGTGTGATTTGCCGCGTGGCCCCGGCGATGGCATCGCGCTCGTGGGTAACCATAATGATGGTCTTGCCCTGCTGTGACAGCCTTGCAAAGAGGTTGATAATAACGGCGGCATTCTTTGAATCAAGATTGCCCGTAGGCTCATCGGCCACCAATACCGGTGCGCCGTTTGCCAGACCCCGCGCGATTGCGACGCGCTGCTGCTCGCCGCCTGACAGCTCGGAAGGCATCTTCCCGGCATGTTCAGCCAGCCCCACCAGCGAAAGAAGATGCATGGCGTGGTTCTTCCGGTCGGCAGAGGGAATGACACCGACGAGATCCATAGCCAGCAAAAGATTCTCGAGCGCCGACAGGTTGGGGATAAGCTGAAAGAACTGGAACACGATGCCGATCTGTTTGCCCCGCCACAGAGCCATCTCACTTTCACTGTAACCTGTGATATCGGTGCCGTCAATAACCACCTGCCCGCTAGTAGGACGGTCGATGCCGGTGAGCAGGTTCAGCAGTGTCGACTTGCCGCTGCCCGAGCGTCCGGTAATGACCAAAAACTCGCCTTTGGAAATTTGCACTGTGGCCTTTTTCAGAGCCGGGTACATCTTGGTTCCTGTTTGATAGGTTTTTTCGACATTACAGAGTTTTATCATTGTGTTGCCTCCTTGGGTTTCATTTGGTGATGCTGAGTATGACACAACATCCTTGGATTCAGCTTTGAAATTCATATTATTTTTCAAAGGGAATTCAAAGGAAGATGTAGTACAATATCCAAAAAGAAAGGAGAGGAGCCCATGCGGATATTACTTGTGGAAGATGAAAAGCGGCTGGCCGACGCTTTGGGGTATATGATAAAAAAGAACCATTTTGCGGTGGATGTGGCCTTCGACGGCATATCGGGGCAGGATATGGCCGAGAGTGGCATTTATGACTTGATTATCCTTGACCGGATGTTGCCGGAAAGGGATGGTGTTAAGGTATTGCGGCAAATCCGTGCCAAGGGAATCGGTGTGCCAGTGATATTCCTCACTGCCAGGGATTCAATAGAAAACCGTGTGGAAGGGTTGGATGCCGGTGCTGATGATTATCTTATCAAGCCGTTCTCCACAGAAGAATTGATGGCACGCATCCGGGCGTTGACCCGCCGCAGGGAAACCTTGTTTGTCGGTGAAAAAACCACGCTGGGCAGGCTTTCCATTGAGCCGCAGAAGTTGGAAGCCACTGTGACGGAGGAAGTGGTGCGGCTGTCCGTCAAAGAAATGCAGCTCCTTGAATTGCTGCTGCTAAACGCCGGGCAGGTTCTCACCAAAGAGCAGATATTTGAGCGCATTTGGGGATTTGATTCGGAAACCGATATCAGCAGCGTAGAACTGTACATCCACTATCTTCGTAAAAAAATCCCAGGCGGAAAGGCTGGGGTGGAAATCAGGACAGTGCGTGGTGTGGGATATATGATGATGGAGGCAGACAATGTTTCGTAAACTTGGAAGGCAGCTTACGCTGTATAACCTTTTGATTTTGATGGTGGTGCTGGCGGTCGTCGCCGCCTTTGCCTTTGTTGGCTCACCCCGCACAAACACAGGGGATGTAACAGAAGCAATGTGGGATGCAGCCTTGTCGGGGGCTCTGCCCGAGGATAACCGCAGGAACAGCCGCTATGATGGACAAGGCAAAATGGCTCTCATCACCACAGCCACAGACGGCTCAATTATGGGTTTTGATAACCGGTTGGATGTCCCAGCGGAGGATTACGCAGAACTGGCAAGCCTCGTCCTGCAGAGTGATGCTCCCAGCGGGCAGGTCACCCTTGGCCGTCAAGGATATGTATACCTCCGTTTCATAGAAAGCGCCGAGTCAGGCACCCTGATCGTGCTGCAGGAAACAGTGGGGTTTGGGAAGGCCGTTCTTTCTTTCATTTCACGCATTGCCCCGATGTTGATTGTCAGTATGGTGCTGGTGTGCATCGCCAGCCTTGCCATAACTGCGCGGGCGCTGGTGCCAATACGAAAGTCGTGGGAGCGGCAGATCGAGTTTACAGCGGACGCTTCTCATGAGCTGCGCACACCAATATCGGTGATTCAGACGAACCTTGAGGTGGTTACGGACGAGCCGGACCAGCCCGTGTACGAAAAAGAAAAGTGGCTGGGCAATATCAAAGCCGAGGCCGACCGGATGCAGAAGCTGGTGGAGGACTTATTGACTCTTTCCCGCACCGATGAAGGACAACAAACGTTGGAAAAATTCCTGTTTAATCTCACCGAGGCGCTGGAAAGAACAACGGAGCCACTGGTGCCGTATGCACAGGTGAAGGGCGTTCAGCTACACACTAAGATTGTCTCCGGCATGTCTTTCTTCGGAGATGAGGAGCGCATTAAACAGCTCCTTGTCATCCTGACCGACAACGCCATCAAGCATACGCCCTGCGGCGGCGAGGTATCTATTAGGGCCGAGGCGCGAAACCATACCGTCTGCATTGAAGTAATTGATACTGGCGAGGGCATGGAAAAGGAACACCTGACTAAAATCTTTGACCGCTTTTTCCGCATCAACAAAGCACGGGAGCGGGAAAGCGGCGGCTCAGGGCTTGGCCTTTCCATTGCCAAGTGGATCGTTGATGAACACCGGGGTTCCATCAATGTCACAAGCAAGCCTGGCGAAGGTACTACATTTGCTGTTACCTTACCAACAAAAAAAGAGAAGTGAAAAAAAAGGAGTTTTCTATGATAAAGAGATTTGAACCGCAATATTTAGATGAAATCATGGATATCTGGCTGAATACCAATATATCTGCACATTCTTTTATTAATAAATCATTTTGGGAAAAAGCAGCGGGCATGGTTAAATCCCTGCTGCCGTCAGCTGACTTGTTTATTTATCAGGAAGAGAATATTATTAAAGGCTTTATTGGAATAACTGACAACATCTATATAGCCGGACTATTTGTGCGTGATACCTGTCAGTCACAAGGTATCGGACGAAAATTGTTGGATCATTGCAAAAACATGTACTCCCATATGGAATTAGATGTTTTTGTAGAAAATGCCGGGGCAGTGCGTTTCTACCAGAAAAATGGATTTATATCTGTAGAAACAAAGATGAATCCTGATTTCAATTGCAATGAATATCATATGAATTGGTCAGCATAAGCCTTCTTATATCGGTGGAATTCGCTATGCACTGAGGGGGCGGGTTGAAATTCAACATTACCCGATACCCCCCATCTTGTGCATACAGCAAGTGGAAGTGCTTGTTTTTTCCTGATAACAAACCTAAAATTCACTTTTGAGGGCAAATTATCAGCAAAAAAGTGCACCCGATAAAGTTGTTCTCCCCATGATTTCTTCAGACGTGGATCCTGAAGAATAATTTCTTCAATCGATACGGAGTAAGCGGAATCATAAGTGATTTGTAAGGCTGCGTCCGTTGCTGCAGGAACAGACAAGTTTCCGGGAACAGTCTGAATTGGTTTTTGCAGGCACATCAAATATTGGCAGAGTGAATGATTGTCCTGGATGAATTCAAACTGATCTTCTATTGTGATGGAAGGCACTGTCCGCTGAAAATGAAAGCGACGCACAAACAATTTCAAACCGGCATCAGGATGATATGCCTGGTCAATTTCCATTGATACATTCATCGACTGCTCATCTGATTGATATTGGATGTTCTGTGCACAGAAATGGCTGCCATTGCATTGTTGACAGCCATTAATGGCAGGCAAATTGTGAAACGAGGACTGCATGTTCCATATCTCATAACGCTCCGGGGAGAAGGTCTTTTGGGTATAAACGCCAACTCCGGCATCAATC
>JBOFYZ010000028.1:0-8316 GCA_051654925.1 Lachnospiraceae bacterium | reverse complement strand
TGGAGGTATCCAAGATCTACAGCGTATGCGGGATGCTCCCCCAGGGACAATCCCTGCTGGATTGCCGGCCGTTTCGAAGTCCGCATCATACCAGCAGCCCGCAGTCATTGACCGGAGGAGGCAAGATACCAAGGCCGGGTGAAATCTCACTGGCGTCCAGAGGCGTTCTGTTTCTGGATGAATTTCCTGAATTTCAAAAAAGGACGATAGAAGTGCTGCGTCAGCCGTTGGAGGAGCATCGGATCAAACTCTCCAGGGTGTACGGAACATGTGAATTTCCGGCTCATTTTATGCTGGCGGCGGCGATGAACCCTTGCCCCTGTGGTTTTTATCCCGACCGCAGCCGGTGTAGCTGTGATGAAAGCCAGGTGAGACATTATCTGGGGAAGATATCACGCCCTTTAATGGATCGGATCGATATATGTGTGGAAGCATCTCCGATGACATACCGTGAGATGCAGACGGAAGAAAAAAATGAATCTTCCGCGGTGATCCGCAAGCGTGTAATGAAAGCATGGGAGATTCAGAAGAGACGATACCGAGAGAGCGAGTGCCATTTTAACAGTGATATGGATCAACAGGATCTGGTGCGTTATTGTAAGCTGACACCTGAAGATAATGAATTTTTAGGTTCCATATGCGAATCCATGTACCTAAGTGTGAGAGGCTGTCATAAAATATTAAAAGTGGCTAGAACGATTGCCGACCTGGACAACAGCATATCGATCAGACGACTCCATCTGGCAGAAGCAGTCAGTTACAGGAGACTGGAAGAAAAATACTGGGGAAAGGGTGTATAAGATATGGACGAAGCTATTAAAATACAGGAAAAGAAAGCCTTGTACTGGCTGTGCCGATTGCCCGGAATGGATCTGTCGGTGATCCGGAAGTTGTGGGAACAATATCACAGCTTTGTACGCTTATATAATATAGAAGAAACGGATTTACAGCCGCAGTTGGCGAGCCGGCTGCAGGATTGGCTGCCGCATCGTCTTGAATGCGAAAATCATTATGAGGAAATGCTGCAGCGCGGAATCCGGTTTATCACTATTCTGGATGAAGAGTATCCGGCTGGTTTACGAACCTTATATGATTATCCGGTTGCTTTGTATGTAAAAGGGCGATTACCGGATCCCAAACTGCCTTCGATTGCGATTGTCGGAGCCAGAAGCTGCAGTTCGTATGGGAAGCAGCTGGCGGAATTTTTTGCCAGGGTTCTTTCTGAAGAAGGGATACAGGTGATCAGTGGTCTGGCTATGGGCATTGACGGGGCAGCTCATCAGGGGGCGGTAAAGGCCGGGAAGCCTACTTATGCTGTGCTCGGCTGCGGGGTCAATATCTGTTATCCATCCTGCAATTATCAGCTATATGAGGCGATCCTGCCGCAGGGCGGCATCATATCGGAATACGGTCTGGATGAAAAACCTAAGACATTTCATTTTCCCCTGCGTAACCGGATTATCAGTGCGTTGTCTGACGGCATTCTGGTTATCGAAGCAAAAGAGAAGAGCGGTTCGCTGATAACGGCGGAGCTGGGGCTGGAACAGGGCAAGGAAATATTTTCTATACCTGGAAGGATTACCGATCCGCTGAGCAAAGGGTGCAATCTATTGATCCGTCAGGGCGCAGAAATGGTAATATCGCCTGAAAATATATTAGAATCTTTTAGTATAAAACGACAAAAAAAATTAATTATATGTGAAAAAAATATAAATAGACTTGCAAATAAAGAAAAAATGGTGTATAGTTGCTTGGATTTCAAACCGAAACATTTAGATTTTATTGCAGAGCGCTGCGGGCTGAATATTTCGGAATGTCTGGAGGTATTATTAATTCTTGAGATCAGTGGTTATGTGATCCAGACGGCTAATCATTATTACGAGAAAAAATTGTGAAAGTAAATATGGGAGAAGCTATGGCGAACTGTTTAGTAATCGTAGAATCACCGGCAAAAGTAAAAACTATTAAAAAATTTCTGGGTTCCAATTATCAGGTGGACGCATCCAACGGGCATGTAAGGGATCTGCCTAAGAGCCAGCTTGGTATTGATGTAGAGAATGATTATGAACCCAAGTATATCACCATCCGGGGGAAGGGGGATATTCTGGCAAAATTGAGGAAAGAGGTAAAGAAGGCTGACCGGATCTATCTCGCGACTGACCCTGACCGCGAAGGAGAGGCGATATCCTGGCATTTGATGAAAGCTCTGAAGCTGGATGAAATCAAGGATAAAAAGGTCTACCGTATCAGCTTTAATGAGATCACCAAGAATGCTGTCAAGGCATCTCTGAAATCACCCCGGGAACTGGATATGGATTTGGTTGATGCCCAGCAGACCAGAAGAATTGTTGACCGTATGGTAGGATATCGGATCAGTCCGCTTCTATGGGCAAAAGTAAAACGCGGTTTAAGTGCGGGCCGTGTCCAGTCTGTCACTTTACGGATGATCTGTGACCGTGAGGAAGAGATTAATGCCTTTATTCCGGAGGAGTACTGGACACTGGATGCAGATCTGCTGCAGAAGAGCGGAAAGAAAACGCTGAAAGCAAAGTTTTACGGTACACATAAAGAAAAAATGGCAATACACAACAAGCAGGAGCTGGATCGGATTCTGACCGGGCTTAAGAATCAGTCCTATGTCGTAGAGGAAGTAAAGCGCGGCGAGCGAATGAAAAAGCCACCGATTCCGTTTACGACCAGTACGCTTCAGCAGGAAGCATCCAAGGTACTGAACTTTTCAACCCAGAAGACCATGCGTCTGGCTCAGCAGCTTTATGAAGGTGTGTCAATCAAAGGCAAGGGAACGATCGGTCTGATTACTTATCTGCGTACGGATTCTACCAGAATTGCGGATGAAGCCGATGCCGCTGCCAGAGCTTATATCAGCACCACCTATGGTGATAATTATGTATCTGAGAATCCTCAGGTCAAGAAGAATGATGCCAAGATACAGGATGCTCATGAGGCGATCCGTCCGACCGATATCAGCCTGACACCAGCGCTTGTTAAAGAGTCCCTGCAGCGTGATATGTTCCGTTTGTACCAATTGATCTGGAAGCGGTTTGCCGCCAGTCGAATGCAGCCAGCTATCTACGAGACCGTATCAGTCAAAGTTGGCGCCGGGGAATATTTATTCACACTGTCCGCTTCTAAGCTGACATTCGACGGTTTTATGTCGGTGTATGTTCAGGATGATGAGAAAGAGGAGAGCAATCAGCTGCTCAGCAAACTGGAAAAGGGCGATGAACTGATCGTCTCCGGGCTGATTGATGCCCAGCATTTCACCCAGCCGCCGGCTCATTATACGGAAGCCTCACTGGTAAAGGCTCTGGAGGAACAGGGGATCGGCAGACCAAGTACGTATGCGCCGACGATTACCACGATACTGGCAAGACGTTATGTCACTAAAGAAAGTAAAAACCTGTATGTGACGGAGTTGGGCGAAGCTGTGAATGGTATCATGAAGCGATGCTTCTCCAGTATCGTAGACCCGAGCTTTACCGCCAATATGGAATTGCTGCTGGATAAGGTCGGCGATGGCAGTGTAAAATGGAAAACCATCGTTGAGAACTTTTACCCGGATCTGGATGCTGCCGTAACGGAAGCAGAGAAAACCCTGGAATCGATTACAATTGCAGATGAAGTATCCGAAGAAATCTGTGAATTGTGCGGCCGCAACCTGGTCATCAAATATGGTCCTCATGGAAAGTTCCTGGCCTGCCCGGGATTCCCGGAATGCAAGAATACCAAGCCGTATCTGGAGAAGATCGGGGTACCGTGTCCGAAGTGCGGCAAAGACGTCGTAATCAAGAAGACCAAGAAGGGCAGACGGTATTACGGATGTGAAAGCAATCCGGAATGTGACTTTATGTCATGGCAGAAACCATCGACTGAAAAATGTCCGAAATGCGGAAATTATATGGTGGAAAAGGGCAAGAAACTTGTTTGTGTCGATGAGCAGTGCGGTTATAGTATGAATTTAGAAGAAAAATAATATAATTTTTATAAATGTCAAAATATTTCGAAAAACTATTGTTATTGTCCACGAATTGTGATAAAATTTAAATGTTGGAAATGGGGTTTTACGATTTTATACGAATCAAAGAGGAGGTTTCTCGAAATGAGTGTACAACTGCTGGATAAAACAAGAAAAATCAACAAATTGCTGCATAATAATAACTCACATAAGGTTGTGTTCAATGATATATGTAAAGTTTTAAGTGAAATTTTAACTTCCAATATCCTTGTTATCAGCAAAAAAGGCAAAGTACTTGGTGTAGGTATTTCCCCAGGTGTCGAAGATATCGAAGAACTGATCGAAGACGAGGTTGGCGGAATCATTGACAAAATGCTGAATGAACGTCTGCTCAGCATCCTGTCCACCAAGGAGAATGTTAATCTGGCAACGCTGGGCTTTGCAGAAGAGAATGTGAGGAAATATCAGGCAATCATTACACCGATTGATATCGCCGGAGAGCGTCTGGGTACACTGTTTATTTATAAGAATGACGAACAGTATGATATTGATGACATTATTCTCAGCGAATACGGTACCACGGTAGTCGGACTGGAGATGATGCGTTCCGTGAACGAAGAGAATGCCGAAGAGACCAGGAAGATCCAGATTGTCAAGTCAGCGATCAGCACCTTATCATTTTCCGAGCTGGAAGCGATTACGCATATTTTTGAAGAGCTGGACGGCAATGAAGGCATTCTGGTCGCCAGTAAGATTGCAGACCGGGTTGGAATTACCCGCTCCGTAATTGTCAATGCCCTTCGCAAGTTTGAAAGTGCCGGGGTCATTGAGTCCCGTTCATCAGGAATGAAAGGTACTTATATCAAGGTATTGAATGATGTGGTATTTGACGAATTGAAAGCAATCAAAGATAACAAATAATTAACAGGTAAAGGGGCGAAGTGCCATCAGTGAGAATTCACTTATGGAGCTTTGCTCCTTTCTATGTATGTGTCAGGATATGTACGCAGGCCAATTGAGCCGGGACGCGTGCAGATGGAACTGGAAAATCTGCGGGTGCCGAAAAACAAAGAAAAAGCCCTTGTCAAACAATGGAAACTGTGTTATGATAGTAAGGCTGAAAAAACACGCCTGTTGATTCTGACGGCGGTGCCTGAAATCAGGTCCCGGAAGAAACAATAGATGCAGGCGGAAGTAAAAACCAAACGGAGGTAAATAACATGAGCGTTATTTCAATGAAGCAGCTGTTAGAAGCCGGTGTACATTTCGGACACCAGACCAGAAGATGGAACCCTAAGATGGCTCCATACATCTATACCGAGAGAAACGGTATCTATATCATCGACTTACAGAAGTCTGTAGGCAAGATCGATGATGCTTACAACGTAATTTCCGACATCGCAGCAGAAGGCGGCACCATCCTGTTCGTAGGAACCAAGAAACAGGCTCAGGACGCTATCAAGAGCGAAGCAGAACGTTGTGGTATGTTCTATGTTAACGAGAGATGGTTAGGCGGAATGCTGACCAACTTCAAGACCATCCAGAGCCGTGTTGCCAGACTGAAAGCAATCGAGACCATGTCTGAAGACGGAACTTTCGATGTTCTTCCTAAGAAAGAAGTTATCGCTCTGAAGAAAGAGTGGGAGAAACTGGAGAAGAACCTGGGCGGAATCAAAGATATGAAGAGAGTTCCGGATGCAATCTTTATCGTAGATCCTAAGAAAGAGAGAATCTGTGTACAGGAAGCTCACAATCTGGGAATCCCATTAATCGGTATTGCAGATACCAACTGTGATCCGGAAGAACTGGATTATGTAATCCCGGGTAACGACGATGCAATCAGAGCAGTGAAATTAATCGTATCCAAGATGGCTGATGCAGTGATCGAAGCAAACCAGGGTGAAACTGGTGCTGATTTTGCTGAAGCATTTGAAGCAGTAGAAGAAGAGAAAGAAGCAGCGACTGTTGAAGCTTAATCTGTAACCGAGAATGGAGGAAACGACAATGGCAATAACCGCAGCAATGGTAAAAGAATTAAGAGAAATGACCGGTGCAGGCATGATGGATTGCAAGAAAGCACTTGCTGAAACCGATGGAAATATGGACAAGGCAGTTGAATTCTTAAGAGAAAAGGGCCTTGCCGGCGCAGCTAAAAAAGCAGGCCGTATCGCAGCAGAAGGTATTGTTGCTACTGCAATGGCTGCAGACGAGAAGAAAGCAGTTGTAGTAGAAGTTAATGCTGAGACTGATTTCGTTGCCAAGAATGAAAAATTCCAGTCTTATGTAGCAGATGTTGCAGCACAGGCACTGAACAGCAATGCAGCTAATATGGAAGAATTCATGGCGGAGGTATGGGCAAGAGATACCAGCTTAACCGTACAGGAAGCATTATCCTCCCAGATCTCCATTATCGGCGAGAACATGAACATCAGAAGATTTGAAGCTGTAACAGAAGCTAACGGATTCGTAGCTTCCTATATCCATGCAGGTGGAAAGATCGGTGTTCTGATCGACGTAGAAGCTGACGTGGTAAACGATGCAGTGAAAGAAATGGCTAAAAACGTGGCAATGCAGGCAGCTGCATTAAAACCATTATACACCAGCAACGATGAAGTTGATGCTGACTACATCGAAAAAGAAAAAGAGATCTTAACTGCAGCAGCTAAGAACGAAAAACCTGATGCAAATGATAAGATTATCGAAGGTATGGTTAAAGGCCGTATCAACAAACAGCTGAAAGAGATCTGCCTGCTTGATCAGGTTTATGTAAAAGCAGAAGACGGAAAACAGACTGTAAGCCAGTACGTAGCTGAAGTTGCAAAAGCAAACGGCGCTGCCCTGAAAGTAAAGAAATTCGTTCGTTTCGAGACCGGTGAAGGAATTGAAAAGAAGGAAGAGAACTTTGCTGAGGAAGTGGCTAAGCAGATGGGTCAGTAAAGATTTTTCATTACTAACAAAATAGATTTTTTATGAGGCTCCAGGAGCCTTGTAATCACAGTGTTTTCAAGTGATTATGAGGTTTCTGGGGTCTTTCTGTATTAAGACAGAAATGCCATTGAAAACCGCTAAAAACCGTAGAAAATTGTTTCAAGTTGTGTATTACACACTATAGTAATTGTGTAAAAGATATGTTCACGATCTCCAGCGAAGTTACACACCTTTTAAGAATTTCTCTAAATTATGTTGACGAAAATTTATTGTATCTTGTATTAATTATTTACATTAAATAGTGGAGGATAAAAATGGCAGAAGTGATTTCAATTATGAATGAGAAAGGCGGTGTGGGTAAGACGGCCACGGCGACAACGCTCGCAGAGCGATTGGCAAGCAGAGGATATCGTGTAGCTTTGATTGATTTTGATGGACAAGGACATTCCAGTATCATCATGGGAGTGAAAAACATCAATAAGTTGGATATCACAATCAACACCCTGATTCGTCGCATCATTGAGAATGAAAAATTACCAGAGCGAGAGGAATACATATTTAAAACTCAGTGTGGAGTGGATTTGATTCCGTCTAACTCTCAGTTATTTACCTTAGAGCGGAATCTGTGTAATGTTGATTTCAGAGAGCGGATTCTAAGCCAGTATGTAGATACAATCCGAGCAGACTATGATTTCATTATCATCGACTGTATGCCACAAATGGGAACGCCAATGATATCTGTGATGATGTGTGCAGATAGTATTATTATTCCAACACAGGCAGAATTGTTATCAGCACAGGGGCTTTCTGAACTTTTGCGGCACTATCAGATTATCCAGAAGAATAGTAACCATCGCCTGAAAATTGAGGGCATCTTAATGACGATAGAAAGTATGAACACAAATCTGTCAAGGCAGGTAAATCTTTTTATTCAAGATGGGTTTGCTGGTAAGATTCCTGTCTTTGAGAATCATATTCCTCGTTCTATCAAAGTAGCGGAGGCGGTGGCATATCACAAGACTATCTGTGAATATATGCCGAACAACCCGGCGGCATTGGCTTATGAACGGTTTGTACAGGAACTGCTTGAAAAAAAGAGTAGAAAGGGGATGGTGACAGTTGGCTAAACCGAAGTTGAATCTGGATGATTTTGCCGATATGCTGAAATTTGATTCTGAACCGGAGTCGGACCCCCAAAAAGAAACCATGAACTTCGGCTATATGGAGATGGACCTGGATAAGATGTTGCCATTCCCTGAACACAAATTCAAATTGTACGAGGGACAGCGACTGCAGGATATGGCAGACAGTATCAAACAGTTTGGTATTCTGTTACCGTTTATACTCTGGCATAAAGATGATCAGTATATCATTTTAAGCGGCCATAACCGGAAAAATGCTGCACTACTTGC
>JBOFYZ010000027.1:0-42516 GCA_051654925.1 Lachnospiraceae bacterium | reverse complement strand
GATAGTATCCAGACACTGGCTGGCCTGCATCTGATAACAGGCAATCACCTCCCGCAGCAGGCTGTCGGCCGACTGATACTGATACACAACAGCTTCACCACCGCCCCCGCGGCCATGATCACCGGTCAACCAGACCGTCTGGGAGGCATTCACTTGCGCCATACCTTCATCCTGGGCACCACTGCCCGCCAGCAAAAGTTCTACCTGCTGCCGGCCGGCATAGGCCTGCAGGTGCTCCAAACTGGTAAAGGAAACGGCAGTAAACGGGCACTGCTCCCGGCGGTTAACAAATTCTGCGAACTTGTCAGCATAGCAGGGATCGGTATCATAAATTGCCATAATCCGTTTCATATAACTCCTTTCATGATTCACCAGAACCGTTTCCAGAAAAGATATGCTCCGGTGCCGGCCGCCAGACAGGCCGCCAGCGGGATCGTATCCTCCTTCCGCTGAGCATCCGGTTCGTAATATGCTGTTGTTTTTCCAATGAGAAATATCTGCCTGATATAGGCTGCTAAACTTCCAAAACGAATCCTGATACTCTGTTTGTGCGTATGAAAACGCCAAGACCAGAGCACCGCGGCAACCATCCCAAAACCAATCGCTGCCAACCCTTCATATAACCCAAGATAGCCTGTAATTACGGCCATCAGTTTGCCATCCCCACTGCCAAGCACGCCGATCCGAAACAATAGAAACGCCGCTGCCAGTACCAGGGCAGCCGAAAACCAAAAATCTGCACCCCGCACCGCCGTCCCGGCCAGTGTTCCCAGTATCAGCCAGCCGTTCTTTACTTTACGGCAGCTTATATCTGTCCATGCACAGGCGATCAGCAGGGTACACAAAAGAAACAGTTCTACATTATCACCTCATTCCCGATATTATTCTTAATCTAAATGAAATAACTGGTCGAAATGACCGGACTCCCTGGAAACAGGGCAAAGCTTTGTACATCAGACTGCCCGGAACAGGCAGTGATTGTTTTTATATTATGCACACTTTCAATCCTGTTGTCAACCCTTTTTCCAGAAAATTTGGTCACCGATTTGGTGAAAACGGGCGAACGGAAAAGCCGGATTTTGATTGACACCACCAGTAGCGAATGTTAAACTCAATTTAAAAGAAAGCACCAGACATAATTACATTTTTTTGCAGATTCCGAATAACTTTCCATATTCAGAGGATACTAAAGGTATCAAATATCAGGAGATGAAGAATATGGCAATCTGGAAAAAGAAACATGATTCTTTCGATTACGAACTGGAACTGAGCAATTCTGAACTCCGGGATGAGATTAACCGGACAAAGAACACCATCGATGCAGCACGCAACCATTTTGAACAGGTGGTTGATCCGACGCTGATCGACTGCTGCATCTACGAACTGAACGCGGCACAGCTGAAATATCAATTCCTGCTCCGCAGATTCAAGCTGCTGGAAGAGATTTCGTAGCTGATCAAAATGCAGGACAATAAAACCAACGCGGGAGGACTTTGTCTTATGAACACATGGTACACACAAGCTGTTTTTTATCACATGTACCCACTGGGCATGACCGGCGCACCGGTACAGAATACGGACGCTGTCATCATCAATCGGTTTCAGGAGCTGGAACAGTGGATTCCCCACATCCGGGATTTAGGCTGTAATGTCATCTATATCGGCCCGCTCTTTGAGTCTTCCTCACATGGATATGATACCAGGGATTTCAAGTTGGCAGACCGCCGTCTCGGCACCAATGAAAGTTTTGCCCGCTTTACCAGCCTTTGCCATGAATCGGGGATTCGGGTCGTCGTTGACGGCGTATTCAATCATACCGGCCGTGATTTCTTTGCTTTTCAGGACATTCTGCAGCACGGCCAGGCTTCCGCCTACTGCGGCTGGTACCGCAACCTGAACTTCGGAGGGAGCAGTCCGATGGGCGATCCCTTCAGCTATGATGCATGGCAGGGTCATTTTCAGCTGCCCTGCCTGAACCTGCAGAACCCGGAAGTAAAAGCCTGGTTATTCGATGTTATCCAGTTCTGGATTTCAGAATTTGATGTCGATGGCATCCGGCTTGACTGTGCCAATGTTCTGGACTTCACCTTCATGGAGGAGATGCGAACCCGGACAGCACAGATGAAAGAACAATTCTGGCTGATGGGCGAGGTGATCCACGGCGATTACAGCCGCTGGGCCAATTCCGGTATGCTTCACTCGGTTACGAATTATGAGCTACATAAGAGCCTGTATTCCGGGCTGAACGATCACAACTTTTTCGAAATTGCCCACAACGTCAAACGGCTCGAGGCCATCGCACCAGTACTTTATACCTTTCTGGATAACCACGATGAAAACCGCATTGCCAGCAAACTTACCGACCGGGGCCATCTGCCGCTGGCTTATCTCCTGCTGATGACACTGCCGGGAATTCCCTCGATCTATTATGGCAGTGAATGGGGGATCGAAGGACTCCGGTCAAATCACAGTGATACGGCACTGCGTCCACATATTCCCGTTGCTGAAATGAAACAGTCGTGCAACAGCTTAACCGATTATATCAGCCAGCTGGCCGCGATCCATACCGGCCATCCGGAATTCCATGGTGGACGTTATCAGGAGCTGATGCTGACCAACCGCCAGTATGCATATGCACGCCACGCTGAAGGTTCTGCCGTTTTGGTTGCCGCCAACAATGACAGCCAGGCAGCCACAATATCGATTCCGATACCGATCCAGGCACAGCATGTATACAGCCTGACAGATGATACAGTCATACCGGTTCAGGACGGCAGACTTACACTTACCCTGCCCGCAAATGCAGGGATGATTTTAAAGATGGGAGGAATAACTGATGGCTGAAACAGGAACGGGTTTTATTACCGAAGTTGACCGTTATTTATTCGGTAACGGCACCCACTATGAGATCTATGACAAACTGGGAGCTCATCCAAGATCATATAATGGAACGGAAGGCTACTATTTTTCAGTCTGGGCCCCTCATGCAGCTGCCGTCAGCGTTGTCGGCGACTTCAACGGCTGGGACCCGGACGCCGATCCAATGACTGTGTTAGAGACTTCCGGTATTTATGAAGCATTTATTCCCGGTATCGAAGCAGGCGAACTTTATAAATTCGTCATTACCACCCAGACCGGCAAGCTGTTGTTCAAGGCTGATCCCTACGCCCGGTATGCCGAATACCGTCCCGGTACCGCCTCTATTACGTGCAGCGGTGCAGATTATAAATGGACTGATACCGCCTGGATGAAAAAACGCCTGGATCAGAACCCCAGACAGCGTCCTGTCAGCATTTATGAAGTTCATCTGGGTTCCTGGAAAAAGAAAGGCCGAGTGGAGAAGGAAGGCTATTATACTTACAAAGAAGCCGCTCATGAACTGGCCGAATACGTTACTGATATGGGATATACCCACGTTGAACTGATGGGTATCGCCGAATATCCATACGATGGTTCGTGGGGCTATCAGGTAACCGGTTATTTTGCTCCGACCTCACGATATGGAACGCCAGACGAATTTATGTATTTTGTTAATTACCTACATAAGAAAGGAATCGGCATTATCCTTGACTGGGTTCCCGCGCATTTCCCCCGGGATGCCCATGGACTGGCAGATTTTGACGGTGATCCTCTCTATGAATACGCTGATTCAAGAAAAGGCGAACACCCTGACTGGGGCACCAAGGTCTTTGATTACGGCAAGCACGAGGTCACCAATTTCCTGATTGCCAATGCCCTGTACTGGGTTAACCATTTCCACATCGACGGCCTGCGGGTAGATGCTGTCGCATCCATGCTGTACCTCGATTATGGACGTGAACATGGTAACTGGGTACCCAATCAGTATGGCGGCAACCAGAATTTGGAAGCGATCGAATTCTTCCGCCATTTAAACAGCGTCGTAGCTGCCCGCGGCAGCGGTGCTATGGTGATTGCCGAAGAGTCCACTGCATGGCCACTGGTCACCCATGAGCCAAAGGACGGCGGACTGGGCTTTACCTTCAAATGGAATATGGGCTGGATGCATGATTTTCTGGAGTATATGAAACAGGATCCTTATTTCCGCAAAGCCAGCCACAACAAGATGACGTTCGGTCTTACTTATTTTACCAGCGAAAACTTTATTCTGGTTCTCTCCCATGATGAAGTCGTTCACCTCAAATGTTCCATGATCAACAAAATGCCTGGACTGCATGAAGATAAATTTGCGAATTTAAAAGTCGGGTATACCTTTATGATCGGACATCCGGGCAAGAAGCTTCTGTTTATGGGACAGGATTTCGGACAGCTCCATGAATGGAACGAAGCCGCTCCACTGGACTGGTATCTGACCGAAGAAGACCTTCATAAAGACCTTCAGGACTATACCAGAAGTTTGTTACAAATTTATCAAAAACATCCGGCTCTTTATGAACTGGATGACCAATGGGATGGTTTTGAATGGATCAATGCCAACGATGGCAACCGCAGCATCTTCAGCTTTATCCGCCATGCCAAAAACGGCAGGAAGAATTTGATTTTTATTTGTAACTTTACCCCGGTCGCATACCCGGACTACCAGCTTGGGGTTCCGAAGGCCGGAAAATACACACTGCTGCTGGATCAGGATCACGGCCTTTACAATACCGGCGAGACAGCTCCGGTATTCAAAGCCATCAACAAAGAATGTGACGGACGGCCATACTCAGTGGCAGTTCCATTAGCTGCATACGGAACAGCCGTACTGCGTTATTAGATGGAAATGTTCGTTAAATTTTTATCAAAAATAAGGTATACATTTCCAAGGTTTTGTAGTAAAATAAATAGCGACCTAAAAACATTGATATCATGAAACAGGGAAGGAGCGATACACATGGCAAGAAATCTAATTTCCCAGAACGCTGCTAAAAGTGTTTACCGGGACGGCAACAAAGCAATCAAAGTATTTTGCAAAGGATTTCCCAAATCAGAGGTTTTAAATGAAGCAATCATCAACGCCAGAGTTGAAGAAGTCGGCGGAATAAACATTCCTGCAATTATGGAAGTTTCCGTAGATGAAGACGGTTGCTGGTCTATTACCAAAGATTTCATTGAAGGCAAGACCTTACAGCAATTGATGGATGAGAATCCGGATAAACTGGATGAGTACATGAATCAGATGCTGGATCTGCAGCTGCTGATTCATTCCAAGAGCTGCCCGCTGTTGAATAAGCTGAAGGACAAAATGGAACGCCAGATTTCAGAGATCGAAGAGCTGAGCACCGTTAACCGCTACGACCTCCTGACCCGCCTGAACGGAATGCCAAAGCATACCAAGTTATGCCACGGTGACTTCCAGCCGTCCAATATCATCATGAAAGAAGACGGCAGCTTGTATGTATTTGACTGGGTTCATGCAACGCAGGGCAACGCCAGTGCGGATGTTGCCAGAACCTATCTTCTGTTCTGTCTTGAGAATCAGGACCGGGCCGACAAGTACCTGGATTTATTCTGCCGGAAAACCGGCACAGACAAACGCTATGTTCAGCAGTGGCTGCCTCTGATTGCAGCTGCACAGCTTTCAAAGAAGCGTCCGGAGGAATCCGAATTGCTGCTTCAGTGGCTGAATGTCTGTGATTATCAATAGTTTGCCAGGTAAACTTGAGGTCTTATCAATTGCGGTAAGGCCTCTTTTGTTGTATACTAATAGATAAAAGGAGGATATTCCATGCAGAAGATATTAGTATGTGATGATGATAAAGAGATTGTAGAAGCCATTGAGATATACCTGACCGGCGAAGGCTTCGAGGTAATTAAGGCTTACGATGGTTATGAAGCACTGGAACTTCTGGAAAGCCAGAAAGTTGATTTGATGATTGTAGATGTTATGATGCCGGGACTGGACGGTATCCGCACGATCTTAAAGGTCCGGGAAGACAGCAGTATTCCAATTATTATTCTGTCCGCCAAATCCGAAGATACCGATAAGATCCTGGGACTTAATATCGGTGCCGACGATTATATATCAAAGCCCTTCAGCCCGCTGGAGCTGGTGGCACGGGTGAAATCCCAGCTGCGCCGTTACACCCAGCTCGGCAATCTGCCGCCTGTCACTGATGAGCAGGTATACAAATGCGGCGGACTGACGATCAATGATGACACCAAGGAGGTCTGGGTAGACGACGAGCTGATCAAGCTGACTCCGATCGAATACCACATTCTGCTGCTGCTTGTCCGGAATGTCGGCAAGGTATTTTCGATTGACGAAATATATAAGCAGATATGGAATGAAGAAGCCATCGGGGCAGACAATACCGTAGCAGTACATATCCGTCATATCCGGGAAAAGATTGAGATCAATCCCAGAGAGCCTCGCTACCTGAAAGTAGTATGGGGAGTCGGCTATAAAATCGAGAAACAATAGGAGCTGCTATGAAATTAAAAGATTACTCACTGCAGATCAAGAAAAATATTGCCGTTTTGCTTCATGCTGTTTTTCTTACCCTGGCAGTTACCGGTATAACCACGCTTTATTTAAGCAGTACCATCGGCAACGGTATCGACTGGCTGTTCGACAGTAATTATAATGACTCTCCGGCCTTCCGGCAACAGGTCCAGCAGGACATGGATCACGTCTTTAGGTACGTCCAGTACCGCGATGTCTTCGAAACGGACGGGGCGCTTGACCTGTCCAAGGAGATGTTCTCCTTTACCCGGAACGACGTGGAGTACGTCTACACACTCGAGGAAGTGATCCGATACGCTCAGGGCCAGGGTTTTTATTTAAATGAACAGTTTGAAGTAGTCAATGATTTATTTGTATATGACACATCCTCTACGGCAAAAGACTGTCTGGTTAACTGGCGGTCCTATGATATTGGCCGTACGATCAGTGAACCGGGAGATGCATACGCCTCACTGCTGGATCTTGCTCGTGAGGTTTTGTCAGCGCTGAGCGAGTATTACAAGGTATATCATCAGTTTATTGCCAATCCGTCGAACTTTTACTTCAAGATCCTGTACAGAAACGACCATGATGATCAGATCGTATACAGCAATGCCTATGATATGACGCTGGAGCAGATGAAGCAATTGGGCCGTTACTGCTTTCTGAGCAGCGATTCGATCCTGGTCGATACCAACCTGAATGAGATTCCACGCAATATCACTGTGGAAATGGAACAAAATAATTTTTATGATGCTTCGGATTATTATATGATGGTTGCCATCGATACCAGTTACCCATATGACGACCCTTACGCTGCGGCCAATAACGACTACCTTGATTTGCATCAGCGCTCATTTGAAGCATTTCTGCGTATGTGTGCTGGTATTATCGGCTGCCTGCTGACTCTGTATTACCTGGTTATCGTATCAGGCTACCAGACCAAAGACAGCACTTCACTACGGCTGCATGGGATGGATATGATCAGCACTGAAAGCTGCATTGTACTGACTGCTTTGCTCACCTCATTTTCGCTGTTTCTGGGCGAAAAGATAGGTTATAAGCTGATTCATCTTCTGGTTTTTGAGACAGAATGGGCCTTTGTCGAACGCATGATGCGTGCTGTCATTATCTACCTTTGCTGTCTCTTCGGCGCTTTCAGTCTGCTGAGACGCTACAAAACACGGCAGCTATGGGAAAACAGCACGATCCACCAACTGCTCAGGAACATAACCGCCTACATTAATAACAAGACCCATTCCTATCGTTTGTTTGTCTTCTATATTGCCTTTATAGCAATACAGATTTTCGGAGTAGGAATCTTCGCCATCTTATACGGCCACCGCAATCTGACCTCTGCCGTCGGCGCTTGTATTCTGCTGGTGCTTGGATTGGTTGGCATCGATTATTATATCTTCCACCGCTTGTTTACGTTATCGCTGCAACAGGATAAGATTGTTGATACCGTATCACGAATTGCCGGTGGTGACACGTCCTACCAGATGGATTTTTCGGGATTTACCGGCAAGGAACTGGAACTGGCCAGGATGCTCAACAGCATCGGAACCGGCCTGGAGCAGGCCCTTCAGGATCAGGTCAAAAGTGAACGCCTGAAAGCAGACCTGATTACCAATGTCTCACATGATATCAAAACACCGCTGACTTCCATTATCAACTACATTGATCTGATCAAACGTCAGAATATCGAAGATTCCAGAATCCAGGAATATCTAAACGTACTGGAGCAGAAATCCCAGCGGCTTAAGACCCTGACCGAAGATCTCGTCGAAGCATCCAAAGCCAGCTCCGGCAATATCAAACTGGAAATAACCGAACTGGATTTGGTTGAGATGATCTGGCAGACCAACGGTGAATTTGAGGACAAGTATACAGCCCGTCATTTAAGCCTGATCTCGGCACTGCCCGAGGAACCCATTATCATTGAAGCCGACGGCCGGCACCTGTGGCGCGTCCTTGAAAACCTCTATAACAATGCCGCTAAATATGCCATGGAGAACAGCCGGGTGTATGTAGATATTGAGAAGGATGACACAAAAGCATATGTTATCATTAAAAATGTCTCAGAGAATCCGCTTAATATTGAAGGTGAGGATCTGACCGAGCGGTTCGTCCGCGGCGATGTATCCCGTACCACGGAAGGCAGCGGACTCGGCCTTTCCATCGCCAAGAGCCTGACCACACTTCAGGGCGGCAGCTTCCAGATACTCACAGATGCTGATCTGTTTAAAGTAAAAATCGGATTTACCATGAAAAAGCCCCCGGAGGAAGCCTGATCAGCTTCTTCCAGGGGTTTTATATATTCTGTTATTAACCGAAGATTCGCCATCCGCAGACAAAGTTCTTCGACCACCAGGAGCCCAGGGAACGATGGACAACCTTGCCGTTACCGGATGATGCATCGATTACGGTACCGCCTCCTGCAACAATTCCCACATGGCCTCTGACAACAATAATGTCACCGGCACGAAGGTTCGAAAAACTGGTAATCTTAGTATATTTTCCAACACTCTGCCATCCTGATGAAGTCAGGTAACTCTGACGCACCCCGGACTGATTCAGGCACCAGTAAACGAAACCAGAGCAGTCAAAGGAATTCGGCCCCTTCGCCCCCCACACATAGGGGCAGCCCAGTTTGGACTGTGCTACTGCGATCAGCGTACTTGCTCCGCCGCTGGCATATCCGGTATTCGGGGTACTGCTGCTGCCTCCACTGCTGCTGCCGCTCGACCCGCCGGTGTTATTGCGGCCCTGTGTTGTACTGCTGCCGCTGCTGCCGGAACTGCCGGAACTGCCGGAGTTGGCCGGAGCCCTTCTGGCATCATTACTGGTCAGCTTTGTCATGGTAATGGCACCGACGGAGCCATCCGCCGACAGACCATTAGTCCGCTGGAATAATTTCACCGCATTCTCTGTTACTTCTCCGTAATATCCGGTTGTATTGGCTGAATTCAGATAGCCCAGCTGGCTCAGCATATTCTGAACCCGCTGTACAGTATCACCGCTGTCTCCAAGACCCAGGCCATTAGGAACCGCATCACTGCTGTTAAGAGCCATTCTCGTCGTTGGTCCCAGATAACCGTCAACAACCTGATCGTTGCGGGACTGGAACTGTTTCACTGCTATAATTGTATCATTACCATAAGCACCATCCGGCTCAGAGGTCATATAGCCAAGCAGCTTCAGACGCTGCTGCGCAGCCAGTACCAAATCACTCTTCTCACCGTATGACAGCATATTCGGCTTCACTTCGTCACTGTAGAGCAGGTACATTGTTTTTCGGCCAACCTTGCCATCCTGCTCCAGACTATTCATATTCTGCATCTTGATCACGGCTTCCTGGGTACCGTCACCATAATTGCCGGTTACCTGATTGGCTGTTGCCAGATAACCAAGTTCATATAGGCGCGTCTGGATCCGCTGGATATCATCACCGGTATCACCATGCTGGGCTGCATAATACTTTGCATCAGGTGATAAAATCGCCTCCAGAGTATCCGGTCCGATAATTCCATCCTGCACCAACTGGTTCTGACGCTGGTATACCTTTACCGCACTCTGGGTAACTTCACCATAAAGATCAGTCGGTTCATCGTAATCCATAAAGCCAAGATCCATCAGCCGTTCCTGTAAAACAGTTACGATCGAATGCTGCATTCCGACTCTCAGATAATCTGGTATCGGTTCACTATATTCCGCCTCCACACCTTCAACCGAAGGCAGCAGCGGCCCGTCCGGCGTCAGTGCCATGATAGTCTCATCCGGCTCTACAAGCTGATCATTATTATCTGCCAAAACAATCTCGGGTTCCTCAGTTTCTCCTTCTGCAGAGGATGTCTGGGAGCTGTTGCAGCCTGCCAGCATCATCACTGCCGCCATCGTAAGGCCATACAATGCCAAGTTCTTTATCATTTGTTTTCTTTTCATATTAAAGGCGAATCCTTTCTGAACTTAATCTTTCGCGTATGTCAATCTTTTATATTCTAACACAATTCGGATTCAGTTTCAATCGCGTAGTTCTTAATAATATTCCCCGCGTTTTATTTTTCGGTCACATCATTCAGTTCACATCTTAATTCCTTTACTAACTTAACCGGAAGATTCGCCGATTCCGATAATCGCAATAGCAGGTTCCGCCCCGTTCAAATGGTTTAGGTAAAAACTTATCTATCCCTCATGATACAGCTTCTGTTGCTATTCAACAAGCAAGTGGCATGAATAATCAGAGAAGAGAGCGGCATTTAAATACAGCTTCTGTTGCTATTCAACAACCGCCACGGGAACCAGACCAAAAGATGGCACCGTCATTTAAATACAGCTTCTGTTGCTATTCAACGTTATCCTCCTTATGCCACTTTTCGTCTTACTGTTCATTTAAATACAGCTTCTGTTGCTATTCAACTTTTTCCCGTCACCATAAGACGCATTGAAATTACGATTTAAATACAGCTTCTGTTGCTATTCAACGGCCTTGCACCACTGGGGACGTATGAAATAACCTGATTTAAATACAGCTTCTGTTGCTATTCAACCTCTTTGTTGATGATGGACTGAATGAAGGTTGACATTTAAATACAGCTTCTGTTGCTATTCAACTACGATGTATCCGATATCAAGCGCAATTATACAGGAATTTAAATACAGCTTCTGTTGCTATTCAACATTAAGCACTCTGTGAATAACATCTTCATAACGATATTTAAATACAGCTTCTGTTGCTATTCAACTGGAAAGGAGGAGAATCAATGAGTGGAATACCAAGAAATTTAAATACAGCTTCTGTCGCTATTCAACAATTGGATCGTGCGTTATCAGGATTGTCGGAAGAATTTAATACAGCTTCTGTTGCTATTCAACCCATACTGCCGCAGAGGCAGCGCACAATTTAGCACATTTAAATACAGCTTCTGTTGCTATTCAACGTGAGTTACCGGATATCGGAAGAACAGGTGAAAAGACATTTAAATACAGCTTCTGTTGCTATTCAACTCGGGGGCAAATTAAATAAGCCGACTACTGTAAACAAATTTAAATACAGCTTCTGTTGCTATTCAACTTACGCAGGAACATGATATAAGTTTCCTGTTTACATTTAAATACAGCTTCTGTTGCTATTCAACATATTCAACGGCGAAGACTACAGTTATACATTATCATTTAAATACAGCTTCTGTTGCTATTCAACTAATATCCCTTGACATGGAATCCAGCTCCTTTGACATTTAAATACAGCTTCTGTTGCTATTCAACAATATGGTAAATTACAACAGAAGGAGCAAAGATGTAATTTAAATACAGCTTCTTTTGCTATTCAACGGTACATGATAAGGATGGGTATCCTTGGTATTTGCGATTTAAATACAGCTTCTGTTGCTATTCAACCGCTGCATTGCACGCTGCCGATATCGTTGGCAGTTATTTAAATACAACTTCTGTTGCTATTCAACCATGTGATCGTAAAACCCTTCAGTGTAATCATTGGCATTTAAATACAGCTTCTGTTGCTATTCAACCTGTGCATAAATCATGGTTGTTTCATCCACTCTGTATTTAAATACAGCTTCTGTTGCTATTCAACTATTAGGGTATCACACCCGATTGGACAATGAATTATTTAAATACAGCTTCTGTTGCTATTCAACATGGATTATGCTTACCGTCACCAGGCCCGAAGCTGATTTAAATACAGCTTCTGTTGCTATTCAACCTTATAAACCTGGTTAATCCCGGTTGCGCTAAGTCCATTTAAATACAGCTTCTGTTGCTATTCAACGAATGCCCATTAGATGCCGGAGAAGGGAATTATTGATTTAAATACAGCTTCTGTTGCTATTCAACGCTGCTTACTCAATAACAAAAGAGGATAGCATTGATTTAAATACAGCTTCTGTTGCTATTCAACGATAAAGTTTCTTACTACAAGGAAAGGAATAAGGAATTTAAATACAGCTTCTGTTGCTATTCAACGTCAGCTTGGATGGCTCTTTCGATGTGATTACAAATTTAAATACAGCTTCTGTTGCTATTCAACAGATGGAACTGTAACATATTCGGATGAGCTGTATGAATTTAAATACAGCTTCTGTTGCTATTCAACTGATCCGGAATCCTACGAAAACACCAATTCCTATAGATTTAAATACAGCTTCTGTTGCTATTCAACGTCGTACCGGAGAAGGAAGTTACACTGACTCAGAGATTTAAATACAGCTTCTGTTGCTATTCAACCATTGAGGCCAGGCCGGAGATACAGAAGCTTTTAGCATTTAAATACAGCTTCTGTTGCTATTCAACCAATATGTGTATTGAGGCGCTCACAATAACGAAAAGATTTAAATACAGCTTCTGTTGCTATTCAACATTTAACGGAAAGGAAGGAAAAATCATCTTTGACGAATTTAAATACAGCTTCTGTTGCTATTCAACTACTTGTGAATTTTGCGGAAAAGAAAAGCCACTTGCATTTAAATACAGCTTCTGTTGCTATTCAACGGAATCGTCAAAAACTGGTGAATGAACTACACACATTTAAATACAGCTTCTGTTGCTATTCAACATATTTATCGTAACGGGCAGCCTGTCCGTTGCCTTATTTAAATACAGCTTCTGTTGCTATTCAACCCTCTGTTTTCAGCAAGCCGATTTTGCTTGCATATTTAAATACAGCTTCTGTTGCTATTCAACCAACATAAACTCAAGGTTTCAAAATAAGTATACCTTAAAATCCCTTACAAATTCAACACTTTTCAATATTTTTACCAGGCAATCACCAAAATTCATTTTTTCGCCAAATAATTAAAAAACCTTTATACTGCAAGGTTTTTCTTAACATTCCATTTTCTCCACCTGGTAAAAATGTTATAGAATAAGCTCCTCCCCGGTCTCTCGTACTGATTTACCCAGAACTTCCTCCCCGAATACAATATCATTCATCAATTTTATAATGCAGACAAAATCTTCGTCTTTATCAATCACTTTATTCAAATCTGTTTTTAAACTAATTAACTTAGATGGAGTCATCTCCCCCCGAAAAACAGAATACTGAAAGTGCGAAAGATATTTTTTACATATTTTAAAAACTTTATGAACTCGTTTCTCATTCACATCGTAAAAAACAAAAGCATAATTATAATTCATTTTCTTAGCCATCAAAATCCCTCCTTTAGAGAGAATGGTACAAAATCTTTTCCTTCCATAATGCATTTTATCAGCTTATAACAATCCATTTTAATCGCGGTCTGATAACTCATTCTGCGTTTTAATTTAGGGTGTTGGAATACCGTATCCAAGCGTTTCTCAAATGCTTCAATAAATATTTTCCGTCCATTCTCGTTCAAAAGACAGTAATTGACTTTCTTATCAAAATGTTTCTCGACCTGCAACTTCCGATTATTTATCAGATCAAAAATAGTCCTATATACTATTACCGGTTTAAACACTTCACTGATATCAAGACTTAATGAAAATCGTCCTTCCGATGGTTCATGCAAAAAACTGATTCTTTGATCCAGATGCGTTTTATAGATTGCAGATATTGTTTTGGTATAAAGCAGTGTGTTGCCAAACGAGATCAATGCATTAATTGGATTATCAGGTGGACGCTTCACCCGTTTATTCATTACAAAATCTTCTGGTAAAAAATATTTGAAATCCTTATAAAATCGCAGCCACATTTCCCCTTCTATTGCCATGATTTCAGGAACTGACTGAACAACATCGATTTTAATACCAGCTTCTTTACGTAACCAGTCAATCGTTTCTTTTACCTCTTTTTTATCATGCTTGTAATAATGGTACAGAACCTCCAGTAAGTTTACCCTTATACCATTTACAATAGCCTTTGCTATCACCTGGCGTTCTTTCTGGTACTTCTCCACCTGCTTAACCAGAAGACGGCCACTTTGATATTTTTCTCTGGGATAAAAGGTTCCGCTATATCCCTCATGATAATTAAAAAAGTGCACAATTACATGATTACGAGACAGGAAATCTAATAACTTTGTATTGATTGAAATTTCATTCATACAATATATTTCCTTGGTATTTTCAATTGGTATATAAATATTTTTCCCGTCTTTACGATAACATAAAGAATTATCTTTTCTCATCAATTCTCCCATAGACATAATATATGCGCACTTTTTGCATTTCGACTGATTCAATACACCTGGAATTTCAGAATCATTTATTAATGATTCTATTTCCAGACTATATCTTTCGAGAATTGCTTCATTATCCGGGGTAAGCTCTACAATAACTACTTTTTTATTAGTTTTATTTTTTCGATAAATTTCAACTTACCTTTTCGCTCAATTCCTTTACTCTTCAATATTTTCAAATAATATAAAAGCTGCCATGTACTGGCCTCCACATCAGCATCTGACTTTTTCACTTCAGTCAAATATTCCCCGGTCAAGTGATCCAGTCTTATATTTTCAATTGCAATTTCATGATTTTTAGATTTTGTGGCTCTGTCTTCATGAATTGCTTTTCCTATTTTTACTTGTTCGCTATTATCTTCAAGATTTAAGCGATTTCCATGCAAATAGCATTGTCGTTTACAGTGAATATAATAATTCATCAAAGTACCATTTACCCTCACAGGAACCTCTCCCCTTCCTCTAATTTGTCCCGCTGAAAGATATCATCTATAAAATAAGTATCTCCATTGTCAATCTTGTATAATTCACCTATCTGGTCATTATAATCTAACGGTACGTGCTTAGAAATCTCATATATAAAATAATTCAATTTACTTCTAACCTTCGAAAGCTTTACCTGCTTTTTAGAATAGTCCATCTCATAATCTTCCAATAACAACCGATACTGTTCCCAAACCTCATCTCCTTTCAAAGTTCCATTATCTACTTCTATTTCACGAGATAAAAATACTGATTTAGTCCATTTATCATCATCAATCAATGCCATCCGTTTAGAAATATCTGTAAAATTCAACCCACCCACTTTTTCATCAAAAAAAACATCTATATTTTCCGTGCTGTCTCCTGACTGATTTCTGTGTATCCTTATATGCTCCATAACAGCCAGGTAATATGGAGAAAATCGCTTATCTTTTAATAGCTCCCGCATTGTTTCATCCTTTAAGGTCAGCTCCGGACTTATTCGGCAATCACCATCCTTATATATAGCTGCAGCATCATCATGATCAAAAAAGTAAACTTTACCCCCCGCCAGCTTTTTGCATGATCGGTTAATTCGTCCCAGGAATTGTTCCTCACTATCCAATTTAGATACATTCTTATAACCAATATCCATATCAATATCAACCCCGGCCTCAACCACCTGGGTTGCAATCAGCAGAAGCCCATCTTTGCTGTTTTTAATTCTCTGGATTTTCTTTAACCGATCTGCCCGGTTATCATCTCCTGTAAATAATATTAACTCTAATGCATTATTCTGATCTTTTATCATCCGGGCAAATTCATATGCCGTTTTTCGTTTGATAAATTCCACTACAATTTTTTTCTGACCATCATACTTACTTAAAATATGTTGAAGCAAAACTTCCAGACGTATATTCTGACCAAGCAATTCATAAGAGACCCTGACCCGATCTTTAAATTTACAGTTGCTGAAATATCTTTCTGTCTCATGAACCAGAGAGACCACATCTGTGCCATCATCACAAAGATAATTCAAATCAGGAAGCGTCGCCGACATAATAATAATTTTGATATTTAAATACGCAGCAAAATTTTTAAGAAAAATAATAATCTCTGACCATATGGTATTTTTATAACTTTGAATTTCATCCAAAATAATAATACTGTCTTTTAATTGCAAAAATCCAAATAATGCCTCCCTCTCATGACTGAACATAGTTTGAAATAATGAAACATGAGTAGTAAGGATAAAAGGGTAATTTAAGAATTGTCTGTCCAGCAGCGCTTTTACATAATCATCCAGTATTTCCTGATCATTTATCTGTTTACATTTAATTGGAGTATTCGAATTTATTACCGCAATACGATCAAATTCATTACTGTCTTCTCCAAAGGTCTCTTTTAAAATATTAATATTCTGCTCGACCAGTGTATTAAACGGATAAACATAATAGATTTTCTGATACCCTTGCTGCAATAATTGAAAACTCAGATTCATGGCTGTATTACTTTTCCCACTCCCTGTTGGTGCTTCAAGAAAATATACTGGGGCATGTAAATTCTGCTGCATAGTTTGTTCTGCTTCAAGAAACAGCACTGTCCGCAATTGATTGATATCTTTAATGGATGAAAAATCCAGTCTCTCAGGCTGATCAGCAGCCTTTTTTCTGATCATTCTGATCAGTTCCGTGTTTTCATACGCATGGCAGAACTCATCCTGCCGGGTGACATTGCCGAAATCTTTGATACAATAATCGTTACCATATTCTGTCGTTGCATAGTAATCACAAGAAACCAGAAGAGAATATAACATTCGGGTGTATAAGAAAGCCCCCGCTTCCAACTCTTTATTTTGATCCGTGAATTGTTTAAACCGGTTCCACCGGTTCCAATACTTGTCCCTTTTTAAATCAATATCCAGATACAGGAAATGTCCACTTTTTCTTAAACCAGTCTCCATTAATTGTATTTTTCCGCCGGGCTTAAATTCGTCGATAAAATCTCCCATACGGGTCAAATCTGAATGATGTCTGGATATTACCATACCATTAATCAGGCAAATTCCCCATAAAATCTTTTTAGCTGTTTTTTCGGCCACTAATTCATTTATTTTCTTCATATAGAAATTGACATAAGCATAGGCCGAAAACAGTGAATGCCTGGTTCCATCAAACCAGTCACACCAATATACTTTATCCGTATAATGATTCATATTGACCCGTTGAAATTCCGGATTCACTTTACCAACATCATGAAAGGTGACCACATTATCAATCATATTATGGAATATCTTGTATACCGGTTCGCATTGTTTCAACAAAAATCGTTCTGCAAACCGGCAAAAGAAATCACCCAGCCGTTTCTCGTGATACAACTGTTCATAATACGTTTGGCAGAGCCGAGTATGTTCCTGTAACGTTTCCCTATTCTTTGTTTCATGTGTATGAGCATAGATCGGATATTCAAATTTCAATATATTTTCTAATGGCAAAAATTTATGAGCTGACATAACAACCTTCCTCTCAAGAATAATTTAAAAAGAGGTGCTGCAAAATCATCTTATCATTTTGCAGCACCTCTGATTTATTTAATGCGTCCTAAAAAAACACAAGATTTATTCCCTGCGCACAGATTACCGGACACTTCTTTGTTAAAACATACATATTGCTATATACAAAATTCTCCAAGTGATACAAATTGGTCTCTTCATCAAGACTTACAGGCAAGTGTTCTTCATATTTAAAGATCATTCCAACCGCCTCTTCTTCCTCGTCAAGATAATCCAATGATACCCATGCTTTTGGAACCAGACTGTCAATGAACCGGACTTTCTGGGCTTCCACCGCATCTTCAATCAATCCAGGATTCTTAATATCTGCCGGATGGTCATTCTTTCCCAGGTAAGGAAGATATGTACATTGATGGTTTATAATTGCCTGGGCCAGTTTCTTCTCCTCGTCCCGTTCAAGCAATACGTAGATATCCCACTCAGGATGTTCCAGCCATTGCTCTTTCACAATCAGGTTGCCGCCTTGCTCATAAGATGCATATCCGACAGAGTTGTTGAAGGATTGAATCTTTCTATGTATCATTCCTTTCTCGTTCTTAGGAACAATTGCAATTTTTATATCCTTTAACCGACGATAAAATTCTGGAAATACATCTTCTCTGCCCATCTGATTATAGCCGCCATATCCCATGACTGCTCCAAATATCCCCATCAGTGCAAGCTTATGTATATGTCCATATGTAAAATACAGGTATGTATTCACATCGGGCTTCTTAAAGAATGCAGTGTTCCCGCTCAGCGTAAACTTCAATATCTGCATATTATACCTCTTTCTTAGTAATGATATTGAAATATTTTGCCCCTTGTATATTGGATTCCAGCTCTGTTGTATAAGAGTTATAGTAAACCTCTACAGATTTAATCTTATCACTTACATCGTTCAGCATATGATCACAGGTTATTTTTATTTTGTTTTTATCTTTTTCACCCTTGCCTTTATCAAACAGTATATACTCTGAAAGATTTGGTAAATACAAATCCGATTCTGTCTCTAAAAATATTGCAAACTCATTTTCACATCCGGACTTTGCATTGGTTGCAAAAGAAGTAGCAGCACAAAGCGAAGCAGTCTTAAATGCCTGATAATCTTCGTCCGTATATCCATCAGTAACTCCCATTTCAACAAACTCGTGATAGGCAGCAGGATTGATAACAAATGGGTAGAAGTAATGCGCCTCATCACTGACTATTTTTGTCCCTAATGTCGAATTCTTAGCTTCTTCTGCTTCTTTGCCTTTTTTTTCTGCCTTTTCACCTGCTCTTGCATCTCTGAAAGGAGACAGTATCTGCTGTTCCTGTGGTGACGAATCATCATACTTATTAAAACCCTGTCCAATCTGTACAGCACCTGTGATTGATACATTATTTCCTGATTCAGCAAAAGTTGCCCCAAAATTTTTAACATCAATTGCCTGAAATAGATTTTTAAGTACTTCTTTCGCATCTTTGCACTTAGTTAAATCTTCTACTCCGAATATGGTTTCGTATCGCTCTTTCAAAGTACGGGGTATTACACTAATTTCCCCCTTTTTATTTTCATCCAGAGTCATTGATTTAATATATAGAACCTTTTTCCCTTCGTTCTGCCACATCTTCTTGATCGGATACTTTAGTGCTTTATCACTGCCAAAAATCCGCCCGTCTGATATAGTCTTTGGATACCCAGAAAAATCCGCGTTCCAGTTTGCCATAATTGATGAGATTCCCAACACTCCATATACTCTGCTATTCATTTTAATTTCCCCCTCAATCTTTCTCATATATTAATAAACTGGAAGTAAATCCTCCCATCAGATAATCTTGGTCTACACTCTCTTGCGGATCATAAGTATGAATATGACTAATCAAATTATTAACGCGCGGGTTAGTCACATCAATATCATAATTTGTCTTTTTATAGAGCTGCTGAAGTCGATTCTTAATCACACGATCCTGCCTTGCATTCAGGAATGGATTCACCAATGATTGTGTCACCCGTATGCTTCTAGTCTTGGATAAATAATAACGAAGCAATTGGCCTACCGCATAATAATACTCCTGATCGTTCTCAAATTCCCAATCGTCTTTTGCATTGACATGACCTCTCAAGGCCACTCTCACTTTATTCATAAGCTCCTCCATTTTGTTTGATCCTGAGAAATAATCGATAAGTGACCATCTTAGATTTAACTGATGTACTGACTTCTCTAAGTATCCATTACTGATAGTATTTTTAATGATATCCATTGACAGCCTGTTTAACAATTCTGACGGCTCATTACCACCACCCCGCATCCAGCTCCAAAGCCGTTTTCGTCCCTTCAACAAACAGAATTTCAGCATACCATCATTCAAACGGATATCTCCGGGATCTGTAAAGTAGTTTCCACTCAGCCATTTATTAAATAGCACCTCATTAATTATTTGTTCCAGTTCATATCGTTCACTTTTCCCCCCATAGCCGCTCTCCAAACGCTTAATCGAATCTTCACTGCATTCTATGATAGTTTTAAACACAAACTGATTTTTCAAATGTGAATTGTATTCAGGTATCAGCTCTAAATCAAGGATTGCAACCTCATTCTTTTCCTTTTGCAACCGCATAAAAAAACCACATTTAAAATCCGAAGGGAACTCTGAACTTTTATAAAAATCCATTTTTCGACTTATAGTATCAACATATAGATTCACATTACCGACAGAAACTTTACTTAACAGATATTCAAAAAATGAATTTTGCAATAATACTTCATCCAAACTCAAAAGTAAAGGTTCTTTGATTTTTTTTGATTTGTACTCCAGGAAAGGCTTTTTCGCATTCATGCCCATATTATTATTGGGCAATCCAAGAATTTGTTCTCCAACAATACGATTAAAATCATTACTATTATAAATATTAGGAATTACATACCTGCGTTCTTCCTTTTCATACAATTTAATCGTTTGCTCTTGATTCGGCAGAATGAAAAACACCTTAAGATAATCTTTTTTTCTGTTATCAAACTCCACATCCCATATATGAGATTTTATCCAGGTGTGAACCTTTTCAATAATCTTAATATCTGGTTTGCCAAGATCTGTTTCTATTTTTTGATAAATCTCTCTGGATTTTGCTTTTTTCTCATATTTTTTTCCGGGATCTTTAAGAACTTCATAATATCCATCAATTATCTCATCTGTTAATTTGCCTGTAGTCAAGCTTTCCTTCTTAACAAAAAAAGAGAGATAATTATTGGAATGAATTGTTTTTTTACTATCTATTGGTTTGTTCATTTCAACTAATTTACTGCAATAATCAAGTTTCGCAATGTATGGATATCGGGTATCTGCTTTTCCCTCTACTAATCCAATTTTTTTATCATAAAAAATTTCAAGAGGAGTATCTGCCTGAAAATTGCCATTTTCCATACGAATCAATAAGTATGTCCCATCTTTAGGTACATAATTATCAATAATTATATTTTTATTCTTTTCCAAAGTATCTTTAAATATCGCAATGCAATCCTGTAGCACGAATCCATCTCCCTTACTTATAGTATTGGTAGTTCATAAAACCATTCCCACGGGCATTCGATTCCAGTATTCCGGTTCCAAGACTCATGTATATTAACTTTTGTGCTGTTGGGTGTTCTGAAACATGCAGCTCCAGCTTGTCCCCCAGCAAGTGTATGCCTTTATACAGAATCTTAATAGGTACCTTGTTTAGTATTTGAATTGAATGATACAGGGGAAAATCCTCATCTATTTTATTTTCTGTAAATGCATTATATTTTTTTATCAAATTAATTTTTATTCTCTCTTCATACTGCTCAAATGTCAAATGTTCCTTCCAGTATCCATGGCTATCTTTGATGATTGCCGGAGTTATCGTATATACTCGCTCGATAAGATGTGGAGGTATCTTTTTGACCTCACAAACCAGCCCTTTCATCATCTTATTATAGTGGTTCGGCAAATTCTTCATGAAATAATCTGCAATCACTCTATCAATTGTCCGTATTAACACAGAATATACTTTTTCTTTTTGATACACACCTTCCTGTGCAATCGGATAAAAGGAGCAAAAACTATAATTTTTATACTGATTCCTTCTATGAAATACTCGCATTTCTTCTTGTTTCGATAAAGTCTCATCAATAAAGGATGCAATTTCATTTAATGCATCTTCTTGCTTTAAATCATGTAACAGAAATATCTTTAGTTGTAACTCTAATACATTGATTTCCAAACCTTATCCCCCCTTAATATTTGCTTAAACATAGAATTTGTATAAATTATCATCTTTTTGTAATACTTTACCATAATATTATATATAAAAAAAGTATTTCGTCAAAATTTGGTATTTTTCGCAACAACTTTTTTAATGCAAAGATCTTTGGAGCAAGAAATTATCGAGATAAAAACAGGTATTTTAGACTCTCAAAACATGGTGAAATTATCAAAATTTCACCATGCCTTCGTCCGAGTTAATATACCTTTCCACTTAACTGATTATAAAGCAGAAAAATCTGGTGTAGCTTTACATAAGCATCGGTATTCTCTAACACTGCTATTAGCTTTACAGAAAACTTTTTAATATAAACAACAATTCATAGCCATACAGTAAGAAATTTAATTGCACTAAAAAAAAATCGCCAACTTTAACGCTAAAGTACATATCTATCTTAGCATTTTCTTTATTCTCTAATATTGTTTTCTCCTCTCCAACATGAGAAATATTCCTTGTTACCATTTATAATAGTTTTCTATTATAATAGAAATGCTCTCATATTTATTTCTTTAATTATAAAAGATGACATATGAAGATCATTTTTTATTTATATACAATGATACCAAACTTGTCGTTTTTTGTCAATGATTTCCTTTTTCATATACTATTGATAATAACAGCATCTATTAAGCCCTTTAATTACTCCTACAATGATTCTATTTTCAATAACCATACAAAACAACATTAGAGGGTGCTTACAGACCCCGTAAACACCTTCTTTAGCATATCTCATATTACAGTTCAACAAGATGAAATGCCTTTCTCATAAACTATGTTTAAATACATCATATATTACAGTTCATCATATCTCTATATTTTATAAAATCATTCTACTAAAGTCAATAAAATATAGGTTTTATTTTAACTGAGAGGATATTGAAAGTTACAGTTCACACCAGACCAGATTTTAATATAATTGTGGTTCCAATAGACCAGGTATGCCTTTTGCAACGGAAATATTGATATGCTAAAATGAAGACATAAAAAATCGGTTAGAAGGAATATCAGCGTCTTTGTTATATCAACTTACAATACTGACTACATACTGATTAAAGAGAAGGATAATGAGAAAGCAAAAAAACTATTAAAATTAGAGGGATACGATATTATTTCTAGTTAACCACTGTGCTATATAAAAACTCCAACCTGAAGGACAGTCAAAAATATCCCAGAGATTCTAGCAATCCCCAGGATACTTATTTCATTTCACCAACCCCCTTATCACATTGATCTGCTCCTCATCAAGCGAAAGAATATCACTATTATCCATAGAAGTATTGGAATCTTCAATTAAAATCATTTTCGTATCTTTCTGTGTTATCGTGTTATGCCACAAAGTTGCCGGAATATTATAAACCTTATTCGGCTCCATCTTAACTGCGCCAAAATCAACGCCCCCATCAGTTTCGTTTGCATAAATCAATGTGCAGGTTCCCGTCACCAATACAAATAATTCATCGGTCAGATTATGGCGCTCTAGACAGTCGATACCGTTTATATCATTGGCCGGTTTCCAGTTCTTGATGCCGACCATCCATTTTTCATTTTCAAATACCCTTTGCATACCTTCCTGCTCAAACTCGTAAGTTGCGATTGTCATGATTTTCTCTCCTTTATTTCAACAGATTTCTGGCGGTTCTGACGATGTTTTCTGCGGTTAATCCATATGCTGCAAATAACTGCTCGGGCTTTCCGGATTTTCCGAATTTGTCCTGGATACCGATCATTGAAAATGCTGCGCCTTCCTTACCTGCCAGTACCTCTGCTGTGGCCGAACCAAGGCCGCCGATGACAGAATGCTCTTCAACCGTTACGATCGCTTTGCAGGTCTTGTTCATTTTCAGAATAATGTCCTTGTCAATTGGCTTAATGGTGTGCATATTGACAACTGCAGTACTGATTCCTTCTTCCTCCAGCAGTTTTGCTGCTTTAAGCGCTTCCGGAATCATCAGGCCGCAGGAGATGATGCAGACTTCGTTTCCTTCTTTCATAATGTTGGCTTTTCCCGGTACAAAGGGGGTGTCAGCGGTGGTGATATCTTCGCACACCGGTCTTGCCACGCGGACGTATACCGGGCCGTTGATCTCGGCTGCTGCCATAACAGCTTTCTCAGTCTCGGCCGGATCACACGGCACAAAGATGGTCATGTTCGGCATCTCCCGCATCAGTGCGATATCTTCAATCGACTGATGGCTGCCGCCGTCTTCTCCGACCGACAAACCGGAATGGGAGAATCCAAATTTTACATTGGCATTGGTATAGCATACGGAGTTGCGGATTTGCTCAAAGGCACGGCCTGCCCCGAATAAGGCGAAGGTGCTGACAAACGGAATATGACCGGTCTGGGCGAAGCCTGCGGCCGCACACATCATATTAGCCTCGGCAATTCCCATATTGTAAAATCGATCCGGGTATTTATCCTGGAACATACAGGTCTGGGTTGCATGAGCCAGATCGGCATCCAGTACCACTACCTTGTCATTTACATCTCCCAGTTTAACTAATGATTCACCATAAGCAACTCTTAATGATTTTCCCATTTATACCACCTCCTGCTCTTTCATCGCCTGAGTAAATTCATCCTCATTCAGCGGTCTGCCGTGCCATCCATAATTATCTTCCATAAAGGAAACGCCTTTTCCTTTTACGGTATTGCAGCAGATAAATTTCGGCTTGCCTGGTGTCGGGGCTTTCAGGGCTTTTACAATCGCTCTGATATCATGGCCGTCTACTTCAAAACAGGTAAAGCCAAATGCTTCAAACTTACCCTTAATATCGCCAAGACTCATAACCTCATCATTGCTGCCATCAATCTGCAGCCTGTTGTAATCCAGCATAAAGGTCAGGTTATCCAGTTTATAATGTGCTGATGCCATAGCTGCTTCCCAGACCATTCCTTCCTGGCATTCGCCATCCCCCAGTATGGTATATACGTTGTAATCTTTTTTGTCATGCTTAGCCGCCAGTGCCATGCCCATAGCCAGGGATGCGCCCTGTCCCAGGGAACCGGTATTCATATCAACACCTGGTGTCTTGGTGCAGTCCGGATGACCCTGCAGGTGGCTGTCAATCTGTCTTAATCCGGCCAGATCCTCCTTTGGAAAGAAGCCAAGGTCGGCAAGAATCGCATAAAGAGCCGGACAGGCATGCCCTTTGCTCAGTACGAGCCGGTCACGATCCGGTTTTTTCGGCTGTTTTGCATCCACATCCATCACTTCATAGTACAATGCTATCAACATTTCGACACAGGAAAGAGACCCCCCAGGATGACCGGACTGACACGCATACAGCATTTTCAGTATTTCAGCCCTTAATTCCTTTGCTTTCTTATCATATTGCATTATGATATCCTCCTTTAATGATTTTGTTATCCTTTTACGGCTCCGGCTGTCAGTCCTTCTACCAGTCGTTTCTGGGCAAAGAAGAACATGATGCATACCGGTATAATTGTGATAATACCTCCGGCTGTCAGCAGATCCCACTGGACGCCAAGCTGTCCGATCAGGCTTTTGAGTGCTACCGGAATAGTTCTTGTATCTGTGCTGGTAAACATCATCGCAAATGTATATTCATTCCACGATGTCATAAAAATATATACGCCAGTAGCTACCAGGCACGGCCCCAGAATCGGCAGAATAATCTTCAGAAATGCCATTCCGCGGTTGCAGCCGTCTACCAGCGCCGCCTCTTCCAGCGACATCGGCAGATCATTCAGAAACCCCAGCAGCAGCCATACCGAAAACGGGATGGTAAATGTGGTATATGACAGCACCAGAGAAGTCGGAGAATACAGAAAGCCCAGCTTTCTCATAATGGTATATAACGGAATCAGCAGTAAAACGGTTGGAAACATATTATTGCAGAGGAACATACACATAAGGCCTTTTCTGCCGGCAAATTCATATCGGGAAAATGCATAGGCTGCCAATGTCGATGCCGTCAGGGATACAATGGTGGTCAGGGATGCCACGATAAAACTGTTCTTCATCGCCGCCAGAAAGTTTACGGTTGTTGTAAACAGCTTCTTATACGAAGCAAAGGTAATGGCTCTTGGCCAATATGTAACTACCATACCGTACAGCTCATCCTCCGGCTTCACCGACGTTATGAACGTCCAGTAAAACGGAAACAAGATAAACAGCAGTATGATGATCAGCGGAAGGTATAAGGTTAAAATCCTTTTTACAATTGATTGATTTCCCATACTATTCCTCCCCTCTGAAATTCATTCTCAAGTAAGGGATTGCCGCTGCCAGCAGAACGATTGCCAGTAAAATAGCCATTGCGGATGCATACCCCAGGTTCAGGGCATTTCCCTTGTTATAGATATATACACTGAGTGTCTGTGTCGAATATGCCGGCCCCCCTTCTGTCATGTTGAAGATAACATCGACCGAGTTGGCTACCCAGATTACTCTCAGCAGGGCTGTAACAAAAATTGTATTTTTGATCGATGGAATCGTAATATAGAACAGTTTCTGCACTGGTGATGCTCCGTCAATGGCAGCTGCTTCGTACATATCCATAGATACGCCCTGCAGAGCCGCCAGAATCATCAGGGCGAAGAATGGAATGCCCTGCCACACAATCGTTACAATAACACTCGGAAATGCTGTCGAAACCTGCGACAGGAACGGAATCTTGTCTGACACAATGTGAAAACGCGTCAGCAAATCGTTAAGTACGCCAAAGTTGCCGTCATAGATCCAGCGCCACATCAGACCAATCAATACTCCTGGAGTAACCCATGGAATCATGCTGACTGCCCTGACCACACCGCGTCCTGCAAAGCTGCTGTTCAGCAGTAATGCCAGAATAAAACCAAACAGGAACTGAAATCCCACCCCACAGACAACCCAGACAACCGTCCGCCACAATGCGCCCCAGAACAGCGGGTCCTTAAAGGCTGCGATATAATTACCAAATCCAATAAAGGCAATGTCCTTCGGCCTTCGAAGATCATAGCTCTGAAAGCTCATGATAAAAGCGTTGATAACAGGAATAAATACTACACATAAAATGATAATCACTGCCGGAGCCACCAGCAGATACGGCCATATTGTCCGTTTTTTAACCATTGTCATCTTCCCCTTTTCATGGAATACGGTAAGTCCCCCTCGCCTACGCTCGGCGGAATGAACGGTAAGTCCCCCTCGCCTACGCTCGGCGGAATGAATGGTAAGTCCCCCTCGCTTATGCTTGGCGGAATGAGAGGCTGCAGCAAGCTGCAACCTCATCATGTTCAGCAACTATTGATAAAGCCCATCCTGCAGTGCCTGCATACACTGTTCTGCTGTAATACTTCCTGTCAGTGCCTGTGAAACAGTGTTCGGCCACAAGGTAGAAATCCACTCGGTTGTCGTATCTAAAATAGGTAGAATACCTGCATAGCTCTGTCCTTCGATCGATGCTTTCATAAAACGGTTGCTCTGGAAGAAGTCAGAGGACTGTACGGTCTTGCTGACCGGTACATTGCCCGTGCCTTCACACCACATCTTCTGGCCTTCACCTGCAGCCAGATAGCTGACCCACTCAAAGGCTGCTTCTTTATTGGTACAGGATTCAAAGATAACGGTCTCAGTATCGCCCATCGAGGTCCACTGTCCGGTACCTGCCGGGAAAGCAAATGCGGAGACATCATCGCCGAATAATTTTTCCATGTCGGCACTGGATCCGGTATGGTGAATGGTCATTGCTGTCAGTCCTGACTGGAAGTTGGCAATGATCTCATCAAAACCATCACTGGTAGCGGTTGGCGGAACGTATCCCTTGGTATAGATATCGATAAAGTCCTGCATTCCCTGCACTGCTTCCGGAGTGGTCATATCTTCAAAGCTGCCGCCGCGGCCATATACAAAGCTTCCCCATGGTTCCTGGCCGCCCTTGGCCCCTCTCATACCAAAGCCGTATACATCGGTCTTGCCGTCGCCGTCAGTATCCATCGTACATTTTTCGATGGCCTGAAGAAATTCAACATATGTTTTTGGAACTTCAACTCCTGCCTGATCGAAAATAGATGGTCTGTAATAGACATAAAGCACCTGAATATTCCACGGCATTACATGTATCTTGTCGGAGCCGCCGGCTTCCTTCATGATATTATAAATATTGTCATCAATTTCGCCTTTATCCGCCCACGCGTCAATCATCGGCGTCAAATCGGCAAGCAGATCATTATTAACAAATAACGGAGTCGAAGTCAGCTTCCAGGTTGCACAGTCCATATCGCCGCCGCCCATTTTTGCATTAAACAGGTTCTCCGAATAAGCACCGCCGTCCCATGGACTTTCTTCACCAACAACGGTAATCCCCTTGCCGTTTTCATCATTAAACTTCTTGATAATATCCTGCATCAGCTGAGAATAATCCGTGTTGTCGGCCCAGTAGCGGAATTTAATTGTCACACCGTCCTGAATACCAGCAGCCACACTGCCTGCATCTGCCTGCTCCTGAGCTGTTGTATCTGCAGCCTGTGTATCCCCTCCGGTCGATGAGCTGCCGGAGGTACAACCTGCCAGTGTCCCAACTGTCATTGCTGCTGTTACAGCGATTGCTGCAGCCTTCTTAAACAAATTACTTTTTTTCATTATCTTCCTCCATTTCTTTGATATCTTCCAACGTTTCCCATACATGGCGCTCGGCCAGAAACTTCGCGCTCATATAATCCCCCTCAGCAATTGCCTTGTAAATTCCCAAATGGCTGCGCTTGGCTCGTTTGAAACTCTCGAGATCATCATGGGTCTCAACGTGGCTGCGCCTGATGGATTCGTTGATAATCGGAACCACACGAATCAAAACATCATTGTGGGTGCACTCCGCCACTGCTGTATGGAACTGAACATCCATCTCGGCCATCATGGAACTGTTGACCTGAAACCTGGCCATTTCATTCACAAGCAATGTCAGGCTCTCAATATCCTGAGGAGTTGCACGCTGAGCCGCCAGGCCTGCTATATGCGGTTCAATCAGCATTCTGGTTTCAAATAAGTTCCTGATCAAATTGTTCTGGTTGGTAAAATTCAACCCCAGCGGGTCCTCACCAATCCCTGTACCATGACTGACAAATGTTCCGCTGCCCTGGCGGATCACAACGACATTCTCTGCTCTTAAGACCTTCATGGCCTCTCTTAACGTCGAGCGGCTGACACCGAACTGATCCGTCAGTTCTTTCTCCGTCGGAAGCCTGTCGCCAGGTTTCATCTCCCGCTGGATAATCATGGTTTTCACTTTCTGCGCGGTCGCAATTGGAAGAACATCCGCTTTTTGTTTTTTATTTGAACTTCTCCTCATTCATATCCCTTTTCAATTTATGTCATGGTTAATTAGTATATTATTTCACTATTTTTTCTCATTATTTAGTGTATTTTTTCGTTTCTCATAATTTAATTTTAGTTGATCATATGATGTTTGTAAACATATTTTTGTCATTATTTTCAAATTTATCTATTTTGTAGTAGTATTTATAGGTGTTTTTGCCATGTTTTTGTTACTTTTTGATTCAATTCATCAGACCTTTGCAAATATTTCATACCAATTGGTATGAAGTATGAAATCATCTTTTTATAAATTAACTAACAAAAAAGCCTTGCAAATTCAAAATTTTCTCTTTATAATAGTATTTAGATAAACATCTAAATAGTTCACAGGAGTACATTATGGGGTTTGCGGAAACATTCAAAGCACTATCAGATCCAATCCGAAGAGAAATACTGGACCTGCTGAAAAAGGGTCCGATGGCGGCCGGTGAGATATCCGGCCATTTCAACCTGACCGGAGCCACCATCTCTTATCACCTGAATCTGCTGAAGAAAGCCGATCTGGTCCATGAGACGAAGCAAAAGAACTTTATTTATTATGAATTAAATACCTCAGTCCTGGAAGAGATTATGCTGTGGCTGTCTGATTTGAAAGGAGAATAAACAGAATATGAATATGAAAAAAACATTAACTGTCACCATTATTGTTACACTGCTGCCATGCCTGATCGGCCTGCTGCTGTGGAACCGGCTTCCTGACCAGATCCCGACCCATTTTGATTTCAACAACAATATTGACGGGTGGAGCAGCAAACCACTTGCTGTTTTTGGAATACCGGCGATTTTAGCTGCCATGCAGTTTTTTCTATTATTCGTCACCGGCCATGATCCCAAGAGACAGAACATCAGTCCCAAGATCATATCATTTTTCATGTGGATTATTCCCATCACCTCCCTGACGGTATGCAGCATGTCCTATTCTATTGCGCTGGGAGCCAACTTAAATGTCGGTGCCGTCATCAACGGATTGATCGGCGTCCTCTTTATCGGAATCGGCAATTACTTACCAAAAACCAAGCCCAACTATACTGTCGGCATCAAAATTTCCTGGACCTTAAACGATCCGGAGAACTGGCGAAAAACTCACCGCCTGGCCGGATTTCTGTGGGTGATATCCGGAATCATGTTCTTCATCAACATGTTCTTCCTGTACGCCTGGGTGCTGTTTGCAATCATTATCATTGCTACACTGATACCTGCCATATACTCCTTTCTGCTATATCGCAGCAGCCAATAAACAATGGCTCTGCATACCAATATCGGAATGGTCAAACTTCTGTTTTCATGCTATACTTAACCAGAATACAACTACTCAACAAGGAGGATCAACGAATGCTTCGTCATATTGTAATGTTTAAATTAAGCGAATCCATTACCCCCGAAGAAAGAAAGGCACAGCTTCAGGAAGCTTTTGACCTGACTAAAGACTTCAAAGCTGACATACCCACTCTGGTTGACTTTCAGCTTGTCACCAATTCTGATCAGGCACCTGTAAGCAACTATGATATTGCCCTGATTTGTGACTTCGACTCAATAGAAGGACTTGATCAGTATCAGGAACATCCGACTCATTTGAAATTCGGTGCCTTTATCCACAAAATAAGAGAAAGCCGCGCCTGCATTGACTTCGAAATCTAATTTATCAATAATATACATGGCCGGAGTGTCCTTCCTGATCAGGAAGTGACTCCGGCCATGCATTCTAATCATCCTCCTGCATATATTACTAAGGAATATTAACCCCCAAGAGGCTGACTATGATCCAATTCGCCCCAGATCCCAGAGGTACTATTACCAGCAACGGTTACATCATGCGCATCGACCGTGCCCTTGTCGAAGAAACATCTGCACCCGGCACGACTCCCCGCTTTCTGGTTGTTTCCTATGCAGTTCACAAAGCAAATGATATTATTTCAATTGAAACACTAAGACTCAATGTCGACAGCAGCACTTTAATCATGAATTCCTTCGGAATGCAGATTCGCTTCGAAGATATCCAGCCCGGAACCTGGACTGATGTACGTTTCTCACCGATGATGACCCGCAGCATTCCACCGCAGGCACAGGCATTTCTGATTATCACCGAGAGAAATGTTCAGCAGCCCCAATCATCCGTTACCACAGACAAGGTTGCTTCGGTCGACCCGGCCAATAACCTGCTCTACACCGGTAATCCCCGTGACATCAACTCACAGACACGCTTTGTGGTCACGAATACAACCATGATTACCGACCGTCGCGGCAACCAGATTCCACTGCGTTCGATCCGTCCGGGTCAGATGGTTAGGATTACTCATGCCAATTTCCAGACCGCCAGCATTCCACCCCAGACAACTGCATTCGTGATTGAGCTGATTTGACCGAAACATCCCCACCGACACGCATATATTATTACAAACCCTAGTACTGCGTTGCATAAGTTCTGGTGTGGATAGCGGGTGCTATATTCACCGGAACTTATGCAACGCAGTACTACAACTGGAAGAGGTCGCTTATGAGTCAAGATCCTATTTACACCCAGGGCAGCATTTCCGGAGGCGGAAATATCTTATATCTCGACAACGGACTGGTCGAAGATATTTCACTCCCGGGTGAGGCTCCCCAATACCTGATCGTATCTTATGATGCATCTGCACCTGACGGATCGGCATCGAAAGGGATGATCCGCCTGATAATTACCGACAATACCGTCATCATCAATCCCTTTGGGATACAGGTCAAATTTCAGGACATTCAGCTGGGAACCTATATCAACGCCCAAATCTCGTCCAACCTTACCGGGGGAAGTCCGCCCGAAAGTCATGCCTATCTGATTGTCGTCCAGAAGACCCCCACCCCTACCGAGTCGCTGGTCACTACTGACTGGGTAGCTTTTGTAGAAGCAGACACCGGACTTATCTATACCGGCAATCCCCGAAGTATCAACTCACAAAAACGCTTTGTCATTTCCAACGCAACACAGATTACTGATCAGTACGGGAATGCGATTCCGCTGAGTGCAATTCCCCCTGGACAGATCGTGCAAATCACCCACTCGCCTTTCCATACCGGATGTCTTCCGCCTCAGGCAACCGCTTACGCAACCCAGCTACTTTAATCAAGAGAGACCGGGCGGCGGGGCCGGCATCCTAATTTTCTGCATTTACAAGAGTATAAGGATGGGGCTGTCGCAGCCTTTTTTAACGCGACAGCCCCACCCTTATACTCTGAAACAGCAGGAAAACAGGATGGCGGCTCCGACCCCTCAAGCCATGTCGATCCAGCCCAGCCCCTTACAATTTTATATTGATGTTGGTCTGTTGGGCTATCTTGTGGCGTTTTACGTAGCCGGTCAGAATCATTGTTAATGCGCCATCTCCGGTTACGTTACAGGCGGTGCCTAAGCTGTCCTGAAGGGCGAAGATTGTCAGCATCAGGGCGGTTCCGGTCTCATCGAAGCCGAGGACTCCGGTGAGCAGTCCCAGGGAGGCCATTACGGTTCCACCGGGGACGCCGGGTGCTCCGATAGCAAATACGCCGAGGAGCAGGCAGAATAATACCATGTTTCCGACAGATGGCACGCTTGCGTACAGGATTTCTGATACGGTCATCACGAAGAATACCTCGGTTAGTACAGATCCACAGAGATGGATGTTGGCAAACAGCGGGATTCCGAAATCTACCATATCACTCCTCAGCGGCTTGCATTTCTTGGCGCATCGCAGGGCTACTGCCAGGGTTGCTGCAGAAGACATGGTTCCGACAGCAGTGATATAGGCAGGGCCGTAGTTCTTAATGACATCCAGCGGATTCTCTCCCGAATAGATACCAGCGAATATATAGAGCAATGCCATCCAGATAAAGTGACCGACCATTACGATCAGTACCACTTTAATAAAAACAGGAAGCTGCTTTGTAATTGTCCCCTCGTAAGACAAGGCACAGAATGTGAAGGCGATAAATATTGGCAGCATCGGGATTACTACTTTTGTCACGATCTGCAGGACGATTTTCTGGAACTCATCCAGCAGGGCAATCGTTGTCTTTGCATGACTCCAGGTTGCCGCAAGACCTACTAAAATCGAAAATATCAGAGCACTCATAACTGGCATAATTTCCGGAATATCCAGCCGGAAGATAAGCTCCGGCAGCTCTTTGAGGCCATCCACTACCGCTGTAATTGATAAGTGTGGGATCAGCAGGTATCCGGCTGCCATGGAAAATAATGCTGCACCAATTGATGATACGTATGCAGCTGCCAGAGCTATTCCCAGCATACGCGATGCATTGCTGCCCAGCTTGGTGATGGATGGTGCGATAAATCCGATAATAATCAGCGGCACGCAGAAAACAATCATCTGGTTCAAAATATATTTCAGGGTTACCACGACATGAATCAGGCTTTCTCCTGCCACCTGACCAACGATAATCCCAAGAATAACGCCAACCAACAGTTTTACGGGTAAGCTGCTCATAAACTTTTTCATTCTTATCTATCTTCCCCTATCAATAATATTATAATTTTCTGGTTGGTTTCTTTCATGTCGTATTTTCTGAGACGCCCGACATTATTTATGGTATTTTCAATTCCTTTTTCGACAATTCCGTCACCATGCTGCCCGAGCCTTGGTCCGCACGTCATCACCGTACATCACTTAATTGAGCAGTCCGCCCAACAGTTCACGTACCTTTGCTGCTACTGCCTCCTTTGCAGTTGATGCACATATTGTCCGCTATCCTCCATGCACTCTTTCTGTTATATACAGTATATCATAGTTTTTTTCAATTAGTGCGGACACCAGGTCTTTTTATAATAGAAATAATATGGCACTTCCACCAGCAGCATAACACTCCAGCCGGCCGCACAGGCAAAGGCAATTCCATAAATTCCAAAGACCGGGGCCAGAATCCAGGTAGCCACCACCCGGATACCGGTCTGAATGATTGTTCCGCAAAGAGTCATTTTCAGATTTCCCATACCGCGGAAAAATCCCTGGATTCCATTGGTAAATGCCGGGAACAGATAGAACCATGCCATTGTTCCAAGATACTGGCTGCCCAGCAGAATAATCTGAGCCGCACTGTCACCCGTGACAAAAAGGCTCATGATCGGCCGGCGCAGCAACAAAATCAGGATGCAGATACAGACCCAGTAACCAAACTCCAGCTGCAGGCCCTTGCGGAATCCTTCCCTGATCCGTTCCATCTTGCCGGCTCCCCGGTTCTGCGCTGCAAAGGTGGTAATGCCATGAGAAATGCTCTGCTCCGGAGTAAAGGCGAAGTCATCAACCCGGTTCACGGCATTAAATGCGGCGATCATATCTACTCCAAGAGTATTGACCGTTCCCTGAATCAGCAGCTTGCCAATCGGCTGGCATGACTGCTGAAGCGCCGTGATGACGCCAAAATGCAGTGTCTTCTTCAGCAAACCGCCGTCTATCGTGAATTCCTTCCGGCCCAGACTAAGCATCGGAATATGTTTGTATATATAGGCAATTGACAGTACCGCTGAAACCGACTCTGCAATAACCGTAGTTGTCGCCGAACACACAATGCCAAAGCCAAGACCGCCGATAAAGATAAGATCCAGCACCCCGTTGAGAACGGCTGAAAACATCAGAAACTTCAGCGGTGTCCGGGAATCACCGATACTTTTCAGCGCTGAGGCCAGCGCATTATAGAAGTACGTGAACGGCGCACCCAGGAAAATAATCCTCAGATAAGTCGTCGTGATATCCATCAATTCCTCTGGTACATGAAGCACACGCAAAAGAGGCCGGGTAAACAAAATCCCCAGCACCACCACTGCCAGCGAAAAGTACAGCCCAAACAACACAGCCGTTGACATTTCCCGCTTCAGTTCCGTATATTTCTTCGCTCCAAAAAATTCACTCATAAGAACACCGGCACCCATACAGATGCCGGATATTCCCAAAATAACAATATTCATAACCGGATTGGCCATTCCCGTTGCCGCGAGTGCCTCCTTGCCGATAAAACGACCGGCAATAATGGAATCCACCGCATTATAGGTAAGCTGAAACAGATTACCCAGAATCAACGGAATCGAGAAGCGCACCAGATGCCTGGTAATATTCCCTTCCGTCATGACCTATATTATCTTCCGAATCCAACCTTCAGGTGCTTCGATGCTGCCCATCTGGATTCCGGTCAGTGTGTCATACAGCTTCCTGGTTATCGGTCCCATCTCACTCATCCCGCTGGCAAAGCAGATCTCCCGGCCATGATCAACGATCTTACCAACCGGAGAAATCACCGCAGCAGTTCCGCACAAGCCGCATTCTGCGAACTCTTCCAGCTCTGCAAGCGCAACCGGACGCTGAGTTACCTTAAGACCCAGATAGTGCTCTGCAACATAGAGCAGCGAACGTCTTGTAATGGAAGGCAGAATGGTATCAGACTTCGGTGTAATCACTTCATTATCTTTCGTAACGAACAGGAAGTTCGCTCCGCCGGTCTCTTCTACATAAGTTCTGGTAGCTGAATCAGGGAACAGGTTCTCGTCATATCCCTGTGCCTTGGCTGCCATATAAGCATGCATACTCATTGCATAATTCAGCCCGGCCTTGATATGCCCGGTCCCCTGCGGGGCCGCACGGTCAAAATCACTGACACACAATGTCAGCGGCTTGGCACCGCCCTTGAAATACGGTCCTACCGGTGTTGCAAAAAGCCTGAACTGATACTCTTCCGATGGCTTTACTCCGATTACCGGACCGGTTGCAAACATATACGGCCGCAGATACAGGGTTGCCCCGCTTCCGTAAGGAGGTACCCATGCGGCATTGGCTCTGACCACCTGATCAATCGCGTCGAGGAATCTCTCTTTAGGAAATGCCGGCATCTCCAGCCACTCTGCCGAATCCGCCATACGCTCGGCATTGAGGTCAGGACGGAACGTCACTACGGAACCATCCTCCGTAGTATAAGCCTTCAAACCTTCAAAGCATTCCTGGCAATATTGCAGGATACCCGCGCATTCATTGAGGACAACGTTCGCATCCGCTGTCAACGTACCGTCATCCCATTTACCATCTTTATAATCAGATACATAGCGCATATCTGTGGTTCTGTATGCAAAACCGATATTTGCCCAATCCAGATCTTTCTTTTCCATAACCATTCCTCCATTCTGCTGTCGTATAAAATCTTAAAAATAATTATAATCTCATTATTCCATAAAATCAACGAAAATGTGTCAATTCGTTATATCATTCCCATATATCTGACATAATCTGTTCAAAAGATCCGAATGATCTTTTCATTAATTTTTATCAAAATGCTGGTAATCCCTGGGATTTGACCAGTAACCTCCCCAGGTAAAACCATACTTTGTAAATACCTTATATGCCAGATCCTCATGGGTAATCACATGAGCAAGACCAGTATTCCGCTCAATATAATCATCTGCATTATCATGGAACCACCTTGGTGAGCCAGTCGAGTATGAAACATAGGGATTCTGCTGAGGATTAATATCAATCGCTTTACCATAAGCATGATTCGACAGCTTTCCTCCGCCAGTGATTTCGCGATAGCAGAATGCTGATGTATTGTTGACATCAATCGAGGCAGTGTCACTGGAATCAGGATCCCCCATCCAGTAATTGTCAATCAGGTACATGGATTCAATTTGATATTCTGCTTCAAATAATTCCCTGAAAATATTTATAATATCGCCTTCAATATCCTTGCTGACTATTATTTCACCGACCTGAATATTGCCGTCGAAGTTATAGTGAGGAATCTTTAAATAACACAGGGAGTCAAGCGGAACATCTTTATTCTCATGATAAGATTTTCCGTTGATACGCTCATATAAATTATCACCGACTTCAATCTTCCAGGACATAAAATATACACCAGGATTTTCAAAATCAAGCTTCGATTTCTCCAGAACAGTTCCCGGTGCCAGACCGCTAAGGCTTGCCAGATATGGCGGTTCGGTCTCGGCTTCGGTCTGCACCTCGGTCGATTCCGGTTCCTGAGACTCAGGCTGTACTGGCTGCTCCGTCTCTGGCTCGACGGCCGCAGTATCTGCTTCTGCAAATACTGCGGATTCCTCCTCACTCGCAGCCGCAGAAACCTTTTCATGTTCCAGCTTAGATGCCAACACCCCAATAGCCATCCCTATTGCCACCAGAAATAACATAGCAGCATATATACCTCTATTTCCTATTGATTTTTCACATAATGTTCTTTTTCTTCGGCTTCTTCCTGTCATCTTAACTACCGTCTTCCCGCTCAGAGTAATTGTTAAAGTTTTAGGTAATCAAACGTTATTTCTCCTGAGAATCTTCACAAACGCCGTTTATACTGTTCTTCACATCGTCACCGGTCATGGTTTTCCAAAATTGTTTTTTAGTTACTTCCATATTTTCTGTTCCCTTCTAAACATTTTCAACATTTTTATTGTACTACATAATCGGGAATATGAAAATAGAAATGGCCTCAGTCATGAGTTCGGGCTTATTAAGGCTGGTGAGAGAACTGTAACTAATAGCCGTTAAATCACTTCTAATTTTACCATATGTTTGACTTAACAGCCCAATTATGATATCATTTCTTATATACCCCCATGGGTATATAAGGAGGCAGTGAACATGAAACAATGTATGGATTCGGACAACCTACACCGTCGGTTAAATAAAATTATGGGGCAACTCAAGGCCATCGATAAGATGGTGGATGTAGATGTCCCTTGTGAAGATGTGCTTATTCAAATTAACGCAGTCAAAAGTGCCCTGCATAAAGTCGGTCAGGTCGTTTTGGAGGGTCATCTTAACCACTGTGTCAGAGAAGGTATTGAGCACGGTGATGCCGACAAAACCATCGCGGACTTTACCAAAGCGGTGGAGCATTTTTCACGTATGACATAAGTTGAATCAAGAGTGAAACACAAAAGCAATCGAAATTCGGTTGCTTTTTTTCTTGACAAAAGTATACCCCATAGGGTATACTTTTGTCAAAATATACATATACCCCTATAGGTATATTAAAGGAGTGGTTATTTGATAAAATTTTTGAAAGATGATAGCAAGAGAACCCTGCTATTTATGGTTATCTCGTTTGCTTCATTGGTGCTTGGGTTCTTTGATATTGGCACCTCGTCGTTTTATTTTGGGTTGTGGAGCATTGAAGCAATATCCATTAACCTTTCGTGGATCGCTATATTGCTTTGCGGTATCCCCATTATCAAAGGCGCAATTGTCGGTCTTGTCACCGAGTTTGACATCAAGGCAGATGTGCTGGTATCCCTTGCGCTGTTTGCATCGGTTATCATTGGCGAGATCTTCGCCGCTGGTGAAGTTGCCTTTATTATGACCATCGGTGCATATTTGGAAGAGCGTACAGTAAAAAAAGCGCGCGCCGGAATTGAAAAACTGGTACATCTCTCCCCAGCGACGGCTCGCGTCGTGCGAAAAAACGGCGAGGAGTTTATCATTCCTGCCGAGCAAGTTCAAGTGAGCGACACTTTGCGTGTATTTGCCGGTGAAACCATCGCCGTGGACGGCATGATAACAAAAGGTCAAACATCCATCGATCAATCCGTTATGACCGGAGAATCCCTGCCAGTGGATAAAAGCGAGGGCGATGAGGTACAGAGCGGCACTGTCAATCAGTTCGGTACGTTTAATATGATAGCGCAGAAAGTTGGAGAGGACAGTTCACTGCAACGAATGATCCGGCTGGTGGAATCAGCGGATGCGGGCAAAGCAAAGATTGTTGGACTTGCCGACAAGTGGGCAACATGGATCGTGGTAATTGCCCTTGCAGCGGCTGCCATCACATGGATCGTGACCGGAGAAGTCATTCGCGCAGTTACTATCTTGGTCGTTTTCTGCCCCTGTTCACTGGTACTGGCTACGCCTACGGCCATAATGGCTGGAATCGGCAACGCCGCTAAATTTGGAATACTTGTCAGTCAGGGCGACGCCTTGGAGCGGCTTGCCAAAGTGAAACGAATTGCCTTTGATAAGACCGGCACATTGACATACGGCAAGCCCGCTGTGGTGAAAGTGGAAAGCTGTCATGCGGATATCAGCAATGAACAGCTTCTGGATCTTACCGCCAGCGCCGAGATGCGTTCGGAGCATCCGCTGGGCAAGGCGATTGTGGCCCATTACAAGCAAATATGTGGGAAAACGCCAAGTCAGCCTGAGGAATTTACACTACTGCCCGGACGTGGCGTTTCGGCTGTGATAACCGGCAGGCAGGTTTATGCCGGCAACGAAACCATGCTCAGCGATCACAAACACTCTATACCAATCGATACGGTGAAAGAGATTGAGGCTGCCAAAGCGGACGGCTGCACAGTTATTTATGTCATGAGCGAACAACAACTACTCGGCTTTATTGCCTTGTCCGATACCCTGCGTCCTGATGCGGCGGATACCATCAAAGCCATTCAAAAAACTGGTGTAGATACGGTTTTACTTACCGGCGACACGGCACAGGCCGCGCAGCATATCGCAGTCATGGCAGGAATTTCAGACGTACAAGCGAACTGTTTGCCGGAGGATAAGTTAACTAAAATACAGCATTATCAGCAAAACGGTGAGCCGGTTTGCATGGTGGGTGACGGTATCAACGATGCACCGGCGCTCAAAACCGCACAAGTAGGGATAGCCATGGGCGGTGTGGGCAGCGATATCGCCATAGAAGCGGCAGACATCACCCTGGTGGGGGATGATATTAAGGAGATATCGCACCTCTTACAGCTTTCCAAGCGAACGATGAAAACCATCAATTTCAATCTAACCGCATCCATGATTCTCAATTTTGCAGCAATCGTACTGGCAATCACAGGGATTCTGAATCCAGTGGTTGGTGCACTTGTACATAATGTCGGTTCGGTGGCAGTTATCATCAATTCATCTTTATTATTAAAATGGAGGAGCAAAAAATGACAGGTATTATCTTTACGATTATTGGATTATTGATCGGAATTTCCATTGCAATTGCAGGTGGTTTCTACCTGAAAAAAGAGTGGGAAGATAAAGAATCCAGAAAAATATATGGCGTGTTTTTGGGGATTGGGCTTGCCATAGCCGTTGGCGTTGTTATCAAAATTCTGGTTGCAGGCTTTTAAGCTGACGACGTATGGATACGATTTTAATCACGCTATTTGCACCGGTTTCCACTTTCTTTGATGTCGTATCCGGCTATTGCTCCACTAGTAATTATCTGTGTAACCCTCACAATCGCAACCGCGTTGAACCACTATGGTCAGCATTGATGAATCCTTAACACCTTTCTGTATTAATCTGCGGAAAGGTGTTTCTGCATAAATATTTTTCCAATATAATATATAGACCGTTTCATTCCCAGCTGCTTCCTCAATCGAGATTGTGAAGGATTTTCCGGGGTTTTAGAGTGCAGGCACGGTTTCAAGGCTATAAAATCAAGCCAGCAACTGAATAATGAACTCTTATTTTTCAACCTTATCCTTCAACAATTAAATTTCGGAAATTATCCAGTCGAATTTTGTTAAATCAAATAAATTTCCGCAGTACTTACATTTTCCATCCTTTGTTAAATTAATTGGTGCACCACAGTTCTCACAAGTCATTTTATTTATTTTATCATATGCCTTTGTAAATGTTTTTTCATCCCTACAAACGCTAAGCCTAATTTTTTGCTTCTTTTTAAGGAGCTTTTTCTTGTGATTCATAGAAACAATCTCAGCCTTGATGCTCAGATCTGCCACTTGCCTGCCATTTTCTACATAATATTTTTTAATCTCTAAAGCTAAAACATCAAAATCAAGTACATAGTATTCATCATATTTATTATTCGCCTCAAATTTCTTATAAAGTTCAGGCACCATAAAAGGCTGGATCAAAGAGTTCTGAAAATCCTTAGCCAAATAAAATTTCTTTAACAGATAAACTACCCGTTTTTTAAAACCAAACCTCGAAAAATTCTCATCAGAACCTGATATTTGTCTCACAAATCGTAATTTGTAATTTGCCACAAGAGCAATTAAAATGGAAGAAAGAACAAACAATAAATCAAGACCTATGGAAATTGAACCTAAAATAGAATAGGGGAAATTCATTCCCAAAATATTGACAACAATATATGTAATAATTAATCCGATAATAACATTACTGGTTAAATTATCCTTTTTTTTATTTTGTACCATAACATCTGATGCGGACCATGAATAGCTTTCTGTATTGTAATGGCTGCCGCAGTGGCTACAATCAAAAAAATCCCCATTAATCTTCATAGAAGCTCCGCAACTACTACAAAAATACTCGTTTTCTAAGTCATGGGAATCACTTTTTATTAATTCCACCACATACATCGCATTCGGTATTTCCTTTTTATATAATACTTTTCCTGTAGCATTGTCAATATATTTTTCTACATAACTGCAATGTAGGCCGCTGGCAAGCATATTATTCTTTCCATCCTCCACAACAAAAGGCAGTTGCTGTTGCTTTTCTTTTTGAGGAGATATCATTGGTATAATCGTAATTTCTTTGCGAAGTCCTATTTTTGCTAATATAGACAATCCAGCTTCAATGCTATAGTACAGATTTTCTGTTACTGTACTCATAATGGTTTTCATGTTTAATGTTTTATAGATTTCTGTTAAATTTTTTAAAAACATTTTTTGGGAGTTCCCGTCTAGCAAACCTTGGCTTGACGAAAACTCCATCTTTTTCATTTTAAAGCGTACGTTATTAAAAGCTAGCCAACCCAAAGAAATAAACACGATCACTATCGTGCCTGCCGCTAAACCACCTAAATTAGGTCTTAAACTGTCCAGTAAGTTAATCATTTTGCGTCTCCTCTTTTTCATGTCTCTAATTCTCTTGAAAATAAACTTTTAGATACTCTGATGTTAAATTAATACATATTATTCTTAATTTAAAAAAGATTTTCTTTCTGAAGGGTTTAATATATAATAAACAAGCTGTTGACTCTTTCCAGCAGGAGGGAGGTGCAGAATTGCAATCTTTCATCAGTTTTCTTGTTTCGGTCATGGCAAATGTAACTAGCTATTACATAAGCAAATGGTTAGACCAAAACGACAAAGACAGCTAGCCTAAAAAGAACCCTCAGAATGGACAAGATTCTGAGGGTTCGACTTTGTGCAAAATTGCACTTCATCAGTTTTCTAGCTACTATTATAATACGCCTATTTAGGCGTAATGTCAATAATACAAAAGAAAATCCCTCATATTCTGGTTTTCGACACTTGTAAATTAAATATTAGATATTGACTGCTTCAGGAACCGCTTAAATAAAAGGTTTCCTGATTTTTTTATTGTCAAATTTTGCAAATATTATGTTGTATGGTGTTGTATTGTTTCTGATTCTGT
>JBOFYZ010000026.1:0-2207 GCA_051654925.1 Lachnospiraceae bacterium | reverse complement strand
GCCATTATTTGCTTGATAATCTGCTCTTAGCCAAACGGGGCCACCTGCGTAGGAACCGCCACCAATACCATTATTCTTTGTCAATTGTAGCTGTGAACCAACGGTATTGTCTTTAGTCCGAGAAACATAATCACTATTTTATTGAGTAGCAAAATTAATAGGGAACCCATCAATTAGACCTGAAAGGGTCTTATTTTTATGCTGAAAGGAGAATCTATGGAAAAAATCACAATAAACGAAGCGGAAACGCTATATGAGATCGAAAGTATTAAACCTCATTTGCCTAATGTGCTCCAGATCGTATTTGCCGATGTAATCCCGGCGGAATATGGAGACATAACCATCTATACCGATGGCGGTGTTAAGTGCAGCACACTGACCGGCTATAACACGGTTTATCGGGACGAGGGGCAGACGGTGTACCTGAGCAATGACGGTAGTGAGTATGTTGAGCCAGAGGACGGCGGACTGCCATCAGAACCCTACAATCCAACGCTGGAGGAATTACAAACTATCAAGCTGTCAGCGATATCAGTGGTGTGCAATGCAATGATCACGGCAGGATGCGATGTTATCCTGACTGATGGCACTGTAGAGCATTACAGCCTGTCAGAAACAGATCAGATCAATTTAAGTGCGGCAGTTGCAGCGGTGCAAGCAGGTGCGGCGGGTTACCCATATCATGCGGATGGTCAACTCTGTAGACTATACCCAGCAGCGGATATCTTACTGATTGGCACAGCAGCAACACAGCACAAGCTATATCATACAACTTACTGCAATCACCTCAATACCTGGATCAGGCGCGTGGAGGATGCCGAAGAGTTGGAGGCTATCAACTATGGTGCAGAGCTGCCGGATGATCTGGCTGAAAATATGGCTGCTATCTTGGCGGCGGTAAGCGGAGGAGCCGATGAAACAGAAACTTAAATATGCAACTCTGCTGGCGGTCGGCGGGGGAATATATGTAGCCATAGAATTGTTGTGGCGAGGGTATACACATTGGAGCATGTTCCTGTTAGGGGGATCATGCTTCGTTTTTTGTGGACTGATCAACGAGATATTGCCCTGGTCAATGCCGCTCTGGAGACAAGTATTAATCGGTGCTGCGATAGTTACCGCTTTGGAGTTTGTGGCCGGTTGCATCGTGAATCTTTGGCTGGGGTGGAATATCTGGGATTATAGCAATATGCCCAGGAATATTCTTGGCCAGATCTGCCCGCAGTACATAGCGTTGTGGGTGCCACTGGTCATGATAGCGATCATCCTCGACGACTGGTTACGGTATTGGTGGTATAGGGAGAAACGACCGTATTACAGAATAATTTAAGGAGAATTGACACAGTGGATATACTTGAAGAAGTTAGGAGATTTTTAATAATGAATCCAGGCATTACCATATTTGGGGCAATAACGATCATTCAGGTCGTGCCGATCAAGGTTGATCCGTGGACTTACATACTGAAATGGGTTGGTAGCATAATTAATGGCGGGGTAAAAGCACAGATCATAGCCCTGGATAAGAAGGTTGAAAAAAACCGTAAGATGGCGGAAGAGGACAGGGCGGATGAAATGCGCTGGGATATCCGGGAGTTTGCGGAAGACTGCAAGCACGGGGAACGCCACACAAAAGAAGAATGGCGACATGTGATCGCACAGTTGGAACGTTACGAAACCTATGTACAGAAATACAATATTGCCAACGGCGTGATTAAGGAAGAAACTAAATATTTGCGCCGATTGTATGAGGAATTAAATAATAAAAAAGATTTTTGAAAAGGAGAGATTTAGAATGAAGAATATTAGCAAAGGAACCGTAATCAGAACCGCGGTATTAGTGCTGGCAATCTTCAACAACGGCCTGGCAATCGCCGGTAAGAGTCCACTGCCGATCGACAGCGAAATCGTAACCGAAGTAATCAGTTTTCTTTTTACGACCGCAGCAGCGTTTGTGGCATGGTGGAAGAATAACAGCTTTACCCAGGCGGCGATTGAGGCGGATTCGTATATGCAGGAGCTGAAGGGCTAAGTTGCACCGGTGCAACAAATCAGGAGGGCGGGAGACCGTCCTCTTTTTGTTTAAGGAGGATAAATGACAAACCAAGAATTTATTGAATCAATTGCCCCAGCCGCCCGATCAGACATGGCAGCATCCGGCATCCTTGCAAGTGTAATACTTGCCCAGGCTTGCCTTGAATCAGCTTATG
>JBOFYZ010000025.1:0-11776 GCA_051654925.1 Lachnospiraceae bacterium | reverse complement strand
AATCAGGATATGACAAAGCCAATGGATAACAGTGAGATGATGGCCCAGATGACTCAGATGGCGATGGTTCAGTCGCTGGGCGCGATGAGCGATTCCACACAGACCGCAACGGCCGTAAGCACTCAGACCTACGCCGCCGGACTGGTTGGACAGGAAATTACGGTGGCGGTGACAGAAGAGGGACATTATGGACAGCCGATCACCGTCGGAGTTGCCTATGGCAAGGTCGAATCCGTGAATTTAACGGGCGGCATACCGATGATCAAGCTGGAAGGTGACGGCAAGGAATATCCGTTGTCCTACGTGTTGGGAATGGGACGAATCGAAGACCCCTATGCCGGCAAAGAAGAGGAGGACGACGAAGAAACAGAGACGGAGACTGACGCTGCGAGCAAAAAGTAAACCTCTATGAAATAAAAAGAGGCCGGAAAGGACGATATGATGGGTATAAATAGACTACATAATCTGACTTACGAAGCTGCTGTTACGGTGAACAAACCAGTTGGTGCCGGGGCAGCAAAAGGGGAACCGGTATTTGAAACACTGTTCGAAGGAAAACTGAAAGACAGCTTAAATTTCTCCAAGCATGCGGCAAAACGGATGGATGAACGGGGGATTGAGGTGGATAACCAGCTTTTGGAAAACCTGGAACATGCGGTGGCGGACCGTTCTGATGTAGGCAGGACCGAAAAGGATGTCTCGCCGGATGCCGGAAGGGCATCGGGCAAAACGGCAGAAAGGGAAAATAACTATGTTAAGAGCAATGGATTCAGCAGTGGCAGGGCTGCGCGCACATCAAAATAAATTGGATGTTATCGGTAATAATATTGCAAATGTCAATACCTTTGGATTTAAATCCCAGAGCTACAGCTTTAAAGAGGCGATGTATCAGACCTCGACCGCATCGGCCGGAGGTAATGTTTGGGCGGCAGGTAACAATGCGGCGCAGTACGGGTACGGTACGATGACGGGATCGATCAGCACGGATATGAGTGCCAGCACCCCGTCTTATGTCGGCGGATTTAATGCTACGATCAATGGCCAGGGCTTTTTTATCGTCAGCCCAAGCAACAATGATATTGATGTTTCGACATCTGACAATATGAAACAGGCAAACACTTCTTATACAAGAGTGGGTCAATTTTCGATTGACAGCAATGGCTACATTGTCGACAGCAACAACAATTATATTATGGGCTTTCAGCCGACCAGTTCCGATTCTGACGGAACCTATGACAGTGAGACCTTAAATGCCCTGCGGGTAACCAACAAAGACGGATCCTATTCCACTGCTGTACCGGAAGAAGACTTAGCCATCTCGACCAGCATCCAGATCAATAATCTGGGTATTGTGACCGCTACGATCACCGATGAAAATGGCAGTGAAAAAACCGTTACCCTGGGTAAAGTGGCAATCGCTACCTTCCAGAACCCGGAGGGGCTGACCAAAACCGGCGGTTATTATTATGAAACCAATCAGAACGACAATGCCGGAACCTGTGTGGCGGCGGAACCGGGCAGCGGCAGCACTCCGGGGCTGATGACCGGCTATCTAGAGGCATCGAATGTGGACTTGGCGAAGGAATTTTCCGAGATGATTACAACTCAGAGAGGTTTCCAGGCCAATTCAAAGATTATCACGGTCAGTGATGAAATTCTCAGTGAACTCGTTAATATGAAACGCTAAAACCAGCATAATCCAAATCTTTTCCGGCTCAGGTTTTAATGAGCCGGAACCGGGATGGATTTTGTACAGAAAGGGATTTATGATTAAGGTAACCCGTTTAAATGGAGAGATAATTTATCTCAATTATTTACAGATTCAATACATTGAATCGATTCCGGAAACGAAGATCAAAATGGTGAACGGAGCTTATTACCTGGTAAAAGATCAAGTTGAATCGATCTTACGGCAAGTGGCAAGTTTGGTACACAGTTGTGTTGCTTTCGAAAATAAATTAAAAGATAATAGATATATAGAATAACACAGGAGGCATGAGGCAATGGATGTAACAACGGCAATTGGGATTATGATTTGCCTGATTTTAGTGATAAATGGAATTGGACTAGATAAAATGTCTAACTTTACAGATATGCCAAGCCTGCTGATTACCATTGGAGGAACGTTGGGAGCTCTTATCGCAAGTTATCCATTATCTGTATTATTGGATGTACCCAAGCATTTTGCGGTTCTTTTCCGGGGAAAAAGATTTAATATTCCCAAGCTGGTGGATCAATTGGTCGATTTGGCAATGGTGGCAAGACAGAGCGGTTTGCTGGCGCTGGAAGAAAAAGCGGAAGAAATAAAAGACCCGTTTTTAAAACAGAGTGTTCTGATGATTGTCGATGCCAATGATCCGGATAAAGTGAGGATGGTTCTTGAGCGGGAGTTAGAGAGCATGATGATCCGCCACGATACGGCGGCCGGGTTCTATGAAAAAGGTTCTTCCTATGGACCGGCGTTTGGGATGATTGGTACCCTGGTTGGTTTGGTTAACATGTTGAAGGGACTTGACATGTCCGGCAGCGGCGGCGCCTCCAGCTTGGGACAGGATATGTCGGTAGCGTTGATTACTACCTTTTATGGGTGTATTATGGCCAATATTTTCTTTAACCCGATTGCCAAGAAGCTGCGGATCAGGCAGGATGAGGAAGAGCTGTACTGCTCGACGATTATTGAAGGTATTATCGCGATCCAGGCCGGTGAAAATCCCAAATATTTACGGGAACATTTATTGGCTTCCTTAAAACAGTCGCAGCAGAAAAAATTGCTTTCCAAAACCCATAAGAGTATGTTTGACAGAGGTGATGATAAGTGAAAAAAAGATTAAGCCGAGGAGATGAGGGCAGCAACTGGATGGATACTTATGGTGACCTGGTGACACTGTTGTTGACATTTTTTGTTATGCTTTATTCGATGTCAAATCTTAATGAGCAAAAATGGGAAGTTTTTGTTCGCAGTATCTTTCCTAACGGCGCTGATGTGGAGACAGCGGAGCAGGTCGTTCTTAACCAAATGATTGGTGATGGCAGCGGTTTGCTTGAGGGTTCATCAGATCTCCCGGAGCTGCTGGACGCAGGGGCACAGACAGATATCGGTACCCTGTATTTAACGCTGGCGGCAGAGATGAATGCCCGGGGAATTGACGGCGTTTCCATTTCCCGGGGCAAGGATTATACCTTTATCATCTTTGAGGACAAGATGTTCTTTGACGGTGACAGTTCGGTGCTGATGCAGCAAGGCCAGATGACGCTGGAGCTATTTTGCAATGTCATTGCGCCGGCCGGTGATCAGCTGTCGCAGATTAACATTATGGCTCATACGGCTCAGGGCGACCCAAGCCGTCCCAACAATCCCCGCACCGACCGGATGCTGTCGGCCATGCGGGCGGCCGAGGTGTGTATCTTCATCCAGGGGAAACAGGTGATTGCGCCGGACAAGCTGGTCAATATCAGTTATGGTCAGTTCCGTCCGATTGACAGCAATGATACCAGAGCAGGGCGGGCCAGAAACCGCCGGGTCGAGATCCTGATGATTGATCAGGGCGCCGATGTTCGTTCCCTGAATGAATATTATGAGGAGTATAACAGCGGCAGGAATGCTGTGACAACCATTATTACCGACGGCCAACCCGTCAGTGAGAGTTTTACACCGGAAGCAGCGGATCTGCCGGGGCTGTCAACGATGATGTCTCCGGTTCATGGGGAAAGCGGTGAGACAGAGGCGGAAACCGGTTTTTCTACCGAAATGATGCCGGACACTAGCGAGGCAGGAGCAATGACAGAATAATTAGAAAAGGTGGCTTTAACAATGGCAGATATATTATCCCAAAGTCAGATAGATGAGCTTTTGAAGTCTATGGGCAACAGTAAGCCAGAAGAAAAAAAACAGATTACAAAGCAGCAAACGGAAGCAATAAAATACAGCCGGTATGATTTTTACAGCCCCCGAAAATTTACCAAAGAGAAGATCAAGATTCTGACCAGTGTCTTTGAGAACTATGCCAGAATTCTGACCTCTCAGATGAATGGTATTTTTCGGGTCATGACCGATATTACCGTTCTGGAGGTGCAGGAGCGCAGATATTATGAGTATGTCAATTCTTTACAAGAAAATGACTGTATGACACTTGTCGACGCCGATGTTCAGGACAAGGGAAAAAATAACGTTCCGCTGCTGATGTATCTCACTCCGGGTCTGGTAATCACCTTGATTAACCATATGCTGGGCGGCGGCGATGAGGTTGTGAAACTGGAATCTGATTACCGTTATTCTGATGTCGAGGTCGCTTTGTATCGACGGGTGGTGGAATACTGTACCCAGGCTTTGAAGGATGGCTTTGCCAATTATATCAGTGTCATGTTTAAGGTTCAGCGGATTGAGGAAAATCCGAGTATGGTTCAGGATATTGGGTTGGATGAAACGGTGGCGATCATCCACCTGAATGTGGATGTGGCCGGCAGGGCGGCGGAGAAGATTCGGATTTGCCTGCCGGGAACTCTTTTGGAATATATTTTCCATATGATTGACAGCCGTAAGCATATCGCCCGCGGCTTTGCTTATGAAGATAATAAGGAAATGATTCTGGATAATATCCGTTATAGCCAGCTCCCCCTCACCGGCCAATTAGGAACAGTGGAGCTGGATTTGAGCGATATCTATCATCTTAAAGTAGGGGATGTGATTGATTTAAACAAACCGAAAAACAGTAAGGTGAAATTGTTTGTCGGAAAACAGTCCTGGTTTACCGGCGAAATGAGTGTCTGCCATAAAAATGTAGCTGTTCGCATTCATGACAGAATCTATGAGGAACAGTTAGGTGATCTGGAAAACCCGGATCAAGAAAATTCATAAGAGAGGTAAGATAATATGGCGAAGATTATGTTAGTGGACGATGCGGCTTTCATGCGGATGATGATTAAGAACGCCTTGACGCAGAACGGCTACAGTGATTTTGTGGAAGCTCAGGACGGTGCAGAAGCAGTCAAGAAATACGAGGAAGAAAAGCCGGATATGGTGATCATGGATATTATCATGCCCAATATGGACGGACTTTCGACCTTGAAGAAAATCAGGGAAAACGATCCCTCGGCCAAAATTGTGATGTGTACGGCAATGGGGCAGGAAAGTATCGTGGTTGACGCGATTAAATCCGGCGCCAAGGATTTTATTGTGAAACCGTTTAATGCTGAACGAATCGTGCAGACGGTAAATTCAATTTTAGGAAAGTAGCCGGGAAGGAGGGTTTCATATGGCATTTTTAAGTTCTTTTGATATCAGTGCGTCAGGGATGAGTGCCCAACGTGTCAGAATGGATATCGCCGCCGAAAATATCGCAAATATTGATACGACCAGGACGGCGGCCGGCGGACCTTACCGGCGCAAAGATGTGCTCTTTGAAAGTTATGGGAGCGGCTCTTTTGAGCAGGCCATGCGCAGCGCGGCAGCGGGAAAAGGCTTCATCAGCCGGAGCGCCGGTGTCAGGGTTTCAAATATCATTGAAGATGACAGGGAATTGAAGCGCGTTTACAATCCCGGCCATCCCGATGCCGATGCCGAAGGCTATGTCAATATGCCGAATGTCGACCTGCTTAAGGAAACCGTAGACAGCATGTCTGCGACCAGATCTTACGAGGCAAATGTGACCGCTTTAAATGCCATCAAGCTGATGGCGCAAAAGGCATTGGAGATAGGCAAATAAGGAAAGTCCCCGACCGTGGTCGGGGAAGAGTAAGAGTTGAAAAGGAGATGAAATGATGGGCGCTAGCAGCTTTAACGATATGGAAATAGATGCCATAGGTGAGATTATGAACATCAGTCTGGGCGCATCAGCAACAGCGGTTTCCACCATGCTGGGGGAGGTGGTAAGCATTACCACACCGATCGTGAAGATACTAAACGAGAATGAGTTTGACCTCATGGAACTGGAGCCGGCCATTGGGGTGGAGGTAGCTTACACGGAGGGACTGGAAGGAAGCAACATTATGATGTTCAGCCGTAATGATGTGCGAATCATTGTCGGCACACTGATGGGGACGGAGATTCCAAAAGAGTCATTTGAACTGGATGAGATCAACCGGAGTGCGATTTGTGAGGTGATGAATCAGATGATCGGTTCATCTGCTACCGCCTTGTCGGAGTTCCTTGGCTTTCCGATCAATATTTCAACGCCGATATTGTTTGAAGTAGCAGATGGACAAAGTTTTAAGAATACATATTTTTCGACCGGAGAAAGTAAAGTTGTCGTCCGGTTTTCCTTAGAAGTAGAAGGTAAGTTAAAGACAGAATTTATAAATATTATGTCGCCGGAACTGGCCAAATATCGGCTGGAACCGTTTGGTATAAGCTTCGAACAGATGCAAGAGAGGCAGCAGTCAATGCCTGAGCAAAAACCCGTCGAGATACGGGAAGAGCTAACGGCGCCAGCGCCAATGGATCAGAGTGCTGCTGATCCGCTGACGCTGCAGCTGCTAGGTCAGATGCAGCAGTCTCAGATGCAGATGATGGAACTTATGCGGGATATGAAAGCCAAGGAAAAACCGCACAGTTCAGAAGCTTCCGTGATACGCCCAATCAATATGATGAGGCTGGAAGATGGGCTGGCTGACGGAGTTGAAGAATATGCCAATCAGGAAATGCTGATGAACATTCCGCTGGAGGTATCGGTGGAAATCGGCAGAACTAAAAAAAGGGTCAAAGAAATACTGGAATTTACCCAAGGCTCACTTGTCGTTTTGGACAAGATGGCCGGTGAACAGGCCGACTTATATGTGAACGGCCAGTGTATTGCCAGAGGAGATGTTGTCGTCGTGGAAGACAATTTCGGAATTCGTATTACCGAGATTGTGGCCCGCAACCTAAATCCGGAGAGTTTATAATATGACAGGTGATTTTTTATCATTAACAGGTGCAGTACTGACTGTGATCTGTGTTTTAATTCTGGCCTACTGGGGCAGCCGTCTGCTGGGCAGAAATTGGATCAAAGCGTCGTCAGGACGCAATCTCAAAATTATCGAGCAGCTTTCAGTAGGCAATGACCGGCAGCTTGTTATGATAAGCGTGCATGATCATTACTATCTGCTTGGTGTCAGCGCTGCCGGCATTCAGATGCTGACCGAGCTGGACGGGGATTTTGACCAGGCAGCAATACCGGGAGCGGAAGGTTCCCCTCCCGATGGCTGGCAAAAGGGCGCGGTGATCGGCGATTTGAAATTTCTGGAGATATTAAAAGCACAGATGGACCGCCATCAAAAGAAAAAGAGGGAAGACAAATGAATGACCTTTTAGCAGGGCTTAACGGCGGGAATGTGCCTGCCCTGGAACTTATTTTCATGATTACATTGGTGTCGCTGCTGCCATCGCTGGTTGTGATGATGACTTCTTTTACCAGAACGATCATCATCCTGTCGTTTACTAGAAATGCCATGGGAGTCCAGCAGACTCCGCCCAATATGGTATTGGTGGGGATCGCGCTGTTTCTGACCCTCTATATTATGAATCCGGTGGTCGGCAGGATGAATGACGAGGCGTACCAACCTTATCTGCGCGGTGAGATCACTCAGCAGGAGGCGGTCACCAGGATGGGCGTACCAATGAAGGAATTTATGCTTCGTAACACCGAAAAAAATACTTTGGATCAATTTATCCGGATGTCAGGAACCGAGGTTCGTGAGAATGTTGAAGATTATCCGTTGACGGTAGTAACCCCGGCTTTTATGACCAATGAGCTGAAGCGGGGATTTATGGCCGGTTTTCTGATTTATCTGCCCTTTCTCCTGATTGATGTGGTAGTGGCAACAACGCTGATGTCGATGGGCATGGTGATGCTGCCGCCAACGACGATAGCCCTTCCCTTTAAGCTGTTGCTGTTTGTGACGGTAAATGGCTGGGAACTGCTGTTTTCCAGTATTGTCCAGAGCTTTCGATAGATTTTCATTTAGGAGATAACTTATGAGTAACTTACAAGTGCTTGACATTATGCATCAGGTCTTTTTACTGGCTTTGAAACTGGCTTTGCCATTTCTGCTGGTGAGTATGGTGGTCGGTGTCGTAATCGCTATTTTTCAGGCGGCAACCCAGATTAACGAGCAAACCCTCACATTTGTCCCAAAGCTGCTGGCAATCCTGGTTATGATGGGGGCTTTGGGAAGCTCGATGCTGGAGCTGCTGCATGATTTTACCAGACAGATGTTTACTTTGATTATTGGAGGGTAAGGTCGTATGTTCATCTTATTTGCCCTGATTGTTATGCGGATGAGTGGTGCTATCGCCTTAAATCCGGTTTTTGGCCGCAGCAATCTGCCGGCTTTTGTAAAATCAGCACTGGTTCTGGTTATTTCGCTGATGCTTTATATTGGTTTTGGCGGCACCCTTTCGCAGCAACCGTCGACGATGATTGAGTTTGGTGTCATGCTGATTAAGGAATTGCTGTTTGGCTTTACCCTGGGATTTGGCATGGAGCTGTCACTGCTGGTGGTCCGTTTCGCTACTTCGGTTATGGATTATGCCATGGGACTTAATATGGCTCAGGTTTATGATCCTCAGTCCAACACCCAGATGACCATTACCTCCGGCATTTATAACGCTTTTATGATGCTGTTGTTTTTTGCGACGGACGGTCATGTGCGCTTGCTGGGAATCTTTGTCGGGTCAGCGGTGATAATTCCGTTTGGAACCGTGACGATCAGGCCGGAGCTGGCGCAGGCCATTTTGGCGATTTTTCAGGAATGCATTGTGATGGGGCTGCAGTTTGCCTTTCCGCTGGTGGCCATGGAATTGGTGGCGGAAACGGCAGTGGGGATTTTGATGCGGATTGTGCCGCAGATCAATGTCTTTGTTGTTAACTTTCAGATCAAAATAATCGTTGGTCTGCTGATGCTGATTTCTCTGTTCAGTCCGATGGCTGATAAACTGAATTCGACGATGAATGATGCATACCGGACGATCGAGCATCTGATTACGCTGATGAGATATTAGAAAGAAAGTCCCCGACGACGTTCGGGGAAAGGCGAGGAAAGGAAGTGGTGGCGGTTGGCGGAACAAAACGGACAAGAAAAGACAGAACAACCGACCAGCAAACGGCGGCGCGATGCCAGAAAGAAAGGGCAGGTATTCCAGAGTAAAGATATCGCAACGGTGGTGATGCTGTTTGGTGTATTCTGGATGATGAAAATCATGATGCCTCATATTTATACGACAGTCCGAAGCTATATGGTTTGGCTGATCGGCGCAGTCGGAACGGATATGGAATTGTTTCCATCCGGCCAGCTTTTTTTTGCAACAGCGCGGTCTTTGTTGAAATGTGTGTTGCCGCTGCTGCTGACCACTGCTTTGCTGGGAATTATTTCCCATGGCGCCCAGACCCGCTTTAATGTGTCGTTTGAATCTCTTAAACCGGATTTTAGCAAGCTAAATCCTTTGAGCGGTATTAAGAAACTATTTTCGCTGAAAAAGCTGGTTGATATTGTGAAAGACTTAATCAAGATTACCCTGCTGCTGGTGCTGCTGAAAACTATTTTTCAAAAAGACATCGTTGCAATTGCCAGGATGATTGATATGAGTCCGTTAATCGCCGCCACCTATATGATGAAAATAGCCTTTAACCTGGTTGTCAAAGTCTGTATGGCGTTTTCTGTAGTCGCTTTCTTCGACTTTTTGTATCAGCGCTGGCAGCATGAACAGGATTTAAAGATGACCAAACAAGAGGTTAAGGACGAGTTTAAGCAGACGGAAGGAAATCCGGCGATTAAGGGCCGGATTCGGAATGTCCAGCGCCAGATGGCGATGAGCAGAATGATGCAGAAAGTACCTCAGGCCGATGTGATTATCAGAAACCCGACTCATTATGCGGTGGCACTGAAATACGATCCAAATAAAAACGGGGCGCCCATTGTCCTGGCCAAAGGACAGGATCAATTGGCTCTGCGTATCATTAAGGTGGGAGCGGAACATGATGTATTTATCACAGAGAACAAGCCGCTTGCCAGGGCTTTGTATGCTGCCGGTGAGATTGACCGGGAGATTCCGGCCGAACTGTATGGTGCGGTAGCGGAAATACTTGTATATCTCTATCAGGCCGGCCATCGCAAGGATATGGAAAGTCCCCGATTATGACCGGGGCAGGTTAAGGAAAATCCCTGATCATAATCGGGGAAGAGTGGAGTAGACCGATGAAAAAGATATTAAGCTATTCAGTAGTACTTTTTGTACTGGTTTTCGTACTGCTGTTAATCATACCGCTTCCGGCAGGATTAGTGGACGTGGCAATTATTTTAAATATGGCGCTGTCGATGATGATCCTGGTTACCACCATGACGATCAGAGAGCCGTTGGAATTTTCCATATTTCCTACACTGCTGCTGATTACCACGCTGTTCCGGTTAGGCATCAATGTCTCCACAACCCGGAACATTCTTACCAATATGGGTTCCTCCGGCCATGTCATCAAAGCTTTCGGCGATTTTGTTCTGCAGGGCAATGTGGTGGTGGGACTGATTATCTACTTAATCATTGTGCTGATGCAGTTTACGGTTATCACCAAAGGCGCGGAACGAGTTGCGGAGGTGGCCGCCAGATTTAATCTGGATGCGATGCCAGGTAAACAAATGGCGATCGATGCCGATTTAAGCGCCGGATTAATTGATGAACAACAGGCCAAGGTACGGCGCTCGAAAATCCAGCGGGAAGCCGATTTCTACGGTGCCATGGACGGTGCTACCAAGCTGGTCAAAGGGGACTCGATCATGTCACTGATCACAACGGCCATCAATCTGATCGGCGGCAGCATCATCGGCATCGTTCAGTCAGGTGCCAGTGTTGCCGCTGTTTTAAATACCTACTCGATTGCCACCGTCGGAGACGGCCTGGTCGGGCAGATTCCTTCGCTGCTGATCTCTACGGCCACCGGCATGATTGTGACCAGAGCAGTTTCAGAGGGCAGCTTAAACGAAGATGTTTCCAAACAGTTTATGGCACAGCCTTATTCGATTATGATCGGCGGTGTAGCGGTGGCAGTGTTGGCTGTCGTGCCGGGGATGCCGCTGCTGCAGATGGGCGTGGTCGCTGTCGGACTGGTGTCCGGCGGCTACTACCTGGCCCGGAAAATCAGCAATGAACCGGAACGGCTGGCAGCTGCCAGGTATCAGGAAATGACCGATATGACGGCTGAAAATGTGACTGGGCGGGAAGCGTCTGCCGCCAGGCCGGTTGCGGAGGAAGATTACTATAAAGATGTCAACAATGTGTATAACTTGTTAACGGTGGAACCGATTGAGATGGAATTCGGTTACAGCTTAATCCCGCTGGCTGACGAATCGGTTGGCGGCCGGCTGATCAGCCGGATTGTCATATTTCGCCGGCAGTATGCCCAGGATATGGGCTTTGTCATTCCCTCGATCCGCTTAAGAGACAGCTCCGGTCTGGGAACCAATCAGTACTCGATTAAGATTAAGGGGGAAGAGGTTGCCAAGGGGGAGATCCTCGTGGATTACTTCCTGGCCCTGGAACCGGAACGTGTCAAAAAGCAAGTCGACGGCATTGAGACGATCGAGCCGGCGTATGGCATTCCCAGCCGCTGGATCAGGCCTGAAGACCGGGAGCGGGCGGAGCTTTATGGCTATACCGTGATTGACCCGCTGTCGGTTATGGTTACCCATCTGTCAGAAGTAATCAAACAACATGCGTATGAGCTGATCACCCGGCAAGAAGTTGTCCATCTGGTTGAGAACACCAGCAAGGTTGCTCCGGAGCTGGTGGCTGAAGCATTTCCCAACCTTG
>JBOFYZ010000024.1:0-20169 GCA_051654925.1 Lachnospiraceae bacterium | reverse complement strand
TGCCAATTTGAATATTGCATATCTTATTTTTTCAATTTCATTATCGGATCACCTGCCATTACCGATATATCATAATTGACATCAATCTGGCCAGACTCACCGGAGTTGCATATGATTACAATCGTAATCGGATCATATCCGTCTGCAATAATTCCCTGCCGGTCGAACTCCAGCAAAAGATTGCCCGTTCTTACTTTATCGCCGGCTTTTGCATGAACCGTAAAATGCTTCCCTTTCAGATTCACTGTATCAAGCCCTACATGAATAATAATCTGTGCTCCTTCATCCGAAATAACAGTAACTGCATGACCGGTCTCAAATACACTGTCAATAACACCATTCACCGGTGCCACGACCCGCTCGCCGCTTGGGATAATACCAATTGTTTTTCCCAAAAGCTGTTCACTGAATGTCGGGTCATTAATTTTATCGGACGATACTACCTCTCCTTCCACCGGAGCAGAGATTACTGCCCCTTTGTCTTCTTTTCTTAATAATTCTCTCACTTTTCCAAACATATTGTCTTCATCCTTTCTTGTTATTTTATATTTTATCCCAATTCGCTTTAAATGAATCGTCATTCTTGAGATTTCTTTATCAAAGAATTGAGCGTCGCACTAAAAAAGCCTACGGGTCCTGGCGGTGGTGGTGATACTGGTTCGTATTTCCTGCCGTTTCGGATGTAACGTTCCTATCATTGCTGCTGCCGGACGTGTCCTGCTCCTTTGTTTCTTTGGTGATGCTACTATATCGGATCGAGCTGCTCCGGCGATTAATTCAATAAATTCAAAAAAAGAACGCCCCGAAGGACGTTCTCTAAATAATCAATATGGATTTGTTGTTACTATATAGGAATCATCTCGTTAATCCCACCAACAGCAACAGTCCTTATCAGATTTCTCACAGCCTAAATCCTTAAGACCCTCCTCGATGTCTTTCAACCCCTCTTCGATGCCTTTGAGGCCTTCATTAATGCATCTCAACGCTTCTTTGATATCTTTGACGCCTTCTTTGATATCGCGACAGCCCTCTCTGTTTTCATTGTGTTCTCTGCTCATATTTTCACCTCCACTTTATTGTATTAATGTATAATATGCAAAATTGAGGAGTGTGTGAAAGCCTGACCAACCGCTCCATTACACGACTTTATTCAGCAGTCTTGTTCAAACCACTTGGAATTACTCATCATATGACCGCCAATTAAGAGGGATCTCTTTGGCATTCCATGTCTTTAAAAGCCATGCTCCATTTTCAAAACTAAAAACTATAGAAAATTGATTATTGAACTCATCACTCCAATAATCCAAAATAACTCTGTTTTCTTCAAAATACACAACAGACAGACTATGAGGAAAATCTGTATCTGTACTAATCGTTTCATAATAATCTTGTGTTTCATTATCAAGTATCGGAATCTCTCGAATTATTCTCATAATAAAAGTTTGTAATTCTTCAAATTTTCCAACTTGATCAGGCTCCAGAGCAATGACAATATCATGTGCCTTTGATACTATAATTTCACCTTGAATGAGTTCTAACTCCTGTGGTGAACGGATAAAGTCGATATCCTTATACCTATTTTGTCGTAACATATTTTCACCTCGCTAACAAACTCATTGTATTTCTCCCATCCTTTGCCGTAATATATCTGCACATGCTGCCACCATCAAATTCCGATTTGGTGGAGTCAAGGATCGTAGCGATCATAATATATGGGCTGGATTAAATGATACTGTTGCAATATTACTCGTCATTCTTTCTCTACATACAGCAAGAATGGTTTCCTTATCCCCCCAGGCATAAACCATTCCATTCAAAGGAATAGCTATTAATGTGAATTTGTTCTTTTATGTTCTTTTCATCAAGCCAACCGAAATACGCGCCTTAATTGACCCAGTATGGCTTTCTCAATTCATTGCCAAAAACTTTTTCATCATAAGAAGAGTGTTCAAAATATGCATCTGCTGCAAACTTAATTCTTTCTAGATATAAATTATATTTCTTTCGAGGAAAATACTTGATTCTATACAAATCTTCCGGATCAAAGTGGTACAGAAAACTCTCCAATACATACCGATATGTAAAATAAATTTCTTTTGATACCTGCTCTTCATGTGATACATATTTTATGCAATAGTAGTACTCCCAAAAACTGTCTTTATCAAACTTTGCTTCTTCATGTAAAAAGTAAACAAAGCTGCCTTCCAAACATTTATAATTGTTTTCCAATACTTTTCGGCAATCCATCTTCTTATCCTCTAACATGATATTCAATCATTAAGTTTATTAACCATAATGTATTCTTCTTCTTTCTCATCAATGATTTCAAAGCCAGCTTTCTGATACATTTTTACCGCATAATTTCCTTTTTGTACTGCAAGCGAAGCTTTAACACCTCCACCAAATTGATATTTAATTACTGTACATTATGCTTATTCGTACGTTAAAAGCTCATTGATAGAACCTAAAAGGGCATTCAAACTAATTATTTTGCAGCCTTTACTTTCATAATAACGCAGCATTTCGTCAATTTTCCTTTTATCATAACTTATAATGCAATCTGATAAAACATTAACTCTATAATTTGCTTTACGTAGGTTGTAACAGGTTGATTTAACACAAGCAACAGCATCTGCTCCTGCTATGTAGAAATCACTTATTTCATTTTTATTAATAAAGTCTGCGAATTCCTTACTGCTTAATGCATTTCCTTTGTATTTTGTGAAAACATTTTTTGACACTATTTTCAAATCCGAAGCTAATTCAGACCCACGTGTATTGGGTTTAAAAGTCCTCGTGCCGTCTGATAAATTTTCATGTCTTATGTAAACAACATGAATATCTTTTTTTGATGCCCAATCTATAGATTTGTTTATATTATCAATTATTTCCTTGTAATTCTTTGTTATGTCATTTTGAATGTCTATTATTACTAATGCTTTTTTCAGCATAGGGGTTCCTCCTGATAGTGTGATTTGTTTACCGCTATTATAACTGATTATAAACGACAACAGTATGTCACTAATCTCTGTAAAGATTTTTAATTTGCAAAGTTTTTTCTTTGAGCATATCAAAAATCTCCTGCGGTTCCAGCACCTCGACTAATCACTGGGCGGCAATCGCTTGTTGTTTCGCTTGTGCAGCCATCATTTGTGCTTCCAGAGCCTTATATCATTCCTGTTCGATGTGTTCTCGGCCTGTGCCAATTTCGCCCCGTTCCAGCCCATATAAACTGGATACCTGCTTATAAAATGTATTTTGTATTTTATGATATGACTACCGCCCACCTCGCTGCTGCCAGAAATCGGTTCGGTTTAGGCGGGGCGGAGCATCGGCGTATTCATAGATTATTTTACCGTTCTCATCACGTGCCCGAATTGCGTTATTTTATTAATAACACACAAAAATAGCGACCCTCACAGATGTAAAATCCCCATGAAAAATCGCTATATCATCAACAGGGGAAGAGGGGCTCGAACCCCCATTTACGGTTTTGGAGACCGTTGCTCTACCATTGAACTATTCCCCTAGATATTCAAATGTGTTTTAACACACTCGAATATATTATCATAATACTTTCGTTCTGTCAACATTTTTATTGATGATTTCATCACTAAATATATCCTATCGCTTCTCTCACCGTATTTACGCCATACAAGGTAATATCGCCTGTTTTTTTGAGTTTATCCAGGCATACCTGGGGCAGAATACAGGCTTGAAATCCCAGCTTAATTGCTTCATTTACCCGCTGGTCTGCCATAGATACAGCTCGTACTTCTCCGGACAATCCCACTTCACCGAAAATAATCATCTTCGGATTTACCGGCCGGTCTTTATAGCTGGATACCAGTGCCAGTACAATAGCCAGATCAAGTGCCGGCTCATTCATCCGTACTCCACCGGCAATATTAATATAAGCGTCATAACGTGACATCTCATAGTGGCAGCGGTTCTCCAGTACTGCCATCAGCAGATTGACACGGTTGTAATCGGTACCTGCGGCTGTCCTTCTTGGCATCCCGAAATTCGTCTGCGCTACCAGCGCCTGAACTTCCAGTAATATCGGCCGGGTTCCTTCCAGAGAACAGGCAACCACCGATCCGGATGCATTCTCCGGTCTGCCGCTCAGCATATATTCGGATGGATTATCAACTTCCACCAGTCCTTTTTCCTGCATTTCAAATACACCGATCTCATTGGTTGAGCCAAAACGGTTTTTGACACCCCGCAGGATCCGGTAGGAAGCATTCCTCTCCCCCTCAAAATACAGCACGGTATCTACCATATGTTCCAGCACTCTTGGTCCGGCAACAACACCCTCCTTGGTCACATGACCGACAATAAATACAGCGATGCCCATTCCTTTGGCGATCTGCATCAGGACATTGGTAGACTCCCTGACCTGGCTGACACTTCCCGGTGCTGATGATACATCCTCCCGGTACATGGTCTGGATTGAGTCAATAATAACGATTTCAGGTTTATCCGACCGGATCACTTCTTCGATCTGATCCAGATTGGTCTCGCATAAAAATCTCAGTTCTCCGTCAATCGTACCGATCCGGTTGGCCCGCAGCTTGATCTGCTTCAGTGATTCTTCGCCGGAAATATAAAGGACATTGCGGCCCGCTTCGGCCAGATTGCGGCACACCTGCAGCAGCAGGGTTGACTTGCCAATGCCCGGATCGCCCCCAACTAAAACCAGGGAGCCGGCTACAATGCCGCTCCCCAGTACCTGATCCAGTTCCCGGTATCCCGTTGATATCCGATCCTGTTCTTCAATGGATACCTCTGACAGCAGGACCGGCTTCGTCATCTGTCGCAAACCGCTGCTGCGCCCGGATACGGACTTTACTGCCTTCGGTTCTTCTACAAAGGTATTCCACTCTTTGCAGGCCGGGCACTGCCCCATCCATTTACTCGATTCATTTCCGCATTCTTTACAAAAAAATGCTGTTGCTTTTACTTTTGCCATATGTAACTCTTATCCTATCTCTTTACTACTTTCACATGACTGATCATACCCTCATTCAGTTCTACGCTGACTACCAGCTTGCCGCTGCGGTTCGTCTTCATCCCGCCTACTGCAGAATCGTCGACATAGATTTCGTAATCGGTATCATCTTCCAGCTGAACTGTAATCTGAGCGTCTTTATTGCCTTCAACACTAAATTCCACGCCGGTATTGGTAACGGCCAGATGCTCTACTGCGGTTCCCGGTACGGATTCGTAAACCAGCATGCCGTTCCGCTCCAGTTTCGTTATCTCATAAAAGGTTTTAATCTTATATAAATCGCCTGCATGTTCGAAATCCTGAAGTTTTGATTTGGTCTCTAACTGATAATTTCCGAAGCTGATCGTTCCGTCTTCTTCAGTACGGATTAATGATTCGATTACTGGCATCTGTTTGCCCTCCTGGTATCTTTGTTTTGCACTTTAGATCAGAGTGACAGTCCTTTTCACAAGCACTGTCACCTTGATCTCATTATACATCAACCAATATCAAATGGCTAGTTCTTTATCAATGATTCCATCAAAAACCTAAGCCCGTCTTCTTCCTTCCCCACGACTACTTTATCTCCGGACTTAATCTCACCATCAAGAATCTCTTCTGCCAGTTTATCTTCCAGACGGTTCTGGATCGTCCGGCGCAGCGGTCTGGCACCGTATTTCTCATCAAATCCCTTTTCAACCAGGAAGGTCTTGGCATCTTCGCCTACCTCCAGCTCAATATTAAGCTGTTCTCTGGTTCGTTTGATGATCTGGTTCAGCATAATCGTAGCAATTTCTTTCATATGTTCCTGGTTCAGTGGATGGAATACAATGATTTCATCTATACGATTCAAAAATTCCGGTTTGAACATACGCTTTACTTCTTCCATAACCCGGTCCTTCATCAGCTTATAACGTTCGTTTTCATCATCGGCAGAAGCAAATCCCAACCGCTTTGGGGATATAATATTCTCGGCTCCGGCATTGGAAGTCATGATTAGGACGGTATTCTTAAAATCAATTTTACGCCCCTGCGCATCCGTGATATGACCGTCCTCAAGAACCTGCAGCAGAATATTAAATACATCCGGGTGGGCTTTTTCGATTTCATCAAATAAAATAACGGAATAAGGGTTCCTTCTGACTTTTTCGCTTAACTGTCCGCCTTCCTCATAGCCTACATATCCAGGCGGGGAACCGATCATTTTGGAGACACTGTGCTTCTCCATATATTCAGACATATCAACCCGGATCAACGACTGTTCCGTGCCGAACATCGCCTCTGACAGTGCTTTGCAGAGCTCGGTTTTGCCGACGCCGGTAGGGCCGAGGAACAGGAATGAACCGATTGGACGTTTCGGATCCTTAAGTCCGACACGGCCGCGGCGGATGGCCTTGGAAACAGCTTTTACCGCCTCCTCCTGACCGACTACGCGCTGGTGCAGAATATCTTCCAGCTTGCGCAGACGTTCGGATTCTTCTTCCTCAAGCTTGCGTACCGGTATTTTAGTCCATCCGGAGACTACATCTGCAATTTCACCTTCACCAACTACCAGTTTGCGGGTATTTTTTTCTTTCTGCCATTTGGCTTTCGCTTTTTCTACTTTTTCCCGCTTCTTTTCCTGGCGTTTTTTAATCTCTCCGGCCTTTTCATAAGCTTCTGCTTTAATTGCAGTTTCTTTCTGCTGCTCCAGCTTATCGATATCCTTCTCCAGCTCCTTGATCTCGGCCGGCTCCACGTACATGGTCAGGCGCACCTTTGAGGCCGATTCATCAATCAGGTCGATCGCTTTATCTGGCAGGAAACGATCGTTAATATAGCGGGCTGATAATTTTACTGCCGCTTCCAGGGCATCATCAGTAATCGTCACTTTGTGATGCTCCTCATATCTGGAACGCAGTCCTTTCAGGATAAGAATTGACTGGCTCTCATCCGGTTCTTCTACTGTTACCGGCTGGAAACGCCGTTCCAGCGCAGAATCCTTTTCGATATATTTGCGATACTCTTCTAATGTTGTCGCACCAATCAGCTGCAGTTCACCACGAGCCAGTGACGGCTTCAGGATATTAGACGCATCAATGGCACCTTCGGCACCGCCGGCACCGATAATCGTATGAATCTCATCGATAAACAGCAGTACTTCACCGTCTTCCATGACCTCAGACAATACTTTTTTAATCCGCTCCTCAAACTCACCGCGATACTTGGAGCCTGCAACCATCCCAGATAGATCCAGAGTCATAACCCGTTTGTCAGCAATGGTTTCCGGAACACTACCGGTGGCGATCATCTGAGCCAGTCCTTCCACTACCGCCGTTTTGCCAACTCCTGGTTCGCCGATCAGACAAGGGTTATTCTTGGTGCGGCGGCTCAGAATCTGAATCACCCGCTGGATTTCTTTGGCCCGGCCAATAACCGGATCCAGCTTGCCGGTACGGGCCAGAGCGGTTAAATCACGGCTGTAATTGTCCAGCGTCGGTGTATTCGTCTTGCCTTTACCGCTTTTACCCACGGACAGATCCTCTTTGCCGGCAGGGGCATCTTCCCCCATGGCCGCAAGCAATTCAATATAAAGCTTCTGGATGCTGATCCCCATAGTATTTAATAATCGCGCGGCCACACAGTCATGCTCCCGGATAATCGAGATCAGCAGATGCTCCGTACCGATCAAAGGCGCTTTGAAACGAACCGCCTCGCGATAACTGTTTTCAATGACACGGGCGGCACTGGGTGTATAACCGCTCTTCTCTGCCATCCTGACCGGCTGATTGGGTGAAATCAACTGTCTGACAAGTTCCGTTACCTTGACAGATGATACCCCGGACAACTCAAGAACTTTTGCTGCCACGCCGCTGCCTTCTTCTATTAATCCAATCAGCAGGTGTTCGGTCCCTACATAGCCATGTCCCAAACCCTCTGCCGCATCCACGGCAAGGCTGATGGCTTCTTTCGCCTGTTCTGTAAAACGATCTATCATATCTATTTGTCCTCCTTGTAGTCTTTCACATTAATTCCGGCAGCTCTGTGCGCAGATAAGCCGCACGGGCCACTTCCAGTTCATCCTTGCCAAGCGGATGATCCGAAAGCTTCTGAAGGTTGGCCGGCTGAATACCCAGCATCAGCTGGTAGATGGAGCATGGTTCTTTCATCTTCAGGATCCCGTCATTCATCCCGCTCATCAGCTGGGATAAAAAGATCATCGCTTCTTTGGGAGCAAGCCGTCTTGCATATTTTAATACACCATAAGATTTATATGCTTCATCTTCACATTCCAGACCACGTTTTTCCAGAGCCATTTTTCTGACCTGACGTTCCTGGGTCAGCAGTTGCTCAGAGACCTTATTGACACGGTCCAGAATCTCCTTTTCCGTTACGCCCAATGTCTTCAGGTTGGAAATCTGATACAGTGATCCATAATTCTCATTCCCTTCGCCATACACACCTTTAACAACCGCACCAAAACGGCTCATCTCCGTCACCAGCCCCTGGAACTTCTTCCCCAGTGACAGGGTCGGCAGATGCAGGATCACACAAGCCCGCATCCCGGTTCCAGTATTCGTCGGAAACGATGTCAGATAGCCATATTTCTTATCATAGGCATATGCAAACCGTTCATTGATATAATCATCCAGACGGCCTGCCTGCTTCCACAACGCCTCCAGCTGCAGTCCGCCGGATAACATCTGGATCCGGAAATGATCGGTTCCATTTAAGACAATACTGCTGTCTTCCCCTTCGGAAATGAAAATCCCAACCGGAGTCTTTTTGGAAGCGATCGTGGAGTTCAGAATTCTGCGCTCCCTTAAGATCTTCTTATCCAATTCCTTCAATTCACTTAAATAGAGATATTGATAACTCTTGCCGTCAACTTCTCCCAGCTTCCTGAGACCCTGTTCCAGCCGGTCTACCATCTCCTCGCTTTCCTTCTCAGATAATCTGGATGGAAATACATATTGATTCCAGTTCCGAACCAGGCGGACCCGGCTGCTGATCACCCCCGGTTCCGTCTGGCCGGTCTCTTCAAACCATTTTTGCATCATCTGACACCTTCTTTCAATGCTCTAATTTTATCCCGGCAGACAGCTGCAGATTCATATTCCTCCCGATCCAGGGCTTCCTGCAATTTGGCCTGCAAAATACGAATCTGCTCTTTTACATCCAGATCCATTGTTCCAAATACTTCTGCAGCCGGTGCCTGGGCAATGGATTCTTCTGCCTCATCATCAATGACCGGTTCCGGTTCCAGATGATATCTGGGATGTTTGCCGGTATGCCTGTCACTGCCCTGAAGCTGCCGGATATTATCACAGATCAGCAGATCAAATACCCCATAGCAGTCGGGACAGCCAAAGCAGCTGTTCTTGACAAAGTCTTCATAACTGGTTTTGCAGGTCGGGCAAATTACCTGATTCCGTTTATCTTCCTTTTGTTCTTCGTTTATTCCCAGCAATCCTGATAACAGCTTTCCTAACGGAAAATCACTGTCAAAAATCGCGGAATATGGCCCGAAATCTAATTCCCTGGCACATTGTGCACAGAAATGATGTTCCGTCTTCACTCCATTTAAAACTTCTGTATACTGAATATTTGCTTCTCTTATCCTGCACCGTTCACATAACATAACAATCCTCCATTCATTCATGATATGTCAAAGCAACACCATGTTATTCTCTGCTTCTGCCTATATAATAATCATAAACTTCATCAACCAGATAGTGAACTTCTTCACGGCTGATATTTTTACAGATACTCTGGGCAAATAATACCTGCATTTCATTTCTCAGCTCTTCCAGAGCACGGTGTTTATCGGAATTCAGGGATATGACTGCACCCTTCCTTCTGTCAAGTTTGATAAACCCCTCCTGCCGTAACACGGAATATGCCTTATTAACTGTATGCATATTAATACCGATATGATCAGCCAGCTGGCGCACCGAAGGAAGCGAATCGCCCTCTCTGATACTGGATGTGGCAATTCCGATAATAATCTGATTTCTCAGCTGTATATATATCGCCTCATTACTTTCAAAATCAATCTTCAATATCATACCATCACCGTCTTTCATGTATCTTTTGTTATATTCACTATATAACAATTGTATAACAAAAGAGAGGCTACGTCAATAGCCTCTCTTTTGTTAATGGATATTATTCTTCGTCATCCAGATCAAAAAATTCAAAATCATCTTCCAGCGCGGCAGCAGCTTCTTTTGCCAGATCATCTGCGATTACCTGTTCCAGATTATCGGTTGCAGGTACAAACTCTGCATCATCGTCTGCTATCACTTCGATTTTTGAAGGAGGAATCTCATCATCATAAGTATCTTCCTCTCCGATCATATATCGATCTTCCTTCGTTAGCTTTCGACCTCGTGAGTGGCGGACGACCGGTTCGGAAACCGTTCTCGGTTCCGTTTCCAAAGTGCTGGAGCTGCCTCGGTTTTTGCGGGTTAGCAGGACAATAATAATGATTGTCATAAGAGCCACTGCTCCCATCAGACCAAAGCTGATATAACGCGTTTTATTATAATCATCAATTAAATCGTTGTGTGTTGCCTCAAGTTTTTTTATCGTTTCAGTCAGTTTATCGATATCAGCATTTGCAAAATAACGCTGGATGGTCTGCTCGCTCGGGTTCAGGTCGTAAGAATAGAATCCTGCTTCACCATCTTCATTTAATGCATAGAACAGGCAATACTGTGTATCTGATATCCCTTCCAGAATCCATCCGGTAACTGTTTTATCACCAATCGTTATACTTCTCTCTTTAAAGCTTACCGGTGCGGTGACTCCATCCGGTAAATCAACAATACGCAGTGTTTTGGCTGCTGATCTTAATTCTGCCAGAACTTCCGGCTGCGGTGTCTGTGCTTCACCATCTCCGTCATTTTCTCCGGCCTCTCCGGCTTCGCTTGCACCACCCACGACCTTATTTACCGTAATGGTATAAGTCTTCACTGTGGTTCCGTCTTCAGCCGTAATCTGACAGGTTACAGTATTCTCACCTTCAGCCAGTTGGGCTGCACCTTCTACTGTCACTGCGGCCTTATCATTGTTTGCTCTGGCACTGACAGTCAGTTTGTCAACATCCAGGCCTACGCTTGTCGTATAAACATCCACCTCTGGTGCAAAAGCCGGTTCCAGTGTTCCCGGGGAAATCTGCAGGGACTGTAAGCTGGCATCATTGGATGATGTCGGAAGTCCTTCGATCTTAATCGTGGAAGATCCTTCCCGCTCCATAGTCAGCGCCTGTCCGTCATTATCGTAGCCATCCCAGTCAGCGATAGTAATCGCCGTTGTTCCTGCCTGCAGCGCCTTAAACTTTAATTCTGTTGCAACCTCAGTCTTTCCATCCAGTCCGGATCTTACACTGATCTTGCCGGCACCGCCGCTGGGATTATCTGCTTCGCTGATAAATTCCAGCATGCTGGCATCATAATCCAGCATAACCTTGGTGTCTCCCAGCATCTCTCCGCTGGTACAGGTGAACTTCATCTTGACCGTGAAGGTTTGTCCTACTTTTGTACTTGGATCGGAAAATGAAATACGGGCTGTTGCCGCATAGCTGTCTATCATTTGGAAAGGCAGAACCGCCGCCATTAAAAAGGCCATCAGCAAACCGCAAACCCACTGTTTTAATTTTCTGTTCATAATATCTCCTGTCTTTTGCTTTCTGTTTTCATTTTCTCTGCACTAATCTGCCGGACTGATGACTACCACATTATCTCCGCCCGGAGTCGGAGCACTGTCCGAACCGGCACCCGGCCCAGATTCCGAGGTTGATCCGGATGTGTCTGTGGTTTGCGGATCGGCTGTACCTCCTCCGGATCCGCCGCTGTAAGTAGGACCATTATCCTGCTTCACGACATGAATTACATATTGGCGCACACTGCCATTCTGAGCTGTAACAGAAATGGTAATATCGTTATTGCCGCTCTGCAGCTGGATATTGCCGGTTCCGCTTATCGAAGCCGTCGAATCAATGGCATTGGCATTGACCGTAACATTTGATACAGAATGATCTACAATCAGGTCATAAGAAACCTGGTCTTTATTATAAGTTGGTGTCAAAGTGAAGCCTTCTGCTGTCAGGTCACGCAGTTTGTTGTTCGGACTTCCGGTACCGGTTGGCTTCACACACGGCGAAGCAGGCATATTGGTATAGACCGGAATCTTAAACTGAAGCGCTGTATTTCGCAGCGTCTGCGTATATGCCTCAGCAAACATAGATGCTTCTGATGCCGCACCATCTACATTGGTCATATATTGATGCTTATACATATTACTGCCCTGTACGTTATATTTCTTCAGATAAAACGTATCCTGGCCGGCACTGACATAATTGGAGCCATAAAACTGCGCACCACCGACAATCGCTTTCTCAGGGCTGTTCCATGGCCTGCTGTAATTGCCCTCCTGAGAAGCATACCAGAGTCCACGCTCAACCGCTGACATATTACCGTCCTGATAAGCACCGACATTAAAATAATTATAGTAACCCGGATATCCTGAGTGGGTTCCTGAGATCAGTGCACTATTACCCTGTCTTCCTTGTTCCTGAATCAGCATAGCGGCAAGAACGTAAGGATTAACTCCCGACTGGGCGGCAGCATTCATAATAATGTCTGTATATGAGGTTGTCGATCCTGTCGAATCCGAATTGTTGTCACTGCCGCTGCTGTCATTATCACTGCCAGATCCGCCAGGACCTACCCCAACAACTCCGGGGCCGTAAGAACTGGTCACCAGTGCTGCATTATTCTTGCTGATAGAAGCCTGTGGTGCTTCCAGACTGACATTGTCCTGCCCGGAGGCCGGTTCTGAAGATCCTGCCGTGCTGCTATTCCCTGACGGTGCTACAATTACATTACTGGTCGTCTGCCCGGAATCGGATGCTCCTGATTCGGTGGCACTGTCCGTCTGAGACTCACTGCTGCCTCCTGACCCTGAAGACGCCGGTGCCTGATACTCCATAAAGGTACCCTTTAACATCCCTTCCAGACTGTCTCTGGTATGTATTGAAGCATCATATTGCTGTGACAAAAACTGAAATACATAAACATCATCCAAAAAGTTTCGTGGATCGATATAGTATCTGATAACATCTTCCGATGCTGCTACCCAGGTACTGCCATCAAATCCCGGCCAGCTGCTGGTATCCCAATTATAGGCGCCATCAGCGATTGATTTATAAGAAGAAATACTGTCTTTATGTACAAGATTCCGACCCACGACACTTTGATTTTCAATCACGATGTTCCAGTCCAGGTTCGTCTGCTGGGCTACAAATACCCAGTTCGGATACTGTGCATGCAGCTCCCTGAGTCCATCTTTATAGCTGTCCGGAAATCCCTGTGCCGTCAGATAGGCTTCAAAATCCGAATCATGTGTATAGCTGACAGGAAAACGAATATATGTACTTAGAGCATATCCGGTTGTCTCTCCGCCGCTTTGCGAAAAGCGAATCTGATACCACAACTTACCATCGGAAGCCGTAGTTTCTCCAATTACCGTTACCGCTGTCCCTTTCGCCAATTTAGCGACCTGTGAATTGCTGGTACCGGGACCGCTTCTGACATTCAGTGTACTGGCATTAACCGTTGCTGTCCGTTCCGTATAGGCATAGGCTGTCAATGCCGGGATTATCCCGCCCACTGGTGCCTGTATACTTAAAACCAGTCCGAGAACTGCCGCCAGCCCCCTTTTCCATGATTTCTTTTTCTTCATCCGTCTATTTCTCCTTGGTGCTGTGCACGACTTTATTTTTACTATTTTCTCCAAAATTACTGTAATTTTGACATTACTGTTATTATAATGACAAATAATGGGATAGTCAACTAAATCGACAAATCTTCAAGTTATTGGAATAAAACGTTAAGAATTTTGTTGAGATCATAGAAGTTGTGGGGGAGGGGGTGGGGGGCTATGGTATCAGGAGTGGCTGCTGTTTCGGACGATAAGAGAATCTAGGTTTTAAAAATAAGGTTAAATGCATCAACGGAAGTGGCTTAACTCGCTGCGCTCAAACAGTAGCCACATCGAGTCGTAATTTGGCCGATTCGGCCAGGATTGTCCTGAAATTTGGACTGATTTACGGAAGAAACCATAAATTAAAGTTTAGAAATTAATGCTATTATTTAATTAAAAAATACAAGAAGAAAACAGAGAGATGCACACCACCGCTTCGCTTGCTTAGAAATTGCGATATTATATTGACTTACGGGAAATTATGCAAGCCAGATCGGGTGCACCGTGTCCAAAGGTCAGTCATAACACCTTATAGTAAAAATCATACGTTATGTTGATTTTTGCTATGCACTTCGTGTCATGACTGACCTTTTAGAGTTGTTTATGCTCCGAAACAGCGGTGAAACTTAACCGGTTCCCCACCGCCCCCGCAAGGGCACTGCGGCCTACGCCTCTGCGTATACTTAAACCGGATAAGCTTTGCTCTTCGTATCAGCAACTGCAGCATCCACTTTGGTCTGCTGGGCTTCTCTGTATTTGAAGAATTCTTCTGCTACCTTCGGGAAGAGGGCGTAGGATAATACGTCTTCGTCCTGCTGTTTCCACTGGGCGCATTCTTTTTCGAACTGAGGAAGCTGTGGCGGGATCAGGTCTGCTGGTCTGCAGGTGATTGGGGTCTCGTCGCCGATGATCTTCTTCTGTACTTCCGGATCAAAAGGTTTTACGGTCTGGCCGAATTCGCCCATCATGATCTTCTTGGATTCTTTTGGAACCATCTTGTAACGTTCGCCGCCGATTATGTTCATAACGGCCTGGGTTCCTACGATCTGGGAAGATGGGGTTACTAATGGCGGATCACCGAAGTCTTTTCTTACCCTCGGGATCTCTTCGAGTACCTGACGGTATTTGTCTTCCTGGCCGGCCTCTTTCAGCTGGGATACCAGATTGGACAGCATGCCGCCCGGAACCTGATAGCGCAGGGTCTTGATATCTACACCGAGTACTTTTGGATTAAGCAGTCCGCTCTTTAACCAGTCTTCTCTCATCGGGGTGAAGTAATCGGTGATCTCTGCCAGTTTCTCCTGGTCAAGTCCGGTATCATATGGAGTACCGCGGAAGGTCTCAACCATAACCTCGGTGGCTGGCTGGCTGGTTCCCAGTGCCAGTGGTGACATCGCTGTATCAATGATGTCACATCCGGATTCTACTGCTTTTAAGTAAGTCATTGCTGCTACACCAGAAGTGTAGTGGGTATGAAGATCGATCGGCAGCTCGGTGGATGCCTTCAGAGCTGTTACCAGTTCCTGTGCTGCATAAGGGGTAAGCAGACCGGCCATATCTTTGATACAGATGGAATCTGCGCCCATGTCTTCGATTCTTTTTGCAATATCTTTCCAGTATTCCATGGTGTAAGCATCGCCTAATGTGTAGCACAGGGCAATCTGGGAATGTGCTTTTTCTTTTCTGGCGGCCTTTACTGCGGTCTCAAGGTTACGCAGGTCATTAAGGCAGTCAAAAATACGGATAATATCAATTCCGTTTGCTACAGATTTCTGTACAAAATACTCTACGACATCATCTGCATAGTGATTGTAGCCCAGAATATTCTGTCCGCGGAACAGCATCTGGAGTTTGGTATTTTTAAATCCGTCTTTTAATTTTCTTAGTCTCTCCCAAGGATCTTCCTTCAGGAAACGCAGGGACGCATCAAAGGTAGCACCGCCCCAGCACTCTACTGCATAATATCCGATCTGATCCATCTTATCCACGATAGGAAGCATCTGCTCGGTACTCATTCTGGTTGCGATCAGGGACTGGTGCGCATCACGCAGAACCGTCTCTACGATCTTAACCGGCTTTTTCTGTATATCTGCCATTGTCATTACCTCCATCTATTAATAAACACCAAATATCGCCATAAAGGTACCGGCAGCTACGGCCGTACCAATAACCCCCGCAACGTTAGGTCCCATTGCATGCATCAGCAGGAAGTTCGTCGGATCCGCCTCAGCGCCCACTTTCTGTGATACACGTGCTGCCATAGGCACTGCGGATACACCGGCAGAACCAATCAGCGGATTCACTTTTCCTCCGCTTAACTTACACATAATCTTGCCGAAGACAACACCTGCCGCCGTACCAAAAGCAAAAGCGATCAGACCCAGCGCAACAATCTTAAGCGTGGTTATCTTTAAGAATGCTTCCGCACTGGTAGTTGCACCTACAGAAACACCCAGCAGAATAACTACGATGTACATCAGGGCATTGCTTGCAGTTTCTGTCAGTGACTTAACCACACCAGATTCTTTAAACAGGTTGCCCAGCATCAGCATACCAACCAGTGGTGCTGTAGAAGGCAGAATCATACAAACAAGGGTTGTAACGATAATCGGGAACAGAATTTTTTCCAGTTTGGATACTGGTCTTAGCTGCTCCATTTTGATCTTGCGTTCCTTTTCCGTTGTCAGCAGCCGCATAATCGGGGGCTGAATAATCGGAACCAGAGACATATAGGAATAAGCTGCTACTGCAATCGGCCCCATATATTCTGTCTGTCCCAGTTTACCTGCCAGGAAGATAGATGTCGGGCCATCTGCACCACCAATGATGGAAATTGCTGCGGCCGCTTTATCATTGAAGCCCATCAGAATTGCCATAAAATATGCTACATAAATACCAAACTGAGCTGCTGCACCTAGCAGAAAGCTCTTGGGGTTCGCGATCAAAGGACCAAAGTCCGTCATCGCTCCGACTCCCATGAAAATCAGAGACGGGAAAATACTCCATTCATCGAGCAGGTAGAAGTAGTAAAGCAACCCCCCTACTCCATTTGATGTTTCTTCAGGAGACGCCATAATATCCGGGTAGATGTTTACCAACAGCATACCAAATGCAATCGGAAGCAAAAGAAGCGGTTCAAAATCTTTTCCGATCGCCAGGTACAGGAACACAAAGGCAACCAGTATCATAAGCAGATTGCCCCCTGACAGATTTAAAAATGCCGTCTGATGAAGAAGATTATCCAAGGTTGTTACAATATAATCCATTTTAATCCCTCCATAATGGAACTTGCGTTATCGGCAAGCTGTTAGTTTAATGTAGCCAGAGTTGCGCCTGCTTCTACAGAATCTCCTGCTGCTGCATTAATACTTGCAACGGTTCCATCCTGAGGTGCTACGATATCATTTTCCATTTTCATTGCTTCCAAAACCAGCAGCGCATCTCCTTTTTTTACACTTTGTCCCGGATTTGCTTTGACTGCAAGGATCTTTCCTGGCATTGGAGAAGCTATTACTACAGAGCCCGCTGTACCAGCTGTCGCTGCTGCTTTCGGTGCCGCTTTCGGTGCTGCCTTCGGTGCTGCCTTGGGAGCTGCCGCAGCCGGAGCTGCGCCGGTAGTTCCTTCTTCTACCGTCACATCATATGCAGTACCATTTACTGTGATTGTATAATTCTTCATGATAAAATCCTCCTAAATTTATTATGCTCTTTTCCACTTTGATGCCGAAGCACGTTTGATCGAACGCACTACCAGACCATCTGCAGAAGTACCTTCAGCAGCTGCAATTGCGGCTGTGATCACCGCTACAAGCTCCAATTCATCAACTACATCTTCCTGCACTTCTTCCACCAGCACCGCCGGCATATCCACCATTTTCTCTGCGGTCTCCGGAGCTGACGCTTTATTCTTTAATTTTTGTTCAAATATACTGATATATTTGAAGCAGCTAATCAGGCAAATGATAATAATCAGCACCACGAAAACGGTTCCCATACCCATCAGGGTATTCATAGCTGCTTTTGCCATTTTTTCTGCCACGGTGTACTCCGGAGTAAATGACATGGACTGCAGATTACCTTCCTCATCCACATTCACTTTGTACTCCACCATACGGTTTGCATACTGACCCTGAACTGTAATTGAAAATCCTTCATCCGCCGCTTCTACCTGTGTTGACAGAACTGATTCAAAAGTACCGGCATCCGCACTGGTATCCAGCCAGGATTTCAACCCTTCTGAGAATACAGTATCCTTATTCTGCTCTGCCAAAAGAATCTGCTCTTCAACTTCCTGGGTTGACATTGATGACAACTGCTCCAACAGGCTGGATGCCCATTCTGACATGTAAGAAACCATCTGGGGATCCAGGGCCGACTCGTCAGTGGTATCGGATTTTTGACAAGCACTCAGGGCGAAAAGGCAGGTTATCATGCATAACACCAACAATATTCGTTTTATATTCTGTTTCATATACCTGTCACCTCATTCTAAACCGTGCCATGTTTTCTGTCTGGACGATCCTCTCTCTTGGTAAACAACATTTCAAATGCTGCGATTACACGTTTTCTGGTATCACAAGCTTCGATAATATCGTCTACATATCCTCTTTTTGCTGCTGCTACAGCACTGGACTGCATTGTTTTATATTCAGCGGACTTTTCACGAATCAGTACCAGGCTGTCATCTGCCTGAGCAATCTCATCAGCATACATAATCTTTACAGCAGCTTCTGCATCCATCATTCCGATCGCTGCATTCGGCCATGCATAGACAATATCTGCTCCGATTGATTTGCTGTTCATGGTCAGATAAGCAGTGCCATAAGCTTCACCTGCAACGACAGTCACCTTCGGTACACTTGCATTGGCAAATGCAAAGGTCAGACGTCCGGCACTCTTGGCAATCTTACGCTCGGTACATTTGCTTGCTTTATATCCTTTTACATTAACCATGGTCAATAACGGAATATTAAAAGCATCACAGAAGGATACAAACTTCTCTGCTTTATCACATCCGTTTGCTGTCAAAACCGGCTCAAACTCTGCACTGCGCAGGCCGTCATCACCATACATCTCAGTACGGTTAGCCACGCAGCCAACGGTCGTTCCGTTCAGACGGATAAATCCGGTTACCATCGATGGTGCATATGCTTTCTTCACTTCAAGGAAGAAGTTGTCATCGGAAATCTGGGACAATGCCACATCGGTAGCACCGACAAAATTCTCAATATCAGAGCAAATGCGGTTCAGATCATCGCTGCATTCGCTGTAAGACATATCATCTTCGTTGTTGGCCGGTAAAATAGAAACCAGCGTACGGATCTCTGATAAGATGGTATCTTCATCACCAACAAAATCTACCAGTCCGGTATCCTCACTCTGGAACGTAGCACTTGCTGTATTGCATGCTTCCACACGGTTGCCGTCAATCGCATTCGGTGAATTAACAAATAATTTTGCTTTGCTTTCTTCCATAAAAATAAAGTCAGACAACGCACTGGATACTGCCATTCCACCACCGCATGTTCCAAAAACAGCGGAAATCTGAGGAACCACACCGGAAGCCATTGTCTGGCTTAAATACATCTGGCCAAATCCGTTCAGTGCATCGGTTGCTTCCTGCAGTCTTAAACCTGCACAGTCAATCAATCCGACAACCGGTGCTCCCATCTTCATTGCCAGGGTATAGATGTTTGAAATTTTCTTCGCATGCATCTCACCCAAAGAACCGCCCAATACAGAAGCGTCCTGGCTGTACACATACACAAGGCTGCCTTCAATGGTTCCGTAACCGGTAATAACACCATCTGCGGGAGTTTCCTTGGCAGTCATGTTAAAGTCTGTGCTTCTTGCAGTTATGTAAGAACCGACTTCAACAAAACTGTTTTCATCAAGTAATGCGTTGATTCTGTTACTTGCTGAAGTTTGTGCTGAATTACTCATTTTGCAATCCTCCGTTTTAAAATATTTTCACGAAACAACAGTTAATCCACAGGAAATAACTGTCAATTCGCTTTGTAAATCCAATTTCTGCCGATTATATTGTATAATAATATCAGTTAAATTACAAGTTGTTTTTGTCTTTATTTTGACAGTTAATTACAAAAGAGGAGTTTACCATGCCAGGAATTGCCATAATACCTTTTGCCAGTAATACGGCATTGACCGCACTTCTACCGCATGTTCTGAAAAGACCGGCCAGGATCTTACTTTCTCATCATTCAGATAGTAGTCAACACTTCCGATCAGCTGGTTTTTTTTAACCGGAGCGGCAACACTTGCCGGGATATTTCGATTGACCTTTACTGCTTCCGAATCTTTAAGCAGCAGATTCAGTACTTTTTCCGATTCGTCAAGCCCCATGGTCAGACTTACTGATGCTTCTTCCTCCCCTTCGGCCGGAATTCCATCTTCTACCAGAATGCTCA
>JBOFYZ010000023.1:0-68374 GCA_051654925.1 Lachnospiraceae bacterium | reverse complement strand
AATCGGGTAGGAGGCTAACCATTAGTTGATTAGCCGACCTCCCACACCACCTGGCATACCGTCCGGTACCAAGGCGGTTCCTTAGTTTTCACAGATTTTCAGATAATAGTCCAACATGGATATGTATCCTAGCTGGGCTATTATTTTGTTTGTCAGGGCACAACTCAGCACCCGAGCCATTCTCCAGTATCCCTTTCGTCCATTGGCTATTTCCTGCACTTTCCATTCCGGTAGTTTCAAGGCTCTCAGGTTTCGATACCTTGTCTTTACTTTCTTCCACTGTTTCCAGTAGATTGCACGGATTCGCCGTCTTAACCATTCGTCGATTTTTGTCATCAGCGTTTTCATGTCTGCTAAGCTATAGTAGTTTATCCATCCCTTGACATACTCTTTTAACTTCTGTCTCCGGTATTCATTTCCCCAACCGTTGTTTTTGTGGGTTAGTTCCCTTAGCTTTGCTTTCATTTTTACTAATGTTTTTGGATGTACCCGCAGTCTGCATTTCCCTTTATATCGGTAAAATGCATATCCCAGATATTTTATTTTGCTGATATGGGTTACTGTTGTTTTGGTTCGGTTCACTTTTAGCTTTAGTTTTCCTTCAATGTATGGGATTATCTTTTCCAGCGCTCTTTCTGCACTTTTCCTGCTCTTACAGAAGATGATTGCATCATCTGCATACCTCACAAATCGGTGTCCTCTTCGTTCCAGTTCCTTATCCAGTTCATTCAGTATGATATTTCCACACAGTGGACTTAGTGGGGAACCTTGCGAGGCTCCCTCTTCTGTTTTCTTATAGAGTCCGCCTTCTACTACTCCTGCATTTAAGTATTTGTGTATTAGCGATACCACTCGTCCATCTTTTATTGTCCGGGATATCACCTCTATCAGTTTGCTATGGTTGATGGTATCGAAAAATTTTTCCAGATCCATGCTCACCACATACACATATCCTTCTTCTACATTTCTCTTGCAGGCCTTCAACGCGTCATGTTGTCCTTTCCCTGGACGGAACCCATAGCTGTTCTCTGTGAATTGTGGTTCGAACAGCGGTGTTAGTTCCTGTGCAATTGCTTGTTGGATTACCCGGTCTACCACTGTTGGTATTCCTAAATTTCTGGCCTTGCCCTTTTCTTCTTTGGGTATTTCTACCCGTCGGACTGGGTTGGGTTTGTATTTTCCGTCCCTTATCTTCTGGATTAGCTCGGTCTGGTTTTCTCTCAGGTAGGGCAGAAGTTCATCCACCTGCATTCCGTCAATTCCACCTTTTCCTTTGTTTGACTTTACTTTCTTATATGCCCTGTTGAGGTTTTCTTTTCGTAAAATCAATTCCAGTAGATTGTCCGTCCAAAAATCTGTAATGGTGTCGTTGTTTTCAGTAATCCTCTGATAGATAGACACTTCTGCATCCTCTCCCTGTTCCGCAGGTACCATTTGCAGATAGTCCTCCATATGAAGTTGTCTGTCTTTAAACCCATCTTTGGTTACATTCATTTACTCACACCTCCTAAAGTTCAGTCCTTCCCAACTTGTTTGCAACCGAGCTGGTACTATGACTTCTGCTGACTCCTCGAAATAAACCTTTTTCGACCATGGTTCTGAATGTTATATCAGTTTTGCCATGTTTCCGAGGCCTCCCCGGGTACTCGCACGTTCTTTCTCCCCATGTACCTGCCATAATTACTGTAAATGATTCCGTGTAGTTATTGGACTTCGACTTGTTAGGCAGCCTTATCCTCATTTGCAGCCTATATATGGTTTCTGTACGTCAGGTCAGGGATTTGCCCTCCGACTTCCTTCAGATTCCACTTCGCAATGGACACCCTTGTCATTGGCTATATCCTTCCCACTACCGGGCGGATTCGAGACTTTCACTCGTTAGAACGTGCGCCCGCCGGGCGCACCCAAAAAGGAACCTCCATCACTGGAAGTCCCTTTTTTATAAACGATAGTAGCAACTCAATGTCAAAATTTATATGATAACGTATTTATAGTATTTCTGACCTGATTAAACTATGCCCATATTTTGTATACAAATTTTTTTAGTATCAACAAGAGTTTCTATAATGCGCTACATGACAAGTGTGGGGGTGCTTGCGGCGAAGGATGCCAGGAAAGTCAAAAAGGGTATGTGTGAGGTGGTAGGGCAGTATATGGAATAAGCGGGTACTGTCCGGGTGGCAAGCCTCGATGCTGATCGTGTAGCTGTTTGCAGCGTTGGTGCACCAGCTTATTTCATCTTCCGGGATCAGGCGCAAGATTTCCCCCTGCAGGCCGATGATGTAATGAACTGGCCTTGGTTGATTTCGTTGTGGACAGGCTTTCAAAGTAGTTCCGGTTCGCCTGTGCCGATGTGTGGGGTTGCCGATGTAATGACAGGCAATTGCGGTCGTACTGCCGCGCTTGGTTCCCGGGCGGTTGTAGTTGCTTATGGTTAATAACGCATTTGTTATCTGCATACTGTTCCCTCCATCATATTGTGTTAAGTTATTATTTTCGATTACTGCACACAGCTTATCTACATAGGCGGTATCCGTTGCATAACCGCCATCCTTGATCAGCTGCGCTGCCGTCCGGTAATCTGTGCATCCGCATAAGCCAAGGCGTTAAAGGCTTTTGCTTCCCGGAAAGTAATTGGCCTAATCTCTAACATCTGACTTCCTTTCACAAAAAGAGGGCGATCTCCCGCCCTCTAGATACTTATAAAAAGAACGTCCCGGAGGACGTTCTCTAAATTGATATTTACTGTTTAGCAGTTATTAAAGGCGTTTTAATCTCTTGCCAGCCCTCAAAGTTACTCATTGTTTCATAACAAAATTTGGTAGCATGCGAATATTCTTTAGCATTCTTACCATGAAGCCTAGCCCAAGCAAAAGCTGGAACGCATAAAATAGGTTCAAATCTAAGGTCACTTTTCAGTTTCTTTCTGCCACTAGCAATATCATTATAAAACCGTTTTGAATTAATGAGAGCTACGCAACGAATATATAAAAAACCATCTGCTGAAAAATTTTTGTCTTTATAAATGCTTTGAGCAATTTTCCTTGTATCAAGCGAATATAAAAGCTCTGCCATTGCATCATCAAAAGCAAAAATGAGATTATCTCCCCATTTTGCGAGTAATTCAATAAGAGGTTCAATCACAGCAAGGTCATCGCCTTTCTTTTCCCAGTTGAGGTAGGCATCAGTAAGATGAAAAAAATCTATTGCCGACATTTTCTGCTTATATAAAATAGCCTGTATAAAAATCGGTGGCTTTATTGGCCCTTCCGAATAATATATTCTTTCATTGTCTGTCTTGTTACTTTTATCCATGTTTACCTCCATACCAACTCCGATCTGCTGAATGAAAACTGACTAACTCATATTTACTTCATAATAATAGCACAATTTGGAGGATATTACCAGAGGACGGTCTCCCGCCTTCAACAACTTGATATTTCTTTTGATAATGTTTTTTTCTCCTACAAAGTGACTGACAGTAAAGAACGCAAGGAAAAGAAGGTACTGAACGGTATATCGTTTTATGAACCAGCCAATACAATGACGGCCATAATTGGCCCATCAGGAAGTGGCAAAAGCACCCTACTGAATTTAATAGCCCGGTTTTGGGATGTGGACAGCGGCAGTATTCAGATGGGCAGTATCGACATAAATCTTGAAGTGTGAAACTGTTATGGAAAACATCAGTGCAGTATTCCAAAAAGCCTATTTGTTTCACGATACTATATACAACAATATCTTATTTGACAATCCACATGTGACAAAAGAACAGGTCATGGAAGTGGCAAAAAAGGCACATTGCCATGAGTTCATCATAGGACTTGAACATGGATATGACTCGATAATTGGTGAAGCAGGCTCCACGCTTTCGGGTGGGGAGCGACAGCGAATTTCCATAGCTCGCGCCCTGCTCAAAAACGCACCCATCATCCTGCTGGATGAAGTGACAGCAAACATTGACCCGGAGAATGAACAGCTCATCCAGCAAGCTATCAATGAGTTGGTAGCCGATAGAACAGTTTTTGTTGTGGCACACAAACTGGCTACAATCCGCAACGCCGAACAGATTATCGTGTTGAACAGCAACGGGATGATAGATGGTGCCGGAACACATGAGGAATTGTTAGGCCAAAACGCATTATATAAACTCTATGGGAAAAGTCACAGAAGATTAGCAGTTGGTCTATATCTAAATAATTAGGCATAAGTAGAAAATAATTTCATAAGCCTGTCTTCGCTGTAAAGGATAGCTGACATACATAGTGAGTAAACGGCTTACAAATCTGTTGACGTACAGACTGTACGTATGTTAATATGAATAGGTAAACCGGCTGAAAGGGGGTATAAAACTGAAACACAAAGATTACTACGACGACAACTATGTAGCAGAGCTTTCATCAAATTTATCGGCTGTTTCTGCCCACTTTGATGCAGAAGCCTTTTCCAGAGACTTAATTGGTCAGCTCGAAAATAAAGAATTGTTTGCAAGATTTGACTGTATTGTGGACGCCTTGCAGAAAAGCATGGGGAACGACTACGGAAAAAATATTAATACGTTCTCCAATTTGCTAGGCCCCGAATTAACCCAGCCGGAAGGAATGTTTAATTTTGGTTGGTGGCTGTGGCCCATTGGTAGGTATGTCGAACGATATGGAAATGAAAACTGGCAAGTATCTCTAGCATTTCTAAAAGAACTGACAAAACGGTTTACTGGCGAATATGCGATCCGTCCATTACTAAAGGATCATCCAAGCGAAATGATGGACGAGTTGATTGTGTGGACGCAAGAAGAAAACGTCCATGTGCGAAGGCTTGCAAGTGAAGGAGTAAGAATCCGCTTGCCGTGGGGCCTGAAACTTCTTGTTGCGCTTAACGAGTTTGAGCGATATACAGAAATTCTTACTAATCTAAAAGACGACCCGGAAAAGTTTGTGCAAAAAAGTGTCGGTAACAATTTGAATGATTTGTTCAAGGAAGCTCCAGACAAGGCAGAACATATTATTTCACAATGGCGTAAAACACCTACAAGCAAGGCGCAGGAATGGATTATCAAACACGGAATGAGAAATCAAAAATGAAAAGGAGTTGTTGAATATGTTGCGAAGCGTATACCCCGTTATATTCACCGAAAAACTGGAAGAAAGTAGTTTGTTCTACAAGACAATTTTCGGCTTTACAGAAGCATTTTCAAGCGATTGGTATGTTAGCCTGTCGCACCCGGACGGTTGTGAGCTGGCACTTATAGATGCCCAGCATGAAACGATACCTGAACCTAATCGCAAGCTCGTTCAAGGGATGATCTTAAATATTGAAGTGGATAATGCCACCCAAATGTTTACGGATATATCGGATAAGTCCGAAAAAATCATCATTATGCCTTTGCAGGACGAGGCTTATGGACAGCGGCATTTCATGGTACAAGACCCTAACAATGTCATTATTGACATTATCGAATCCATCCCCCCTAGTGAAGAATATCAGGACAGTTATCACACCGGTGAGAATTAGGTATGAAAAAAGAAGAAGCCAAGCAAAAGACTATTTCGGCCCTGCTAAAAGTAGCACGAAAACATTTCACACAGCAGGGTTATTATGATGTGTCTCTTGAAAAAATCGCAGAAGAAGCCAACGTAACACGCGGCGCGGTATACCACCATTTCAAGAATAAAAAAGGGCTTTTCCTCGGCGTAGTAGATTTGGCCCAAAAAGATGTTTCAACGCAAATTGAGCGAGAAGCAATGAAAAGTGAGGATTGCTGGCAACAGCTTATATTGGGGTGTTTAGGTTTTGTGAAGGGCGCAAATGCCAAGAATTGTAGGCGCATTTTGCTTGTAGATGCACCTACAGTCATTGGTTGGGATGCGTGGAGAAAATCAGACCAAGAAAACTCAATGGGCGTATTGCAAGAACACCTAATAGAATTGCAAAAGCTCGGCCATTTGAGAGAGAATGTTGATACGCTTTTAATGACGTATTCAATTTCTGGAGCATTAAACGAGCTTGCGTTAAATTATCCAATTAAGGAATCAGAAGAAACCAACAGTGCAATAAGCGTCACCATATCCCAACTGGTGGATGGTTTTAGAAATCTATAGGTGTTTATTTGAGTCACTGAATCCTCGCGTGAATGACCATCCGGGCGTTGTCGTAGGCGTAATCACAGGTAGAAAGGGTGACAAGCCTGTCCGTGCTGTAGAGAATGATGCCTGTCTGGATTAAAGAACGGTCAATGGCAATATTCATATATTGCACAAAACTGGCCCTGTCCTCATAAAATTTCTGACTTTTGTATTCAGAAAGGTCATGGAACATAGTGGCGTTCTTCATTTTGTGGCTGTAAATGATGGTGTTCTGATCGGTGAAGTCAGCCGCGTTTCTGTAGTTTATGAAAATGGCCCGGACGAGTTGGCCGCGCCGGTGTATGTAAAATTCAAATAGTGACTATTATCCTCGCCCTGCAAAATCGGATAGTCTATGTTGGTTCCCTCAACATCTATCCAACCTACAATAGCAGGATTGATTTCTTGCAGGGCGTCAAAGTCTATGGGGCTTTCGTATGGTGGTACGTCGGCTCCCTCTATGGCGGCGTCGGCTTCCAGCTCACCAGTGGGAGCCACGCCGCCTTCTATGTTGCCATGTGCAAGCTCGGCCAGCTCGTCGTATTCATCCCCAGCGGCCTTGTATTCCTGATACTGCAAGAAGATATTGCACAGCGCGTACAGCACTACACAAAAGCATAGCAGGGCCACCAGCCCCCACATGATAGATTTTCCGTGTTTCATATTATCCCCCTAAATCTGATTTTTGGTTTTTTCCTGCTCTTTGTCTTGCCCCGGCCTGCGGCCTAAAATCTCATCAATGTTGGCCTTGAAGGTGATGTACTCTTTCACCTGTACTTTCAATCCGTTGTACTGCTTGTACAGCGATGTGGTCATTATCAGCATTTCCTACATATTGAATCGACCATTTCGTTATTAACGACATGTAGTAGCAAGGAATTTTCAATGTCATATATTCCGTCACAATAATGCAGTCTAAATCAATATCCTTCCCTCAGGAAGTACCTTGCATTTTTTTCACAAGCAGTTTGGGGTAAGAGAAAAGCACCCGGTTACCCGAATGCTTTGAAATGAGATTCATCGTTTTATTTTTCCATGGACGTTTGCGCCATCCGGCTGAGCGCCTCTTGTAGCACCGCCGAACAGCTTATATTATTATCCTCCGCATAAGTGTTTAACCATGCCGGAATTGTCAGGGTTTTCTTTACTGCCTTGCTTCCGTACTTGGCAGTGTAGGCATCCATATCCAGTGCTACCAGGTTAGTAAACTGTCCTGGCTCTAACTGGATTGATTGTAGCTGAGTCGCTTCTGGTGCTTTATTTCCGTCTTCTAACTCCGTAAGCACCCACCCGCTCGCCGCATCTTCTGCCATAAAGATAGCTTCTGCCATATCATCACCACCAGTAACACAACCCGGCAGATCCGGAAACTCCACTGCATAACCACCGCTTCCGTCCTCATATGGGGTAAAGATAGCAGGATATACTAATTTCATCTATTCCACCTCCCTTGTGATGCAGGAGGGCTTTTATAGCCCTGCCTGCTTTAAGATTGACTTTACAACCGTGGGATTTATGTCTTTCCCTTTATGTTCTGGTATCGTAACCTTTCCGGGTTTGGTTGGATGCTTGTATTGGTGATGTGATCCAACCTGTTTTACTTGATACCAACCGTCCTGTAAAATCATCTTTTCTACTTCCCTGAATCTCATTTCCCTCCCTCCTTATATATCTATTATAATACGTATTGCACGTAATGTCAAGTATTATTTATACGTATTGCACGTAATATATTATTCTTCGCGCTCATCCCCTCGCGCCCTCACCTACCTCTTGCGAGGATACTCTGCCTATTTTGGGGTATAGAAAAAGCACCCCTAAGGATGCTTTACTTCTCTTTGTCATTATCTTTTTTCTTTTTCATCTTCATAAGTGCCCCGATAATTGCAACGGCTGCCGCCCCATAAAACAGTATATCATTACCGCTCTTAAATAACTCGTACATGCTGATTCCCCCCTTGTCTTCCTGTGCCTATTATATCACCTTATACCATATTCTGACAATATTCGACAATGAAAATATTCTGGCAATATTTGGCAATAAAAGACACCCACCAGCCACAGCCAGCAGATGCCTTTCGCCCGGAATGTCAGGATGGAGAATCTAAACCGGGATAATCATCTGGTGAAACAACCTTTCGCCAAAACCAGACCTTGTCACTTTGCCTAAGCTCCCATCTCTTGCAGCGAGATTTAACCAAGCTAAACTTTGCATCTGTGACTTCTAACCGTGTAGCTACAACTTCTTCCGGTTAAGTTTTTTATGCTGCCACCCCCGACAGCAAGTGACAGTCTCTACGTTTTTCAGTGCGCGGGCGTACTGTCTGAACCGAATGGATCGCCAAGGATTCAAACCTTGACATTAATCCCTATCGCGTTTAGGGCGCTCTGCCAATTGAGCTAACGATCCGAAACCGGCGAGGAAACAATCCGTCTCTTTCATACCTCCTACAAAGAGGCCATCCAGAAAGTTCATAATCCCTGTACACCGATCCGACCACCAGGCTATGACACCCGGCAGCCGTATTTTTAAGAGGAGAATCACCTGTATCTAAGTATTGCATGATACCATTATAAATCAGATGAACGGCCAACACAAGGACACGATTTTGACAACATCATGCCATCACAGGGAAAGCGCATCTACTCCAAACAGATATACACCCAGGATATTATTCAGCTCCGATACCTAGCGCCTAGCGGTCCGATCAGAATACCCATAGACTTCTGCAATGCTATCGTAGGACAATTCATCCAGATAGAAATACTTATAAGCCAGATATTTCTCTGGTGTATTATTCCGATACTCCTCTGCCTCAAGCAGTTGCAAACACTTGTCGATATGAGCCAGCATTACCAGGCTGCGTGTCTTGCTCTTCAGAATGCTTTCCACGAAAAGAGCTTCATCGGCCTCCAGGCCATCAACCGGCTCGTCTGTCAGATCGACCAGCTCCGCCACTCCCTCCTGCACACTCTGAACCATCCGGTTATGGTTTTCCATAAGCCGGCGGGTGTTATGTAATGTCTGGCCTCGCTTCTTCCGGCGCTCCTCTGCCGTCATTTCCGCGACAGCTTCCTTCGCTGCCGTTCGGGCTATAATTTCAATCTCTTCTGGCTTCATCGGCATCCCCTCCATTCCTGATCTCGCCTAATATTTTTATGTACCCAATACCACAGCCCCCGCCTAGATAATACCGTCCTCCCGTACAACTCCCCGCCCGGTCGATATCTTACATCCGGACACAACATCGTATATTTGTAAGCTGGTTCCCTGGCACTGTGAGTATTAACCGGCGCAGCGCTGGCCATGCTGTGTAGCTCTTTGTCTGTTAAGATTCCTTTCATTGTCCCTCCGTTAAATATTTACAAATTTTCCCTAAATATTATTTCTAAAAATGCTTATAATAATAACGTGTTAAGAACGACACGATATTTTTTGGAGGTGAAGGCTCAATGGACAGCAATGCGGAAGTGACAGTTCGCTGTTAGCAGATGTATTTGTTGCTAGCAGCCTAACTTCAAGAAAAACGAGAAATGTCCCAGAATTTATTTTGGGGCATTTTTCATTGCTGACCTTTTGCCGGATAAATTTAATTACATCTTGCAAATAAGTACCATAAAACCAGTAAATACAACACCCAAACCACATTATCGCAATCCCTATCCCATTGTAATTTTCCGAACTGGTTCCATTCCAATCCGTACCAGATAGCGGATATCGCGGATTATATTAATACCGCTGCAACAAGCCGCCTATGCACACTTTGTCCATAATTTCATACTATAGATTAATAACAAACAAGGAGGTAAACATTATGTGTGATTCATACGAATATGGTAATGAATACAAAGGTCACGATAAAGACAAAGATCGTGATAAAGACAAAGGTCATGATAGAGACAAATGTTGTTGTCGTGATAAAGACAAAGATCGTGATAAAGACAAATGCCGTGACTCATATGAAGCCGGATTCAAAGCTGGACGCGAAGAGGGTTGCAAAACCGGCTGTGAAGAAGGCTATAATAAGGGATTCGAAGACGGCCGCAACAGCTGCTGTAGATGATCCTGAAAATCATCTTGTGACTGCCTGACTAGGGATTAATATAAATAATATCACCCGTTGTAAGCATGCTTGCACGGGTGATTTCTTTTAATCGCGCTAAGCCGAAACCCTATTACTGCCTAGTGCCCAACTGATAGCCGAAAGAATTGGTGACACCGTGCAGATGGTAAATTCTACTTATGGACACCTCTATCCCACTAAGCACAAGGAAGTAGCTGATCGGCTAAATAAATTATTAGTACCATATTAGTACCAAAAAAGGACTCCCATCTCTGGAAGTCCTTGATTTTACTAACTATTTAATTATTCAACGATAGTAGCAACTCTACCTGAACCTACGGTTCTTCCGCCTTCACGGATAGCGAAACGCAGACCCTGCTCCATAGCGATTGGGTGGATCAGATCTACTGACATTTCTACGTTGTCACCAGGCATGCACATTTCGGTACCAGCAGGCAGTTCGCAAACACCGGTAACGTCAGTTGTACGGAAGTAGAACTGAGGACGATAGTTGTTGAAGAATGGAGTATGACGTCCACCCTCGTCTTTGGTCAGTACATATACCTGAGCGGTAAATTTGGTGTGACATTTAACAGAACCTGGTTTAGCCAGAACCTGACCTCTTTCGACATCAGTTCTCTGAACACCACGAAGCAGTGCGCCGATGTTATCACCAGCCTGAGCGTCATCCAGTAACTTACGGAACATTTCGATACCGGTAACAACAGACTTCTGTACTTCTTCTTTGATACCAAGGATTTCAACTTCATCATTCAGGCGAAGGGTTCCACGCTCTACTCTACCAGTTGCAACAGTACCACGACCGGTAATGGTGAATACGTCCTCTACAGGCATCAGGAAAGGTTTGTCAGTTTCACGAACTGGATCTGGAACCCAGCTATCAACTGCTTCCAACAGTTCAACTACTTTGTCGCCCCATGGGCAGCTAGGATCTTCCAGTGCTTTCAGAGCAGAACCCTGGATGATAGGAGTATCATCGCCCGGGAATTCATATTCGCTTAACAGGTCACGGATTTCCATATCTACTAATTCAAGCAGCTCTTCATCATCAACCATGTCACATTTGTTCATGAATACTACGATGTAAGGTACACCTACCTGACGAGACAGCAGGATGTGCTCTCTTGTCTGAGCCATAACACCATCAGTAGCAGCAACAACCAGAATAGCGCCGTCCATCTGAGCAGCACCGGTGATCATGTTCTTAACATAGTCAGCATGTCCTGGGCAGTCTACGTGTGCGTAGTGTCTGTTAGGAGTCTCATACTCAACGTGTGCGGTAGAGATGGTGATACCACGCTCTCTCTCTTCCGGAGCCTTGTCAATGTTCTCGAAGTCTACAGCTGCACCAGTTCCGTATCTTGCATTCAGAGTCTTGGTGATAGCTGCTGTTAAAGTTGTTTTACCATGGTCAACGTGTCCGATGGTACCAATGTTACAATGCGGTTTGCTTCTTTCAAACTTTGCTTTTGCCATTTTATAACGTCCTCCTTAATTGGGCCTCTATGGGCTACTAAATTAATTTTATGTTTAGGCTGTTTTTTATTATATGCTATTTACGCAATATTTTCAAGCCTATTTTCCATATTCCGGAACGCCCGCGAAGGCGCTCAGAATATGGTGATTCACTTCACTTTTTCAGGTCTTAGCCTTTGTGTTCAGCAATGACTTTTTCCTGTACAGATTTCGGTACCGGCTCGTATTTGTCGAAGAACATCGAGTAGTTACCACGTCCCTGTGTTCTGGAACGTAAATCTGTCGAATAGCCAAACATTTCTGACAGCGGAACGAATGCTCTTACGATCTTACCGCCGCCCAGGTCATCCATACCTTCGATCCGGCCACGACGAGAGTTGATATCACCGATAACATCGCCCATGTAATCTTCAGGCATGGTAACTTCAACCTTCATAATCGGCTCAAGCAGAATTGCTCCTGCTTTTTGCATAGCTTCTTTGAATGCCATGGAACCGGCAATCTTAAATGCCATTTCGTTAGAATCGACTTCATGGTAAGAACCGTCAAATACGGTTGCCTTGATACCCAGTACCGGGAACCCGGCCAGGATACCGCTCTTGGAAGCAGCCTCGATACCAGCACCAACTGCCGGGATGTATTCTTTCGGAATAGAACCGCCGACAACTTTGGATTCAAACTTGAATACTTCTTCCGCATTCGCATCCATTGGTTCAAAGTGTACCTTACAGTGACCATACTGACCACGTCCACCGGACTGTTTTGCATACTTACTGTCAATATCTACTGCCTTGGTGAAAGTCTCTTTGTATGCTACCTGAGGCGCACCAACATTAGCTTCTACGTTAAACTCACGAAGCAGACGGTCAACGATAATTTCCAAATGCAGCTCACCCATACCGGAGATAATGGTCTGGCCAGTCTCTTGATCGGTTTTTGCACGGAAGGTAGGATCTTCTTCAGCAAGCTTAGCCAACGCTTCGCCCATCTTACCCTGACTTGCTTTTGTCTTAGGCTCGATTGCAATGTCGATAACCGGCTCTGGGAATTCCATCGATTCAAGAATTACCGGATGCTGATCATCACAAATGGTATCACCAGTTGTAGTAAGTTTGAAACCTACTGCTGCAGCAATATCACCTGCATATACCTTATCCAGCTCCTGTCTCTTGTTTGCATGCATCTGTAGGATACGTCCAACACGTTCTTTTTTGTCCTTGGTAGCATTCAATACGTAAGAACCGGAGTTCAAAGTACCGGAGTACACACGGAAGAAAGCAAGCTTTCCTACGAACGGGTCAGTCATAATCTTAAATGCCAGTGCAGAAAACGGCTCCTCATCGGAAGAATGTCTTTCGATTTCGTTACCCTCCAGATCAACGCCTTTAATAGCTTCGATATCAGTAGGGGCCGGCATAAATTCGATAACTGCATTCAGAAGTCTCTGAACACCTTTGTTTCTGTATGCGCTGCCGCAGCATACCGGGATCGCGGTACATTCACAGGTACCTTTTCTCAGTGCAGCTTTCAGCTCTTCTACAGATGGTTCTTCACCTTCCAGATACCGCATCATCAGATCATCGTCTAACTCACAGATTTTTTCAACCAGCTCGGTACGATACAGTTCTGCATCATCCTTCAGGTCATCCGGAATTTCACAAACAGTGATATCATCGCCTTTGTCATCGTTGTAGATGTATGCTTTCATTTCAAACAGATCAATAATACCTTTAAATTCATCTTCTTTGCCGATCGGCAGCTGAAGACAGATTGCATTTTTACCAAGTCTGTTCTTAATCTGTTCTACTGCTCCATAGAAGTCAGCTCCCAGGATATCCATCTTATTGATGAATGCCATTCTTGGTACGTTGTATGTGTCAGCCTGACGCCACACGTTCTCGGACTGCGGCTCAACGCCACCTTTCGCACAGAACACGCCCACTGCACCATCCAGTACACGAAGGGAACGCTCTACCTCTACAGTAAAGTCAACGTGTCCAGGAGTATCAATGATGTTAATACGGTTATCCGGTGCGCCTGCAGCGGGTCTGTTATCTTCACCATGAATGGTCCAATGGCAGGTGGTAGCTGCTGAAGTGATAGTAATACCTCTTTCCTGTTCCTGCTCCATCCAGTCCATGGTCGCAGTACCTTCATGAGTATCACCGATTTTGTAGTTTACACCAGTATAGTACAGAATACGCTCAGTAAGTGTGGTTTTACCAGCATCGATATGAGCCATGATTCCGATATTTCTGGTTCTCTCCAACGGATATTCTCTTCCAGCCAAAGCTTTGTCCTCCTATTAGAATCTAAAATGGGAGAAGGCCTTGTTAGCCTCTGCCATCTTATGCATGTCTTCTTTCTTCTTTACAGATGCACCGGTATTGTTGGCTGCATCCATAAGTTCATTCGCCAGTCTCTCTTCCTGGGTCTTTTCGCCTCTCTTGCGAGAAAACGTGGTCAGCCAGCGAAGAGCCAGTGTTTGTCTTCTGTCAACTCTTACTTCGATCGGCACCTGATAGGTAGCTCCACCGATACGTTTTGCCTTAACTTCCAATACAGGCATAATGTTGTTCATTGCTTCCTCAAAAATCTCGATCGCAGGCTTACCGCTTTTTTCTTCAACACGGTTAAATGCGCCATATACGATCTTCTGGGCGACACCTTTTTTACCATCCAGCATGATATTGTTGATCAGTCTGGTTACAACTTTATTGTTGTATAAAGGGTCTGCTAATACATCTCTTTTTTGAATATGTCCTTTACGTGGCACGTTACTTCCCTCCTTAATTATCTAAATTAATTCATCGGTACTCACATGTTTCCATAAAATGTGTTCGCGCTCGGTAGTAACTCTATGTCCTGCAACCTACAGGTCAATATCATCATTACTGCTTCGCTTTCATTTTACTACTGTTAGTGATTCCGTTCCTGCCCCAAATTATTTTTTAACTTTTGGTCTCTTAGCACCATATTTGGAACGGGACTGTTTTCTGTCAGCTACACCAGCGGTATCCAAAGTACCTCTGATGATATGGTATCTTGTACCTGGCAAGTCTTTTACTCTACCGCCACGGATCAGAACCACGCTATGCTCCTGCAGGTTATGACCTTCCCCAGGGATGTAGCTGGTTACCTCGATACCGTTAGACAGACGAACTCTGGCAATTTTACGAAGTGCAGAGTTTGGCTTCTTTGGTGTTGCAGTCTTAACTGCTGTACAAACACCTCTCTTCTGAGGAGAAGAAGTATTGGTTGCACGCTTCTGTAAAGAATTGTAGCCTTTCTGCAGAGCTGGTGCAGTAGACTTCTTTACACTTGTCTGTCTTCCTTTTCTAACTAACTGGTTAAATGTTGGCATTCTTTTCACCTCCTGTGATATTGTCTGTTGGTTGCTGTAGTTCTCAGCTTTTGCGCACAAAAATACAACGCGATAATGCACGCCATACCATTATATCACATTCGATTTCCCTGTCAAGGATTTTTTTTGCATGCATAGTCGCATTCTCACGTGGAAAGTGGGGGGTGCTTTCTTTTATGATTCGTCCAAACTGTACATATTATTAGTGACGGGGGAATAAAATATACAAAACTTGAGAAATTTATGAGGAGGAGAGAATGACCTCTGCCAGTCCCAAAGCGCTTTTGCGTTCCCTGATTTTTTCTTATGTTCTGTCGGGTATTCTGCTGCTTGCTTTGTCGTTTGCTTTGTATAAGCTGAAAATTAAAGAGGCACAAATTAATGTGGCTGTTTATATTGTCTACATACTCGCCTGTCTGGCGGGCGGTCTGCTGGCCGGGAAGGCGATGCGGCAGAAACGCTTTTTCTGGGGACTCTTGTCCGGGCTTTTGTATTTTGTAGTATTATTGGTGGTTTCCTGGGTTCTTAAACAAGGAGTTCCTCTTGATACCTCCAGAATGCTGACGGTTATGGCCTGCTGTGCTGCAGGCGGAACAATTGGGGGGATGATGAGCTGATTGTGATCAGGGGCTGTTGTGCCTGAAACTGCTGAGGCCCCTGACAGCGGCGGTAGTCCCCGTCTGTATTTACTGCGGTTTCGGACCGTAAGAGTATCTAAGAGCAGAGCAATGACGCTAAGTGCAATGCCAGAAACGCCATAACTCGCTGCGCTCAAACAATGGCCGTTTCTGGCATTAACGCGTCATTGCTCTGATCTAAGATACTCTAACAGTCCTGCAAATGCAATAAATACAGACGGGGACTACCGCCGCTGTCAGGGACCTCAGCAGTTTCAGGCACAACAGCCCAGCTAATAATCTATCTACCATTAGGAAAAACAAAAGCAAAAACCGAACCTGAAATCACTCTACTCATCCAAAAGTTAATACCTAAATGATTTTTCGTATTGCTTTTGTTTTTTTATCCAGAGGAGCCAATAATGTCGCTGGGGTGGCGTACTAGACAAAGCCTGCGGGGGCTGGCGGGGGCGGTACCAGTCCGTATTTCCAGCCTTTGCAGGATCATTAGTGTCTCTTGGTGCAGAGCAATGACGCGTTAATGCCAGAAACGGCCAATGTTTGAGCGTAGCGAGTTTTGGCGTTTCTGGCATTGCTTTTAGCGTCATTGCTCTGCACCTAGAGACAATTATGATCCGAAACCGATGGAAATACGGACTGGTACCGCCCCCGCCAGCCCCCGCAGGCTTTGTCTAGTGCGACACCCCCGTTTCATTATCTATAGATTCCACTTCATCAGAACTTAATAAATACAAATGAATCTTATCAATGCGGTTCTTCTCCACATTTTCTACTGCCAGGCGGAGGTTTTCGCAGGTTACTTCTTCGCCCTGCTCTGGCAGGTGCTCCAGCAGTCCGATCACCAGTCCGCCGATAGAATCGTAATCATCGGACTCCAGCTTCAGCTCCAGCAGATCATTCAGATCATCCAGCTTCATCGATCCTGCTACAATATATTCGTTGTCGTTGACCTTCAGAAGCTCATTTTCTTCGTCTTCATCATATTCGTCACGAATCTCACCAACGATCTCTTCCAGCATATCTTCTAAAGTTACCAGACCGGCGGTAGCACCGTATTCGTCCAGAACGATAACGATATTATTAAAGGTTTTTCGCATCTCCACCATCAGCTCAGCAGTCTTTTTGAATTCGTAAGTATACAGCGGCTGGCGTAAGTATCTGCTAACAGAAAACTCTTCCGTCTTATCGACCAGCAAAAGATCTTTCATATTGATAATACCGATCACATTATCGGTAGAGTCTTCATATACCGGTACCCGGGTGAACATCTCTTCCCGGAAAATATCGATTACTTCTTCATAAGTGGCATTCACATCTGCCATTATCATATCGATTCGGGGAACCATGATGTCCTTTACCAGGGTATCTCCAAAATCAAATACATTATTAATCATTTTCTTTTCTTCTATTTCAATCACGCCTTCTTCATGACTGACCTGAACGATGGTACGCAGTTCATCTTCCGTGATCGAATCTCTTTTCTGATTAGGATTTACACGAATAAGAAACAGAAATGCCAGGGATAGCTGGTTAATGAAGAATATCAGCGGTGTCATAACTATCATGACAGCATTGACGATACCTGCATATTTTAATGCAATTTTCTCTGCATGTATCGTAGAGACGGTCTTAGGGCTAATCTCGCCGAATACCAGAATCAGCAGGGTCAGAATGCCAGTTGCCACACCTATTGCTTTATTGCCAAATAGCTGCATGACAATGGTGGTGGTCAATGATGATGCTGTCAGGTTGACAATATTATTACCAACCAATATTGTACTCAGCATCTTGCTGGGGTTATCGATAATTCTGGTTAATGTGATCGCCTGCTTATGGCCTGCTTCAGCCAGGGTTCTGACGCGCATCTTATTCACCGTTGTCAGCGCTGTCTCCGCTGATGAAAAAAATGCCGATAAGCAAAGCAATATTATAATGGCAGCAAATTGTATCCCCGTACTGTCTCCTGAGTCTAACATAAAATTAAATCATTCTCCTTTTTATAAATTTAATATGATTTTACAATGATTACCAGTTTGTGTCAACTGACATACTAATTGGAACCTTTCACAAACTCCCTGATCAACAGGATGAAAGCTCCCAAAAAAACGAACAGATCTCCCAGATTTAATACCACACCCTTCAGCCAGCCCACTTTAATGCTGAAATAATCCACTACATAGCGACGTACCCAGCGGTCATATAAATTGCTTACGGATCCTCCGATCAGCATCGACAATCCCAGCTTTTGTATCCCATTCCCTTTTTGGGGAATCAGATAACCCAGTATGCCAGCCAGTGCTGAAGTAATAACCAACGGAATCACCCGAACCAATACTCCATACTTCTTCATAAAGCCGAACGGAAATCCGGCATTATGATCGCGATACAGCACAATCTTTGTCCCGGCAAGAGGTCTCGGAAATCCATCTGCATCCTGTCTCTCAATCTTTTCCTTGAGCCACAGGTCTGCGGCTGCCAGCATTACAATAATGCCCACAAAAACCATATCCTGAACGCCTCCTTCTCTATCTTGCTTTCTATTCTACTAAACCTAAAGAAGATAGTCAAATAAATCATTTCTTTACATATAATGAAAATAATTAAACTTCGCAAGGAATAAACCATGTCTGTATGCGAACATCCCGTATCGTCTGACTACTATGCCGACTTTTTGATTCAATACGGCCACCGTACCATGGACGAACTATTTGAGCGGATCGGTACTCATTGTGTCGAAATTATTACCCCGCAATTTGCTGTTGCCTATGTTCCGCTAACACAGGCACAGCCTATTACCATCAGCCGTTTTACTTATTTTTCGATTCCCACACTTTATGGTCTGCTGGATACGACCGCCCTGGAAAGCAGCGGCATCCCACCGGTGCTGAATCTGCCTACACTTAAAGCTGACGGGCGGGGCGTTTTAATCGGCATGATCGATACCGGAATCGAATATACCAATCCGCTGTTTCGGAATGCCGATGGAACCTCACGAATTCTCAGAATATGGGATCAAACCATCGAATCCGGAAAAAATGAGGACGCTGCCGAAACGCCCTCCCCCTCACCACTATACGGTACCATATATACGAAAGAGGAAATCGACCGGGCACTGGCATCCGATCATCCTTATGAGATCGTACCAAGCCGCGACACCGATGGTCATGGTACTTTTATGGCCGGCGTTGCAGCTGCCAATCAGATCAGCCAGCCCACTTCCTTTTCCGGGGCTGCTCCGGAAGCCTCACTCGCCATCGTTAAGCTGAAACCCGCCAAACAGTATCTTCGTGATTTTTACTTAATAAAAGAAGGCGCCATTGCCTACCAGGAAAATGATATCATGATGGGTGTACGCTATTTACTGGATGTTGCCGAAGAACTCCGGCTCCCGCTTGTCATTTATCTTGGACTTGGTACTACTCAGGGCGGCCATATCGGGAACACGCCTCTCAGCATACAGCTTCAGGAGATCAGTGGTTCCCTTGGTATCGCTGCCGTTGCTGCCGCAGGCAACGAGGTTGGCTATCATCACCACTATTTCGGCAGCCTGGCAGAGGCGCAGCCATATGATGATGTGGAAATACGGGTAGCCCAGGATGAGACCGGATTCTGTCTGGAGTTATGGAGTTCCATACCGGAGCTTTATACCGTTGGATTCATCTCTCCCTCCGGTGAAGTTATTGAATCCATTCCGATGATAATCAGTAATGAAACCATTATTGACTTCCGCCTGGATGCTACTATCCTGACTATTAATTACCGATTGGCCGAAACAGGATCCAGAGACCAGTTGATTTTTATGCGATTTGATCATCCTTCTCCCGGAATCTGGCACATTCGTGTTTATCCCAAACTGACACTAAGCAGGCAATTTAATATGTGGCTGCCATTGAATGGATTTCTATCACCGGATACTGCCTTCCTGCGCCCTGATCCGGACATCACAATCACTGATCCGGGCAACGCTGCAATGCCGCTGACCGTAAGTGCTTATGATCATACGATAAACAGCATCTATATCCACAGCAGCCGGGGCTTCGCCCGCGACAACGCTATCAGACCGGATATTGCTGCGCCCGGTGTAAACGTCCAGGGGCCGGCGCTCTCAAGTGTTGATCTCCCGGAGAATCCTCAATTCACACAGCGAAGCGGTACATCTGTTGCCGCAGCAATTGCCGCCGGCGCAATTGCCGATCTGTTCACCTGGGGGCTGGTTAACGGAAATGAGCCGAATCTCGATGACTCCAACGTAATCGGTATGCTGATACGCGGTGCCAACCGAAATCCGGCTCTTCAATATCCCAACCGTGAGTGGGGATACGGAACACTTAATTTATATGAGTCGCTGCGGCTTTAACACAAACTTCAGCCTTCCAAACCGCGCATCTGGATCAGGGGACCGCCACACTTTTCCAGATAGTCGCGCGTAATCACGACCGCGCCTATTCCGGGATCTTTGGGGATTTCATACATAATATCAAGCATAAAGTCCTCCAGAATGGCACGCAGAGCGCGTGCTCCGGTTTGGCGGTTCATGGCTTCTGCGGCAATCCATTCTAATGATTCATCATCAAATACAAGCTTCACCTCATCCATCTCCAGCAGCTTTATGTATTGCTTCAGAATTGCATTCCTTGGTTCTTTTAATATTTTAACCAAAAGCTCAGCGGTCAGTTTATTAAGTACAACTGTCATGGGCAGTCTGCCTATGAATTCAGGAATCATACCAAATTCCCGCAGATCGGCATTGGTCACCTGTGTCAATACATCCTGCTGCTCGCCCGGAAGCCGTCTTAACAGCGATCCAAATCCCATCGAAGTCTGCTTATTCAGGCGTTCTTCAATAATACGTTCAAGATCAGGGAATGCACCACCGCAAATAAACAGAATATGATCGGTATTCACAGTCGTCATTGGCGTCAGGGCATTTTTCTGATTGCCGCCTACAGGAACTTCCACCTTACTGCCTTCCAGCAGCTTCAGCAGCTCCTGCTGCACGGACTCTCCGCTGACATCTCTGGTACTGATCTCTTTCTTCTTGGCTATTTTATCAATCTCATCAATAAAAATAATCCCATGTTCTGCCCGGTCAACATCATTACCGGCAGCAGACAAAAGCTTTGAAACCACACTCTCAATATCATCGCCAATATATCCGGCTTCCGTGAGTGAAGTGGCATCTGCGATTGCAAGCGGCACATCAAGCAGCCTGGCGAGGGTTTTAACCAGATAAGTCTTTCCGCTTCCGGTTGGACCAATCATCAGAATATTGGACTTCTCAATCTGAACATCATCTTCCGGCAGATTGGCTTCCTTTTTCTCAGCCAGACGCGTCTCCAGCGCAAAGATTCGTTTGTAGTGATTATAAACCGCTACAGACATAACTTTCTTGGCGCGTTCCTGTCCGATTACATATTCATCCAGCCGGTGCTTAATGACATGAGGGGCCGGAATATCCTTTAATTGAAATTCCGGTCCCTTTTTTTCTGATTTTTTCTTTACTTTTTGCTTCTGGGGGATCTCCAGATCCGGAGCCCCATCCATCTGATTCAAGTTCAGATTAAGATAGGGCATACTGGAAATAGACTCAAAAGCCTTCTGCATACAGTCATGACACAGGCACATATTCCCCGGCATCACAATCATCTCTCCGGCTTTACTCTCCGGCCGCCGGCACATGTAGCAGATCTTTTCATAATTTTGGTTATTTTTGTCTTCCACTGGTTACTCCATTAATTAATTTCTGCCGACGGTTTGTATCCCAATGTAATATCTACCTGACGTTCCACATATTCTCCCTGATCCAGGGACTGTACCGTCAGAGTTATGGTACTGCCGCCTTCATAATAAGTTAACATATCCTGTAAATCCTTCATCGAGCGGACCGAGCGGCCGTCAAATTTGGTAATAATGTCTTTCTCTCTTAACTCGGATTCTGCTGCTGATCCACCTTCAACAATCTTAAACACATAGACACCCCGCGGCATACCATACATCGAGGAAGCCGCTTCATCAATGGTCTGACCCTGAATTCCCAGATATCCCTGGTCTGTCTCAGCAACCACCGTTTTGGTTTCCATATTCATTAATTCGTTAATAATATCCTGGGCTTTCGATATCGGGATTGCATATCCCATTCCTTCAATCTCTGTAGAGGAATACTTTGCCGCATTAATTCCAATTACTTCTCCACGCATATTCAGCAGCGCACCGCCGCTGTTGCCGGGGTTTATCGCAGCATCTGTCTGAAGCAGTTCTCTGGTAGTCTGATCTTCCGCCGTAACCTCTCTGTTCAGTGCACTGACATAGCCCACGGTCACTGACTGTCCATATCCCAGGGCATTACCAATAGCAATGACTCCTTGCCCTACCTTCAGTTCTTCCGAATCACCCAAAGTCGCAACCTTAATCTGACTCATTGTCTCTGCCGGAATATCCTTTAATGAAATCGCAATCACAGCAAGGTCTGTATCGGGATCGGTTCCCTTGATAACCGCCTTAACCTGAGCATCATCAATAAAAGTTACGGTTAGTTCTTTAGAATCCGATACCACATGATTGTTTGTTACAATGAGTAATTCATCCTCATTCTGACCTATTATAATACCTGAACCACTGCTCGGCATCTCCACTGTCTGACTCTGCCCGAACCAGGTCTGCTGCTGAACACTCATCGTATTGGTGATTGCCACGACCGACGGCATCGCCTGTTCCACAATAGCAGAAACATCATTCTGCACCGCGGTAATAGCAGTAGCTCCGGCTGTTGTACTGCGGTAATCTTCCGGTGATGTCTCAGACTGAGCCAGACTCACCTGAGTTTTCTGCTGGGTCGTCTCAAGCTGAGACGTAAAACGTCCTTTTACTGCTTCTCCCAGCATATTCACACCAAACATGGTACCTCCGGCAATCGTCCCGAACAGCACTGCCGCCGCTGTTATTCCCGCGACCTTTCCTGCCTTTGAAGGTTTACGCTGAGGTGGCCGCTGCCCTGATGTGCCCTGAGTAGTCTGATCTCTCATAATAAAGTTAGGAACTGCCGGTTCTTCCTGTGGTGATTCCTTCCGCTGCTCCTCAGAAATATATTCTGCTCTATATGGTTCCCTTTCAGGATACTCTTTTCTGTCATCATCGTACATAATTATATTCCCCTTTCTCAAATGCTGATTACTTTCTGTTATATCGGCAGTATAACAATCATTTGTGACAAAATTGTGATGGAATTATAATATGATTATGAATTTTTTACAGTTTTTACTGTCCTGGTGCGGCCACTGTTCCAATAATGGTGGTTACCCCGGAACTATCCGAAGTTTGTCCGCCCGGACCGTTGCTTCCCACTGTCTCCGAAGAGCTGGTGCTGCCCGGGAAACCAGGTACCGATGCAGTGGTTGATTCCGTTGATGATCCCCCCGGAGCAGCTGACGTAGTTGACGAAGTTGTCGATTCGCTGCCGCCCGGCTGCGCGGAAGCTGTTGTTCCGCCCGGTACCGCACTGGTTGTTGTCTCACCCGGACGAACTGCCCCTGTCGAACTCTCAGATGTACCGCCCGGACGAGATGCTGCTGTTGAACTTTCATCGGTCTGCCCCGGACGTGCCGATGATGTCTCCTCCGTCTCGATCGAATTGCCGTTTTCATCCGTTTCCGCCGTGGTCGGCCGGCTTCCAGGTTTCACCGAACCAGTTGTTGTCTCTATTGGATTACCGCTTTCATCTGTCTCACGTTCATCATCACTCGTGGACTTTGTTGAGGACTTCGTCGCTTCCGCCGTTGTCTTAGGCTGCTGAATCACGCCGCCATCCGTAGTTACCTTATCAACATACTTCCCCTCTGTATACATGCCACTGTCAGCCGAAATCTTGCTGCTGATTGATTTTACAGTAGCAGAAGGGGTATATGATTCGCCGCCAAATAAAAACTCGTGAAGCTGGATTACATTGCTCTCAAGCGTCCGCGGGATAACACAGGCACCTTTTTTGCCCATATTGGCGTCCCCACGTGCCTGCGGAAAGCCGGTTGTATCCCCCAGATGATATTTGCTGATACTTCTTGCATTCATAACCAGATCATCAACACCGATATTGGTCGCAATATTCGGAAAGACAGTACCAATGATAGTATTGAGGGTATTGAAATCTGCTTTTTTAGCCTTTTCAAACGCCTGCGCAATTACTTTTCGCTGCCGCTCGGTTCTGGCATAGTCCGTATCCATCAGCCTTAATCGGCCATAAGCAACTGCCTGCACTCCATCCAAATGGTTCATTCCATACTGGGTGAGATGTTGGGAACCAATACCGGTTACCTTTACAGTCTCAGTAATAAACGAGTTGATGTAATAGAATTCTGCTTTGCTCAATTCAATATCGACACCGCCCAGAATATTAATCGCATCTGCCACGGCTTTCCAGTTGAAGGTCATATAATCTGTGATATTAAGATCCAGATTCCGGTTCAGCGCTGCCACCGCCTGCTGCGGCCCGCCCAGAAAATATGCCTGGTTGATCTTATTGTAAGAACCATTATCTGAAATATTCAGATACGTATCACGGAACACGGAGACCAGTTTGATCTCGCCGGTGTCCTGATTGATATTACAGATCATATTAACATCCGCATTGGTTCCTTTGGCAATCGCACGGTCACGGGCATCCACACCAAATATGGCAATCGTCCAGTACCCCTTCATCTTCTCAACCGTCTCAACATCCAGGTCAGTATTCTTGATATTATCGATATTGAACTCCGGACGCTGGATCATATTTAAACGCCTCGCGGCATACGCATATCCAAAGATACATGTTAGTGCCAGACACTCTGCCACAATCATCGCAATAATGCGTCTGCGCCGTTTCCGTTTTACAAGCTTTTCTTCTAAATGAGAAGGCATTAATTGGGAAGCGGCAGTCTCTGCAGATGCTTTTTTTGCAGAATTGGCAATCGGATATACTCCCGAATCATCAAACACCTTCAGATCTTTTCCGGTTTCTTCTTTCATACGTGGGTTTCTACGGCTTCTGCGCTCCTTGGAACGGTCTAATTCATCATCAAAATCATGACTCATGTTAGTACCTCATCTCTTTTTCTCACATCATTAATATGCATTCTTATTTATAAAACCTTTAAAGATGGTTAAGAATAATATCTTAAAATCCAATCCCAAGGTCCAGTTTTCAATATAGTACAGATCATGTTCGATCCGCCTGACAATCGAGGTGTCCCCCCGGTAACCGTTGATCTGTGCCCATCCGGTCATGCCGGGACGGACTTGATGCTTGATCATATAACGCGGTATCTCCTCGCGGAACCGCTCCACAAAAAATGGCCGTTCCGGTCTCGGACCAACCAGACTCATATTGCCGACCAGCACATTAAACAGCTGCGGCAGTTCATCAATGCTGGTTCTGCGGATAAACTGACCAATCTGGGTAATCCGCGGGTCATGAGGTGTTGTCCACTTCCCTTTCTCCTCTCCCGGAGACTGGATCTCCATCGAACGGAACTTGTACATGTTAAAAGGACGGTTATGGAGACCCACCCGTTCCTGATTAAAAATAATCGGTCCCGGTGAAGTCAGTTTAATTATAATTGCGGTAATCAACATAACCGGCGAAAAAATAATCAAGGCAAACACCGCGCCAAAAATATCCATTCCCCGCTTTAATGTAACATTCAGCATATCATTCAGCGGAACGTGCCGGATATTAACCACCGGAAGCCCTTGCAAATCTTCAGTATAAGGCCTGGTTGGAATGAAATTATTATAGTCGGGGATAAATTTGGTGTGTACGCCTGATTTCTCGCAGTCCGCCACAATCTGCTGCAGATTGCCGTATTCTTTCAGGCTCAGTGTTACCGCGATTTCATCTAATACATTTAATTCCAGGATTTCTTTTAGATTCTCGATGGTACCGATCACCCTGATCCCCTGATATTCAGTTCCCCATTCCTTGTAATCATCCAGTATGCCCCTGACCTGATACCCCCACTCGGGATTGGCCTGGACACGATCAATATAACTTTCTGCGGCACCACTGTACCCTACCAAAAGTACGTGTTTTTGATTATAACCCTTGGTCCGCATGGAATGCAAGGCTATTCTGATGATATTACGTTCGATTGTGCCAAGGATAATATTGGCAAAACAATACGCTACTACTAATTTTCCGGAAAAGTTAAGCAGATAGGGATTCTTCCTCCCCAAATACAAAACCAGCGAAAACAACAAAAGGCCTATAAAATTTGCTTTACAGATGTTTGCAAACTCCTGACGGCGTCCCTGTACCCGCTTCGGAGTAAACATATGGAAACAGGTATATAACAGCAGATATAATGGGACAATAATAACCAGAGCACTCAGATAAATACGCGCAGGAAGCACTTCATTTTCATTAACCAGCCAGCCGCTTCCTATTATCACAAACCAGGTCAGAATATAAGCCACCGCGATCATCAGCGCATCGATCAGTACATGCAGACGATTTAATCTATTTTGGTTATCTTTTATCATAATGGTTCACCTTTTTTCTTTTGATACTGCAGGTTAGATTATACACGAAAATAAGCAATTGTACTATTAAAAAACTCTTAAATCTTATAGTCTTTTGCTCCTTTTACGTACCTGCCTCCGGGAAAATTCATATATATATAGGACTGCCCCATAGATCAATTCCCATTCAATTGCCAGATAATTTGACAGGTATTTCCTCTGATACGGCACTTTTTTTGTTTTGTGCATGGTTAAAAGTCCTTCTCTGATGCCTTCCAGATAGTCTCTGGCAAACCCTTTTTGGCGGAAAAATAAATATTTTCCAATAACTCCGGCAGCCAGAGGAATGCTGTTGACCAGCAGCTGCGGCAGCGGCATATTTTTATAGTTCAAATATACGTTATTGCGTGCCGCCAACTTTACTTTAAAGGAATTGTAGCGGGAACCACTGGTTCCGCTGCCGACATGATAGATTTGTGCCGATGGACAGTACCGGTTATAGTATCCTGCGATTCTGGCCCGGTATCCGACATCGATATCTTCCAGATAGGCAAAATGCATTTCATCAAAATAGCCGATTTCATCAAAAATATCCCGGCGGTATATGGCCGCTCCGGCACAGGCTGAAAAAACATTGCAGGGCCTGTTATAGCGCTCTGTTTCCTGTCCGACACCACGTTGGTAGGCCCATCCCATAATGCTGTACATATCACCCGCATCATCCATCTTATCCCGCTGATACATCTGTATCATTTTCGGGCTGACAGAAAAAATCTTTGGTGAACATTCAATAGCACGCAACAATTCTGCCACATAGTCCGGTTCCGCCTCTGTATCATTGTTCAGCAGAATCACATAAGGCGTTGCCGCCGCACGGATGCCGACATTCACCGCACAGGAAAACCCGGTATTTTCTGTTAGAAATACAGAGTTGATCTGCTGCTGCTTCAGCCATTCCACACTGCCGTCTGCCGAACCATTGTCCACCACCAGGACATCAAAATCCCGGCAGGTCTGCTGCTTCAATGCATCCATACACGGCTGCATAAATTCCAGTCCGTTATAATTGGGAATCACAATCGTTATTTTCTTTCCACTCATAATATGCTCCGTCATTCAGACTTCCAGTTTATATGGTTCTCCGATTTTCTCTTTCAATAAATCTCTCAGGGCAAAATTCGATTTGCGCAGAGTCAGGTTCGGGTTATAATATGGATCCCCATTTTGTAAAATTTCAGGCCATCGCCTTGCAAAAACAGCAATTTCACGGTTAAACCGTTTTACTTTTTCAGGAGTATCTTCAAGACCTCTTGATTTGGATTCATAATGATACATGGCAGCATATGGTGCATAGACTACCAGTTTGCCGGTCTCCCGCACCTTCATGCAATAGTCAATATCGTTGAAAGCAACTGCCAGTTCTTCGGTAAAGCCGCCCACTTCTTTAAACAGAGCAGCTTTCGTCATCATACAGGCCGCCGTCACCGCACTGTAATCCTGAGCACACATAGCCCGGTGGAAATAGCTGTTCTCGGCGTGATGCAGACCGATAAAGGTATGTCCTGCAATGCCTCCAAAACCTATCACCACACCGGCATGCTGGATCGTCTCATCCTCATACAGCAGTCTGACACCAACGATTCCCACGTCTTCCCGCTGGCCAAAGCCCAGCACTTCCTCCAGCATTCCCGGATTAATGATTTCCGTATCATTGTTTAAAAACAGTAGATATTCGCCTTCGGCAAATCCGGCACCAAAATTATTAATCGCCGAGTAATTGAATTCACGTTCCCAGGTCACAACCCTGACCTGACCAAATTCTTTCTGAATTTTCTCATAATACGCAAAAGTTTCAGGCTCGGTGCTGTTATTTTCCGCAACAATAAATTCCAGATTCCGATAAGTAGCCCGCTCCAGAATCGAACGAATACACAAATCAAGATCCTGATGATGATCTTTATTGGGAATTACAACCGAAATCAAAGGGGTTTCTTTCAGTTCAAACACGGTATGGTAGATCCCATAATCCACGCCTTTTTCCACCCTGACCGCCCCAATGCCGCACCGTTCGTAATGAGCCATAATCGCCCGGGCCCCCGCCTCAAACGCATAAAGCTTGCTCTCAGGGTTGCTGGCCGTAGAGTTCTGATGACAGCGCCAGTGATACAGCACTTTAGGAATATGACAGATTTTCTTCGCCTTTTCTGTACAGCGGAAAATAAAATCATAATCCTGAGCCCCGTCAAACTCCTGACGAAAACCACCAACCTGATCCAGAAGTTCTTTTTTCACCACAAACAGGTGGCAGATATAGTTCACGCTGGTCAGCAGGTCGGGATTGAAGTCAGGTTTAAAATGAGGATCAAACAGGGCACCGCCATCCATATCCAGCTTGTCCTCATCCGAGTATATAACTTCACAATCAGCTTCATCATTAATGACCTGAACCACCTCAAACAATGCATGGTCCGGTATCGTATCATCGTGATCGGCGAGGATAATATAATCCCCCCGCGCCATATCAAGCGCCGCATTGGTATTGCCGGCAATCCCGAGATTCTCACCCAGATTCCGGTATTGAAACCGTTTATCCGAAGCAGTGTATTGCTTCATTACTTTATCCACAATATGGCCTTCACCGTCAGGGCTTCCATTCACCACACAGACTTCCCAGTTCTGGTAAGTCTGGGCCTGAATCGAATCCAGCATTTCCCGCAGATATTTTTCCGGTGTTTTATAAGCCGGGATAACGACAGACAGCCGCGGCTGATAAGGAAAAACCGTTTTGCGTTGTTTTTCCAGTTCTTCCGTGGTTGGTTTGGTCAGCTCATACCACTCGCCATAATCATAGTCATTATCAATACCTTGCAGTTTATGTTTTGATTTTAAGAACAATGCCTTCAGTCCATGCTTTTTTCCAAACTCCAATGCAACATTTACTGTTTCCATATTCATCAGATCTTTAACTTTCTCGATCCGTTTATGGGCAACGCTGGCTCTTTTCTCAATCAGTTCCTCATTATACTTAATCTTCGCAGTCTTTCCGTCACAATGGATCAGCAGCCAATAGCTGCATCCTCTCTCATAAGGGAACTGAACATCAAAACCAAAATCCTTATCAAATATTTCCTTATAGTAAATCTGGCTGACATCATCTCTCCTGGTTGAGACACATTGGAACCGGACAGGATTGTTCTGCATGTCACGCACCTCAAAAGAGGGCTTGGATTCCGGCTTTTTGCCTACCACCCAGCCATTCAGTGTGATTGCATTTTCTCTTATTCTGACTACATCCACCTTATACTTCATCTGACTCTTAATCCTTCTCCGTTTCAAAATTAATGCGCTCTTCTTCAATAACCAGCGGCCTCTTCATGACCCGCTGGTTGATCGACAGCACATACTCACCCACCAGCCCGATAAAAAACATCTGAACTGACCCCAGAAACAACATGCCAATCAGAAGCGGTGCCATACCGGCGGGAAACCTGTCCCACCAGATCAGTTTCATCACCAGATAAACAAGCGCTACGAGCATACTGAATATCCCGCAAGAAGCCCCAAATATAGTCGCCAGCCGCAAACCAACCTTGGTATAGGAAGTTACACTCAGCATTGCCGCGTCATAAAGCCGGTAAAAATTATTATGCGTCTTTCCGGCCCGGCGCTGTGGCTGCTCATAAGGAATTTCTTTCCGTTTATAGCCCAGTTCTGCTACAATCCCACGAAGAAACGGAGTCGGATCATCCAGACTGCGCAGGATTTCAATAAACTCTCTGTCATACAATCCGGAGCCGGTAAAATGCTCAATCTGTTCCACCTCAGAAAGTCTCTGAATCGTCTTATAGTAAATACTCCTCAGCCAGTACATGACCTTGCTTTCCCGGCTGCTGGTTTTAATCCCGATGACAATCTTATACCCTTCTTCCCAGGCCCTTACATATTGTGGGATCAGTTCTACGGGATCCTGAAAATCAGCAACCATTTCAATCACACAGTCACCGGTCACCTGCAGCATCCCATAATAAGGTGAATTGAACTGGCCGAAATTCTTTGCATTAAAAATCGCTTTTATTCTGGCATTATCCTGACATAACCGTTTTAATATCGGCCGGGTATTGTCCTGAGAATCGTTATCTATAAAAACCAATTCATAATCATACTGCGGCAATTCCTGATCCATAATTTCCACTACCGCCTGACTGATTGGTTCGACATTTTCTTCTTCATTATAACAGGGAATCAAGATACTGATTTTTTTCATAGGTTCTCCTCTTCCACAGATAGCATACGTCTAATTCCTTCTGCAAATGAAATCATATCCTTATACTCACCATCTGTCAACTGAATTAGCGCATCTGCGGTGGGACAAACAGACAGAGCACCTTCCCTGGCCTGTTCAAAAGTACCGAAGGCCAGACTGCCGCTGCTGCCGCAAAGCCGGTAAATTTCTTCCACAAACAAACGGAGTTTTCTGGTATCCTGACTAGCCACATTAACGATATGCGACTGACCGGCCCGTGATCCTGAATGAAGATAAAGCAAGAGAACTGCTCTTGCCGCATCCTCAATCTCCATAAAATTCCACTGATGTTCACAGGCACTTAATGAGACCGTTTGGCCCGCCGGCAAATCTCTGACCAGTGTGGAGATAATGGACCACGGATGATCACCAATTCCGTAAACGCTGAAAAAACGAAGATGGTAATAAGTCATCCCCCATTGCCGGCACAGCAAAACTGCCTTTTGATAAAAGGTCAGCTTAGCTTTTCCATATTCATTAACCGGATGGCAATCCATTGTTTCTGTCATAATACCGTTTTTCGTAATTCCATACTCAACTCTCGATCCGGCATCCATAAACAACCGGCAGCCCATCAGGCGGGCGGCCTGGACACAGGCCAGGGAACTGGCGATATTAGCCTCCTGCACGGCGGGCGAATCAATCTCATCCCGGTTGACACCGCCCCAGGCAAAATGCAGAAAAGCATCGGCACTCTGAATCATTCGGACACAGTCATTTACATGCTCCATCGCACATGGTACAACCGCAAGCTGCGGGTGCATCGGTAAAATGTCTTTATTCCTTGACTCCGGACGCACCAGGGCAAACACCTTGGCGCCCTGCTCCAAAAGCAGCCGGGTTACATGACTGCCGATAAATCCGGTTGCTCCTGTTATCACTATCTTCTGTCCTGATAATCTCATGCTTATCCCTCACAGTATTTCAATATGGCTGGTCCGTAATGTAAATATCTCAATCTTACTGCCAAACCGTTCCCTGATAATTCCGGCTATCTCGTCAGTATAACCGGGAGCTACGATAATAATGGCATCCACCGGCTCCTGTTCGATGTGTTCCGGAGCCACGATCCTTAAATGAGAAGCCGGAGCAAATTTTCCCTGCTTAAAAGGTGCTGAATCAATGATATATGTGATTTTATTCCCCAGATCCAGTGTTCCGGCCAGGGTAAATCCCTGATGGCTGGCGCCCCATATTGCTGCCTTTTTTCCCTGCCCGGCCAAACGCGCCAGCAGACCCAGTACATCTTCCTGAACCGTCCGGTAACCGCGGCTTAGCAGGCTGATATCAAGCGGCTTAACCTGCGGCGGTAATCCGTTCTGTTCAAGCAGCAGCGGCATCTTCCTGACAATCATGGCAATCGTATCCCGGTTGACCATCTCTTCCTCCAGTACCGCAAACCCATTGCGTTCCAACAGCGTACGCAGGGTATCAAATGAATAGTAGGCAATATGATCCCTGATCAGTTCATAATAGCTCTCCTGCTCCAAAATATATTCCAGGCTGGGCACCGTAATCATTCCCATGCCATCTTCCGACAAATTATGATATATCGCCTGCAGCATGATATCCGGATCCGGCTGATGTTCCAAAAAATTAAAAGAAAGAAAAACATCGTACTGCTCTCCCAGATCCTGACCGGCAGTCTCGGTAAAGCCGCATGTGACATTTAACCCATTCTGCACGGCAATCTGCACCAGTTCTTCACTATGCTCTATACCATAGGCTTCCACAGGAAACTCTTTTAATACCTGCAAAAACTCACCGCGGCCGCATCCTACCTCAATAAATTTTTTATGCTCCAGTTGATAGTTCTTAATCAGATGGGAATACTGCCTGCGGCGCAGGTTTGTCATCGTAGTAGAGAACCCCCCTGCACGGATAACATCTCTATAATAAGCAACCGGAGTACAGGCAAACTGTACCAGCCCGCAGCTGCTGCATTGATGCAGCTGCAGGATAATGCCCTGATCTGTCTTAACAGTATTTTCATCCGGTATATCCTGCGCCGACGCCGGTGCCTGTTCCAACTGAAACAGACTTTCTTCAGGCAGTTCCATCCTGCATGCTATGCATGGTCTCATAAATCCCCTCCATAAATGATGTGGTCGGCCGCCAGGCAGTCTCTCTGCAAATCCGGTAAATATCCGGCATCAGATCGGCAGGGCCTTCCGCATTCTGCTCCCTGGTGCCAAAAACAAAACTACCGTTTTTCCCACACAGGACGTACAGCTCTTCTATATATTCCCGCAATGTCCGGGTATCTTCACTGGCGATATTATAAACTCCCGCACTACCTTCTGTCAACAAATGCAGCAGCGCCGCCGCCATATCTTCTATATATAAGAAATTCCATTGCTGCGTACATTCGCCCAGACTCATCTCTTCATTCTGATGCCAGGCTGACAGGCAAGTATTGATCAATGACCACGGATGGTCGCCTGGTCCATATATGCTGAAAATCCTTGTATGAATGTATTCCATTCCCAATTCGCTGCACAACTTCCTGGCTCTGGTTCCGAACTCAAGCTTGGCCTTTCCGTATTCTGAAACCGGAGATGCCGGAGTATCTTCTGTAATGGTCTGGTGATGTATTCCATACTCTGCCTGTGACCCAGTAAAGATAAACCGTCTGCAGCCCAACCTGGCAGCTGTCCTGACAGCCTGCAGGGAATATCGGATATTGACCTGCTGCAGCTTGCGGTTCATCCGGTTATCACTGCCGGCCCCGTCCCACCCAATATGAATCCAGGTATCCGCCCCATCAATAGCGGTAGCAAGCGTTTCAATCGCTTGTAAGTCCAGAGTAATTACTTTTAGCAGGTTCTTCCTGCATCCGGTGATCCGGGAAGTCAACTGACTGATGTTCCTGGAACCGGGACGTATTACCGCAAACACCTGATGCTGCGCCTGCAGAAGATTTTTGACAGTCGCTGCCCCAATAAAGCTGGTCGCACCGGTTACGACTACGTTCATCTGTCTATCTCCGTTTCTTATTCTTCTATTCGCGGAATGATCATCATTTCATCCATCTCCGATTCTGGCAAAAATGGTGATAAATCTTCCAGCGGAGGGGATACCATGGTACCATCAGGAAGACGCTTGGCCGATGACTTCGGTTCGAAATTCTGATCAATCGTCACGTACACTTCACAAATCGCCGGACCTTCGACCGCCAGCGTATGCTCAATGGCTGATCCCAATTCTTCATTATGATGCACTGCGCAGTATGGATATCCATAAGCAGCTGCCAGCTTTTCCATATCAGGAAAACTCAGATCATAACTATCACTGCCGATACCTACGAGTGGTTCACCAAAGAAATTTTTCTGAGTCTGTCGGATGGAATGATATCCGTTGTTATTTATCAGAAAAATTTTAATCGGCATCTTATGATGAATAATCGTCTGCAGCTCCTGCAGGTTCATCTGGATGCTGCCGTCACCGGTCAGCAGAATGATATCCTGACTGTTTCCCTGTGCCGCACAGGCTCCGATTGCCGCCGGCAGATCGTATCCCATTGACGCAATCGCCGAATTGGAGATAAACCGCTGTCCCGGTTTAATCATATAAGCATGTCCGCCGACTACACAGGCCGAACCATTTCCCACTACCGTGATCTGATTTTCTTTCAGGCGGCTGCTCAATTCCTGAACCAGCGCATAGACATTCGCCTCTTTTTTGTTGCCTGGCTCCAGGTGATACGGCTGAATAACCGGGTACCGTTCTTTCCACATCCGGCATGTCCCGGTCCAGGTCATCCCCTTCAGACCCAAACCACCTTTAAAGAGCGGTATCTGCTCAGGATATTCCTCCTGTAATACCAGCCACATCATCTCCAGCAGCTCTTTTGCATCCGCATGAACAGGCATATCTGCATGGATACTTGGTTTCTTCAGTTCCTCAGTGTCGATATCATTGACGATTACATAAGCTTGCCTGGCCCAGGTCTGGTAGTTATAGCCAACCTGACGGATACTCAGACGGCTGCCAACTGAGAATACCAGATCGCTGTTCTGCACTGCAAAGTTACCGGCACGGTCACCCATACCGCCGGCACGGCCCGTATAGAGGGGATGCTCATCATAGATACAATCCAGACTGTTCCATCCAGTCACCACCGGAATACCCAGCCGTTCGGCCACCTTCATAAATAATTCATGCGCCCCTGCGATCCTGATTCCGTTTCCTGCATTAAATACAGGTCTGCTGGCGCAGCGTATTTTTTCTATTATAGTTCTGGCTGTTTCTTTTGATACCACGGCTGGCAGAATCTGGCGTTGCTCCCCCTGACCGGCATAATCTTCGGCAATCACAGGGAGTGACAGAAGATCTGAAGATGCCCAACCGGTTCCACCTGCTTCATAATCATCCGGATCAAAACCAACCAGATCATCGGTTTCAATATATGCCCCCTGAACATTCAGTGGAATATCCAGCCAGGAAGGGCCCGGACGTCCGGATGAAGCCAGATAGATGGCCTTCTCCAGGCAATAACGGATCCGCAAAGGTTCGGTTATCATTTCACTGTATTTGGTCATGCAGTCGATTGACTTAACGATGTCAAATTCCTGGTCTCCCATGGCGCGGATTCCGGTTCCTGACCATCTTGCCGTTGTATCATAACGGACCTGTCCTGAGATCACCAGCATCGGTATTGAGTCCAGCCAGCCACCTACCACCCCGGTAATGGCATTGGTTCCTCCAGGACCAGTAGTCACACAAAGAAGAGCCGGCTTATCATGAATTCTGGCATATGCCTCTGCTGAAATAGCGCAAGCCTGCTCATGATGCTGGTACAGGCAGTTCATTCCCGGCTGATGCCCAAGTGCATCATTTAAATGCATCGCTCCTCCACCGGTCACCGTAAATGTTCGGGTAATACCGGCATCAACCAGATATCCGGCTATATAATTCGATAACTTCTGTTTCATTTTAATAAACCTCTCCTCATCGTTTTCTTCTTAGATTGTACCACACCCCCCTGAAAAATCCTACTATGAAAATGAACCCACCAAAACCGATCTTCCAGCTTTTTACGTAAAATCCTGCTAAAACTGCCAGTAAGCTACACTAGGCAGGCCTCCCTCGTCAGGTTATAATGGCACAGTAATGCAACTACGGATTCTCGGCCAGAGCGATCTACAAATGTTTAAGTCGCGTGCTGACTTAACACAAAAAGGAGAATGAAACTTATGAACAAGCATTTCAAATTAATGGCTGTATTATCCACCGCAGGAGTGATGACTGTGGTAACCCCTTACATTGCAGCTTCTTTACCAGACAGCGCTTCCGTAGCTTTAGCCGCAACCAATGGCTGGGTAGAGGAAGACGGAGAAATCCGTTACCTGGACAGCGACGGATACTATCTGACAGATTCCTGGAAAAAGAAAGACGGCGATTGGTACTATTTTGATGAAAAAGGCTATGTAAGCAAATACATGGCTATTGATGAATACTATGTAGGCGAAACCGGAAAACGTGTTTACAACCAGTGGGTAACCGTTCCGAATGAAGATGACTGGGATGTGGATTCTCCAGAAAATTACCTTATGTACTATAGCAAAAACGGACAGGCCGTTATATCCCAATGGCATTCGATAGACGGCAAGCTTTACTACTTTAACGAAGACGGCTATATGCAGACCGGTAAGATGGAACTGGATGGCGCTACTTACTATCTGGGTGAGGAAACCAACGGTGCTATGCAGAAAGGCTGGATTCAGCTGGAAGATGATTCCGATATTTACGAAGAAGACAATGTATGGCACTTCTTTGACAACGATGGAAAAATGGTCATGAATCAGGTCGACCGTAAGATCGATAATGAGTACTACACCTTTGAAAATGGTATACTGCAGACCGGATGGTACAAACTTCCTATCGATCCTGAAGATGCAACTGCTTCCAATGCAGCCGCTGCCAAGCCGGAAATTGCTTCTTACAAGTATTATGAAGCAGACGGAAAACGTGCCAACGGCTGGCATGAGATAGAAGGGGTTGAACATATCAATGACGATAGCGAACTCTTCCACTTCTACTTTAAAAACGGCAGTCCATACTATGCTGAAACCGGAATTCAGACATTTACCATTGATGGCAAGAAATACGGCATCAACACTCGCGGCGAAATGCAGACTTATCTTCAGACTGTAACCCTGGAAGACGGTACCACTGCCAACTTCTACTTCGGTGAAGACGGTGTCATTGCAACTGGAAAACAGATGATCTACAGCGACGCACTGGGCGAAGACCAGACATGGCTCTTTGATACCAGCGGCGGCAGCAAAGGCCAGGGCTTCCATGGTATCCGCAACAATAATGTATACCATCAGGGACTGCGTTTAGACGCTGACCGTGATATGAAATTAGCACCGGTAGATTTAGACGGAATCTTATATCTGGTAAATGCCAACGGCGCTATCCAGAAAGCATCTTCCGCCTCTACCTCCACTACAAAACCAGAATTAGAAAAAGGTTTCAGAGATTACACCGATGCAAATGACAAAGTCTGGACCGTTGACACCGAAGGTGTGGTTCAGCAGTAATATACAATAATACATCCGTTCATAAGGGGCTGTCACACCAGTGATTAAAAAATCATTGATGTGACAGCCCTTTCAATTTAAAAAACGGTTATATATTCTATTTTTATTCGTTTTATAATCGTAGAGGGAAAATTTCCAAAAGAGAAAGGGTATTTACCATGAGAGAACTAGCTGTATACTATTGCACAAAATGTGGGCGCTACGGATACTATCAACTGGTACGTAATGCCGTGTGTGCCAACTGTGACAGAAAAATGTCGTTGCTGGATATGCCATATATTCAGTTTATCCATCTGGACCGCCAGCAAAGAGACGAACTGCTGACCAAAGCAATTCTGACTTACAGTCAGTCGATCACCGACCGCATCATCCGGGCTGACCTTCAGCATAATACCCGGAATATCGTGGCCCAGCTGCAGGAACGGATTCTGGATCTGGAAGCCGAAAACAAAAAGCTGAACGAAACGGTCGATTGGATGCATCAGACCATATGGGATTTACTGGATTCCAAAAAGAAACTGGAACAACAGCTTGAACAGGCAACACATCCTCAGCAGCCGGATTAATCATTTGGCTGCTCTACGATAAAACGATTGACAAGGCGATTTAACGTCACCCGCATCTGGGCAATCACATTCAGCAGCATTTCATTATCTTCTTTCAAACGCTCGTTTTCTTTCATCAATTCCAATAACTCAGTTTGATTCATCTGTAATATCCTCCAGTATTTTTCTTTTGGCGACCGGGAATTCATAATCAATATATAATCTTTTCCATGATTTGGAAAGTGTTTTTCATCGCATATCTCGACATTTTCTGACACACAATTACACATCTCAAACATGTATACTAAATATGCGCTTTTTCTATTTTTCAACACACAAGATATATGCTTTTTTCATCAAACTTTGTCGAAAAAAACTTTAACAAAATCTTACGATTTCTTCTATTTCCTTACAATCAGAATATAGCTATTGCCAGCATTTACCGCCGCTGATATAATAAGCTCACTATAAGCAGAAAGGATGAACTGTGATGAAAAGAAAAGCAGGTTTGACCTTATTTATGACCTTAACCTGTCTCCTGTTAAGTGCCTTTCCGGTAATGGCCGGTGAATGGCATGAAACTGATCGGGGACAGTGGCAATACATTCAGGATGATGGAACGAAAGCCACCGGCTGGCTGCAACTGGAAGATAAATGCTACTGGATGGATAACAAAGGCAACCGCAGATGTAATTACTGGGTACGTGATAACGGCGAATGGTATTACGTCGACGAAGATGGTGTTCTGGTCACTGATGCCTGGGTTGATAATTACTACGTGGATAAAGACGGCAAGATGATAAAGAAAAGATAACGAAGAACCAGGCAGGTGCTGCCTGGTTCTTTACGTTTTTCTATACAACCGTAATAAAAAATTACGGAATCTTTATTTTTTAAGTAGTTGCCCACTTTGGCAAACTATGGTATCCTTTTTATTGTAATTTTGAAAAAGAAAACCAGAAAATAAAAAAATACTATTTGGAGGTATTAATATGAAGAAGAAACTGATTGGCATGTCCGTAATAGCTGCCGCTATGACAGCTGCTATGAGTATCACCGCCTTTGCCGGCTGGGTCGAGTCAAGCAATGGATGGTCATATTTCCGTGATGATGGTTCCCAGGTATGGTCTGGATGGTTTACTGATCCGGAGGATGGTGCTATTTATTACATTGATCCCGATGGATACATGATGTCTGAAACGCGTGTAAGCGGATACTGGCTGGGTGCAGACGGACGCCGTGTAGACAAAACCGATGAAGAAATCGCCCGGGAAGCAGCACGTGCCGAACGCGAAAACAACCGGTCAGCACCTTCTCAGTCACAGGCTGAGGCTACTGCTGCTGCGCAAGCAGCGAATAGTTCAACGGCCGCATCTGCTACTATGCGCCGATCTTATCTGGCCGAAATGAAAGTGTTCATGGACAAATATTACATTGATACAGCTAAAATACTTACCCATGAGGATATCCGCAGCGGTTCTACATTAGACAACATTCAAAATACTTACCGTTTTGATCTGAATGGACAGGGAACCATTATATCCACGACCTTATGGACTGTAACTCTGAAAAACAGCATCAACTACAAACCATACACAGCTGATATCACTTACAATCGTGCCTTATTAGGTGAACATGCTGATTCGGCTACCCTTGATACTCTGTTCAAGAATATGACAATAGCTGCTATCGGTGATACCGAAGGCGCGAATGTTTATAACAATATTTTTGAACAATTAGGTAGTGGATCCTATAACTTTGAGTTTAGCGGCAATACGGATTCTGGTAACTACTATACTGTATCCTGCGGAGATGGGGGTATTTTCCTTCAGATAACATGCAATGAAATCACCGAAGCAGATGCTTCTGAAGAAAATACATCTGAATCAGCAGAGGAAACCGCAGAAGAGACCGAAACCACTGATACCACGACTACCAGCTCTGTAATTACTGTTGGTGCCGCTGCTGATGCAGACAATGCAAACGATGCAGATGAAGATACTTCAGATACGGAGTACGATGATAATGACGATGCTGACGAAGCTGATGATGATGAGAATGCTGAATAAATCTTAAAATAAGATAATCTAAGAACAGGGGCAGTATAACTCGTGCGAGTTATACTGCCCCATTTTTCATGGTTGTCACACCTGTCTCACCGTCCACATATAGTTTATTACAGAACAGAATATAAAGGAGATTTTAAAATGTGCTGCTGTAATAGATGTGATTGGAATAATGACCGTGACTGTTGCTGTGGTAATAATAACAACCAACTGCGCAGAGCTTTTCGCGAAGGTTACGAAGCTGGCTTCAGAGAGGGATATGAGAAAGGTTTCCGGGATGGCAAAGAATCGAATGATGACGATGACGACTGCGAACGCCGTCGCTGCTGCAAAAGTGTGTAAATATACCGGTCACTGAATAGATAGAAAGTTAATTCTCCAAAAAAAGAGACACCAGGCTGCCACCTGGTGTCTTGCTCAATGCCTTATTACTCATTAATCACAATTTCCTCATACGTATCTTTCGGAATCTGATGATCATAAATTGGCTCACCGCCAGCTTCGTATTCAGATTCTCTATAAATCTTGACATTAGCCACATTATCCTGATATAGACCACCATACGTATCTTCACCTGATTCTCCATAAGTGAAATCTTGTACCGCAAACTGGTCATTCACCCCTTTTAGGACTTCCATGGTATATTCGGCTGCCGCTTCCGGTGTCGTATCATCTTTTACGACTACGGTAACATCTACATGCTCGGCATCCAGATCATAACTCACATCAATCTTAACTCCCATCGGATAATCCTTGGGATCCAGAAAAATATCATTTACATCTTCCTGTATCTGCTCCGGGTCAACTACAATATCAAAGTACATTTCAAAATCGGGTCCGTATGTCTCTGGCTGAACAATATTACTTTGGGTACATCCACACAACAGAGCCGCACAACCAACTACAACTGCCAGTTTCTTTATCTGCATCACATAATTCCTCCTGATATCTCACAGTTCTATTTCAGCATTTAGTATTATAAACGATACATCTTCATTTGAATAGGGGTTTTGTAAAAAAGTCATAAAAAATTCATAAATCTTAATCAAGAATCGCAATAATTCATTTCCCTTTAAACACGAACAGTTTGCTCAGCAGGTAGTTCACTATAGTTACGCTCACCTGCACTATCATCTTTGCAATTTTATCATTTCCCTGCCCTATGGTTACCAGCAGAAACATGATGATCATATCCAAAAAAAGTGATACAAGTCTGGATGAATAAAATGCAATTAATTCTTTTCTCCAATTTTTATTCTTACTCTGAAAAACAAAAACACGATTTGTTATATAGGCGAAAGTAACTGCTGCAATCCATGACAGAATATTCGCACACTGAAGCTGCCACGCAATATCCGGATTCAGAAAAGTCAGTACACAACCATAGTAAACAGTCAGGCTTACTACAGTTGTCAATCCGCCTGCAATTAAATAAGATAACACTTCATAATGCTTATTTACAAAATCCTTTAATTTTAACATAACTTTTCGCTTTCATCAATTTTGTTCATCCATACCCAATTTCAGTGCACCCATAATTCCCTGGTTGTCATTCAGGCTGGGAAGCACTACATAGGAATTCATATCATCCAGCTCTTTCGTGCAGATATATCCGGCCAGTTGCTCTTTTAATTCAGTTCTGACCAAGGGCAGCAGGTGTTCCTGATGCATCACTCCCCCGCCTAAAACAATCCGCTGTGGTGAGAGTGTCAGTACATAGTTTACCAATGCCTGCCCAATATAATACGCTTCCAGTTCCCATACTTCATATTTAGCTGCCAGATTCGCTGCCTTTTCCCCCCAGCGTGCTTCAATAGCAGGCCCTGCTGCCATTCCTTCGAAGCAACTCTTGTGATATGGACAGTGTCCTTCATATGTGTCTTTTGCGTGCGGACGCATCAGGATATGTCCTGCTTCAGGATGAAGCATTCCATGAAGCAGCCTGCCATTGGAGATAATACCGGCTCCAATTCCTGTGCCGATGGTAATATACATACTATTGTCCAGTCCTTTTGTACATCCCCATGTCGCCTCTCCCAAAGCCGAAGCATTGACATCTGTATCAAATCCAATGGGAATCTGCAATGCCTTTTTCATGGTTCCCAGAATATCATAATGCCGCCAGGGCAGCTTTGGTGTCGTCATAATATATCCATAGGTATCTGAATTCCGGTTCAAATCAATCGGGCCAAAACATCCAATCCCCAGCGCCTCAACTTTTTGCTCTTTAAAGTAATCAATCAATTGCGGCATGGTAACCTCCGGTGCCTCTGTCGGAATTGAAATCCGCTCAGAAATATTACCGGATTCATCACCTATCACACATACCATTTTTGTACCGCCCGCTTCCAGTGCACCTAAACGCATCATCCTGTTCCTCCATTCTTTTTAAGGGTGGGAGCATATAATTGTCATGTTTCCCGATAAAATACAGTCCGGCACCCCAGCCGGTATAATAAAAGATACGCCTTTTTCTACGACAGCCCCGTTGATGTATCCCTGACCTTCAATCACCGTTACATTGGTAAAAGAATCTGGGGCATCATACACCAGGCTGCCGTCTATCTGATACATATCTACCTGATAAAAGGGACAGGATACAAAGTGTGATTTTACAGCGCCTTCAAGCTTTGTTGTTTCTTTGTTAATATCGCGAGCCTCATAGGGCGCACGGATCACGTCAATGCTTTGCTGTACATGCAGCTGCCGCGGCTGCCCATCGGTCAGACGGTCATAATCATATACGCGATATGTGATATCACTGCTCTGCTGGGTTTCCAGAATCAGGGTACCGCCCTTGATCGCATGAAGACATCCCGGATCAATCTGAAAGAAATCTCCTTTTTTTACAGGTATTACCCGGATCAGGTCGTCCCAGTGCTGCTCCAGAATCATCGTCTCTAATTCACTTTTGTCTGCGGCATGATGTCCAATTACGATTTGTGCATCATCTTCACAGTCCAGGATATACCAGCATTCAGTTTTCCCCAGCGAGCCGCTTTCATGTTCCGCTGCGTATGTATCATCCGGATGCACCTGGATACTCAGATCTTCTTTTGCTTCAATAATTTTGACCAACAGCGGGAACTGACTGCCTCCTGCCTGTCCAAACAGTTCCGGATGAAGATCCCATAGTTGACTCAACGTCATTCCCTGATAATTCCCTCCAACTATTTTGCAGTCTCCATGCGGGTGAGCACTGATCGCCCAGCTTTCGCTGCCCCATATCATTTCCTTGTGAACTGGCTCAAGCCAGATAATATCTGCCATAGTACTTGTCCTTTCAATTAATAAAGAGCTGCCGTCATAGCTCCGTAATCTCCAATTTGTTCACCAAGTGCCGATGGTACTATTTTACAATGTTTTGCTTATTCTTTTCGCCTGACCAGATTAATCTCTTCCATACATATCTCTTGTGTAAACCTTTTCTCTTACATCGTCTAAACAGTTATCCCAACGATTTGCAATGATAACCTCAGATGTTTTTTTAAATTCATCTAAATTCCGAATCACCTTAGATCGAAAGAAGTCAGGTTCTTTCATCGAGGGCTCATATATAACAACCTCTATACCTTTAGCCTTTAGCCGTTTCATGACTCCTTGAACAGACGATTGTCGAAAATTATCCGAATCAGATTTCATAGTAAGACGGTATACTCCGACTACTTTAGGATTCTTTTCTAAAATACGCTCAGCTATAAAATCTTTTCTTGTTCGGTTAGATTCAACAATTGCACTCATTATATTATTAGGGACATCTTGATAGTTAGCTAAAAGCTGCTTTGTATCCTTCGGCAAACAATAGCCACCATAACCAAATGATGGATTATTATAAAAATCTCCAATTCGGGGGTCTAAACAAACACCATTAATAATTTGCTGACTATTTAGTGCTCTTAACTCTGCATATGTATCTAACTCATTAAAAAACGATACCCGCAAAGCTAAATACGTATTAGAAAATAGTTTAATCGCTTCCGCTTCTGTTGAATCGGTAAACAATACCGGTATTTCTTCTTTCAAAGCACCTTTTTTCAATAAGTCGACATAATCCTCTGCACGTGCAGAATCTTCCCCAACTATAATTCGAGATGGGTAAAGATTATCATACAATGCTTTTCCTTCTCTTAGAAATTCCGGTGAAAATATAATGTTATTTGTTCGATACCGTTCTCTTAATAACTTTGTATATCCAACTGGAACTGTTGATTTGATTATCACAAGCGCTTCCGGTGCATATTTTAAAATCTTCTCTAATGCATTATCTACGGAACTAGTATCAAAATAATTCATCTTAGAATCATAATTTGTTGGTGTTGAAATAATAATAAATTCAGCTCCAGTATATGCTTCTTGTGGATCTAACGTAGCTTTTAGATTTAAATGCTTATTTTTAAGATAATCCTCTAGCTCTCTGTCTACGATCGGTGATTTCCTGTCATTGATCAGCTTTACTTTATCTGGGACTATGTCCAAAGCCAAGACTTTATTATGCTGCGCCAAAAGGACAGCATTGGACAAACCCACATATCCTGTTCCTGCTACGGCGATTCTCCTCATTACATTAAGCCTCCTATGTAAAACTCGTGGTTATGGGTCTGAAAGCCCCATAAATACTGCTGTTTTCAATTGAGTTCATAAGATCGAACAAGCTATACGTTTTTCTTTGCTTCACTTACTACATGCTCCATAGATTCCCGAAACAATACTTCTAACTCTTTTGCCATTTGTTTGTTCTCCGCACTAACAGAAAAATAAAGTTTCAGCTTAGGCTCAGTACCTGACGGTCTCACTACAATCGAAGCATGCTCTTCAAGCACAAACTTCAATACATCTGATTTCGGAAGCCCCTCTATTCCTTCAGCATAATCTTTCATCACCTGCACCTGCTTACCGGCAATTACATGAGGTTGCTCTGCCCGCAAAGTACGCATAATATTCTGCATTTTCTCATATCCATCTAATCCTTCAAAGGTATAGCTATGCAATGTATTAAAGCAATAACCATAATCCTTATATAGTCCGTCTAAAACATCCAGTAACCCAAGACCGGATGACTTATAGTAAGCAAACATCTCACATATCATCAAGGCTCCATTAACGGCATCTTTATCCCTGACATAAGCACCGGTTAAATAGCCATAGCTTTCTTCAAAGCCAAATATATAGCGTTCCTCTTCCTGTTGGGACTCCAGCAATCCAATCTGTTCCCCAATAAATTTAAAACCGGTCAGAACATCAATTGTCTGGACACCATAATTATCAGCAATTCGTTTTGCCATATCAGTTGTTACAATGGTTTTCACCATAACGGAATTTTCTGGCATAAGCCCAAGAGCTAATCTGCGTTTACAAATATAGTCCAAAAGCAGCATGCCAACTTCATTCCCGCTTAACAGCACATAACCATCATCGCCCTTTACTGCAATCCCCACACGGTCACAATCAGGATCTGTTGCCAATAGCAAATCGCTTTTTAACCGTTTCGCATCCCTCAAGCCCAACTGCAACGCTTCTTCTATCTCCGGATTAGGATATGGGCATGTCGGGAAATTACCATCCGGCATTTCCTGTTCTGCTACAATTGATACATTGGTAAAGCCATTTTCTTGCAATGCCCTGATAACGCATTTTAATCCCGCCCCATTTAACGGTGTATAAACAATAGAAACTTCTTTATCAATTGTTTCATCGCATAACGATTGTCTTGATACCGCAGCAATATAAGCCGTTATAACCGCTTCGCTAATATAGCTTACTTTTCCTTCCTCCAATGCCTCATTAAAAGGAATATGTTTAACATCTGTGAAGGTATCAACCGCCTTTATTTCAGACAATATTTGATCTGCTGCTGCGGTTGTGATCTGACAGCCATCAGCTCCATACACTTTATACCCATTATATTTGGCCGGATTATGGCTGGCCGTAATTACAATACCTCCCTGACACCCCAATTCACGAACAGCGAAAGAAAGCGCCGGGGTTGGCATCAATTCCCGGTATATATAGACCTGTATCCCATTAGCGGCCAAAACCTCTGCAGCCCTTTTAGCAAAAACTTCTGATTTGATACGGCTGTCATAAGCAATAGCTACAGATATATCAGAAGAGTTGCTTTTCAGATAATTTGCATAACCCTGAGTTGCTTTTCCAATTGTATAAATATTTATGCGGTTCGTTCCTGCCCCAATCACCCCCCGTAAACCACCGGTTCCGAACTCCAGCTCGCGGTAAAAACAATCCTCGATCTCCTTAGCGTTATCCGCCATTATATCCAGTTCTTTTATTAAATCACAATCTTCTAAGGCCTGTGCCTTCCAGGTTTCCCACATTGTTGCTATTGCTTTATCCATATCAATCTCCTAGTTTTTATTCCGCCAGTAGTTCAATGTTTCCTCTATCGTCTGATGCAATGAAATCTCCGGCTGCCAACCGGTCTGCTCTCTTAGCTTTGTGATATCCGCTTCAATAACCGGAATATCCACCGGACGCAAACGATCCTGATCAATTTGTATTTCAATCTTTTTATTTGAGAGACTAATAATCATATTTAAGATATCCTCGACTGCAATTGCTCGTCCTGATCCAATGTTATAAGTTTCTCCCGTTTTACCGTTTTCCATGAGCATTGTATATGCCCGTACAACATCTCTGACATCCGAAAAATCTCTTTTCGCAGCCAGATTACCTACCCGAATTACCGGTTGTGATGCGCTCGCCTCGATTTCGGCGACTTGTTTACAAAAATCTGCCACCACAAATACCGGAGCCTGATTGGGACCCACATGATTAAAGGCCCGAACCATCATTACATCCATACGATATGCTTTGGCATAAAGTCCACCAATCATATTCTGGCATGCCTTAGTTGCCGCATAAACATTACCGGGGCGCAATATAGTCTCTTCTGCTACCGGGACTTCATCTGCGAGAACATGACCATATTCTTCTCCCGACCCGATCAGCAAAACCCTGGGTCTGTAATCCAGCTCGCGGATAGCATCAAGCACATTTAAGCTTCCTTTTATATTTACATCAACAGTTAATCCCGGATTCTTCCATGATAATGCTACCGAGCTTTGCGCCGCCAGGTGAAAGATATAATCCGGTCTGCTCTCTTCAAGCAGCATAGTCACTGCCGCCTTGTCCATAATGTCCAGATCATATATTTCAATTCCCGTTATATCTAATGATTCATGCGGCATCTTCGTAACAGCAATAGACCATATGCAGTTTTTCTGTATATGGTCTATCAAATAGCTGCCTACGAAGCCTGCTGCACCAATAATTAATGCTTTCTTCATAGTCTCACCTCTATAATTATCACTGAATATTATTTATTTTCACTTCTCTTGCCACCAAAGCCATATCATTTTCGATCATCCGTTTTACCAGGTCAGCAAATGAAATATTTCTTTTCCACCCCAAATTATTTTCTGCCTTGGACGAATCGCCAAGTAATATATCTACCTCCGCTGGCCGGAAAAACTTAGGATTAATCCTTACAATCGTTTTACCACTTGCTTTATCTATTCCTATTTCATCAACTCCACTACCCTGCCACTCTATTTCAATCCCGACATGATTAAATGCAATTTCCACGAACTCACGTACAGTTCTTGTCTCATTCGTTGAAATAACATAATCATCAGCCGTTTCCTGCTGAAGCATTAACCACATCGCATACACATAATCCTGCGAATGTCCCCAGTCCCTTTTAGAATCCATATTGCCCAGCTCCAGGCAATCCTGAACTCCGTGTTTAATTCTTGCTACCGCATCGGTAATCTTCCTAGTGACGAATTCTTTGCCACGCCTTTCGCTCTCATGATTAAACAAAATACCACTGCAGGCATACAGGTCGTAACTCTCACGATAATTCTTAGTAATCCAATGACCATATAGCTTAGCCACACCATATGGACTCCTTGGGTAAAATGGAGTTTTCTCGGTCTGCGGCAGCTCCTGTACCAGACCAAACATCTCGCTGGTAGACGCCTGATAAAAACGAGCCTCTGGTTTGACTGTACGAATTGCTTCCAGCATATTGGTAACACCAACACCATCAATGTCAGCTGTTGCAAGCGGCTGTTCCCAACTGGTTCCGACAAAAGACTGAGCAGCTAGATTATAAACCTCATCAGCCTGAGAAATGTTCATTGCATTAATCAACGAAACAATGTCGGTCATATCTGCATAAACAAAGTGAATTTTATCTTTAATATGCTCAACATTACCATAGTCAACAACGCTCTTTCTTCTCATAATGCCATAGACTTCATACCCCTTCTCTAACAACAGCTCTGCAAGATATGAACCGTCCTGTCCTGTTATGCCTGTAATTAATGCTTTTTTCATTTTCTGATCTCCTTTATTCCATTTTATATATATTCTTCCCTATTACAAATTTTTAAATTCTCTAGAATCTTCTTAATGTCACCAGCCTCATCTTTTGCACAAATTAGAATTGCATCAGAAGTATCGACAATAATAGTATCCTCTAGACCAACGGTTGCAATCAGTTTTGACTCCCCTTGAATAATACAATTATTTGTATTGACCGTAATAATATTACCAGTTACTGCATTACCAAATTCATTGGTTTTTTGAATCCGTTCTATTGCCAGCCAGGAGCCAACATCATCCCAACCAAAAGTTCCCGGAAGAATATATATATCCTTTGCTTTTTCCATAATACCATAATCAATCGACTGAGATGATAAATTAGGGAATTCTCTTTGCAACACCACTTCTTCTTCCTCTGTTCCGATTGCATTTTGAATCAATTCCAGGCCAGAGTACATATCCGGCATCAATTTTTTGATATTCATCAAAATTGAAGACACTTTCCAAATAAACATCCCACTGTTCCAAAGGTATTCATCACTCGCCAGATATTCCTTTGCAACATCCAGACTTGGTTTCTCAACAAAACGGTCTACTTTATATGCTCGTCCTTCAGTTGCCCGGGGATCGAACTTAATATATCCATATCCGGTTTCCGGATAATCAGGAGTAATTCCGATTGTTACCAGGTTACTGTTCTTCTCGGCCACATCACAGGCATCCTGTAATGTACGCAAAAACATGTTATTAAACTTGATCAAATGATCCGAAGGGAAAACAAACATCAGAGCATCTTCATATCTTCTTGATATATGCATGGCTCCCAGACCAATACAAGGTGCAGTATTGCGTCCCACTGGCTCACACAAAATATTTTCTTCAGGAATTCCAGGTAGCTGCGCTAAAGCCAATGCTTTATAATCCTTGTTAGTCGCAATATAAATATCTTCCAGCTTAACCATTGGTGATATACGTTCAACCGTCAGCTGAATCATCGTCTTTCCATCACCAGTTAGCGAAAGAAACTGCTTCGGTAAATCTTTTCTACTCTTTGGCCAAAAACGCTCGCCTCGGCCCCCTGCCATAATAAGTGCTGCTGTATTCATCTCTTACACCTCTCCAGTTTATAATTAATCCTTTTTTATATATGCAGGTTCGCCTTGATAATCCTGCCGCAATATACCATACCATATTAAAGTTTTATATTCGTCGTTAACCATTATATGCTGACGAAATTTACCCTCAAATATAAAACCGCTTCTCTCATATAATTTAATTGCTCTTTTATTTTCTTCTAAAACATTCAAAAACACTTTATTTAATAAATGTTTTTCAAATGCAACTTTTAGTACTTCTTGTATTGCTTCGCTGGCAATCCCTTTCCCTTGTGCCTTCTTTCTCAGGCTAATTGCAAACTCAGCATGTCGATTTTGTAAATTAATATCTTTAAGACTAATTGTCCCAAGATATTCGTCAGCATCATCAACAATTGCATAATGAATGCTGTTTCCATCCTGGCAGACAATTGAACTATTATTTATGAACTTAATTACATCATTTTTTTTAAGTTGATCCATCCTTTTACTGAAGTTAGTTGATATCTCCGGATCCCGCATCCACTCCAACATTCCATCAGCATCCTTTTCTTCTAATTGCCTCAACCTCACCACTAATGTCTCCTTCCAAATGAATATCATTGCCAATTGTCAAATTGCCAGACCCATTGATTATATATTAACTTCATCACACACAAACGAAGGAGAAAATTTATCAAACAATCATAGAGTGCTCATCGCTCATTAGACCGAATACTTTTATTCCTTAAACGCCCAAAACTTATTCATAACAAAATTTAACGGAACACTGATAAGCAAGTTTATAATAGGTGCTGCATACTTAGAAATATTAAATATTTCAATCCAAAACCAGGACAACAAATTATTGAGAATAATACCAGTAAATCCATAGGCTATATACATCTTCAACAATGCTTTCAGCAGTCCTCGCCAGTTATCGCCTCTATTACAAAATACTAATTTATTATTCCAGTAAAATGACCACAAAATACTAAGGAGAATAGAGATAATATTCCCCACAATGTAATCCCATGATATATGATAATTCCTTAGCAGTACAAGAATAATAATATTAATCAAATACGAAATTACCGTATTTGATAATCCAATAATGACAAATTTTACAAATTGAAATAAACTTTGCCACTCTTCTTCATTCCATTCAATATGAAAAAGAATAAGAATTAACGAAACAGCTTTAAATATTAATGATTTAATCACTTTCCATGATTGATATATAAATTCCATAAAGGATCCATTCTTTTGATATTTAATATGAACTAGAAATCATTTAATGCTTTAATCACATAGGCTTGCTCTTCACTGGTAATTCCATTATATAAGGGAATCGATAGCACTTGCTCTGCATATTGTTCCGTAATTGGCAAGTCGCCTTTTTTTAATCCAAGATACTGATAAGCTTCAGATAAATGAGGGGGTATCGGATAATGTATGATGGAGCCTATCTCCTTCGCTGCTAAATATTCTTTCAAATCTTCTCTCTGATCACATCTGAGAACAAACTGATGCCATACATGCGTGGCACCACCACGTATTTGAGGGAGATTGAACTTATCATTATTCAACTCATTCAAATACCTTTCACATATCTGTTCTCTTTCCACTTCCAGTTCTTTTGTATGTGTTAGCCTTACCCTTAACAGTCCGGCCTGCAATTCATCCATTCGCGAATTTGCTCCTACTACTTTATTATAATATCTTTTTTCACTCCCATAATTGCGGAACGTTCTAACTGCATCATTAAACATGGCACTATTCGTCACAATCGCTCCCGCATCACCAAATGCACCAATATTCTTTGATGGGTAAAAAGAGAAACATCCAATATCACCAAATGTACCAGTCATATCGTTCCCCCAAAAAGCACCATGTGACTGTGCACAATCTTCAACGATTCGTAAACTATATTTTTTTGCAAGTCTTGTAATGGCTTCCATGTTGGATGCCTGTCCATATAAATGTACTACCAAGATTGCTTTTGTTTTTTCAGTGATTTTTTCCTCAATTTTCTCTGCATCAATATTATAATACCCATCCGGTTCAACAAATACAGGCACTGCACCATTTATTGTTATTCCCATTACGCTGGCAATATAAGTATTTCCCTGCACAATAACCTCATCGCCACTTCCAATCCCCAGAATCCGAAAAGCGATCCACAACGCATCCAAACCACTGGCAAGCCCTACACAATACTTCGAACCTGTGTAAGCAGCAAACTCTCGTTCAAAGGCTAATCCTTCATCCCCAAGAATATACCATCCAGAACGTAGAACTTCTAAAGCTTTCTGTTCAAATTCAGCCTGATATTTATAGAATCCCCGATCCATTCTATTAGGCATAATCCTATCCATTATCATGTCCCCCTTTTTCTTTATCTTGATTGCCTTCTTCAATTATATATGGTGGCCGATTTCTTGAAGCATCAAATATTCTCCACAAATATTCACCCAGAATACCTAATGTCAACATAATAATACCAAAACTGAACAAATTAAAAATGAACAGTGTTGTCCAACCGCTGACCTCAATATGCCCTGACGCCTTTGCAAACAAGACAAACAAAGCCCATAGTAAAGCCCCCACAAATGAAATCGTTCCTACAAAAAGTACCATTGTAATAGGTAGTGTAGAAAAACTAAACAAAGTATCCATCACAAGACGAACCTTTTTTCGCAAGGTCCATCTGCTTTTTCCGACTTCTCTGGCCAAACGGGTATAAGGTACTGTAGCTGTTTTAAATCCGCACCAAAGTAACTGTCCCGTCAGTGCACTGTTTGTTTCATCAAGATTCTTTAAAACCTCTATAACCTTTCTGTCCAACAGGTATACATCAAATCCTCCCTTGGGCATCGAGGGAAGTGCTGCCTTCCGCACAAGTCCATAGTAAAGTTCTGCAAATAATCTCTGGGAAAATGCTTCTTCTCTTCCAGCTCTTGTTGCCAGAACAACATTATTTCCCTTTTTCCAAGAGTCTACCATGTCAAAAATTAATTCTGTCGGTTCTTGTAGATCGGCTGCCTTGACGATTGCACAATTACCAGTGCAATTTGCCAGTCCACATAAGATTGCTGCATGTGATCCAAAATTCCTTGATAAACTAAAAATCCTAACATTGGAATCCTTTTTAGCAATTGCTTTCATGAACTCATAACTTTTGTCCTTGGAACCATCATTAACGAAAACAATCTCGTACTCATAGTCTATTTTATCTATTACCTTATATTTTAGATCATCATATAATGGGTATAAATTATCCTCATTATAATATACTGGTATGACAATTGATAGCTTCATTTTTCAACATTCCTTTCACTTTGCTCAAAGCTTAAACAAATAATGAAAAAGGTTGTGTCCTCCTCTGACTATTTTATAAAATAGAAACATATTACAGAGCACAGGAGGAGTGGCGAATTTATTTTCGCCCCTCATTTTTATATGTGCCGTCGACCTTACAAGCACAAACAAGTGGGTCATTGAGGTTTGTATCGCACACCCTATGTATATTATGGGCATCAAAGGCAAAAAGACCGACAAGAAAGATTTTCACCGGATTGATGACCTTTGTAAATTTGATACTTTGTAAGTATGAAGCGTCAAAAAAGTCGTACCCATAAGAATATAATATCGCAATTACGGAATGATAATAATTTGTATTTACCACTTATAAGAGGATATGATCCTCTCTAAAATCTGTTTTCTTCATACTTCCTTTATTTATCTGATATATATTTTAGAAATTCATCATAATCACGTATATATTCCTCAGCATCATAATGTGTACTTGCTAAACATAGCAAAACAGAATCTTCACTAAAATCATACATATCTTTCCAAACAAGACTAGGCAAATATACACCAGTATGAGGTCTGTTCAAATTAATTACTATTTCATTCCCCAATCCGTCATCTACTCTGACTTTGCTTGATCCAGACACATTAATTAATACAAATTCGCTTGTTTTATTGGCATGTTGACCCCTTATTACTCCCGAGTCAGAACCATACATATAAAAAATTCGTTTAATATCAAAAGGAATGTCCTCTTTCCCGTCCACAATTACGAGATGGCCTCTGTCATCACCTCTCTGTGGGAATTCTAATACCATAGCAGTGCTTTTACTTTTCATATACTTTCCTTTCTGATCCTTCTTTCAGATTGATTATACGCTTTCTTTTTACCCTATATTTATAAACTATCCAGACCAATAGAAAAACACTTGTACTTAAACTAATCATTAATCCTAGGGCAAGGGATAATGGCTCATATCTAAATTCAACTATATATTCCCCTTCCGGAACCTCTACCCCCTGAATCACCCCATTGACACACACCGATTTCCTCTTAACACCATCGCAATAAACTACCCATCCAGGATAAAAGTTCTGGCTATAATTAATGAATATATTGCCCCCTCTTGCATGCACCAAAGCCTTAACCCCGTTATTAGTCACATTAATAATATCAATTGATGTCTCTGTAGCAGAAAGATTGTATTCCCCATTTTCATCTGCCTCTACAATGCTCTCATTAACAAAATTAATTTGTTGTTTATTTTCCAGTACATATGGAATCGCATCCTCCTTCCATCTGACCTTAGAAGTTGCGTAAACTAAAGGCATTGCTCTTTCATTTTTATATATTCGATAGGCACCATCATCATAGACCCTATCATACATCAAATCCATCTTATATCCAACCCTTTCCAGTCTAATACTGCGAATAGTCAGATCAGAATTATCTGATTTTATTACCAATTCATTTCCAATAAGGTCAGTTCCATTAAACCCAAACGAAAAATATGAATCTCCCAAACTTGTTATTTTGAAAGTATTCATTATATTATTTTCGTCAGCCAGAATAAGTTCACCACTATCTATATTTGAATTAACATGTATGTTTAGCAAATAATCTTCATTCTCAAACACATCAAATGGCAGTTCATAACTTGCTGCTGAAGAATCAATTCTTGTATTAGTTATTTCTTCATATAAAATTTGATAAGGTTGTATAATATATCTTACCGACAGCATAGATATCAAAGATGGGTTTGTCAAAGCCAAAGCAGTGGCATTATTTATCGTCTGCCCCTCTCCTGGTGTTGCTGTACACAAAGCTCCAAATGTTGGATTATTAAATGTTATATAAGACTGTATTGTTTTAAGACCGTTAAATATGTTGCCATTGGCTCTTACCCCTAAATTAGTTCTGGCCATGTCCTCATACATCTTATCATATGAGACATAATAGTTATACAATTCCATTTCTTCATCACTATTCATAAAATCTACTAATCCACTGCCAAAGGTCTCCTCATGATTCTTCATACGAGTGATAGCAGGCATTCGGTAAGCATCTGCCCATGGATCCTTATTTATATAATATATATCAAATATAGTAAATAAAGCCATAAAAACCGGAATATATGATAAGAACAGCTTAACCTTCGTGCTAAAATACAACAATATTCTGAGTATCATACAGAATACAAACAAGGTCACTAGTCCTTTAACCCAGTATACATTAGTATTTAGATAATAATTATTAGCTATTTCAGAAGATAGATTAAAATATCCAGCCAGATGCAATATCAAAACAATTGCTAAATAAAGGGTAATTACAATATTACATGATTTTAAATAATTTTTCCAATCACCTTCTTTGTAAATAATATTAAGGCTGTATACTGCCACGAAAATCACTGCTGCGATAAAAAATACAGTAAACCGGATCGTTGCCCGAAATGAACCGATTAACGGAATATGATAGAGCATCTTCCCTAGAAGCGGTATATTAGAACAAGCACAAGCCAATATAAAAAAGAAAAAACCAATGCTTAAAATCCCTCTTATTATATGGTTTGTCTTAAAGTGTCGGCATATCCCATAAAAGAACAAAGTAAAAGCAACTATTCCTATATACATATCTGTCGGAAATTCGAAACCTCGTCCCGTCAACACGCTATTAGCACTCCCCAAGAATAAAGGATTCAGCAAATTCAGAAGCATCTTGATGTCCGCCGAATAACTCGCAAAATATTCATACGTAATATTATTGCGTTCCGAAAACTTCATCAACTCAATTAAGGGAAGTATCTGCACCGAACTCAATCCAACAAATATAGTAACTATCACAACTAGATCTAATATAATATTTTTTATCTTCCTTTTTTTTACGAATGATAAATAAAGAAAAATAAGCCCCATATACATGTCACAATATACAGCAGTCTGTGGAAAACCTGCCATGAACTGTAAAGTCAAAACCAAAGCAATCCATATCCGGAATTTCGGATCATTTGTATTGGCTAATTTAACTACAAAACACATTAATAGAGGGATCCAAGAAATAACACACAATATGTTGATATGACAATATCTCAAAAGCATCATGTTGCTAAAGCCAAAAACCAGTCCACCAAATATGCCTAAAGGTTTATCGAATTTACATGCCCTGCATAATAAATAAGCTGAAATAGATGCAATAGAAATATGGAGCAAATAAAATATTTTAAAATCCAGATGAGTAGGAAATATTAAACATAAATATACCAAAGGATAAAAAACTTTGTTTTGTATATCTGCAACAAATGGAGTACCATTGCCAACCAAGTCATTCCACAAAGGAAACGTACTATTATGTATACAATCTCTAATAAATTTAAATTGCGCTTCATATCCAATGCCATCAGATGATGTAATTAACGATTCAGAGAATAAAATCGGGCAAAAATAAAGAAAGGGCAGTAAGAATAATGATAAAATTATAATACAGCTCTCCCAATTTTGCTTTCTCCAAAAACACACTTTTTCCATTTAATCACCTTTCTATGTATATCCTGACTCTTCCAGCATTGGGTAACAATAAAAATAGTAGGTTATTGCAATTATCGTTCAAAAACGGTTTCTTACGCCATTTATACACACTCTCTTTTAAAACTTTGCTATTTATTATACCATAGATGGCATTAAAATACAATTTACTTATCTTTTTGAATTTCTGTAGTTTTATCCACAAGAACCAACCTTGATTTCATCACCCTTCCATCGCACTACTTTTAATGTAATTTGCGGAAACTCAAGACTTATCTTTACCAACTGATTAAAAAATTTGATTAATATTAATCCCAAATTCGTCCATATAGTCTGCCAGTTCTTCTATATAGTCAGTTTCTGTCTGCTGATCCAAGATTCCGTTCAGTACGGTTTTATATCGGTTTGCAATCTCCTTCAAAGCAAAATTTCCCACTACAAATGCAACTGCCTGTTGTGCCATTCTCTCCATTTCTCCATCCACACATACAATCTTGCAGATACTTTCCAGCAAATCATTTTCTTCATTTCGGTCATATCTGACTTTAAACATAAAATCATCGGGATACTCCTTAAATGAATCAATGTCAGTTACGATTATGGCCTTGCCATATCCCAGCAAACGCTGTAAACTGGCCGATGATTCACCTTGTGTTGGGTACCTTAAGTTAAAAGCAATATCGCAGGCACCCATATAGTGCTTAAACTGATCCAACTCGATTCTGCCTGTTATTGTAACCTCATCATGCAATCCCAATTCATCAATCGTTTCCTCTAACTTTCCAATTTTATTCTGCCCAACAATATAGTAATGAAATTTGCGGCTGGAAATTATCTTAAATCGACTTAATGCTCTTAAAGCCGTCACAATTCTTTTATGGGGAGTTGCCATGCCAAAAGATCCAAACACCAGCAAACCATCCTCAATGTCCAATTGCCTTCGACATTTCTGCTTGAATCCTTGTGGATCACTTTCAACATCACCAGTATGCAATGGAACCAAATAAACATTCTTCTTCGGAGCAACACCTTTAACTATCTGTCTGGCAAAATCAGAATGCACTATGACGGCCTCGGCCCGATCAATATATATTTTAGTAACTGTATAAATCAATGGTTCTTCCTCCCATGGAGGCAGGCAAAGATGGTTCCGATAGTCTTTTGCCTTTTTTTCGCCTTTAATACCATGGCAGGTTTTCATCACTTTTTCATAGGTTTCCCAATCACCGTTGACAATCGTTCTGGTCGCCAGATAATTGTGCATCGAGATATCATGGATCTCCAGCACCCCTCCGTATTTCATAAACGCATCCATAATTCCATTATGATAAAATGAATTCCCAGCCTGAAAAATTGCCAGATCATAAGAAACCCTTTTCTTCCTACCTTCATACTCACTAATGTCAAAAACCGAAAACATCTTTGTTATCATCTCGTTTTCTGGCTTGATCTGATCGACATAAATATCAATTTCCATATTTCCCTTCATGTATGGTAGCAATTCTTCCGCCCAATCAGAAACACCTGAATGCATTGGATTTAACGGTGTGAAATAAGCAATTTTCATAGTTCACCTCTTTTATCCCATTTGTCATAATACTGCATCATAATCGTATATTCGTTCCGTTGCACCAAGAGCTCTTCTTTGAGCAGAAAAAGTTCCTCTCTCATCTGCTCAAGTGTTTTCTCCTGGGTGCTGCTATATAATCTTAGTTGTTCAATTTCTTTGATTTGCATTTTAAGAATATTATCAATATCTCTTAATGCAGAATAACTGCTCTGATTAAATTGAGTCTGCTGGTATAATATATGATTGATGTACCAGCCCATAAACTTTTGAAAGATCTTCCTTATGAATTTTTTTAAAAAAGTAATTACTGGTCCGATAATTCTTCGCTTTGATTTCAATTCCCAATATCCACTCTGAACTGCATATCCTCTTGCATGTTCCACATTACTGTCTAGATGCTGAATTTCATTATGTATCTTCGAACTTAAAGTCTTCGTTGATATTTGTTTTTTTTCACTTTCCCAGGATGGGTGCTCCAGTTGTTCTGCATCTCCCAGATTTGCTCTGGCATCTGTCCGTATTTCAAGCTTTCGCTCCAATTGCTCTTTAATCGTCATGACTCTAACCGCCCTCCGTTCTATCTGATGGTCTCAGTTAATTTATCAATAACAATATCCCAACTGATGTCTTTTACTTTTTTATATCCGTTATTACCCAATTCAGCACATACCTTGTCATCTGCCAGTTGCATAATTGATTTACCAATAACCTCAGCATTGAGCGGATTTACAAAACCATTTTTGCCATCCTCAACAAATTCCAGAACACCGCCAGCATCTACAGTAGTAATTACAGGAACCCGAGACAAAAATGCTTCCAATGTGATATATCCATAATCCTCATCAAATGGTGCAAAAAATACACCTCTAGCATTGGCATACAAATTCAGCAACAGCGCATCGTCAACAAAACCAAGGAATTCAACTCGGTCACCGAGATCATTCTTCTCAACCATTTTTTCTAGAGTCTCTAAATAAGGTCCTCGTCCAGCAATCACTGCCCGCACATCTTTATTCGTATATTTTAGTGCTTCAATCAAAAGATCAACGCGTTTGATACTCTCCAGACGACCCACTGACAAAATATAATCACCATAGTTTTCATGATAATATTTGCCATAATGCTTTGGTGGATGGTAAAGGGCACAACCTTCTAAATGATTATATTTCATTAATCGATCCGCAGTATTTTGAGAATTTGTATAGATTTTTTTCGCCTCTTTCAAGGCTGTCGTATCCATCTCTTTAAGCTGTTCCATCAAATCACGATCCGCTTCCGTAAACGGGCTATACTGTGTTCCGTATTGATCATAAATCTGTCTGAACTGATGAATAAGCCAAACTACTTTATTATCATGCTTAACCATATAAGATGGTGTTTTAGTTGGGATCACCAAATCTATCTTCTGACCATTACTTTCCGAAAGATCAAGCATCCGCCATGCAAAATTAGTATTTAACAACTGTTGGTTGGGATACCATTTATACGGAATTTGAATGGTATCAACATCATAATCCCTGTTTCTTAATTCTTGAACCAGAGATTCCACATGCAACTCCGCACCGCCTTTAACAAAGGGAACCTGTGATCCACATACTGCAATTTTCTTCTTTCTCATAATTGTTTACCTTCCCACTTTCCATTCTGTATCTATATAGCAAACCCCTATCTCTCGTTTATTCTTGATAATCGTAAAGCCTTTAGCATTCCAAATCGAATCTACCATTTCACCTTTCTTCGAATGAATTGCAATATCAATAAAATACTCTCCTGAAAGTAAAGCAATATCCTTTAAAATAACTTTCAACATATTTTTATCTTCAAATGATATATACTTCCCCAATTCTAATATTGTATTAGTTTCAAAACATCGTAATCCATCCGTGCGGCTTATGCCTATTCCGATGCTTCCTTCCATCTGTTCCCTGACGTTATATTCCAGGTAAAGATGAATATCTTCACCTGTATAAAAATTATTCGTTTCTTTACCATTTGAATCAACAAACGCAATTCGCTCAAACCGAACCCGACCATCACCTTTTCTGACCGCTGTATCAAGTAAATCCATTTTGATCATTTCAATCTGTTTTTCACCTTCCTGACCAGCTTTTGAGTCAGCATTATTATTACTCAAATCCTCCATCATTTTAATCTGCGATTTATTTTTACCTTGCTCCTGGGATTGTATATACCGCTTATGAATATCCACAGGGTCACCATGACTGATAATCTTTCCAGAGTCAACCCAGTAGGAAGTATCACATATTTTCTCAATTTGAGCCAGCGAGTGTGAAACAATCACAATAGTTGTGCCATTTTTCTTAATACTCATTAACTTCTCAAAACATTTCGCCTGAAAACTAATATCACCTACGGCCAAAATTTCGTCTATTAGCAAAATATCAGCATCCACATTAATTGCAACCGCAAAAGCTAACCTCATATACATTCCTGAAGAGTAAGTCCGTACTGGATTATCGATAAATTCCTGTAATTCAGAGAACATGATAATATCATCAATCCGACTATCAATCTCTTTCTTATTTAATCCAAAAATGGACGCATTTGTATAAATGTTTTCCCGGCCACTCATATCTGGATGAAAGCCCGCACCTAATTCTATCAAACTGGAAACCCGACCCGAAAGCTCAACCGTTCCCGAATCAGGATACATGATCTTAGATAAAATCTTCAAGGTTGTACTCTTACCACAGCCATTTCGTCCAATAAGACCGATCGCTTCACCCTTTTCCACTTCAAAACTGATATCATCCAAAACAATCCTGCTCTCATATTTACGACGCTGGCTGAACAACGCAAGTTCTTTGAGAGTACGCCCTTTATCATTATAAACCTTAAATGATTTTTTTAAGTTTTTCACTTCAATTGAGTTCTCTTTTTTCATATAGCCTCCGTTGCATTCAGAAAACTTTCTGCATCTACTAAAAATGCTTTAATACTTTTTGTATATTGTTTATTGTCATAATCAACTATAAGAGTAAAGTCCATTTCCCCCCGGCAGTTCACTTTTCCCCATACAGGGATTTCAAAATCCGTATTTTCCGCCTCAAATTTTACGACATCTCTGACTTCAAGCAATTTAGATACTCCTTTGGCATAAAAATAAGAAATACTTATGTTATTTAACCCCTCTACAACACTGCCAATACACATCCGGGCCGGGATCCGGACAAAACCATTCAACGGAAAAACAATATACTGTGGTGTATGAATTTCTATTTTCTCGTTTGCCACAAAGACAAAAGACGGAACTTCATTGTGCTTAACTGCGTACAATTCCTTATATCGGGAATAAACATATTCATATTGCATAAATTGTCTCTGCTGATCCATAAACAAAGTTTTTTTCTTCTTGTTCTGTACTTCCACATCAGTGCCTAAAGTATTTGGCATTCCTTCAAAAATCTGATTTTCTTCATACAGGCTCTCATAATAATTTTCAAAGAAGTATTTTTCCGGATATACATTCATTTTCCAGTCAGTTAATACTCCTGGCCATCCCATCGTTACATATGGCAATGAATCCATCAGCTTAGGATACTTATATTGGAGCCAATTAAAGTAGCTGCTCCATTCATCCAGTCCCAAACGCTCTATCCCCTCATGACTGTCTAAAAACTCCTGATATCTGGCTTTATCAATAATCTGCGGCATATGGGCAGAATACTGCCTTGCCGGATATAGCTTTGTTTCGAGAAACTCCAGGGTACGGAACATACCGATATCATATGATGTCATTTTTCCGGCTGTTCCTCTCCATGATTTCAGAGAATAGCAATAATATGCCTGATATCGACCGTCTTTTATAAAAAGATCAGCAGTAATTGTCTCCAGAGGTCTGTAATCATCATCACTCATAATAAAAACATCATCCAGCTCTTTCCTTCGCATAACCAAACTGCGTAAAAAGAAATTTCTGGTCTGATGATCTTCCGGCAACGCTCTTCCATCCAAGATCTCGCTATCTGTTAGTATAGTTACCGTAAGTCGGCCAGAATATGTTTCCAAAAATTCAACTTTCATGCTGTTCGGACAGCATAATACTAATTCCTCAATAAATGGCATATAATATTCTACGAAAGGTAGAGAACCACAGATATCACGACAGCGGGCAGATAAAACAACCATCTGTTTCACTGACTCCAATCCCCGTTTATTCTCAGTATCTAACATCTTTAATGCGGCAATAATATTCTCAGTCGTTTGATCCCAGGTGAATGGCACAAATCCCTTTACCCGTGATTTTAACTGATCATATTTATCCGGTTGTTCCAGCAACTCAGTAATTTTTCCAACAAAATCATCAACTGAATCAGGCGAAAAATAGATAGCGTTATTCCCTCCTACTTCCTGTAAAACTTTACAGTCAGAAGCAATTACCGGAGTCCCTCTTTGAAAGGCTTCAATCATTGGCAAACCAAAACCCTCATCAAACGTAGGAAAAGCCACCAGATAGGAATTCCGATATAAATAATCTACATTGTTATCATCTAACCCTACAAAATGAAAGAATTTTTGATTGCCATATTCATGACTGGCAATTCGCTTTCTTAACTCATCTACATTCCATCCGATTCTTCCCACAAAAACTAAATTCAGCTCCTCATCAAACAGTTTCTGGTCAAATGCATCAAGTAAAATTTTGTGATTTTTTCTAGGCTCTATCGTACCTACCGTTAAAATATATTTCTTACCCGAGCAAACCAATTCCTCAACATCGTCTCTAATGTCGCTGGTTTTATTCTCGGAAGTAAAATCGGCTCCCAACCAAGATACATATCCCGGCACTCTTTCTACTCTCAAACGATCAGCAATCTCATAGATCGAATCAAGAACACTTTGGGTCGATACTACAACCGCATCAGCATACCTTAAATTAGCACCAAAATAATCCATAAATTTTAATATGGTTCTGGTATGACAATATTGAGGATTGTTAATTGGAATTGTATCATAGATATAGCTTGCAATTTTTAATCCTTGATTTTTAAGTTGCGGAAACAGTGCACTTCTAGGACAGGACGAATTCCACACACTGTCAATATCAAAAAAAACAGAGCCACCTTCAAGTTCATTGATACTAATCCATCGGTCAGTACGTATGGTTCGTTTCAAACTAGTTTTCCCCTGATAATAGGCATAAAACTCATCATTACTTAAAATATTGAACTTTTGGACATTAGACTTGTACTCCAATAATACAATCTCGAATTCCGAATGATTTAGAATCCGCATCACCACTTCCCTGACCACACGTTGAATTCCTGTCAAAAAACTAACCATCATTAGGTTTGTAATATCTATATATATCTTCATCATTAAAATCCTCTAATACACCTTCAGCATTTTTCTTATTACTTGTTTTACCGGTTCGGGAAATTTCTTATAGACACGGTACATGAACTCTCTTATCCCGAAACGCAGACTAACCTTCTTTTGTCTTACCGGTGAATAGATATTATTTATAGCATATGTATTGTGCAATAAATACTCCTGTGAGCTCAAAATTGATGTAATAATCTCTGCATGAACCTCTTTTTTGGCCTTTCCCATTTTACCTTTCCAGATACTGATTGCCATCTTATCAGGCAAACGTTCCAGCAACTTAAGGTAAGCAACTTCTAAAAAAACATCATTCTCAAAATCACGCCATTCAGATATATCTGTAATCTGTCCGGATTCACCTACCGTCGAGAGGAAAGTCTCCTTTTTAAATTCCATCTCTCCTCCTGAAGCCTGAAGATTCTCATTAACAAGCTGGAATAAACCATCATATATAAAAAGTTGTTTTTCTTTTTTCATTTGTCTACTCCTGTCATTTTATTTCTTTGTTGCAATAATGACATAATCCTGACTGCCATACAGCAAAACGGAAACCTCCTGCATTGATGCATTAAATGCGTCCAGATTGGTTATGCCCTCCCCCTGTAATGAAGGTATACTTAAATGTAATCGACTACTCTCCGGGAATTCAATTGAAACTTCTGCGAAACCGGCATTACGCAAGCAATATTCCATAAATGACGGATGTACCGGTTTTTCGTGAGTTGGGTCAATATAAAAAGAATTCGTATAAATCGCTAAGGAAGTGGGATTTGGTGTCTCTATAATAAGACAGCCACCGCTTTCCAGCCGCTCGTATGATAATCTACATAATTCGAGTAATTGTTCCAGCTTTAAATGCTCAACAATCTGTCCGGCAAATATTAAATCAACCGACGTGGAATGATTCATATACTCCAATGCATCAGCATATTCCACATTCAGTCCACGGGCTTTACAATACTCTGCAAACTCTTCATAAGAATCGACCCCAACACCTGAAACACCCTGCTCTTTGACCAATTCCAGAAATTCCCCTCGGCCACATCCAATATCCAGAATTCGCTTTTTTCCCTGAAGATAAGGAATGTACATTTCAAAACGTTTCTTAATTACCTCCCGGCTACCTCGAAAATGATTTTCGAAATCAAAATAATCAATACTTCCGTATGCGTTTGTATCCTTCTCTATGTGTTCAGTATCTTCTTCCTTTTCGCCTGCTGAAATCGGACTTATGCCCCTTTTTAGTTCATTTATCTGTACAGCCAACTGAGCAATCTGTCTGTAAAAGTACTCCTTGCATTGATCCTTCTGACCATCATAAGCAACCATAATTTCTTTCAACACATAATGTTCACTATGCAACTGTGGTAAAACGTTCTGCTCCAGATCTGTTAGGCGAGTAGCCAGATCCTGATTAAATCCATCGTACTTCTGATGTATACTGTTTAGTACTATATCAGTTTTAACAACATATTCTTCTAATGAAATTAACCGTTGGCTGATATCCGCAAAATAATCATCAAACTTCTCCAAATTTGTTAATCTGATTGTAGAATCGGCAATAAAGGTATCATATTTTTCGTTACTGCTACTTAAAGCAGTAGTAATCCGTCTAACATCCCCTTCCATATCACTCAGATATCCGCTGATTGCCTTGAAACGATCATCCAGTTTTTTTAACTCATCAAATCCTTTGACTCTCTCTTCCAAATTACTTAATAGTTGTGATGTTTGTTTAAGAGAATCTTCTAAACGTATAATATCTGCATCCCTTTCTTCCAGATTACTTAATCGTTGTGATGTTTGTTTAAGAGAATCTTCTAAACGTCTAATATCCGCATCCCTCTCACTAATCTTTGAAGCTACAATATTCTCTATATAATTCTTCAGTCTATCTTTAACCACCTTGTCATACCTCCTATGTTTGTTTATAACGACTCTGCAAAACCCTTTTTCAATTTAGAAAATGTCAAAAATCCAATTACCAATAAAATTGCTCCCAAAACAACCGCCTGTACCAATGTTAAAACATCTGGCACACTCTTAAAATACAAAATATCACGATAAGCAATAATCACCGGTGTCATCGGATTTAAATTAAATATTGGCATCAGATGCTCAGGTACAACTGATTCTGAATACATAACCGGTGTCAAAAACTGCCAAGCCAAGGTTATAATACTCAAAATATACTCCACGTCCCGCAAATACACCGTAACAGCAGAAGCAATCATCGTCACACTCAGAGCCAACACATACTCAATCAACATAATTAGCGGTAAATATAAAAATGCCGCAAAATCGAGCCCTCTTCCGGTAACAATCAATACTGCAAATATGACCAGAAAACTCAGCAGCATATTAACAAACTGACTAGTCACATATGATATTGGAAGAACCTCTCGCGGAAAATAGATTTTTTTAACCATTTCTTTCTGCGACCAGATGCATTTTGATCCTCCGGATAATGAGGTGCTGAAGAAAATCCAGGGAATCAATGCTACAAACAAGTGCATGTAATAATCATCTATGGTATTAGGCAAAATGATCGAAAAAACCATGGTATAAACTCCCAACTGTAGCAAAGGATTAATAAAAGTCCACAGGAAGCCCAGAGCCGATCCTTTATATCTGCCCTTCAAATCCCTACGGACAAGGCTGAACATCATCTCTTTATATGCATATAATTCTTTCAAAGTATTCATTCTTTTACCCTTTACTTTATCGTATTTATTTCCTCATTATAATACACTTACCAAACAAAAAACTATCATTGTTCAATGATTTGTTTAAAATCATCAACGGTTTTTTTCCAGCTGAAATTTTTCTTTATATACTCTACCGCTAAACGCGTTCTATTTTCATATGATTCATCTTTTTTTAGCAATTCATTTATGCTCTTTTCAAATTCTTTGTAATTGTAGTACCAGAGTCCGGCACCACTCAACCGACAATGTGCTTTCAACACCTCACAATTGCCGTTTACAATCACTGGAACACCCAAAGCCATTGCTTCCAGTACTGAAAGGGACAGACTCTCATGCTCTGATGGCATAATCAGAGCAATTGCTCCATTGATCAGCTGATTCTTCTCATCTTCTTCTATGAAGCCTTTATAGATAATATCTTTGTGTTCTGGCACTATCATCATTGCTTTTCCAATAGCCACCAACTTTAAATCATTTTTATGACATTTTTTGTAGCGGCCAAAATACTCAAACAGCTGATCACAGTTTTTACTGGTATCAATCCGGCCAACATACACAAAATACATATCCGAATTTCCTACTGGTTCAGCTGGATATTCCACATCAATTCCTGCACCAGCAACTACATGAGGTATCTGGCTGTTACCAAACAATTTCTCAACAAATTTCTGTTCCTCTTCCGTTAGATAAACTATTCCTTTAGGGATCGTAAATATCTTTTTATAAGCACTAAAATAAATACAATACTCATCATGTGCCGTCGGCACCAAAATTGCTTTATTTGATACCCCCGGAAGTCCAGCAACTGTAGTATAATATAAATAAGTAACAAAAATAAAGATATCAAACTCATCCTTACTGCCCTGAATATACCGGATCAACTTCGGACAAAAGGGACCTTGAGCCTTCTGCCATACCGGCTCCAGCATCCGCCAGACCCAGGGCATTGTAACCAATAATTTATTGACGATTTTAAACCAACGAACGTCTCTATTCTTATCAACATCAAACCGTCTCACCCGAACCCCATCAATAATCTGTTCGCCCTCCGCAAAATACGGAGCCCAGGTATCATAATCCAATGCCGTTGTAGTCAAAACTTCTACATCGTAGATCTCATTCAGATGTTCTGCCAGTTTCTTAGTATAGTATTCAGAACCGCCATTCACCTCTACCCCGTAACGCTGATTAATAATCGCAATCCGCTTTCGCATGTCTAATTCTCCTTGAAAATTGCCTTTACCCGGGATCTAATCTGTTCCACTGCCTGCTCCATGCTCAAGTGCTCGGTTATATAAGCTTTAGCCTCCCGAACCAGTTCTTCCCGCCGTTGATCATCCTCATACAGACGCTTCATGCACTCTGCCGCATGGTCAAGATCAGGGTTGGCCCATCGGTTACCCTTTTTAAAGTCCCCAATATCCTCCTGAAGTTCAATTAAATCGGATTTAACCATATAGGCAACTTCCGAATTCATAAACTCCGTGTTGGAAGACCAATCTGTCGCAATCGCTAGCGTTCCAAGAAACATTGCTTCCGCCAAAACCAAGCCAAATCCCTCTGCTCGGTGAAGTGACACCACTGCATCAACACAATAAATCAGCTCATTTACCTTCTGCCGTTCCAGCGTCTCAGTAATAAGATAAATATCATGATATTCTGGAATCATCTCATAAATGCGGGCGATCTCATCTACCGTCGGATTGTTGATTTTAATTACAAGGCCAATCGAGCTGGCATCACATTCGCTTTTAAAAGCCCGGCTGTATGCTTCCAGTACACCTTTGGGATTTTTCCGCTCAGTCATACTTGTCCGGTCGTACATCATCAAAAACAAGAATTTATGTTCAGGTAAGTCAAATCCTTTCCGGTAACTGAGCCGCGGGTTTTCCGGCACCTGCAGCGAAATATGATAGGGAATTGTTACTACCGGCAAGTCGGTTTTTTTGCGAATGCTGCTGCTGATAAATTCTGACGGTGTCCAGATCTCATCTAGACAACTGAAACAAGGAACCCATTCATCAGGAAACTCTTCAAGCTCCCATAACCAAAAACCAATATTATATCGTCCATTCCAGATTTTATCATGAGATTGTTGAAAAGCCAGTCCCAGTTCATGTGGGTTGATATGAATCAAATTAATATTATAAGGCAATTCCGTCCGGATCTTATCGTCATATTCAGGATACTCACCATTCACCATCGCCCCCAGCTGCTCATACTGATAAATCGAATATGGAATCTGGCTCGCCTCCAGTTCCGCAGCCACCAAACGGCAGCTCTGACCTAGCCCGGTTTCTGCCTTAATCGTCCCAATCAAATTGATACCATCCTGATACTGTGCTCTGATAAATGGTTTGATTTCCGTTTTTTCTATCCTGGCAAAGCTGTTGTGAATCATTCTGCCTTTCATTTTCCGGAGCAATTCATACGGGAATATTTTTAATAATAATGGCTTAAATTTATTTGTTATACTCAAAACAATATTCGATATTTCCATACTCAGCTACCCTTCAAACTCCCCAGACCTGTTTCTGCCTTGATATTTCCAATCAGATTAACCCCATCCGCAAATGCAGCCCTGTCAAATGGCTTTATCCTGGTATTCTCAATCTTCTGAAAACTCCGCTGAATCATCTTCCCTTTCATACTCCTCAGAAACTTATACGGAAAAATCCTCAGCAGCACTGGCTTACAGCGATTTGTAAAATATAAAATCACGCTTGATATATTCATACTTTCTCATCTTTCAACATTTTTTCATAGAGAGCTTTCATTTTGGTCATCATAACATCTAGCGTAAAGTTCTCATCTAAACGTTGTCTTGCCCGTTCCCCCATCTGACATCGCCCATGAGGG
>JBOFYZ010000022.1:0-23791 GCA_051654925.1 Lachnospiraceae bacterium | reverse complement strand
CGATATCAGGATTAAGCCTGGGACGAAGCACGAAAGTGTTCATATTCCGGTAGTGATCAGCGAGAGTGGTTTGAAAGAACAGGTATATAATGATTTTTATATCGGCGCGGACAGTGATGTCGTAATTGTGGCAGGCTGTGGAATTCATAACTGCGGTGAACAGGATTCTCAGCATGACGGCATCCACCGGTTTTATATCGGCCGGAATGCCAGAGTTAAATACGTAGAGAAGCATTACGGGGATGGCGATGGCAATGGCAAACGTATTCTGAATCCGGTTACCGAGGTCTACATGGAAGAAGGCAGCTTTGCCGAGATGGAAATGGTCCAGATCAAAGGTGTGGATTCTACCAACCGTACCACTAAGGCGGAACTGGCCGCCGGTGCTAAATTCCTGGTCAGGGAACGTCTGCTGACACACGGCCATCAGTATGCTGCGAGTGATTACGTTGTAAAGCTTAACGGCGATGATTGCAGTACCGATGTGGTATCCCGTTCCGTTGCACAGGACAACTCCTGCCAGAAGTTCTATTCCCAGATAATCGGCAACGCCAGATGCAATGGCCATACCGAGTGTGATGCCATCATTATGGGAGATGCCAAAATTCTGGCAGTACCAGGACTGGAAGCAAACCACCTGGATGCAGCACTGATTCACGAAGCCGCAATCGGCAAGATTGCCGGTGAGCAGATCATCAAGCTGATGACCCTGGGTCTCACCGAAGAAGAGGCAGAGACACAGATTATCAATGGATTTTTGAAATAACAATGCGAAAAACAGGGACATGCTAATTATCTTAGACAATCCCTGTTTTTTGCTTTTTACCAGAGCGCTGTCATATAGTTGGCAGCCAAGACTATGTGCCACATCATTCTCGTTTTGTCATAAAAATGTAAGGAAAAGCATACAATAGAAAGTGGTTTCTTAATCTTTAAAGTAATGGTATAATATTAAGTATCTTTGAGTTTGAGAAAGGAGCTGTTTGGATGAATATCAGAGAATCCCGCGAAGAATGGGAACAGCAGTATCTGAGTCCTTACGCTTCCTGCAGCAGTAACACAAAAGGAAGGGACGTACCGGAGCAGTTATGTGATATCCGGCCGGAATACCAGCGGGACCGAGACCGGATTCTGCACTGTAAGTCATTTCGCAGATTGAAACATAAGACACAGGTGTTTCTGGCACCCGAGGGTGATCATTACCGGACCAGGCTGACTCATACCCTGGAAGTATCCCAGATCGCCAGAACCATTGCCCGTTCACTGCGGCTGAATGAAGATCTGACAGAAGCCATAGCACTGGGTCATGATCTGGGTCATACGCCATTTGGCCATGCCGGTGAGCGGATTCTCGATGAGATCTGTCCGACCGGATTTGCTCATTACAGGCAGAGTGTCCGGGTCGTAGAGGAACTGGAAAAGGACGGCCGGGGACTGAATCTGACGCAGGAAGTCCGGGACGGGATCCTGAATCACAGGACCAGCGGCAGTCCGTCTACCCTGGAGGGCTGTGTGGTACGCCTTTCGGATAAGATTGCTTACATAAATCATGATATTGACGATGCAATTCGTGCAAAAATTTTCATCGAGCCGGATATTCCCGGCAAATATACCGATATCCTTGGACACAGCGTGAGAGAACGCTTAAATACCATGATTCACGATATTATCCACAACAGCATGGATAAGCCAGAGATCAGCATGTCACCAGGCATGGAAGAGGCAATGCAGGGGCTTAGAACCTGGATGTTTGAACATGTCTACAGCAGTGACATCCCCAAGGCCGAAGAAGGCAAGGCGCAGCAGTTGATTGTATCCCTGTATCAGTATTACATGGAGCATATTATTGAACTGCCGGAAGAATATCTGCTGATGATGATCAACCGCAATGAAAAAAAGGAACGGGTCGTTTGTGACTATATCGCCGGAATGAGCGACCGTTATGCCATCGATAAATTCGCCGAACTGTTTGTACCGCAGGCATGGAAAGTATAGCGGACCGGTAAGGCTTCAGAACGGGGGGGGGACTTCATGTATTATCCGGAAGAAATCTTAGAAGAAGTTAGAATGAGAAATGACATCGTGGATGTGGTTTCGGAATATGTGAAAATACAGAAAAAAGGCAGCAATTATTTTGGGCTTTGTCCATTTCATAATGAGCATTCCCCGTCATTTTCCGTATCTCCTTCCAAGCAGATGTATTATTGTTTTGGGTGTGGTGCCGGAGGGAATGTGATCACATTCATTATGGAATATGAGAACTATACCTTCCCGGAGGCACTGAAGCTATTAGCCGGGCGGGGCGGTGTCAAGCTGCCGGAGGCTGAATATTCAAAAGAAGAACGCCGGCAGGCAGACCTGCGTTCCACCCTGCTGGATCTCAACAAGCTGGCGGCTAATTATTTCTATTACCAGCTGGGACAGCCTCAGGGGCGGCAGGGATATGAATATCTGAAGGGCAGAAAACTGTCCGAAGATACAATAAAACGATTTGGACTTGGATTTGCCAACAAGACAAGCAATGATTTATACCAGTATCTGAAGTCCAAAGGTTATGGTGATAAAATTCTAAGAGAATCCGGCCTTGTAAGTATCGAGGAGAGGGGGGCTTACGATAAATTCTGGAACCGGGTCATGTTTCCGATTCTGGATGTCAACAGCCGGGTGATCGGTTTCGGCGGAAGAGTGATGGGTGACGGCAATCCCAAGTACCTGAACTCGCCGGAGACTAGAATATTCGATAAAAGCCGCAATCTGTATGGTCTGAACTATGCCAGAACATCAAGAAAAAAGAACCTTCTGATCTGTGAAGGATATATGGATGTCATCGCAATGCATCAGGCCGGTTTTACCAATGCGGTGGCTTCGCTGGGAACGGCATTTACAACCCAGCAGGCAAGCCTGCTGAAGCGCTATACGGAACAGGTGGTCCTGACCTATGACAGTGACGAGGCGGGAACCAAGGCTGCTCTGCGTGCGATTCCGATTTTAAAAGAGGTGGGAATCTCCGTTAAAGTCCTGGACATGCGTCCCCATAAAGATCCGGATGAATTCATCAAGAATCTCGGGGCAGAAGCATTTCAGGAACGCATTGATCAGGCCAAGAACAGTTTTTTGTTTGAAATTGACGTATTAAAGAAAAATTACCAGATGGATGATCCGGAACAGAAGACCCGGTTTTATCATGCAACGGCTGAGCGGCTGCTGGATTTTACAGAAGCGCTGGAGCGGGATAATTATACCCAGACAATTGCCCGGGAGCATTTTATTCCATATGAGGATTTACGGCGGCTGGTGAACCGTATGGGCAGTCAGTTGGGCGGAGTATCGCCGGCAAAGCAACGGGAACAGATCCGCGAGAACCGCAATTCAAGAAAAAAAGAAAAAGAAGATGGAATCCGCAAGTCTCAGCGCCTTTTATTGACATGGCTGATTGAAAAGCCGGAACTATTTGAAAAAATAGAAGGAATTGTCAGCGCTGCGGATTTCCAGGAACCATTGTATCATCAGGTTGCATCCATGGTATTCGAAGGGAAAAAAAAGGGAACAGTAATTCCAGCAGATATTTTGAATCATTTCATCAATGATGAAGAACAATACAAAGAGGTGGCAGCTTTATTTAATGCTAGCTTAAACGAATCATTGAACAATGACGAACAAAAGAAAGCGTTTGCCGAGACTGTTATACGGGTCAGGAAAAACAGTCTGGATCAGGCGAGTCGAAACGCAGCGGACATCGGGGAATTACAGCGGATAATTAAGGAACAGGCAGCACTGAAGACGCTTCACGTTTCAATTGACTAACAAGTCAGGTGCAGGAAGGAAGGGCGGATGGACATGGAAGAACGTACACTAACAATGGAAGAAAAATTAGCATTATTGGTAGCAAAGGCAAAAGGTAAAAAAAATGTACTGGAGAACCAGGAGATTCTGGACTTTTTTAAAGGTGAAATACTTAGTCCCGAAAAGCTGGACCAGATTTACGATTATCTGGAAAGCCAACATATAGATGTTCTCCGTCTGGAAGAAGATGATGACATGGATCCGGAACTCTTCATTGAAGATGATCTGAAAGAGGAAGAGGAAATCAGTGTAGAAGACATCGACTTGAGTGTTCCCGACGGTGTCGGGATCGACGATCCGGTACGCATGTATTTAAAAGAAATCGGTAAAATACCGCTTCTCACGACTGAAGAAGAAGTAGAACTGGCAAAACGGATGGAGCTTGGTGATGGGGAGGCAAAAAAACGCCTTGCCGAGGCAAACCTGCGTCTGGTTGTCAGCATTGCCAAACGCTATGTGGGACGGGGCATGCAGTTTCTTGATCTGATCCAGGAAGGCAATCTGGGTCTGATAAAAGCCGTCGAAAAGTTCGACTATACCAAAGGGTATAAGTTCAGTACTTATGCGACCTGGTGGATACGTCAGGCGATTACCCGTTCGATTGCTGACCAGGCCAGGACGATCCGGATACCGGTGCATATGGTGGAGACGATCAACCGCCAGATCAGGGTATCCAGACAACTGCTGCAGGAGCTGGGACGGGAGCCGAGCCTGGAAGAAGTAGCGGAGAAGATGGAGATCCCGGTTGAACGGGTTCGTGAAATCAGAAAGATTTCCCAGGAACCGGTATCACTTGAGACTCCGATCGGTGAAGAAGAGGACAGCCATCTGGGTGATTTTATCCAGGACGAGCATGTGGCAGTGCCGGCCGATGCAGCGACCTTTACCCTGCTGCGAGAGCAGCTGATGGAGACGCTGGAGACATTGACCGAACGGGAGCAGCGCGTGCTGCGTCTGCGGTTTGGCCTGGATGACGGAAGGCCGAGAACGCTGGAAGAGGTAGGTAGAGATTTCAGTGTTACACGGGAACGAATCCGTCAGATTGAAGCCAAGGCACTGCGTAAGCTAAGGCATCCCAGCCGGAGTAAAAAGTTAAAGGATTATTTGGATGATTGATTATGATACAAAAGACGATAAATTTATCTAAACGGCTGTGCACCATTGCTTCCTTTGCTGAAATAGGAAGCAGGGTCGCAGATATTGGTACCGATCACGCTTATATTCCCATCTATCTGATTCAGCAGGGTCTTGCCGATCATGCGATCGCCATGGATATCGGGAAGGGGCCGCTGCTGCGTGCCCGTGAGCATATTGCCAGGTATGGACTGGCAGAACACATTGAGACCCGCCTGTCGGATGGCCTGCAGCAGCTTTTGCCTGGCGAAGCGGATACGGTTATTATTGCCGGTATGGGCGGTGAGCTGATGCTTCGTATTATCACCGCAGGCAGTCATGTAAAGGAATCTGTCAACCGCTGGATTCTGTCTCCGCAGTCAGAACTGGAAGAGTTTAGGCGCGGCCTGGAAGCTTTGGGGCTGACGATCGGGGCAGAAACCATGCTGTGTGAAGAGGACAAATACTATACCGTGATGCTGGCAGAACCGGGGCCAATGCATTATCCCGATGACTGGCGCTACCGTTATGGTGATCTCCTGATTCGTGAGCATGACCCGGTGCTGGCAGAATATTTAATCAAAGAAGAACAGACTCTGCTAAAGATTAAGGCACAACTGTCTGGCCAGCAGAGCGACGGAGCATATCTGAGATTACAGGAAGTAACAGAGGCATTAAGACAAGTAAGGGAGACATATGATGCAATGCAGTAGAATAATCCGCCAACTGGAACAGCTGGCACCAAAAGAATATGCCTATGAATGGGATAATCCGGGACTTCTTGCCGGAAGGCTTGAAAAGGATGTCCAAAAAATACTGGTGGCGCTTGATGTCACTGATGCGGTAGTAGATCAGGCGATTGCTGAGAAGGCTGATCTGCTGCTGACCCATCACCCGTTATTATTCAAAGCATTAAGACAAATCAATGATCAGGATTTTATCAGCCGGAGGATTGTACGATTAATTCAGGCTGATATTTCCTATTATGCGATGCACACGAATTTTGACGCTGCCCCCGGATGCATGGCCGATCTGGCGGCAGAGCGGCTTAAACTAGCCGCAGAAGGACCACTGGAAGTCACCGGTGAGCACGATGGCCAGTCATTTGGGATCGGCAAGATCGGCCTGCTTCCCGAACCGGTTTCGCTGAGCCGGCTGGCAGAGCTGGTCAAAGAACAGTTTGATCTGCCTTTTGTGACGATTTATGGAATGGATGAAATACAGGAACCGGTTCAGCGGATTGCGGTTTCACCTGGTTCCGGCAAAAGCATGATCTCGCCGGCCTTGCAGGCTGGTGTACAGGTCCTGGTAACCGGCGACATTGGGCATCATGAAGGAATCGATGCGGTAGCCAACAATCTGGCCGTTATCGATGCAGGTCATTATGGCCTGGAACATATTTTTATGAAATTTATGGAGCAGTATTTGCAGCAACAATTTGGGCATAAGCTGGAAGTCATCACTGCTGCCCCGGCATTTCCGGCGCAGGTGATCTGATCAGTCCGGCATTAAGAGCAGGAGGGATTGCCATGGTACATGTGACAGTAGAAGGACAAAAGCGAGAATACGCAGAAGGTACGCTTCTGATGGATGTGGCTCAGGAATTTCAGCCACAGTTTGAATATGATATCCTGCTGGCAATGGACAGCGGAAAGCTGAAAGAACTGCATAAAAAGATAAAGCCCGATATGGATATCCGCTTTCTTACCGGAAAAGATAAGCCCGGCATGAATACTTACCGCCGCAGTACGATATTTTTAATGCTGAAAGCATTTTATGAGGTGGTTGGGCGTGACTATATCAAGACGATCTGTGTCAATTTCTCATTGGGTAACGGTCTTTATGTAGAGGCGGAAGGTGATTTCCGGCTGAATCAGGAACTGCTGGATCAGGTTAATAACCGGATGCAGGAGATGGCAGCCGCTAAAATTCCGATTATGAAACGGAGTGTCAATACCGAAGAAGCCATCGATCTGTTTGGCAGACACCGGATGTATGACAAGGAGAGACTGTTCCGTTACCGCAGAGTTTCCCGGGTTAACATATACAGCATCGGCAGTTTTGAAGACTATTACTATGGGTATATGGTGCAGAATACCAGCTATATTCGTTATTTTGACCTGAAGATCTATGAAGACGGTTTTTTACTGATGCTTCCAACGGCGAAGGATCCTGAAAGAATCGAAGAATTTCATGACAGTCCCAAGCTGTTTCACGTATTAAAAGAAGCAAGCGAGTGGGGGCTGAAGATGAACGTCCCGAATGTCGGGATGCTGAATGAAATCATTGCCAGAGGCGGAATGAATGAACTGATCCTGATTCAGGAGGCACTGCAGGAGAAGAAGATGGGTGACATGGCAGAACTGATTGCCGGACAGCCAGACAAGAAACTGGTGATGATTGCTGGTCCGTCCTCTTCAGGAAAGACGACATTTTCCCACCGCCTGTCCATCCAGCTCCGGGCCAAAGGTCTGGTGCCGCATCCCATTGCAGTCGACAATTACTTTGTTAACCGCATGGACACCCCCCTTGATGAACACGGCGAGCTTAATTACGAATCCCTGGATGCCATTGATGTAAAACAGTTCAACCAGGATATAACCGATCTGCTGGCCGGCAAGAAGGTCGAGATGCCCCGATACAACTTTATGACCGGAGAGCGGGAATACAAGGGTGACTATCTTCAGCTCGGGCCGGATGACATCCTGGTGATTGAGGGGATTCACTGCCTGAATGACAAATTAAGCCACAGTCTGCCGGCCGAAAGCAAATTCAAGATCTATATCAGCGCTCTGACCCAGCTCAATGTCGATGAGCACAACCGGATACCGACTACCGACGGTCGGCTGCTGCGGCGCATGGTCCGCGATGCCAGAACCAGGGGAGCTACAGCTCAGGATACGATCCGGATGTGGTCTTCCGTGCGAAGAGGCGAAGACGAGAATATTTTCCCATATCAGGAAAGCGCCGACGCCATGTTCAACTCCGTACTGGTCTATGAGCTGGCAGTCTTAAAGCAATACGCAGAACCGCTGCTGTTCGGCATTCCCAGAGACAGCGAAGAATATCTCGAAGCCAAGCGGCTGCTGAAATTTATGGATTACTTTTTAGGTGTCAGCAGCGAAGACATCCCCAAGAATTCGATATTAAGAGAATTCATCGGGGGAAGCTGCTTCAAAGTCTAACATTGACACCCCATCAATTCAATGCTAAAATAAACTTTGTTTGAGTAAAACAAATGGTCGCTGCCGCATTACCGAAAGGTAGCGGGAGAGGAAAGTCCGGGCTTCACAGGGCAGGATGCCAGATAACGTCTGGCGGAGGCGACTCCAGGGACAGTGCAACAGAAATAAACCGCCAGGGTACGTAGTTCGTAAGAAAGACGCACCACGGTAAGGGTGGAAAGGCAGTGTAAGAGACTACCGCCCGCCTGGTAACAGGCGGGGCACATGTAAACCCCATTCGAAGCAAGACCGAACAGAAAGCATAAGGCGGCCCGTCTGCTTTCGGGTAGGTCGCTCGAACCAGGTGGCGACATCTGGTCTAGATAGATGACCATTCAACGACATAACCCGGCTTATCGTTTTGCTCAAATCTTAGTTAAGATTGTGATACAGATATTCCTAAGCCTGCAAAACAGTACCACCTTGCAGACTAAGGAATGTCTGCATTTCTATATTTGTATATGAATTTATTAATCCATCGAGCTTATAAAAAGGCCTACATAAGAATCTACTGTATTATGCAGCAGATTTTTTTTTGCAGATTGGAGGTAAATGGCAGAAATAAAAAACAGTATGATAATCCTGATAATTTACCACTTATATTAAAACGTATCTGAAACGAGGAGAAAACGGAATGAAGAAAAAATCAATAAGCTGTCTTGCGATATCAATGGTAGTTACTTTGACTGCATGTGGCGGGCAGAATGAATCATCGACGGGAAATGCAACGGTCATAGAAGCTGCTACGGCAGCAGAAGAAGCTGCAGCAGAAGAAAATATACCAATTCAGCTGAATTATGCACAAGGAATTTCGGACGGTATTTATGGTTGGACGCTTAGTGAGGATGGAAGCTACTATATGTTGAGTGCTATCGATGGAGATGGTACACCGGTTGAATCATCTGTGGAGCAGAATTTTATGCACGGTGGTAGAAATGGTGGCGCAGCTGGAGATAATACTGCCGGTGGCGGAAACGGCGAAAAGCGTCAGAAACAGGGTGATCTTAGTGATGACGGCAATGAGGGTAAAACAGAAGATTCGCTGGCAATGGAAGCCAACGAGCAGGTTTCAGCTCAACGTGTTAATGCACAAGGTGTGTATACCGAAAGTAATATTACCAACACGGAATACCAGACCATGCTAATTTTTGTTCCAGCCGAATATCTTACTATCAATGCGGATGGCAGTGCTGCATTTACAAATGCAGAGGTAAATGGATACACAGCTCAAACTGCACCCATTGTGTTCCAGAACAGTAATGGTGGATGGAGGTCTGGATCGCCTAAGGCACCTGAATACGCAGACTGTCTGGCAGCAGGAATGGTATATGTTTCGTGTGGTTCCCGTAGCAGAGATGCAGCTGAAGAAAATGGAGATTCCACGGGAAAGGCTCCTACACCGGTTGCCGACCTGAAAGCTGGTGTCATTGCCTTACGGGCAAACGAGGATGTAATTCCTGGCGATATGAAACGTATTATCTCAGTCGGTGCATCAGGCGGCGGTCAGATGAGTTCTGCACTAGGTGCGACTGGAAATATGGAGGAATATTATCCTTACCTGTATGAAGCAGGCGCCATTGGTGTCAGCTATGATGAGACAACAAACACTTACAGCAGCGAATATGATGATTCTGTTTATGGTGCTATGGCATATTGTCCTATTGCAGATATCGAAAATGCGGATTTGGCTTATGCATGGTTACGCTACGATTCAACGCTAAACGAGGATGGAAGTCTTTCTTCCACTGCGGGAAATTATGACTTTACAGAATTTCAGCTGACACTGCAGAAAGATGCTGCATATGCGTTTGCTGAGTATATCAATTCTCTTGGATTGACAGATTCCAAAGGTACATTGCTTACATTTGATGAAAACGCAGATGGCACACTGAATCTGCGTGCCGGCAGCTATTATGATATGATTCTGCAAAATATGAGTGACGCACTGAATGTCTATTTGATTGATATGGAAAATCCGGACGCATTTATTCGTGAAAAATATGGTAAGGACACATCTACATGGCTTACACAGAATGAGGATGGAACTTATCAAATCACAAATTTGGCAGATTTTATCAATGGAACAGGACTTGTCCGTAACAAAGATATTCCTGGCTTTGATACCTTGGATCTGAGCGCGGAAAACGATGCTTTTGGAACCAGTTCTACTAAGGCAGTACATTATTCTGCATCGATTGCAGAACTGTTGCAAAACAATTATGACAATTATGCGATTCTGGATGGTTTCAATCCAGAACAGTTTGATCTGTATATCCAGAATGCACTTACTGGAAACGAAGCTGCGTATATTGCAGAGCAGACCTACTTGGTAAATGCAACACAGATTCTGCTTGATAATTCAAAGGGTACCCAGGACAGCGATGCAGCACAGCATTGGCGTACGCGTAATGGAATGGCAGATCAGCACACATCTTTTTCAGTTGCATACAATATCTGTCTGACTGCAGAAATGGCCGGATATGAAGTTGATTATTCTTTAGTATGGGATATGGGACATGGCAGTAACGAAGGAACTACAACAGGTACTTTTGTAGAATGGATTCAACGTATTTGTCCCAAATCATAACAGAATATAAAATTATTTTGATATAAGGAGAATGATAAAATGAATGAAATATTTCATAGAACAAGTATAAGACAATATATTGACAAGGAAGTAGAAACATTTAAAGTAGTGGAACTATTGAAAGCTGCAATGGCAGCACCTTCCGCTGGAAATCAACAGCCATGGGAATATTACGTTGTGAGAAATAAGAAGATGCTGGAGGAACTGTCAAAATGCAGCCCTTATGCAGGCTGTGCAGGTCAGGCTCCATTAGCATTTGTTGCTTGCACCAGAAAAAATTGCAATATGCCTGAGTATGCTCAGATTGATATTAGTGCATCTATTGAGAATCTTTTATTAGAAGCTGACTCTTTGGAATTGGGAGCAGTATGGTTAGGGATAGCACCACTTGCAGATCGGATGCGTAGGGTTAAAGAAATACTTAATATACCGGAAACATTAGAAGCATTTGCAATTATTCCATGTGGATATCCAATTAAAATTGATAAACAGCAGGATAGATTTGATGAATCCCGTATTCATTACGTGGATTAATGAAAACAAAACAGGTTTTAGTTTTTTTATTAGTGGAGTCAAACGTGTGGCTGGGTGGATGGCGGGGAATGGGTGCGGATCGGCAGCAGGGGACAGCGGAAGCAGCATGGCAGCGTGTCTGGTTGGCTGCCTTTGCAGGACTATTAGCAGATCTTAAATACCAGTCATGGTACGTTATAAGCAAAATCAGACATTGTCTGAGTGTAACGAGTTATGTTGATTTTGCTTATGCACTTAGTACCATGACTGGTATTTTAGATCTGCTTATAGTCCGAAACTGCAGTCAACCAGACACGCTGCCATGCTGCTTCCGCTGTCCCCTGCTGCCGATCCGCACCCATTCCCCGCTATCCACCTCGCAACTCACACATTTTGACGTAACCCCCTTCATGTGGTAAAATATAACAATCGATACACAACAATTGATTTTCAGGGAGTAAATTTAGTGAGAAAAGATAGATTACGAATTTATCTGCTGGCTTTTTCCTTCATATTCTGTGCTGCGGGACACAGTTATGGGATGAATGCACCCGGATCAGGCGGTGAAGACTGGTACTATAACCAGAAGAACCACCACTGGTATTATTATGATGAGAATCGGAATGTCCATACGGGCTGGCTGTATTATGAAGGAGACTGGTACTGGTTCGACGAGAGTGGGCAGATGGTGGCAAGTGGGTATTATAATATTGATGGTATTTCCTACTATTTTTTGACAAATGGACATATGGCCCAGAATCAGTATATGGGACTGCAGTATCTGGATGCAGACGGGATTCACAAGGAAAAACAGGATATCCGTGTGGTCGGTAGTGAGAATCCTACTGCCGAGGACCGTGAGCTGATTACCGATGATTTGCTGGAAGTTCCCCGGGGCTGGTTTGCGCAGTTTGAAAAAGACGGCTGGCAGCTTATGTTTTACAAAAAGAAGGAATATTTTGAGGCACCGGATACGGATCAGGGGATTTACTATGTATACCATAGTGTGGATTTGAATTACAAAAAGGTTAAATTCACAGAAGCGGAGTCGGTACTGCAGGCGTTTGGGGAGTATGTCGGATTTGCTGCCGGTTTGTATGAAGAAGACAGTACCCTGATGGATCGGCTCTGGGACGAGGCAGTGGCGCTTAATTCGGTACTGAATATACCGGATTATTACAGCGGTAATGCCCAGTTTTATTTTGGCAAATTATTTGCTCATTATCTGGATTATCAGGGCAGAAAAGAAATGGAGTCATTGTCTCCGCGTAGCTGTGATCTGATGGTGGATATTCTCCACATGAAGGATGAAGATCCACAGTATTATCAGCGGATCAAAGAGGAAGCACAAAAGAAACACCAGGAGCAAGCAGAATATCTGGACGAGCTTGGCGGTCCTGGTGTGGCAAAAAAGGAATCGTAGAAGGTTATTCGGCAAGGCTTTCCCATAGCGGATAGAGCTCTTCCAGCCGGGCCTGCAGCGATTCCTTTTCTTTATTCAGTTCGACGAGTTTTTCAACATCGGTATAGATCGCTTCTTCAAGCAGCAGTGCATCGATTTCACTGTCTCTGGTTTCGAGGGAGGCAATTTCTTCTTCCGTACGTTTTAGGTCATTCTGACGTTTGCGGATTCTGGCCTGTTCTTCTTTTTGGTTTTTCCAGTCCTGTTTGACTTCTGATGCAGAAGTATCATTGGTCTCGGCAGCAGCAACAGGCGTGTAGATGCTGTTTAACAGTTCCTTCTTCTCCAGATAGTAATCATAATTGCCGATATAATTGATAAAGGTCTGTCCGGTCAGTTCCAGAATGCGGGTGGCGGTCTGGTTGATGAAATACCGGTCATGGGATACGTACAGAATGGTTCCGGTATAATGATTCAGAGCCTGCTCCAGGATCTCTTTTGAGGTGATATCCAGGTGGTTGGTCGGTTCATCCAGAATCAGGAAGTTGGCTTCTGACAGCATCAGCTTAGCCAGGGATACCCGTCCCCGCTCGCCGCCGCTCAGGTCAGAAATGCGTTTAAACACGTCATCGCCGGTAAACAGAAAGGCAGCTAAAATATTACGGACCTGGGTATTGGTCAGGTTGGGATAAGCGTCCTGGACTTCTTCGAAGGCCGTCTTCTCCATGTGCAGAACCAGATGTTCCTGATCATAATAGCCGATATGAACATTGGATCCGAGGGTGATGGTGCCGCTGTCAGCTCCAAGCATATTGTTGATGATTTTCAGCAGCGTGGTTTTGCCAGTTCCGTTGTTGCCGATAACTGCGACCCGTTCACCACGCTTGATATCCATATCGATATGGTTGAAAAGTTTCAGGCTGTCAAACGCTTTGCCCAGATCCCGGATGGTCAGTACATCGTTTCCGCTGAGGATGTTAGGCTCCAGCTGGATGTGCATTTCATCATGTACTTCCGCTGGTTTTTCCAAAACCTCTATTTTAGCAAGCATTTTTTCGCGGCTTTCGGCGCGTTTTATGGATTTTTCACGGTTAAAGGATTTCAGCTTGGTAATGACTTCTTCCTGGTGTTTGATTTCCTGCTGCTGGTTGAGCCAGGCTTTCATCTGGGCAGCCCGGATCATCGCTTTTTTCTCACTGTATGCGGTGTAGTTGCCGGAATACACAGTCGATCGTCCCTGTTCGAGCTCTATAATCTTACTGACTACCCGGTTTAAGAAGTAGCGGTCATGTGCAACGATAATCACAGCACCCCGATAATTCAGCAGATACGTCTCCAGCCACGCAATCGAATCCATATCCAGGTGGTTGGTCGGCTCATCAAGCAAGATAATATCCGGTTTGGTAAGCAGGAGCTTGCCAAGGGAGGCGCGGGTCTTCTGACCGCCGGAAAGCGTGGATATCGTCTTCTGGAAGTCTTCCTCAAGGAAACCAAGGCCTTTTAAAACGCCTGTGATCTCGCTGTTCCAGGCATATCCGTCAGCAAGCTCAAAGGCGTGGTTTAAGCGGCTGTATGCAGTCAGCATCTGTTCCAGCTGGTCGCCGGAAGCGTCCTTCATATTCTGTTCCAGCGTCCGGATCTGTTCTTCCATTTCAATCACCGGACGTTTTACTTCTTTTAATTCTTCAAAGATTGTCCGGTTGCCTTCCAGGTTCTGATGTTGGGCCAGGTAGCCGAGCGATTTGCCTTTGGAAAGAATTACATTCCCATCATCGGCACCCAGTTCCCCGATGATGATTTTTAGCAGTGTTGACTTGCCGGCACCGTTGATACCAACGATTGCCGCCTTTTCCTGGTCTTCAATATGAAAGGAAACCTGAGATAAAATCTGATTGGTTCCGAATGCTTTACTGATATTGTTACATGATAAAATCATATCATTTTCTCCGTTTCTGTGATGATTCCTTATCAAAGTATAATATAGGATTTGTTTTTTTTCAATGTTTCGTTGATAAAACCTGTTTGACATTGAAATGACATAACGGTATAATAGTAGCAATGATGAAAAAGGATGGGAGATGTATATCATGGAAGAAAGAGAAATTTCCAAGGCGGTGATCACGCGTCTTCCGAGGTATTACCGATATCTGGGAGAATTATTGGAATCAGGAGTGGAAAGAATCTCCTCAAATGAACTGAGTACGAGAATGCAGGTGACTGCTTCCCAGATCCGACAGGATCTTAATAATTTCGGTGGCTTTGGCCAGCAGGGATACGGTTATAATGTAAAGTACCTGTACAATGAAATCGGGAAGATTCTTGGGATTAACCGTCAGCATAATCTGGTTATTATCGGAGCCGGTAACCTGGGACAGGCGATTGCTAATTATGCTAATTTTGAAAAACGTGGATTTTTAATAAAGGGAATGTTCGACATTAATCCAAGATTAATTGGTCTTGTGGTTCGCGGCATTGAGATCCGTGGTGTCGATGATCTGGAACAGTTTATCAGAGATAATGATGTTCAGATGGCTGCTCTTACGATTCCGAAGACGAAGGCACCGGAGATTACCGAACGTCTGGTGGCGGCCGGAATTAAGGCGATCTGGAATTTTGCTCATGTAGATCTGGATGTACCGGATGATGTGGTGGTGGAGAATGTCCATCTGTCGGAGAGCCTGATGCGCCTATCTTATAAGGTCTGCACTATGCAGGACAAGCTGCAGAAGAAGCAGGAGCAGGAATGATACTGGGAATCGGAACGGATATTGTGGAAATTGAGCGCATGGAAAGGGCATGCCGTAGGGATGCCTTTTTAAATCGTGCTTTTACTCAGGAAGAGTGCCGGCAAGCGAAGGGGAATGTCTCTAAGCTGGCCGGCAATTTTGCTGTCAAAGAGGCGGTTGCCAAGGTGTTTGGCACCGGCTTTCGGAGCTTTATGCCAGAAGATATCGAAGTACTGCGCGATGACCTTGGCAAGCCATATGTCAATCTATATCGAGGCGCCAGGACACTTGCCGGGGAACTGGGAATTGTTACGATTCTGGTGTCAATCAGCAATACGAAAGAGTATTGTGTGGCATTTGCAGTAGGGGAAGGAGCGGATTCGTGAGATGAAGTATAGTGTAACTGGTATCCAGATGAAACAGATCGACCGATATACCATCAGCCAGATTGGCATTCCCTCCATGGTTCTGATGGAACGGGCGGCACTTGAAGTGGTGAAGGATGCAGAGCTGCTGGCGGACGGCAATTGCCGGTGTCACATCTGGTCTGTATGCGGTACCGGGAATAATGGTGCTGACGGAATTGCAGCGGGAAGAATGCTGCATCAAAAAGGTTATCAGGTGACGGTAATCCTGGCCGGGAATGCCGTACACAGAACTGAAGAGCAAAAAGCTCAGATAAGTATTGCAGAACAGATTGGAGTTACTTTAATCGAATATGAAGATGTTATCCCAGGTACCTGTGATATTATTATTGATGCTATTTTTGGTATCGGTCTGACACGGCCGGTCGATGGAAGCTACCGCAGCCTGATAGAGATGCTGCAGAAACAGAAGAACAGCCGGGTGGTAGCGGTAGATATTCCTTCTGGTATCCATGCCGATACCGGGCAGGTGATGGGAACGGCCATGAAGGCGGACCGAACCGTTACCTTTGGTTACTATAAAAGCGGACTGCTCACGTATCCCGGACGGAGCTATGCCGGAACGCTGCGGATTGCCGATATTGGTTTTCCGGAACAGGGACTGAAGCAGAGCGGCTGGGATGCGATGGTACTTGAGCCGGCGGATCTGCAATATTTACCAGAACGCACCCCGGACGGGAATAAAGGAACGTTTGGCCGGTTGCTGCTGATCGCCGGTTCTGCCGGGATGAGTGGTGCGGCATACCTGAGTGCATATAGTGCATACCGGATGGGAGCTGGACTGGTAAGGATCATAACGGTGGAGGAGAATCGCCAGATTCTGCAGACACAGCTGCCCGAGGCAGTGATCGAAACCTTTTCGGCGGATCAGGCTCAGGCACCCGAATTCATCCAATGGCTGGAGGAACAGATCGACTGGGCAACGGCAATTGCGGCCGGCCCCGGCCTGGGTCGGGAGCCTCATGTGAAGCTGCTGGTGGAAACGATACTGACCCATGCCTATGTTCCCCTGGTGCTGGATGCTGATGCCCTGAATACGATTTCAGAATATCCGGAACTTTCCGGCTATTATACAGACAATATGATTGTAACACCTCATATCGGTGAGATGGCGCGCTTAACGAATAAAAGCATTCCGGAATTGAAGGAAGATCCACTGACAGCAGCCAGAGAATACAGCAGCCAGTATGGCGTGACCTGTGTCCTGAAAGATGCGGCAACCGTGATTGCCAATCAGGATGGTGATACCTGGCTGAATGCCAGCGGCAACAGCGGCATGGCTAAAGCCGGTTCCGGTGATGTGCTGACTGGAATAATCGGTGCCCTGCTGGTCCAGGGAATGGAAATATCAGATGCGGCAGCTTTCGGAGTCTACCTGCATGGCTGCGCCGGCGATGCGGCGGTCCGGCAGCTGGGGGCTTATGGCCTGCTGGCTAGCGATATTGCCGATTTTATCAATCCCAGTTTAAAAGGAAGTGAAGATACATGACAAAACATCAATATACCAGAGTTTATGCGGAAATTAATCTGGATGCGGCGGCCGCCAATATTCAATCGTTAAAGGACCGCCTGCCCCCGGGGATCGGAATGCTGGCGGCGGTTAAAGCAGATGGATATGGCCATGGTTCGGTACCGGTTGCGATGGCGATTGAACCCTATGTCAGCGGCTACATTGTGGCAGCAGTAGATGAGGCCAGACAGTTATGCCGCCATGGCGTTCAGAAACCGGTTCTGGTGCTTGGAGTTACCCATCCGGATCGCTATCCCGACCTGCTGGAGGACAATATCAGAACAACTGTGTTTACGATGGAGCAGGCACTGCCGCTGTCAGAGCTGGCCGTGGCAGCGGGACAAAAGGCGAGGATCCATCTGGCGGTCGATACGGGAATGAACCGGATCGGAATGAGGGCTGACGAGAGCGGTGCTGATCTGGCCACAGCCATTGCAAAGCTGCCCGGGATCGAGGTGGAGGGGCTGTATACCCACTTTGCCAGAGCCGATGAATGTGATAAGGTATGGGCCAGAAAGCAGCTGGAAGTCTACCTTCATTTTGTGGAACTGCTCGATCAAAGAGGCATTTCTATCCCTTACAAGCATTGTGCCAACAGTGCCGGAATGATTGACCTGCCCGAGACCCATATGAATCTGGTGCGTCCGGGAATTGCAATTTACGGAATGTATCCGTCAGATGAGGTAAGCCGGGAGAATGTGGCATTACAGCCTGTTATGGCGCTGAAGAGCCAGATTATCTATGTGAAAACCATACCGGCAGGCAGTCAGGTCAGCTATGGCGGAACCTTTTGTGCTCAGCAGGAAATGCGGATTGCGACGGTTCCGGTTGGTTATGGGGACGGCTACTCAAGAAATCTGTCCAACCAGGGACAGGTATTGATCCGGGGGCAGAAAGCACCGATTCTGGGACGGATCTGCATGGATCAGTTTATGGTGGATGTATCGGAGATTCCGGAAGCATCAGTCGGCGATATCGTTACCCTGATGGGGATGGACGGCCGGCAGCAGATCCGGGCAGAAGATCTGGCGGCCTGGAGCGGCGGTTTTCACTATGAAGTAGTATGCAATATCGGCAAGCGAATTCCCCGGGTGTACATAAGCCACGGCGGGATTGTCGGCTGCAAGGATTATTTTGACGATATTTATCATGGATTTGGCGGCTTGTAAAGCATAACAGACACTTTGTCTAAAACATAGATTATCATTAGGGAGGTATACATCGGTCAGAGGATGGCAATACTATGCCTGTAAAACAATTGACGGAGTGTGAAATAGTGATAATCAGACGAGGAGACATATATTATGCAGATCTGCGGCCCGTAGTGGGATCTGAGCAGGGCGGCGTTCGACCGGTACTTATTATTCAAAACGATGTTGGCAATAAGCACAGTCCGACTGTTATTTGTGCGGCAATTACTTCAAAGATGAATAAGGCGAAGCTGCCGACTCATGTAGAACTGGATACAAGAAAATGCGACATGATAAAAAATTCTGTCATCCTGCTGGAACAGCTGCGGACGATCGACAAACAGAGACTGAAAGAGAAAATCTGCCATATCGATGCCAAGCTGCAGCAGAAAGTGGACTATGCGCTGATGGTAAGCCTGGAGCTGACTACATAGTTCACCATTGACGAAAGACACAAAATCTGATACAATTCCTTAAATATACTAATGATAAGAATTAACAGGAATAAAGGAGCAAAATTATCACATGGACGATGGCTATTCGTATTTGTTGCTGATAGTGACTCTGGCAGCTCTGGCAGCTGCCGGCTATTTGCTTTACAGATACAGGAAATCTCAGGCGGAGCATGTTACCGAAGAGGATATCATGACAATGGTAAATGAAGGTCATGAGCAGGGGGTGTTGGAGCGCAGCGAGGCTGAAATGATTACCAACATCTTTGAATTGGATGACAAGGAAGCCGGAGATATCATGACTCATCGGAAGAATATGACGATCCTGGACGGTTCGAAACCGCTAAAGGATGCTGCCCGATTTGTACTGAAGGAAGGGAACAATTCCCGCTATCCGGTATATGGCGAGGATCTGGATGATATTATCGGGACACTACATATGCGGGATATTCTTGTTCATGCAGAGAACGAGAATGAAGCAGGTATGGAACTTGGCAAAGTTCCAGGACTGCTGCGTGAGGCATATTTTATACCGGAGACGAGAAATATCAATTCGTTATTTAAAGAGATGCAGTCCCGCAAGATTCAAATGGCGATTGTTATTGATGAATATGGACAGACAGCAGGGCTGGTGACAATGGAAGACATCCTGGAGGAGATCGTCGGCAATATCCTGGATGAATATGATATTGATGAGCCGGATATTGTCAGGAAAGACGACGGTGCCTTTTTGATGCGGGGGATGACTCCGCTGGATGATGTACAGGATGCTCTGGCGATTGAATTTTCTGATGAAGATATGGAGAATTATGGAACCCTGAATGGCTGGCTGATATCAAAGCTGGACAGGATACCGGAGGAAGAAGAGCAGCCGGAGATTCTGTATCAGGAATATCTGTTTGCCGTTATGAAGGTTGCGAATAAGATTATTGAAGCAGTATGTGTAACCCGCATCCAGGACACCGGACGACTTGGCCCGGATGCAATGGAAGAAGCAGCATTATCGGAAACGCCTTGATGTCGAGGCGTTTCTTTTTGAGTATGGAGGTCTTATGAGACAGATACTTTCAGATACCAGGAATATGATTCAGGACAGAACCTTTTTACAGAAAGCAATGATGATCGCATTCCCGGTTGCTCTGCAGGGAATGCTGAATACGATTGTCAATCTGGTTGATACAATGATGATCGGAAGTCTTGGGGAATCTACCATTGCAGCAGTGGGACTGGCCAACAAAGTGTTTTTTGTATTTTCGCTGCTGGTATTTGGTGTTGTCAGTGGTTCGGGGGTGCTGGCGGCTCAGTATTGGGGCAACAAAGATGTAAGACATATCCGGAAGGTATTGGGGCTGGCACTATTGATAGCCCTGATGGGTTCCTTATTTTTTGTGATCCCCAGTGAGGTTCGGCCGGATCTGGTGATGCGTCTTTTTACTACCAGCCCGGACACGATTGCAATCGGAGCATCTTATCTTACGATTGCGGCTCTTTCCTATCCATTTATAGCAGTAACCAATACATATGTAGCGATGATGCGTGCTGTAGGGCAGGTGAAGGCCCCGGTTGTCATCAGCTGTATCACAATCATGATTAATATTATCTTGAACTATATCCTCATATTCGGTCATTTTGGAGCCCCGGCAATGGGGGCCCCCGGAGCTGCGCTGGCGACTCTGACAGCGCGAATGGCAGAGAGCGCGGCAACAATTGCTGTGGTTTATGGGACGAAGTCGCCGATTGCCTGCCGGATCAGGGAAATGTTTGGATATAGCAGGGCATTTCTGAAACAGTTTTATCTGACAACCAGTCCGGTCATCGCCAATGAGTTTATCTGGGGGCTGGGAACTACCATGTATTCACTGGCATATGGGCGAATGGGCGATCAGGCAGTAGCGGCAATTACCATTGCGACAACCATTCAGGATATCGTGGTAGTTCTGTTCCAAGGCCTTAGTGCTGCGACAGCTGTTATTTTAGGCCATGAACTTGGAGCTGGTAAATTAAAGCGGGCTGAGCTGTATGCAAAGTATTTTTTTATTCTGCAGTTCCTGGCAACGATGTTTGCCATGGCTTTATGCTATCTGATTCGTGGAAATGTCATCGCAATGTATCGTGTCTCGCCTGAGGTGGCCAGGAATATCAACTACTGTCTGCTCGTATTCATTATTTTCATGCCGTTTAAAATGTTCAATTTTATTAATGTGGTTGGGGTGCTGCGTAGCGGCGGCGATACTACCGTCTGTCTATTTATTGATACCAGCGGAGTCTGGCTGATCGGTATACCGATGGCATTTATCGGCGGCCTGTATATGAAGCAGCCAATCTATGTTGTCTATACGATGATTATGATCGAGGAGGTCTATAAGGCCGTAATCGGGTATTTTCGTTATCGGCAGAAAAAGTGGATGCGCAATCTGGCGGCTGAAATGGGGAAGTAGCGTTTTTCATTACAACTGTCCTAACACTTGATATTGTCTTGGAATAGTGTTAAAATAATATGGATTTTTGTGGAAAAAATTTAGATAAGGAGCGATAATATATGTCAGGGCATTCAAAGTTTGCAAATATTAAGCATAAAAAAGAAAGAAATGATGCGGCAAAAGGGAAAATCTTCACAGTTATCGGACGTGAGATTGCCGTTGCGGTAAAGGAAGGCGGAGCGGATCCGGACAATAACAACAAGCTTCGTGACGTGATCGCAAAGGCAAAGGCGAATAATATGCCGAATGATACCATTGACCGTGGTATCAAGAAAGCGGCCGGAGATGCGGCGGCAGTTAATTATGAGGTATTGACTTATGAAGGTTATGGCCCCAGCGGGGTTGCTGTAATTGTTGATACACTTACCGACAATAAGAATCGTACCGCAGCGAATGTCCGCAGTGCCTTTACCAAGGGTAATGGCAATATCGGTGCGCAGGGAAGCGTGTCCTTCATGTTTGACAAGAAGGGCCAGATTATCGTTGGCAAAGAAGACTGTGAGATGGATGCCGACGAACTGATGATGATGGCGCTGGATGCCGGTGCCGAGGATTTTGCCGAAGAGGAAGACAGCTTTGAGGTAATTACCGCACCTGAGGAATTCAGCCAGGTGAGAGAAGCTTTGGAGCAGGCGGGGATTCCAATGATGGATGCCTCGGTTACGATGATCCCTCAGACCTGGACGGAGCTTACCGATGAAGAAGATATTAAGAAGATGAATAAACTGCTGGATCTGCTGGATGCCGATGATGATGTGCAGGCAGTTTATCACAACTGGGATGAGTAAATAAAAAAGGAGAATATGTATGAAAGCATGGGATGTTGCGGTCAATGACCAGACCTATCACGTTGAGATGAAGGGCAGTAAGATTATCGTTAACGGAACCACGATGAAGCTGAAAGACTTGAAGAAGGAACGTAAGATGCATTATGGAACCTGGGAAGTTCCGTTAGGAAATGCAACTGCAATCCTGTATGGCGCAGGCTGGGTATCAGGAACCGCGCAGCGCCTGGTGATGAACGGCGTGGATGTAGCTACCGGAGAAACGTATGCACCAGTCGGCAAATTACCGGTCTGGGCGTACATATTTGATGTACTGCATGCAATAAACTTTATCAATGGTGCGATAGGAGCGGGTCTGGCGGTGCTGGGGATCAGCATTAACACCTCAATTGCTTCCAATGAAAAATATCCGACAGCGATAAAGCTGCTGCTTTGCCTGGTTGTGTTAGTATTATCATATCTACTGGTATTTGGGATTGCTTTTGCGATCGCCTACGCGGTCTATTAAAAGATACCGGAAAGGAAAATAACTATGTTCAGAGATCTTGGAATTGCGGCCTGCCGCTTCAGCGAGTATCCGGTTTTTTTGCAAAACCGAAAGCGCAGACTGATTGGTTTTGGATTTTTTATTGCGCTCTTGTATTTTCTATTAACGATTGTAGTTCCGGTCGTCCGCTTTCAGGTATCAACCGGCGGAATCGGTCAGATTATGCGCGATTATATCCCTGATTTTAAATTAAGCAACGGTGAACTGTGGGTAGCCGAGCCCGTCGAATATGAAGATGACGGCATGCTGGTCATGATCGACACATCATCCGGTTTCTTCTTTGCATCTGTCGATGAACTGCAGTCCCAGCTTGGTTCCTACCAACAGGTGATCCTGATGGACTCAGAAAAGATGATCGCCAAGTATAATGGTGAAGTCAGTGAAATATACTTCGCTGATACCGATCTTTCCCTGACCAGAGAAGATGCCGCAGACTATATTGCCAGATTCACGTTTATCATCGGCATTATCATTATCATACTGCTGTACATCTGGATCACCCTGACATTCTTCTTCGGGATCCTGATTGTCAGTCTGATTGCCATGATCGTGGCCTCATGCACCAAAACTACTCTGACCTTCGGTCAGATCTATGCTATGGCTATATACAGCCGTGTATTACCATTATTAATCAAAGCAGCATTATCCCTGTTTTCAATCCGGATCCCGTTTTTCATAATTCTGAATTTCGGTATCTCCGTATTCATTCTATATCTGGCATTCGGAGCAATAAAAAACCGTACTACAATGAATAAGCCACCAATGGAGTTCCAGGTAGACGAGTCCGGGAGCTACATCGAAACAACGGACCAGGCCGAAACATCATGGGAGCGGAATCAGGATTAGAGGATATTGCGGGTCGCGACACTCCTTTCCCCAACCTAATCCAAAGTTTACACTAATGGGCAGCATTCTAATTGCTGGAATGCTCCGTTAGTGTTTTTTAAATTAGCAATGTAATATAGTAGCTGGAGAGTGAGCGGCGGAGGGAGGG